>NZ_JARZZP010000009.1:43003-108251 GCF_029948085.1 Streptococcus taonis | reverse complement strand
GGCTTCCGGAACTTTGAAAACTTTAAAACTAGAATCCTCATTGCTTTGAACATCAAAAAGGAGAGAACCATGTTGGTCCTCTCCAGGTTATAACTTTTTATCAACCCACTACAGTTGACAAAGAGCCGTTATAACTTTTTATCAACCCACTACAGTTGACAAAGAGCCCTAATAAGCAGATGAGAGTTTTGGATTATTTAAAGATAGAAGTTTTAAAGCTATCTGTTTGTTGAAGAAGTTTCTTGAAGACTTTTTCTTTAAGTGATACGGTATTGTCAAATTTGACAGATCCCTTACTTAGAGTAGCCTTATCTTTATCAACTGCTTCAGCAAATGCACGTTTCAAGTCTTCATAGCTATTGTATGTTTTACCATCAATTTCAATAGATTGAATTCCTTTTTTAGCGCTTGTTACAACTTCATTGAAGTATGCTTTCTTCCAATCTTCAAGATTGTTGAATTTTCCTTCAGAAATCTTATTAATGATGAAGTCATCACCTAAAGTATCTTTACCAGCTTTTTTAGATTCAGCTTTTAGCATGTTAGAAGCATAGTTTAGGAAGCCTTTTTCATAGCCATAGTAACCCCAGATTCTGAAAGTATTGTGTTTAAATGACATCGCTCCTGGAGCACCTTCACTTGTATTACCACCATAGATACCAGTCATCATTGGAACATTCACATAAGCAGAATCAAAGTCAGTAGGATTATAAACTCTGTTACCTGGACCGCGGTTAGTCATGAAGTTGTTCGTAATTAAGTCATCTACTGTGCGTAAAGGAATAGCTTTTTCCTCATCACTTAAAGGTCGAACCTTGTCGAATTGGTTCTTGGTGTTATTTCCTCGGTATTGCTTATCAACCTTCTTGAACCAAGCATTGTTTAAATCTTGATTTGCTTTATCGAGGACAGCCTCTCCTTCAAGATAATCCAGAAGCATAAGAGTGTCGTTGTAGCCCTTCATGTAACGATCAATTTCGTCACGTGACTTCAGATCATTTGGATTGGTGTTATACCATTGATTGCCATCGTTTGGACGTTCATAAGCCATGTTGAGACCTAGGGCTTTGTATTCACCATTTGGATTTGATACTGATGGAGTTTGCAACATTCCTTGTGCAAATGCTTCCAAATCAGTACCTTCACGGTGTCTTGAGCCACCCAAGTATACCATACGGTCATTTACGTGAGTTGTTTCGTGGGTAAAGGCAGAAACCCCAAAGTCACTAATCATATCCGTAACCATGAAGAAGACAGAATCATCTTTATATGGATTCTGATAAACGCGAGCCACAGCTCCCATACGCCAGTCAGTCGCATGATAACGTCCTGTAGGTCCGTATAATTCACGGATAGGCGCCACATCTTTACCACTATTAGTGTGACCGTATTTATCAGTACTAATATCTTTATAGTTTTGGTTATCCAAAACAGGTGTTGGAACCATGTTGTTGCTCTTCAAAAGTTGATTACGAACTTTATCGATTGATAGACGTGACCAGAAGTCTAAATAATTCTGTTGACCTTTTGCAACCTTATCGATTTCAGCTTTAAAGGCATTACGTTCTGCTTCAGTATACTTACCATATTTTTCAAATGAACTATAAGCCATTGTATTGTAAGTTGAAATCAAGAACATATGGGCATCTTTCAAGTTCAAGAGTGGCAAGATCATCTTACCGTGCATATCGTTGTTTAATCCTTCATAGGCTCTGTGTTTCTTATCCGCAAACTCAGGAGTTGTTGTTTTTGGTTCCACGATATAGACATTATCTTTAGTTGCTTTAATGAACCAATCATTTAGATCTTTGTCTTCTGTGAATAGACGCATATTATAGTCTAAGAAACTGTTTAACTCGCCTATACCGATAACTCCACCGATAGTTTCGCGATAAGCTTCTAAAGTTCTATCACCTTTAATGTTATTTTCTTTGGAACCAATCTTGATCAAGAAGTCTAACACATTGACATTTTTACCATAGAAGTCTGGTTTGAACAACATGAGTTGCTTGATATTGAAGTTATCAAACTTAACTCCGTAGTAACGATTGAGGTAAGACAAACCAAGAAGAACAGCAGCCTTGTTGTCATCAATCTTCTTAATCAAGGCACGTTTAGCAGCTTCATCTGTGTTTAATTGATGGTCTTCATTTTCAAGCAACTGTTTCACAAATTTAGCCAGATTATCCTTGACTTCTTTGAAGCTTTCTTCTAGGTAAAGATCTTTTATAGCGTTAACTTTATTTGGTCCTGTTCTACCTAGGTGTGTGTAGATAGGATCTGATTGCAATTCAACTGGACTTAATTTTTCAACGATAGTATTGATAAGATCGCTACGGTCTTTGTCAACCATGTTCGGAGTGTAAACAACTTCTCCAAGTTCAGCAATGCTGTACTCTTTGACTTGTTTGACCTTAGATTCTTTCAGCGAAACAGTAAAGATGTCTTTGGTCTTATCACCATAATGAACCATAATATGGTCGGCATCAGCCAATTCTGTTACAAAAGCATTGCCCTTCATGGCAGTAACAGACAAGACTTCCTTGGTCAAGAGAGGACTTCCTGCAGCCAATTTGTTTCCTTGGTTAACAATCCACTCTTTGTTGTAGAATGGTTGCAATTTTTCGATATTACGGTAGGCAAGTTCACGAGAAGCGTCGTAACCATCGATTGTTTTGTATTGATCAGCTTTGTTGACAATGTTATTAAGTTTGTCTTCAACAGGTTTGGTGCTTTCAAATTTATCAGCAGTGATCCCCATTGCTTCAATCTTCTTGTCAGCTTCTTCTTGTGAAATGCTAGGAATCTTGCGAGAATTCTTATAAGATTTATTACCCTCACTTACTCCCTCAACACTAAAGTTACGTTTTGTTCTTGAATACGTGAAGTAATCATCGGCGTCAATATCAGAGTGACCAAAGACCATCTCACCTGTTTTGACTTTCATCATCGTGATGTTGTCTTCAATAGCACCCAAGGCCCAGTTAGTACCAAGTAATCCACCAGATTGAACAGCTTCCTTCAGCTCAATCGAACCTTTAGCAACTGAATTTCTAAGAACACCTTCTCTTCCTAGTGTATTGTTATCTCCACCATTTTGAGAAGAATAAACTAAACCTGCAGCTTTTGCCTTGTTACCAGTAATTTCAGCATCAACGTAGGCTTTTTCTACGATACCTTTCCAGTTTTCGCCTAGAACACCTGCTAAGTACCAACCTTTGTTTCCAGCAGCGTGAATCTTACCGATAAAGGCAACATTACTTACCTTACCACTACCATCAATTTTATTGATAATACCAGCTACATCGTTGCCCCCGACAACATTACCTGTTACTTTAACATTTTCGACAGTCGCATTATTTTTGATAACATTTGCGATTGGTGCTACTCGATCAAATCCTGGCATGTCAATGTTGACATTTTCAAGCAAGAGATTCTTAACAGTACCACCTTCAATGTTACCAAACAATGGTCTCGTAATGTTATAGATGGCAAATTTATTACCTTCTGTACTTTCCAATGTTCCCTTGAAGGCATTGGTTACATAAGACTTGCCAGCGGGGTTCACGTTACTTGCATTCATACTGCTACCAAGCTTAAAGGTACCAGTAGGATTGTCCTGCATGGCCTTTACAAGATCATTGAAATCGTAATAAACATCACCTTCATGAGCTTTTGGCTTAGCAAAGTAATGGACATATTCTTGACTGAACTTGTTGTCTGAATTACGCTGAATTAAATCAGGGGCTTGGGCAGTTACTTTGTACAATGTTTTACCATCTACAGTAACTTCTTCAATCTTGTCAACAGCTAGTCTTGTAACCTTGTTATCATGAGTTGTCACTTTCAAGTAATAAGGTTTAACATCTGATGGTTTAGCTGACAATAGACTATTATCAGTTTCTACACCTTGGTCATCAACACTGATAAGGCTGGTTTCCTTGATATTTTTGACTTCGACTTTTTTGAGATCAAGTCGCAGTGGTTCTTCCGTGAGAACAACTTCTTCGTTCCCATTTCCACGATCGTAAACCATCTTGGTTGCAATCTTGTAGTCCTTGTAGTATTTCAAGTCTGTAAGATTAGCAGTCAAATCTCCCTCAGACATGTTGACTGTTTGAAGGCTAGTGTCTCCGTCTTTCAAGACAACTTCAAGAGATTTAATGGTTACACCTGTTGGTTTGACCAATTGGTAACGAACCTTGGCACTACGCTCTAATTCTTCTTTATCAATTTGAGTAATTGTCAACGTTGGCGCAGCGAGGACTTGATCACCTTTCTTAATGAGACGATCTTGCGCAGCTTCGACAACTTCCTCTGAAATAGTTGGAGCATCCGCAGTTTTCACGCCCTTAAGAGTCTTATAGACTTTGGTAATCTTTTTCTTACCGTTTTGACCAGCTTGAGCAACAACTTCTGTTCCCTTCGGAAGAGTGCTGTCTACTTCTGTTCTTGTCTCGAAAGGAATTTCTTCAAATGAAACTTCTTCAACTTTACCTTCAATAGCCTTGGTACCACGACTAATTTTTTCGTTTACTGGAGCCTTAACAGTTTCTGTACTCGTGCTGATTGGGTCCCCAACTTTTTGGCCATTGACTGTCTTATAGACACGATGAATCAGCTGACTTCCTGCTTGACCATTTTGAATTACTGTTTCTTCATCAGTGTAGCGAGTATCGTCATTTACATACTCTCTTGTATATGGAACTTCTACAGTTTCAGTTTCTGTGATAGTTGCTTCAGCTACTGTATACTCTGGTAATTCTGGCTGAACTAGGGATTCACCTTCGTGGCCTTCTTCTTGAGTTCCTTTTGCTGTGATTTCGCCGGTGTAGGCGGGGTTTTCTGGCTGAACTAGAGATTCGCCTTCGTGGCCTTCTTCTTGCGTGCCTTTGGCTGTAATCTCGCCGGTATAAGCTGGAGCTTCTGGTTGAACTAGGGATTCACCTTCATGACCTGATTCTTGAGTTCCTTTAGCGCTAAGTTCGCCTGTATAGGCTGGTAATTCTGGCTGAACTAAAGACTCACCTTCGTGACCTGATTCTTGAGTTCCTTTAGTACTAATCTCACCTGTGTAAGCTGGCAATTCTGGTTGAACCAAAGATTCGCCTTCGTGGCCTGATTCTTGAGTACCTTTGGATGTAATCTCGCCGGTGTAGGCTGGGGCTTCTGGTTGAACCAGTGATTCACCTTCGTGGCCTTCTTCTTGAGTTCCTTTAGCGCTAATCTCACCGGTGTAGGCTGGCAACTCTGGTCGAACCAAAGATTCGCCTTCGTGGCCTGATTCTTGAGTGCCTTTAGCGCTAAGTTCGCTGGTATAGACTGGCAATGCTGGCTGAACTAGGGATTCGCCTTCGTGACCCTCTTCTTGGGTTCCTTTGGCTGTAAGCTCGCCGGTGTAGGCTGGCAATGCTGGCTGAACCAAAGATTCGCCTTCGTGGCCTGCTTCTTGCGTTCCTTTGGCTGTAAGCTCGCCAGTGTAGGCTGGCAACTCTGGTTGAACCAGAGATTCACCTTCATGGCCTGATTCTTGAGTTCCTTTAGTACTAATCTCACCTGTGTAAGCTGGCAATTCTGGTTGAACCAGAGATTCACCTTCATGGCCTACTTCTTGAGTTCCTTTAGCAGTAGCAATTTTCTCTGGTTGGTCTTGGAAATCTGATGCTTTAAAGTAACCGACGTATTCGTATCCTTCGATTTGAATGACACCTTTTGCCAAGTCCTCTTGACTACTTGCTGCAATCGTTTGATTGTAGGACACTAGGATTTTATTCTCAAATGCTTGAGCTGACTGAGGGATAAAGTAACTACCACCTAGCGCTCCAATAAAGAGAAGACCCAACATTTTATTGCGGTGTTTTTTAGACATCACCACAACAACCAAAGACGCTGTTGCAAATCCAAGAGTTGCCAGTGCTAACTCCTCGCTTCCAGTGTTCGGCAATTGTTGAGAATTCACTTCCTTCTTTCTGTAAACAAGATAGACAACATCATCTTGCTTTAAATCAGAAGGAAGTTCGCGATGGATTAAAGCTTTTTCTGCTTCTGTCAATTCTTGCTCAGCCAAATAACGGTAATGAACTTGGCTAGGTGTCGCTACTTCGTTAGCTGCAACAGTTTCAACTAAAAAGTTATTTGCCCCCAAAAGAAATGTCCCGATAACCGCAGAACCTACACCAACTGAGAACTTCCGAATAGAGTATTTAATGACTCTATCAAACTGCATTTTTCTGTTTTTCATTTTAAATCTTTCTAATGTGATCTATTGGATATTGAGCACGCGCCCCTCCAATGAGTTTTGGTCGACTAGCAAGTGCTGTCACATGAGCCAGACCAATCTCTCTTAAGACTGGTCGAATGGGTACCTGAACATGTTTGATATGCATACCGATAGCTGTATCACCAATGTCTAGACCAGCATCTGCCCTGATAAATTCGACCTCCACGGGATCCTTCATATAGCGAAAGGCGGCCAATTGACCAGAACCTCCTGCATGTAAGGTCGGGAGTACACTCACAATCTCCAACTGATGTTTTATAGCTACTTCTCGTTCAACAACTAAAGCCCGATTGACATGTTCACAACCTTGAACAGCCAGGTGAATTCCCTTAGCCGTCAACAGTTCCAACATAGTCTTGACAATAAGTTCACCGATTTCCTGACTCGAATCTTTTCCGATGTGTCCTCCCAGCACTTCACTCGAAGACAAACCCAAGACAAATAGTGCTCCCTCCTGTAAAGAAGCCTTGTCTAGTACATCTTCAAGAATCTGCTGTGTTTCTATTTGAATCCGTCTTTGGTCCATATTTCACCTCGCTTTTTTCATTCTATCATATCGTTTTTCATCAATTTTAGCAAGATTGGAAGACATAGGAATACCAATTGCTAGGATTCAAAAACTATATGAGGGCTCTTTTCAAAAACTGATTCAAATTTTATCTATTTTCAAATATAAACTAAAATTATACTTTGAAAACAAAAAAAATATAATAGTTTAGTAAAATCGTTGCTGTAGCAACATTTACACCTAAAAGATTTGTCAGTCAATTCGATTCTAAACTACCGAAAGTAACTTCCTCCATTCTACCCCATTTCTTACTTTTAAGCTACTAATTTACCTTATTTTTTGGACTTTTTTTCTACTTCGTACTAACCTTTGTCCATTCAGAAAATTTTCATGAAATTATGCTAAAATTTTAATTCTGCTATCAAATTATAATATAGCAATTTTTTGAATACAAACTGTATCCAATTTTTAAAAAATAGATTTTACAGAGAAGATAACAAAAGGCGGGGGGTGGGACAGAAATCGATAGACAAAGTCTCGATTTCGTAGTCCCAGCCCCGCGAGGATGATTAGGAGCTTTTTGGAGTCTAATACTCAATGAAAATCAAATAGCAAACTAGGAAGCTAGCCGCAGGCTGTACCTGAGTACGGCAAGGTGACGCTGACGTGGTTTGAATTTGATTTTCAAAGAGTATAAAAGACGAACAAAAAGTTCAATCATCTACCGCGTCAAAGTTTGATTGCTAATAAAAAGTGAGGTCGGGATCTTTTGTCCCAACCTCTTTTTCTAGATTAAACTTTTTGGAGTCCTTGGACAGCATCGTGGTTGATGATGATTTGACCGTATTCTTGGAGAACTGAACGGCTGATATCACTATCATCAGCAAATTCACGCATGCGAGCCAATAACCAAGCTGGATAAAGACTTGGATGATCTTCTACATCAACCAAAACTGTTAGATAGTATTGGTCGTTCATTTTGTAAAGTTCTGAAGTCTCCATTTGGTAGTCAACCGTTTTGGCAAAAGAAACCAAACTAGATAAATCGTCAAAATGTAAGATGTAGTAGATATAAGGCTCTCTTTTTCCTTCTTCTACTTCGAGGGCTTCATCAAGTGCTGCTTCTTCTTCCTTTTCAACCTGCTCTAAAGATTGAATAGCTTCAATATCATCTTTGGTTTTTTCTGCCATGGTTTTCTCCAAGGTTTTCAAAAACTCATCTGGAGACATTTTGGCCAATTCATCCATATCTGGAAGGTCTGCCAAATCGTCAAAGTCCAAATTCTGATCAATCTTAGACTTGGTCACAAAAACATCAACCTTGTCTGGCTTAGGTGTTACTCGAAAACTAAGCATACCTGTATCCAAGAAGCTATCTGGCATCTCTAACTCATCCAAGATTGCATAGAAAAATTCTTCTGTTTTTTCCTGTGGAACGAGAAAGTCTGCGATTTCCATTCCACGATCCATCAAATCTTCTAGAGACATGGTGATTTTTAAAGTCGTATCACTGATTTGTTTCATTTTCATAGTTCGTAACCTCATACTTTCAGTTCTATCTATTATACAAGATTTCAAAAATTTTATCAAAAGAATGGCGTTGGAATGTGATATAATACTAGTATCTATTTTAGAATGTAAGAAAGAAAGTTTCATGAAAAATATAAAAGTTAATGCTTTGGCTAGCTTGCTGGTCAATATCTTGAATATCGTTTTTCCTTTGATTACTAATCCCTATCTAACGCGGATTCTTAGCAAATCGAATTACGGTTACTTCAACACTGCCAACACCTGGGCAAGCTTTGTCATTCCACTCGCTGCCTTTGGGATTTACAATTATGGGATTCGAGCCATTAGTAAAGTTAAGGATGACAAAAACAAGATCAATTATGTCTTTTCTAAGTTATTCTATATTTCGCTAATTACTTCAGTTGTAACAACAGTTATCTACTTCCTCTTTATTCACTTTGATACCAGTATTGTCAACCTCAAAATCCTTTATTATATCCTTGGAATCCAAGCACTCTTTCAATTTCTAAATATCGAGTGGATGAATGAAGCCTACGAGAATTATTCTTTTATCCTTTATAAAACACTGGTTATTCGGATTGGAATGTTGGTCGCTATCTTCGCTTTCGTTAAGACACCTGATGATATCGTCCCTTATGCTACCATCATGAGTGCGACAACTATCATCAACTATCTGCTAAGCTTCCTCTGGATTAAACGAGAGGTCTCCTTTGTTAAGATTGAGTTCATCGAACTTCTCAAGTCATCTAAACCTCTCCTAACTATGCTCCTTCTAGCAAATGCTAATATGCTCTATACCTTACTAGACCGTATGTTCATTACCAAAGGTCCTGATGAGAATTACATCTCATACTACACCATCGCCTCCAGTATCGTTATGCTGATCGCTAGTGTCCTTAGCGGAGCTATCAACGTCAGCATCCCACGACTTGGTTATTATCTAGGAAAAAAAGATTTTACTTCTTATAAAAATTTGGTCAATCAGGGCGCATCCCTCTTTTACTTCCTCATGATTCCTACCAGTATTGGTATTATGGTTTTGGGAACCTATGCTACAGTTATTTACTCTTCTGAGAAATATCTAGAAGCCGGAATTGTAACAAGTGTCTTTGCCTTTCGTACCATTATCTGGGCCATAGAATTAATCCTTGCTAAACAAATTATCTTTATCAATGACCATGAAAACCACTTGACTGCTTTCTACTTTATCGGAGGTGGTGCAAATATTCTATTTAACTCCTTGCTGTTTTTCAATAATATCTTCACTCCTGAATACTACATTGGAACAACCGTTCTAGCTGAAGCAATTGTGGTTCTGCTAGAGATTCGCTTTATTAGGAAGTACAAACTATTGGATTTGAAAGAGATTTTTACAACCTTAACTCGCTACACAATCGTGTCACTCGGTTTCATCCCAATTTATTTTGTTTTTAAAACCCTCTTCCAAGTTCATAGCTATGAAGTTACGATGAATATGATCTGCATGGTTCTTTCTACAATCGCAGCTTGTGGCATCTATTACGCTATCACACTCTTTATTATCAAAGATAAAACACTTCATTATGCGCTCGACCTAGTTCGTGCTAAGATTAAAAGAGGATAGAGGTCATTAGCCTTCTCAAAAATGTTCAAATTAAATATTATGTAACAAAAAGAAGACCTTACAGAGTCTTCTTTTTTCTTTACGGCCTACACAATAAATACCCACTCAATAAGCTTGTTAGAGCAAACGAGGTCAAGACAACACCGACCTAGCTTTAAAAAAATTAGAAAGAGTATCACTTACAAATCTACTGTTAGTACGTTCCCAGCTCTCACGACTTGCTCACCTGCAATGTAGACGTCATCAACATCACTGGATTTGACAGCATAAACGAGGTGAGACAGCATGTTTTCTTGCGGTTGGAGATGGATTTTGCCTTGGGGTTGAATAACGAGAAAGTCAGCTTGCTTGCCGATTTCCAAACTACCAATCTCATCTTCCATTCCCAACACCTTAGCACCCTCGATCGACAGGGCCTTGAGGGCAGTTTCAATTGGAAATTGGCTGGCATCACCACTCTTCATTTTCTGTAAAAGGGCTGCCGTGCGTCCTTCCTCAAACATATCGAGGTTATTGTTAGAAGCAACTGAGTCAGTCGCAATCCCGACTGGCACTCCTGCCTTTTGAAGTTGGACGACTGGTGCAATCCCTGAGGCTAGTTTGAGGTTGCTGATTGGATTGTGGGCGATAGCGACTTGCGAATCTGCCAAGCGGGTAATTTCTGCTTCATTTAACTCAACACCGTGAGCAAAGACAGCTTTATGGTCTAAATACCCAAGTTCATCTAGAAAGGCTAGTGGGCGTTTGCCATAGCGTTTCAGGATAATACCTGACTCTTCCTGGGTTTCTGCAACATGGATATGAAGAGGAATGTTTTCTTCTTTTGCTAGGTCAAGACTTGCCTCCAGCAAGTCTCGATCACAACTATAGGGCGAATGAGGGGCCACCATAACCTTGAAATTTGGGTCTTGATAGCCTTTGATTGTCTCGATGACAGCTCGAGTTCTAGCTATAGTTTCAGCCGTCGTCTCCACATCTGAAGAAAAGAGGGTTGGAGAAAAATAGCAACGCATCTTGGATGCCTTGACTGCCTCATAAATCTCAGCTATATCCACTCCATTAGGATTGTACATATCATTGAAAGTTGTCGTTCCTGACTGGAGCATCTCTGTTAGTGCCTCTTTGACGGCCTTTGTAGTCATCTCTGGTGTGAATTCTGCTTCTGCTGGCCAGATATAGTCCTCTAGCCATTCGTGGAGATTGCTATCGTCACGAATGCCTCTCAAGCCTGTCATGGCAGAGTGAGTATGGCAGTTAACCAAGCCAGGCATAATCCAGGCACCCTGACAGTCTATTATTTGATCTGCTTGTTTAAGAATCTCTTGATTTTCCTGACCGACATAGACGATTTGGGATTCTTTGACAGCCAAAATCCCATCTAGATAGACATGGAAATCTTGGTCACAAGTCACGATATTTGCATGCTGAAAGACTTTCATCCCTAGGCTCCTTTTCTATATAAGTATTCATACTGGATAATTTTTCTAGCTATTGTAACAAAAAAGTCACCCGAAGGCAACTTTTATTTTGTATTTGCTTAAGAAACTAGGTAAAGTCTATTCTGGACTAAAAGCGGCTGCTTGCTGCATTTGATAGTATTTGCCTTTTCTCGTCATGAGTTCCTGGTGATTGCCATATTCGACAATATCTCCATCGACCAAGACAAGAATCAAATCAGCATCCTGAATGGTCGATAAACGGTGGGCAATGATAAAGCTCGTCCGCCCCTTCATGAGTTTGGCAAAGGCGTCCTGAACCAGCACCTCTGTCCGGGTATCGATGGAGGAAGTCGCCTCATCTAAGATAAGAATCTTAGGAATGGCTAGAAAGACGCGGGCAATGGTTAAAAGCTGAGCCTGACCAACAGACAAGGATTCCCCTGCATTTTCAAGCTTGGTATCATAACCATGTGGCAACTGTTGGATAAAGAAGTCTGCGTTAGCTGCCTTGGCTGCCGCAATGACCTGCTCTCGGCTAGCATCAGGATTTCCAAAGGCAATATTGTCATGAATGGTTCCTTGCTTGAGCCAAGTTTCTTGAAGCACCATCCCAAACTGCTGTCTCAATGATGATCGGGTACAGTCATAAATCGAATGACCATCTAGCAAAATATCTCCAGAGTTAATCGGGTAAAAACGCATGAGGAGATTGATGAGGGTTGACTTCCCTGCACCCGTTGGCCCAACGATGGCAACCTTGCTACCCTCCGGAATGTCAATAGACAAGTCCTTGATTAAGATCTTTTCAGGATTGTAGCCAAAGGAGACATGCTTAAAGGAAATAGCTCCCTTGACTTGGTCGCTGTTCAATTCTTTAAGACCAGTTTCTCTAATCTCAGGGCTTTCTAAAACAGTATAAACACGTTCTGCACAAGCCAAGGCACTTTGCAACTCAGCTAAGACCGATGAAATATCATTAAAAGGCTTGGTGTACTGCTGCACATAATTCAAAAAGGTCACTAAACGCCCAACCGTCAAAGTAGAACCTGCCATGATGCGTAAGGCTCCAACACCAGCAAGTAGGGCATAAATGAGGGCATTGACAAAACGGGTGGAAGGATTGACTGTCGAAGAATAAAAGATAGCCGACTGAGAATAACCTGCGTAGTTGTCATTTGCCTCATGAAGTCTCTCGATAAATTCTTCCTGAGCATTGAAGGACTGGATAATGGCCTGTTGGGTGAGCGATTCTTCTATCAACTGAGTCTGAATCCCCCTAGTCTCTGTCTGCTTTTGAAAGAGATGGTAGGATTTCTTAGCGATAAAGCGTGAAATGACCATAGATAGAGGTGTTAAGAGCAGAACCAAGAGAGTCATCAATAGATGGATTTGGAGCATAGCAAGGATGCTGACCAAAATCATCAAAACTCCTATGAAAAATTGGTTGAAAATCATATTCAGACCCGCTGCCAACTGCTCGATATCTGTCGTTACACGGCTGACCATTTCCCCACTACCTTGTCTATCTACAAGGGCAATCGGAAGACGATGGAGCTTTTCAATGATTTTTTCGCGCAAATCTCTAGTATAGGAGAAAATCAGTCGATTATAGAGGAGAGGATTGGCCCATTGTACCAGCGTATTTCCTATCACCACCAAAATCATCTGGAGGAAAATCTGCCAAAATAGCTGGGATGAACCATCGACTAAGACTTGGTCAATCACCTGTCCTATCAAGATTGGTAGATAGATTGATAGGGCTACCTGAGCAATGGTACCCAAGAAAGCCAGGAAAAGAAGGACGGGATGGCCAGCTAAATCTTTTGCTAATCGTTTAAGGGTTTGACTTGCATATTTGCCTTTCATTCTAGTCCTCCTTTCCATGTTGGGATGCATTGATTTCACGATAGACTTGACTAGTTTCCATCAATTCCTCATGATTTCCAAGTGCTAATTGCTCCCCTTTCTCTAAAAGGAGAATTTGATCAGCAATCTTCAAGGTTGAAGTTCGTTGGGAAATCAAGATCAAGCTGGTGTTTGGTAGCTTATCTTGAACAGACTTCAGAAGATTAGACTCAGTAATGGTATCAAGGGCTGACGTCGCATCATCCAAGATGAGAAATGGTGCTTGATGTAAGACTGCTCGGGCAATTGATAAGCGTTGTTTTTGCCCACCTGAGAAATTACGACCGCCTGCTTGAACCTCTGCGTTCAGCTGGCCTTCCTTGTCACTGACAAAGTCCTTGGCCTGAGCAATTTCTAAAGCCTGCCAGAGTTCTTGGTCCGAGACAGCTTCTTCCATACCCAAGGTCAAGTTGGAACGAATGGTTCCCTTAAAGAGTTCAACCTTTTGAGAAACATAAGCCATCCAGGACCGCCATTCAGAAAGATTGCGAGGACTACGTCCATCTCGATAAAGGGAAACACTTCCCTTATCTGCCGTATAAAGGCCAAGTAGGACTTGTACCAAACTTGACTTACCAGAACCAGTCCCCCCGATAATTCCAAGAATTTGTCCTTGTTTCATAGCAAAAGAAAGATTTCGAAAGGATGGTTGAGCAGCATCTGGGTAGGTAAAGCTCAAGTGTTCAACTCGTAAGGACTGGTTCGAGGAAGTTTCTTTTTGAGCAATTTCTGCCAGTATATCTTCAGGCTTTTCTGCAAAGACTTCTTCAATCCGCTTAGCAGAAATATAGGACTGGTTGAGTGAATTAATGAGCATGGCTAGTTTTATCAACTCTACCAAGATTTGTAGAAGATAGTTAATCAGAGCAATCAAGGCACCCTGACTGAGCCAGCCTCCCTGGATAGAAATATAACCATTCCAGATAATCACCAGCAAAGTTCCATTGACGATCAAATAGGTCAAGGGGGTCAAGAGACTGGACCAGTAGCCTGTTTTCATTTGGATAGCTGTATAGACTTGATTGAGTAATTGGAAGTTCTCGATTTCTCGTTTTTCTTGGCCAAAGGCACGAATCACACGCATCCCTTGTATCTGTTGGCGCGTCTCCTGAACCAGCTGGTCAGTTTTCTTTCTCAAACTACTGTAGAGGGGATTGACCAACCGTGACAGAACGACAATGACAAGGGTCAAAATGGCAACCATGACCAAGAACCAGAAGGTCAATTCAGGCGAGAGGCGATAGGCCATGAAAATGGCACCGAAAACAATAATAGGCGCCCTTAAAAATAAGCGTAAAAATTGATTGATCCCTGTCTGAATCTGATAGGTATCTGAAGTCAAACGCGTCACCAAACTCGAAGTCGTCAAACGGTCTCTACTATCCTTGGGCAAGGAGAGAATATGACGATAGAGATCATTGGTCAACTCTTTAGCAAATCCGACCGACGCCTTGGCTGAGTAAAACTGAGCTACTAAGGCTACCAAAACGCCGATAACTGCAAACACAAAGAGGAGACCCATTTGCATCCAGAGATGAGCTTGATCTTTTTGAGGGATGGATTGGTCGACAATCCCAGCTATCACCATGGGTACCAAGAGTTCAAAAACAGCTTCTAGCAGCTTAAACAAGGGTGCTAGGAAAGACTCCTTGAGGTAGGGTTTAAAGTAAGAAAGTAATTGTTTCATATGTCCCTTCTATTTCCAAAATGAAGAAGGTGGAAAAACCACCATCTTTTTACTTGTTTAAATATGGAAGCAAGTAGCCATAACCAGCCTCTTCCATCTCATCCTTAGCAATGAATCGTAAAGAAGCAGAATTGATACAATAGCGTAAGCCACCTAGTTCCTGAGGCCCGTCTGTAAAGACATGACCCAAGTGGGCATTACCCAAACGTGACCGAACTTCGATACGCTCCATACCGTGACTCAAATCCTGGTAGTAATGAATGAGCTCTTTAGAAATTGGTCGGCTAAAGCTTGGCCAACCACAGCCTGAGGCAAACTTATCCTTGGCAAAGAAGAGGGGCTCACCAGTCGTGATATCGACATAAATTCCTTCCTCAAAAGTTTGGTCGTAGGCATTGCTAAAGGGAGCTTCCGTCGCAGCCTCTTGCGTGACTCGATAGGACTCTTCAGACAGTTGTTCTCGTAATACTTCCTGACTAGGTTTTTCGTAGTTAGCTGCGTCTATCAATGGTTTCTCTGCATCTCTCACATCGATATGGCAATAGCCACCAGGATTTTTCTTGAGGTAGTCTTGGTGATAGTCTTCAGCTAAGATATAGTGACGAAGCTTCTCCACTTCCACTGCAATTTTACGACCGATGAGTAGTTCTTGTTCGCGGACTACTGTATTGATCGTTGGTAGATCAGCTTCTTCTAGGTAATAAATCCCTGTGCGGTATTGACGACCACGGTCATTCCCTTGTTGATTGACAGATAGGGGATCAATGACTCGGAAATAATAGAGCAAGATTTCACGAAGCGAGACTACCTTTTCATCGTAGACGACTTGCACAGTCTCTGCGTGATCTGTTTCTTTGATTAATTGATAATTGGTGGTTTCAACTTGACCATTAGCGTAACCAACACTTGTTTGCAGCACTCCAGAAATTCTGGAAAAATATTCTTCCAAGCCCCAAAAACAACCACCTGCTAGATATATTTCTGCCATTTCAAATCCTCCTTGACCTTCTATCGGTCATCAAATACGGGAAACCTTTCATACTCTTCGAAAATCAAATTCAAACCACGTCAGCTTCGCCTTGCCGTACTCAAGTACAGCCTGTGGCTCGCTTCCTAGTTTGCTCTTTGATTTTCATTGAGTATCAATTCCCATGTTTCATTTTCAAAAAAAGGACAGGAAGCCCTCTAATAGAGAGTTTCCCCATCCTATTGCTATATTTATTTTTCTTCGATGCGCACGCCTTCTGTGTCTACTTGCAAATCATGAAGCTTGCCTTTGAACGGTTGTTTTTCAAGCTCTGCCTTAATCTTCGGCATCTTATCAGGATCAGCTAGAACCATGACAGTAGGACCAGCACCAGACAAGTAGGTCGCATAAGCACCGTTTCTCTTGGCAACTTTTTTAATTGTCGCAAATTCTCGCACCAAATCTTGGCGGTAACGCTCGTGGAAAAGGTCACTCTCGATAGCTTGGCCAGCTTTGACCATATCTCCTGTCAGTAGAGCTGCGATAGCCACATTGGCGATAGAACTTGCTGCAACAGCTTCCTTGTATGATAATTTCTTAGGCAAGACACCACGACTATCGCGAGTTCGCAATTCGTAGTTTGGAATATAAGCTAGGAAAGCACACTCTGGGAAAGGCGCCACAACAGCTGAAACCTGATCTTCGACTGAGCTGGCAATGACCAGATTACCATAGATAGCCGGCGCAACATTATCAGGATGGCCTTCAATCTTAGTCGCCAATTGCAATTTGTCGTGATCGCTTAATTTAAGATTTCCTAATTGATTTGCCAGTTCAATCCCTGCAACGATGACAGAACTAGAAGAACCTAGTCCACGTGCAAGAGGAATATCACTAATCATTTTCAAACGTCGTGGTTGTAGGTCTGGAACAATTTGTAGAGCAATCTTTAGCAAAAGATTACGTTCATCACGTGGAATCCATTTGCCCAGTTGGTGCTCAATCATCCATTCTTCACGTTCCTCACAAACCTGAATTTCTAGATACTTCGTTACAGCTACACCAACCGAGTCAAAACCAGGACCCACATTGGCACTTGTAGCAGGTACAATAATCTTCATCTTAGTCTCCTAAAACCTTGAAGGTGTTGAGAAGTTCAAACTCGGCTACACCCTTCAAAGCTGCTGTAATATTTTCAAGCTGTGCCTTGTTGATTTTATGAGTGATGATGACAACACGAGCCTTGCCTTCTTGCTTACCATCTTGAAGGATTTGCTTGAAGGAGATATCTTCTGCATTAAAGAGCTCAGCCAATTTCAAGACTTGACCTTTTGAATCTGGAGCCAAGATTGAGAAATAGTAGTTAGCTTTGACATCTTCTGGCTTAGCCAAGACTACTGGACGGCTGTATTCATTAAAGGCTTTTCCAATTGTTCCATCATTCAGACGACGAACGATGCGGGCAATATCAGCCACAACACTTGTTGCAGTTGGTTTTTGACCAGCACCTGGTCCATAGTACATAGACTCCCCGATACCGATAGACTCTACAAAGACTGCATTCATAACACCATTAACACTCGCAAGTGGATGTGCTTTAGGAAGGAAGGTTGGCGTAACCTCAGCAGCAATACCAGATGCCGTTTCTTCAACAGAACCAACCAATTTGACTACGTAACCAAGTTCTTGAGCTACTGCTACATCTTCTGGAGTAATGTTGCGAATTCCTTGGTGGCCTACATCTTCAAACTTGACATTCATCCCAAAGGCGAACTGACTGAGGATGACCATCTTGTAAGCCGCATCAATCCCGTCAACGTCATTGGTAGGGTCGCTTTCAGCAAAGCCAAGTCGTTGGGCTTCTGCCAAAGCATCTTCATAAGACCAGCCTTCTGTTACCATTTTGGTCATCATGAAGTTAGATGTTCCGTTCACAACACCAAGAACACGTGTGATTTTGTCTGATGCTAGTGAGTTAACCAAGGTACGAAGAATTGGGATTCCTCCTGCAACTGCTGCTTCGTAGTATAGGGCAACATTGTGAGCTTTGGCTACCTCAAGCAATTCTGCACCATGGACTGCCAAAAGATCCTTGTTAGCTGTCACGACGTGTTTCCCTGCTTCTAAAGCACGAGTGATAAATGTTTTAGCAGGTTCGATACGCCCCATCAACTCAACAACAATCGTGATGTCATTGTCTGACAAAATTTCATCGATATTTGTTACAAAATTAAAATCATTTCCTGCTTCAAGCAAGCGGGCTTTCTCTTGATCATCTTTGACCAAAACCTTGGCTACTTCAATTTCTGAATGTGCTGCTTGAACAATTTTTTCTCCATTTTCCTTTAGCAAGAATGGTACACCACTGGCTACTGTACCAAATCCAAGTAAAGCAATTTTAACTGACATGTTTGTCTCCTTGAAATTTTCTAATAGTCCTATTATACCAAAATTGTGTGAAAATTCCTACCATTCTAAACTAAAAATAGAAGCATCAAATCATAAAAAGCCTGCCTTGGTACAATTTAGGACAGACCCTATTTTCTATCTATTTCACAAAAGCCAATTCCTTGTCGCTAGACAGATCTTCTCGATAATGAAAACCCACAAAGCTGAGTTTTGCAATCTCTTCAACCGAGCTTACTTGACCTTCCATCAAGGCTGTCAAAAAGGCTCCTCGGGATTTTTTAGAAATAGTTGAGTGGATTTTTAGTTTTCCATCTCTATCTTCCATGAACTTGAAGGTCACCATTTTCTCACGGATTTCTTTAGGGAAGACAGTTTCAAATTCAGAAGACAAGAGTGAAAAGATTAGTTCTTCACCCTTCATCGACTCCTCATAGGCTGCCTGCCAATGACTTTTCAAGCTTTTTCCAGCGACTTTGAGTTTCATCAAAAAGTCCAGTCTGTGAGGCGCAATCGGTTCAAAGGCTGGAATCACACCATAGAGAGCTGACGTTATCATGAGGTGTTTCTCCAGATAGGTTTGCTCCTCCTTGGTGAGATTGTCCCGTTTGATGTTGCGATACATGAGTCCATCAAAGAGGTGCAAGGCTGGATAGTTTGTCGCAGTTTCATTTTTCAAGGCCTGGATATGGTCATACTCTTCTTGTGCTTTTTCGGCAGAGATTTTATAAAAACTTTCCAGCTCTTGGGCAGAATATGTCGCTAATGCATCCACTACAGCCTGACTTTCAAGACGCAAAGGATTTGCTTCAAAACTAGGAATATTTGTATTCATTTCTTTTGCAGTTGGGATTAGAATTTTCATAGTGTTAGTGTAGCATATTTTTTTAAGACTACCAAGGATTTGAGCCTAAAAACCTCGGTGAATACCGAGGCTTCTTTCCTTATTTTGGCAATCCTAACCAGATTGCAAAGAGAACTAGTGCTGTCCCAAGGCAGCTTGTCAAGATAGATGACAGAGTAAACTTTTTCTCCTTTAGATGAGAAAATCCTATCTTCAAAGCGAAAAGACCAAGCAACATCGAACCAATCATCAGATAAAATCCCATTTGACTGTCCTCCATTTATTATTCTTTCATTCATTGTCTCAAATTTCAAACAAGAGTGCAAGAAAAACGAGTTTTTTTTCTTAGCTAGTTTAAGAAATCCTCCACTATTCTAGTGAAAGATAATCTGAACCTGCTTATATGATAATCCCTTCTAAATGGTCCAATTCATGCTGACAAATCTGAGCAGGAAATCCTGTCAGGGTAATGGTCTGTTCTTGCCAATGAATATCGCGATAAGCCACGGTAATCTTTTCATACCGAGTTGTTGGCCTTACACCAGTCAAAGACAAACAACCTTCCTCTGTTTCGTATGACCCTTCAAAAGATTGGAGAACTGGATTAAACATAACCATGGGAATCATTCCGATATTAAAAATAATGACGCGTTTTTGTACCCCAATCATATTGGCCGCTAGCCCAACACAGGTTTCTCGGTTAGCCAATAGGGTATCCTGCAAGTCCTTTGCTAGGGGTAGATCTTCCTGACTAGCAGGCTGGGATACCTGCGACAAAAACAAGATATCTTTTACAATTTTCTTTTCCAAGACTCTTTCCTCCATCTTTATCTCTACTTGATTATAGCATAAAAATCTTGTTCAGTTTATCTTTATATAAAAGCAAAAAAGCCATCCGAAGATGACTTTTCAATGCTTAAATAGCGTTTTTATCTTTTCCAAGTGCTCGTTGAACTGCTTTGACAATCTCAACAAGGACTACAATCATAAGCGCTCCAACAGCGACCACCATCCATTGAGTCAAGCTCAAGTTTGAAACGTGGAAGAGATTATTAAATCCAGGAACCAAAATTGTCACCACAAAGAGGACGAAGGCAACTGGGATAGACCAGTTAAAGGTCTTGTTGGTAAAGAGTCCCACTTTAAAGATAGATTGGTAAACCGACTTAACGTTAAAGGCATGGAGCAATTGGATCAAACCGAGAGTTGCAAAAGCCATGGTAAGGGCATCCGCATGGATTTCAGTATGACTTTGGTGCTCTGGGAAGAGAAGAGCCCAACCATAAACACCTAGAACTAGCATGGTTTGGAAGATTCCTTGATAAATGATTGCTCCGAAGACACCACCATCAAAGAAGTTAGACTTACGTCCACGAGGTTTGTGAGTCATAACGCCTGGCTCAGCTGGTTCAACCCCAAGAGCGATAGCTGGAAGCGTATCTGTTACCAGGTTAATCCATAGCAAATGCACTGGTTGAAGCACATCCCAACCAAACAAGGTTGCAAAGAAGATGGTGAAAACTTCAGCCATATTAGCAGACAAGAGGTATTGGATTGATTTTTGGATATTTGAGAAGACCTTACGTCCTTCTTCTACCGCTACGATAATGGTTGCAAAGTTATCATCAGCAAGGACCATATCCGAAGCTCCCTTAGAAACTTCAGTACCTGTAATCCCCATACCGATACCGATGTCAGCTGTCTTAAGTGAAGGCGCATCGTTGACCCCATCACCCGTCATGGCAACAACCTTACCTTCATTTTGCCATGCTTTCACGATACGAACCTTGTGCTCAGGTGATACACGAGCATAAACAGAGTATTGCTTGAAGACTTTTTGGAATTCTTCATCCGTGAGTTCATTCAACTCCGCACCAGTGAAGACATGATCTTCTGTATCATTTGGATCGATGATTCCGAGACGTTTGGCAATAGCTTCCGCTGTATCTTGGTGGTCACCTGTGATCATGATTGGACGGATCCCTGCTTCTTTAGCTACACGAACAGCTTCTGCAGCTTCTGGACGCTCAGGGTCAATCATGCCGACCAAACCAGAGAAAATAAGGTCAGATTCAACAATTTCAGATTCCAAGGTTGGAATTTCGTTACTTGTCTTGTAAGCCATCATCAAGACACGAAGGGCTTGTTTAGCCAAGTCTTTGTTGGTTGCAAGGATGGCATTTTTATCTTCTTCTGTGATTGGGCGAACTTCCCCATTGACTTCGATACGAGTCACGCGCTTGAGCAATTGGTCAGGCGCACCCTTGACAGCGATAAAGTAAGAGCCATCTGCTTCCTTATGGATGGTAGACATGAGCTTACGATCAGAGTCAAATGGCAATTCAGCTACACGTGGCTCATCTTCCAAGACTTCACGAACATCAAAGTTGTGGTCCAAACCAAACTGTACAAGAGCTGTCTCCGTTGGATCCCCAATCAGCTTGCCAGATGGATCCACCTTGGTGTCATTGGCAAAGTTCATGATACGTAGCGTATTGTTGTTAGCAGCAATTTCAGATGCCGAGCTTTGCAATTGACCGTTGGTATAAACTTTTTCAACCGTCATTTGGTTCATGGTCAAGGTACCTGTTTTATCAGATGCAATGATTTCTGTTGAACCAAGCGTTTCAACCGCTGGCAATTTACGGACAATCGAATTACGTTTTGCAAGGGTTGTAGTTCCCAAAGATAGAACGATGGTTACAATGGCAGGAAGCCCTTCTGGAATAGCAGCTACTGCAAGGGCAACCGCCACCATCAAGCCTTCTAATGGATGTTCTCCACGAACAAAGACACCAACCAAGAAGGTAATCACTGCAATCACAATGATTAAGTAAGTCAAGGCCTTAGATAATTGTTCCAGGCTTTGCTTCAATGGTGTCTCTGTCTCGTCGGCATTAGCCAACATATCTGCAATCTTACCAACTTCTGTATACATACCAGTGTTGGTCACGACACCAATACCACGACCGTATGTTACGTTTGAGTTTTGGTAACCCATGTTAACACGATCCCCGATACCAGCATCTGCTTCAACAAGTCCTGTCACATCTTTTTCAACTGGCACAGACTCCCCTGTAAGAGCTGCTTCTTCTATTTTAAGAGAAGCTGCTTCAAACAAACGCATATCTGCAGGCACGACATCTCCCGCTTCAAGCAAGACGATGTCCCCAGGTACCAATTCTTTTGAGTCAATCTCAATAACATGACCATCACGACGAACACGGGCCATCGGGCTAGACATATTTTTCAGAGCTTCAATGGCTGCTTCTGCTTGCCCTTCTTGGTAAACCCCAAAGGCAGCATTCAAGACAACAACGGCCAAGATGATAATGGCATCCGTTAGACCGTCCATTCCTTCTGTAATCACAGAAAGTGCCGCTGCCGCAAGCAAGATGATAATCATCAAATCCTTAAATTGATCAAGGAATTTAGCTAGTAGGCTACGTTTCTCTCCCTCTTCCAACTCATTACGACCATAAGTCGCTAAGCGTTCTTGAGCTTGAGTAGTTGACAAACCTTCGATCGATGAGTCCAGGTTCTTTAGGACTTCTTCTGAGGCTTGTGTGTAAAACAAGTCTTTATTTTGTTCTTTTGACAAAACAGTCTCCTCCTTTTGGCCTCTTTTTACAAAAAAAGAGACCTGTTTTTTAAAAAAACAAGTCTCGCTGTTTAATATAGTGCCGGAAATAATTCGTAATGACGACACTATCGCGGTTAACCGCCAGCTACTCCCTTGAGTAGTTCTATTATATCAGAATTTCAAAAGTTTTCAAGTTTTGAGGTGAGGTTACTCATCACTCTCATCATAGGTGCGATCGCTGATAATATATCTTGGACGTTTTTTCGTTTCTAGATAGATTTTTCCGATATATTCCCCAATTACACCAAGACTAATGAGTTGAACCCCGCCAAGTAAGCTTACAATTGCGTAGGTACTGGCCCAACCAGCTACTACTGTACCAGCAAATTTGCTCCACAAAACCCAGATGATCAACAAAAAACTAAACAGTGAAGTCATAACTCCCAAGCTAGTAATCAAACGGATTGGTTTAATCGATAAGCTAGTAATTCCATCCATAGCTAGACCAAGCATTTTAGAGAGTGGATAGTGACTCTCACCAGCAATCCGTTCATGACGTTTATAGGTCACGTAGGAATACTTAAATCCTACAAGAGGCATCAGTCCACGAAGGAATAAGTTGACTTCTTTAAACTTGGATAATTCCTGTAGAAATCGTTTTGAGACTAAACGATAATCAGCATGATTAAAAACGACATCCGCTCCAAATAAATGCATCACTTTATAGAATCCCTCTGCTGTAATACGTTTAAAAGCCGAATCTGTCTCTCGGTTATCACGAACGCCGTAGACAATCTCTGAACCTGACTTATATTCAGCAATCATCTGATTCATACAATCAATATCATCTTGACCATCTGCATCAATGGTAATCACGATATCCGCAAATTCTGCAGCTTCATACATCCCAGCAAGAACACTACTTTGATGACCACGGTTTCGACTTTGAGAAATACCTACAACAAATGGATTCGATGAAGCATATTCTTGGATAAGTTCCCAAGTTTTATCCTTACTGCCATCATTCACATACATGACCTTACTATTTGGATGAACCTCTTGATTTTTCACAAGCTCCTCTATTTTTCCCACAAACATTGGGTTAGTATGAGGCAATACCTGCTCTTCGTTATAACATGGAATCACGATATATAAAATCGGATTATTTCTACTCATTTTTGTCTCCTAACCTCTTAAATCCAAAAGGGAAATTAGTCCCTCTAAATACTCTGACAATCAATTCACACCCTACCAAAGTCAATATTGTCACAACACTTGTTGTAATATAGGCATTCACAAAAATACCGGTATATCTTGTAGATAATTGTAAAACTAATTTTTCTACCAATACTAAAACAATCGGGGCATGGACACCATAGTAAATCAAGGTTCTTTGACCGATTGATTTCAAGAGAGTCATTTCAGGAATTGACTTAAAGAATATGAGGGTGGACCATATACCTGAAATTGCAGCAATGTAAAACAAGAGATGGTTTCCAATCTGTTGATAGTAAAGATCAACAATCTGTTTCCCGCTCAAATTATAGTTTAGTTTACCTATCACCATAGTTAGCAATAAGGCAACTGGTAAATAGTATATTGCAAAAAACTTTTCCAGTTGCGCTAAATATTTTCTCACACCGACACCTAAGAGTGTAAAAATGATGGCTACAGGAACTAGATCAATATTCCAGATAAGATAAAAATTCCAAGAATAAACTTTTTGTCCTAGAACGACCAAGAATAAGAGGGAAATAGCAATTAGTATCCATTGACCAATCGACCATTTTCTTCTCAGAATGAAGTAACTAACAACATGAGCCAAGAACATGACATTCAGAAACCATAACTGAAAATAAACATGCAGTCTATCTGACAGTAATAATTGTTTAGCAAAATGAATAAGGTTAAAACTAAACACTTGTTCAGGATACATGACAAAGAGTTGAAAGAGGAAAACAAAAATATTCAGGTAAAAAAAGGGTACAACCAAACTTTTCACCTTACTAAGAAAATATTCCTTAAATGTTTTGTATTTAGTGACATTTAAAGTAAAACCTGACAAGAAGAAAAATAAGGGGATATGAAAAACATAGAGGAGTATTTTTGCACCAAGAGGCACAAAACTGCTATGCCCTATAATAACAAGTATAATCGCTAGCCCCTTAGCCATATCTAGGTAACCTATGCGCTTTTTCATCCTATCTATCTTCTCCTGTTCTTAGTCGATAAAGATTCATATCAGAAGTGACCAACTCAACTTCTTCAAAATAAACATCTTTCTGGTAATGTTCTTTCATAATTTTTTTGACCCGATCCATATTTCCTGAGGAAGGTGACCAAAAGAATAGGATGTTCTCCTTATCTAAAGCCGATGAAAGAAGATTACTAGGGTCCTCCACATTGTAGTTTTCCATTAATTGATAGTAATGTGGCGAAAAAGTTTGCCAATTACCTAAGGTTGTTGTATTTTCAATTAACTGATCAGGCTTCATTCTAATCGTAGCCAAGCTTGGTTGAGAATTGACAAGTGTTCCATAACCGCCAAAAACAAGCAATTTATCAGAATGTTTTTCCACTACATCATGATACTCTGATATCATGGATGATTGAATGATTGGGAACCAGTAAAGTTCTTGTCCCACACTATTTACCCAGGCCATACTCGCCAGCATTCCTACAAGTTGTAGACTATAAAAAATTCCTCTTTCTTTCAACAGTTTACGCTTATTGTAAAATAAGGGCGCATAGTAGACGAAAAAGATTAAAAAGCTAACGATAATCGGGATATAAACACGTTCTACTACTCTCTGCCTAACAAATAGTGCACCGATGAGTGCAAATGGAACAAGCGGGAGTAACCAGCCATAGACTTTCTTAGGCTTGAACAACAAAAACCAGCCAACCATAACAAGAAGAAAGGTTGTCAAAATAATGTTTTGGAAATAATCTTTCACCATCTGAAATACATTAAAGGAGTACTTCTCAGAGAAAGAACGTACGGATTGAATTTTTGTTAACAACTCATTGTTCAAAGCATCTTTTTCAGCAAATAACCAGTAGGTTGAAGCAGATAAGTCGTTTTCACTGACCCCCAATTCCTGAAATTCCTTGGCATGCTTCTCATAATCAATTGCAGGGAAATCTCTCAAATTGGTACTCAGAGTATTCCAAGTTAGGTATTCTTGAACATCTGGTTTCGTTAAGGTGTAAACTTTATTAGAAGCAAAGATAAGTAAAATAAGAGCAGATAATACGAAAAGCTCTTTTTTCTTTTTCTCTTTGATTACTTCAAAAACTAGAAACGGCAGTAAAAGTAGCAATAAACTGGCAATGATTTGCGGTCTAATCGACAATCCAATCAGAGACAACAGAGCTCCTACGATGTATTTTCTATCGAATAATAAAAGTATCCCTGCTGTAGACAACAAATAAGCAATTACTGAAAACGAGAAATACTTCATCAAAATCATTTGAAGTATAACAAGTAGGGGAAGAACAAAATAAAGTTTCTTCCTGAAAAAAGAATCCAAGTATACACTAAAGCTCAAGCAAAAACTAAGGGCTAGGAAAATAAAATAAACATTCCAAGTTGTAAACAATTGCTGAAGGAATACTAAAGCAGATGACAACATAATCCCAATGTAAGGGAGCAACATATTATCACCAGATAGTATGGTTTGATTGACCATGATATCATCTACGACTGGATATTCAAAGCCTTTCATCAATCTATATCCATAAAAAATAAAAAATGGTAGCACAATCAAACCAATGCGAATCATTCTATCTGTGATTTGTTTTTGGGTCATGGAAAACTCTCTCTAAAATTATGATTACTTTATATTCTATCATATTTCAATCAAAAAATCTGTTGAATCAATGCAAATCTCCCCAACCACTCCATTTGAATTTTCCTTACAAAACCAGTATAATGATAGAATACAAAAATTCTAGGAAGAGAGTCAGATGAATCAATCAGTTTCAAACTTGAAATTAGCTGAGCGAGGTGCTATTATTAGTATCTTGACCTACCTTTTCTTGTCAGCAGCTAAGTTAGCAGCGGGCCACCTCCTTCACTCGTCCAGTTTGGTGGCGGATGGTTTCAACAACGTTTCTGATATCATCGGAAATGTTGCCCTCCTCATAGGGATTCGATTGGCCCGACAGCCAGCAGATAGAGACCATCGTTTCGGTCACTGGAAAATCGAGGACTTGGCAAGTCTCATCACTTCAATCATCATGTTCTATGTTGGTTTTGATGTTCTTCGCGATACGATTCAAAAGATTATCAGTCGCGAAGAAACTGTGATTGACCCACTTGGAGCGATTTTGGGAGTGGTTTCTGCAGTGATTATGTTTGGAGTCTATCTCTACAACACTCACCTCAGCAAGCAATCCAAGTCTAAGGCACTGAAAGCAGCTGCCAAGGACAATCTATCAGATGCGGTCACTTCACTCGGAACCACCATCGCCATCCTAGCCAGCAGTTTTAACTTCTCTCTCGTGGATAAATTGGTTGCCATCGTTATTACCTTCTTTATCCTCAAGACTGCCTATGATATCTTTATCGAGTCATCCTTCAGCCTTTCAGATGGTTTTGATGAACACTTGCTCGAAGATTACCAAAAGGCTATCATGGAAATCCCTAAGATTAGCAAGGTCAAATCACAACGCGGTCGTACTTATGGAAGCAATATCTATCTGGACATTACTCTCGAGATGAATCCAGACCTCTCCGTTTTTGAAAGCCACGAAATTGCCGATCAGGTTGAATCCATGTTATCAGAACGCTTTGGCGTCTTTGATACCGATATTCATATCGAACCAGCACCGATTCCTGAGGATGAAATTCTTGATAATGTCTATAAAAAATTGCTCATGAGAGAGCAACTAATTGACCAAGGAAATCAATTGGAAGAATTACTGGCTGAAGATTTCATTTATATTCGCCAAGACGGACTAGAACTAGACAAGGAAGCCTATAAGGAGGAAAAAGAATTAACCACTGCTATCAAAGAGCTTCACTTAACGTCCATTAGTCAGAAGACAAAACTCATCCGCTATCAGATAGGTGATACTATTCATACAAGTATCTGGCGCAGACATGAAACTTGGCAAAATATATTCCATCAGGAAACGAAAATTGAAAAAGACTAAAGAAAGAGGCCGGGATAAATCTCGACCTCATTTTTTATACTTATTTTGCTACGCTCTTAGCAAGAACGAAGTTTCCAAGTGTAGCTGAACCATTACCTGAAACAGCTGGTGTTACGATATAGTCACGCACATCCGGAACTGGTAGGTAACCATTGAGTAAGGATATGAATTTCTCACGGACACGGTCAAGCATGTGTTGTTGGGCCATAACCCCACCACCAAATACGATAACGTCTGGACGGAAGGTTACAGTTGCGTTGACTGCAGCTTGAGCGATATAGTAGGCTTGAACATCCCATACAGAACTGTTCAATTCGATGTTTTCACCACGAATTCCTGTACGAGCTTCTAAGCTTGGACCAGCCGCAAAGCCTTCCAAACATCCTTTGTGGAAAGGACAAACACCGTTGAATTCTTTTTCAATATCCATTGGGTGTTTAGCCACGTAGTAGTGACCCATCTCAGGGTGACCCACGCCACCGATAAACTCACCACGTTGGATGACACCTGCACCGATACCTGTCCCGATTGTGTAGTAAACCAAGTTCTCGATACGGCCACCAGCATTGTTACGGGCAACCACTTCACCGTAGGCAGAGCTGTTTACGTCTGTAGTGAAGTACATTGGCACGTTTAGGGCGCGACGAAGGGAACCAAGCAAGTCCACATTTGCCCAGTGAGGTTTTGGAGTTGTTGTGATAAAGCCATAAGTTTTTGAGTTTTTGTCAATATCAATGGGACCAAATGAACCAATTGCAAGACCTGCAAGATTATCAAATTTTGAAAAGAACTCGATGGTTTTATCGATTGTCTCGATAGGAGTTGTTGTTGGAAATTGTGTTTTTTCTACAATGTTAAAGTTTTCATCACCGACAGCACAGACAAATTTTGTACCGCCCGCTTCCAAGCTTCCATATAATTTTGTCATGATAAACCTCTAGTTTTTATTTTCTCTATTATAGCATAATTCCAGAAGGAAAGTTGCTCTATATTTTAGTTTTTCCTCTGTAAATTTTACGATTCAATCAAAAACGAACAAACATGACATTTGTTCGTTTTTTGATCTATTAAATCGAAAGTAGTGTACTCAATGAAAATCAAAGAACAAACTAGGAATCGAGCTGCGGATTGCTCAAAGCACGGCTTTGAGGTTGTAGATAGAACTGACGAAGTCAGTAACACATACATACGGCAAAGCGAGTATGACGCAGTTTGAATTTGATTTTCGAAGAGTATTAAGCTTTAACTTCAATGACTGCGTCACCCTTAGCAACTGTTCCAGAAGCAACTGGATTTACTGAAGCAAAGTCTGCAGTGTTTGTCACGATAACCATTGTTGTGTTATCAAGACCTACAGCAGCAATCTTAGCTGAGTCAAATGTTCCAAGAACATCTCCAGCTTTAACCTTGTCACCTTGAGCAACTTTTTGGTCAAATCCTTCACCGTTCATTGAAACAGTGTCGATACCCACGTGGATCAAGATTTCAGCTCCGTTTGCAGTTTTCAAACCATAAGCATGTCCTGTTGGGAAGACGATTGTCACTTCAGCATCAGCTGGGGCGTAAACAACATCTTGACTAGGTTTCACAGCGATACCTTGTCCCATAGCTCCACTTGAGAAGACTGGGTCATTAACATCTGAAAGGGCAACTACGTCACCAACGATTGGTGTTTGGATTGTTTCGTCTGTTAGCTTAGATGCAGTTTCTACTACTTCTTCGCTAACTTCAGGCTTTTTTACAGTTGATTCTCCATCAGTTTCATCTTCATAACCAAACATGTAAGTAAGAGCAAAACCAAGAGCGAATGATACAGCTACCATAAGAAGGTATTGTGGAAGTTGTCCGTTACCAATGTAAAGCATTGTACCAGGGATGATTGTGATACCATTACCAGTACCAGCAAGACCAAGGATAGATGCCAATCCACCACCGATTGCACCAGCGATCAATGAAAGGAAGAATGGTTTACGGAAACGCAAGTTAACCCCGAAGATAGCAGGCTCAGTAATACCTAGGAAGGCAGAAAGAGCAGCTGGGAAAGCAAGTGTTTTAAGTTTTGGATTTTTAGTTTTAACACCAACGGCTACTGTTGCAGCACCTTGAGCAGTCATGGCAGCTGTGATGATAGCGTTGAATGGGTTAACATGGTCAGTAGCAAGCAATTGAACTTCAAGCAAGTTGAAGATGTGGTGAACACCTGATACGACGATAACTTGGTGAACTCCACCAATCAAGAAACCACCAAGACCAAATGGCAAGTTAAGGATAGCTTTTGTTCCAAGAAGGATATAGTTTTCAACAACGTGGAAGACTGGTCCGATAACAAACAAACCAAGAATTGACATTACGAGGAGTGTTACGAATGGTGTTACCAAGAGATCAAGTACATCTGGAACCACTCTACGAACAGCTTTTTCAAACTTAGCTCCGACAACCCCGATGATGAAGGCCGGAAGAACTGAACCTTGCAAACCAACAACTGGGATAAATCCGAAGAAGTTCATAGCAGTTACTTCACCGCCAGAAGCAACAGCCCAGGCATTTGGAAGTGAACCAGAAACGAGCATCATACCAAGAACGATACCAACAGCTGGGTTACCACCAAATACACGGAAGGTTGACCAAACAACCAAACCTGGCAAGATAATGAATGCTGTGTCAGTCAAGATTTGAGTGTAAGTTGTAACATCTTCTGGAAGTGTCATTCCAAGAGCATTCAAGAGACCACGAACACCCATGAAGAGACCAGTTGCTACGATAACTGGAATGATTGGAACAAAGACGTCACCAAAAGTACGGATGGCACGTTGGAACCAATTTCCTTGTTTAGCAGCTTCTGCCTTCATCTCATCCTTAGATGTCGTTGGCAAACCAAGAGCTACGACTTCATCGTACATCTTGTTAACTGTACCTGTACCAAAGATGATTTGGTATTGACCTGAGTTAAAGAAAGCACCTTGAACTTTTTCCAAGTTCTCAATAGCATCTTTGTTAATCTTCGCTTCATCTTTCACCATAACACGAAGGCGAGTAGCACAGTGAGCTACACTGTTAACATTCTCACGTCCGCCCAAGGCTTCGATGACTTTTTTTGCAATTTCTGTATTGGTCATTTGCAAAAATCTCCTTATAAAAAAATTTGTTCTTGTTTGAAAGCGATTTTACTCGCCCCACGAATATTATTCTATCACGTTTAAAAAATATGTCAAGCGTTTTGCAGAAAAAATTTTGCTATTTTTTATTTTTTGATTGTTTTTGCTATTTTTTTCATTGACACAGCCATAACACCCTCTAAAATCAAGGTTTTTACTTTAAAGTTTTTCAAAAACTTTCATATTTTCATCATTTTCAATAAAATTACGTTTCAAAACTCTGTCAATCGTTTGACATTTTTTTCTTTAATTTAGTGTAAAAGACTTGCTTTTTTATAAGGAAACGTTTACTATTAAGATAGTAGAATTTTATGGAGGAAATAGAAATGGAATGGACTACTGAACGTCGTTACAGACGTTATGAAGATTGGACACAAGAAGAAAAAAAAGAAATCCAAGAAAAGATGGCTCAATCCCCATGGCATGTCAGCTATCACATCGAACCAAAGGAAGGACTCCTCAACGACCCAAACGGTTTTTCTTATTTTGATGGTAAGTGGATTGTCTTTTACCAAAACTTCCCCTTTGGAGCAGCCCACGGCTTGAAATCTTGGGTTCAACTTGAGAGTGACGATTTGGTGCACTTTACTGAAACAGGTGTTAAAATCTTGCCTGATACTCCACTGGATAGCCACGGTGCTTACTCAGGATCTGCTATGCAGTTTGGTGATCAATTGTTCCTATTCTATACAGGAAATGTCCGTGATGAAAATTGGGTTCGCCACCCTTATCAGATTGGTGCCTTGATGGATAAGGATGGAAATATTAAAAAGATTGATAAGATCTTGATTGATCAACCCGCTGATGTAACTGACCACTTCCGCGATCCACAGATTTTTAACTTTAAAGGACAATACTACGCAATCGTTGGTGGTCAAGACTTGGAGAAAAAAGGTTTTGTCCGTCTCTACAAAGCTGTCGATAATGATTATACAAACTGGCAAGAAGTTGGTGAGTTGGACTTCAACAACGACCGTACTGCCTATATGATGGAGTGCCCGAATCTTGTCTTTGTCGGAGAACAACCTGTCCTTCTCTACTGTCCACAAGGTTTGGATAAAAAAGTTCTTGACTATGACAATATCTATCCAAATATGTATAAAATTGGTGCTTCCTTCGATCCTGAAAATGCACGTATGGTAGATGTATCTGAACTACACAACCTCGATTATGGGTTTGAAGCATACGCTACTCAAGCCTTCAATGCGCCTGATGGACGTGCACTTGCTGTTAGTTGGCTTGGTCTACCAGATGTGTCTTATCCATCTGACCGTTTTGATCACCAAGGAACTTTCTCATTGGTCAAGGAACTTACCATTAAAGATGGCAAACTCTATCAGTATCCTGTAACTGCTATCAAAGAACTCCGTGCTTCACAAGAGGAATTTTCAAATCGTTCTGAAACCAAAAACACCTACGAGCTCGAGCTCAACTTAGCAGCTAATAGTCAAAGTGAAATCGTTCTTCTTGCTGACAAAGATGGCAAAGGACTCTCTATCAATTTTGACCTTGTCAATGGTCAAGTTACTGTTGACCGCAGTCAAGCAGGTGAGCAATATGCTCAAGAATTTGGAACTACTCGCTCATGTTCAATCGACAACCAAGCTACTACTGTAAATATCTTCATCGATAATTCAGTCTTTGAAATTTTCATCAATAAAGGAGAAAAAGTATTTTCTGGTCGTGTCTTCCCTCATGAAGATCAAAATGGAATCCTCATTAAATCTGGAAACCCAACTGGAACATATTACGAATTAGAATATGGTCGCAAAACTAACTGATGTCGCAAAATTAGCTGGCGTCAGCCCTACTACTGTTTCACGTGTTATCAATAAAAAAGGTTATCTGTCAGAAAAAACTATTCAAAAGGTTAAGGATGCCATGCGTGAATTGGGCTATAAACCCAACAACCTAGCTCGTAGCCTTCAAGGGAAATCAGCCAAGTTAATTGGGTTAATTTTCCCAAAAATCAGCCATGTTTTCTATGCTGAATTGATTGACAAACTGGAGCACGAACTCTTCAAAAATGGCTATAAGACCATCATCTGTAATAGTGAGCACGATTCGGAAAAAGAACGTGAATATCTTGAAATGCTAGAAGCTAATCAAGTGGACGGCATTATCTCTGGTAGCCATAACTTAGGGATTGAAGACTACAATCGCGTAACAGCTCCTATCATTTCTTTTGACCGAAACCTATCACCAGACATTCCTGTCGTTTCCTCTGATAACTATGCTGGTGGAGTCCTTGCAGCTCAAACTTTAGAGAAAACTGGAGCCAAGTCTGTCATTATGATTACAGGTAATGACAACTCCAATTCACCAACTGGACTTCGTCATGCTGGTTTTGCTTCAATCTTACCCAAGGCTCCCATTATCAATGTTTCCAGTGACTTTTCACCCCTTCGAAAAGAAATGGAAATCAAAACTATCTTAAGCAAGCAAAAACCAGATGCTATTTTCGCATCAGACGATTTAACAGCCATCTTGGTTATGAAGATTGCTCAGGAACTTGGTATCTCTGTTCCAGAACAACTTAAGGTTATCGGTTATGATGGAACTTATTTCATTGAGAATTTCTACCCTCACCTCACTACCATTAAACAACCCTTGGAAGAAATTGCTCGCCTGACAGTTGATTTACTACTTCAAAAAATCGAAGGAAAAGAAGTTGCCACAACCGGTTATTTCTTACCAGTCAGCCTCTTACCAGGTAAAAGTATTTAAACAAAAAGAGTCTGAGACAAAATAGTTCTCAGACTCTTAATTTAGTATACTATCAATAAATAATATTATAGAAGCAATAATAACTATAATTTTACCTATTTGGATAAGCTTATTTTGAGATTTAAATATATTTTCTAACAAAAATATTTGGATCACACACATTATAGGAATTAAATTTTTTGAAATTGAGAAGTACCCAAACAAATAGACTATAAATAATAAAAATAAAACTATATTGTATTTCTTATTCAAAACAGTTATCACCAATTGCCTTAATTCCCAAAATAGTAGACCCCATGTCAACTGCAGCAGATCCAAATTTTGTAATATTTTCGTAATTAGCTCCAGATTCAGCAATGGACATTAAAGCTGAAGCGGCTGCCTTGATACCTCCTACTGCTGCTATAAATTGTTTAATTTTAACAAGCATACCGATACCAGCAGCAGATCCTACCGCCCAAGCAACTGCACCTACACATCCCCAAAAGTCCCTGAACTGTACTTCATTATCAAATTTTAAATCTATACCTTTACTAAGCATATATTTATCAATTTCTTCCTGATTCCCCCTTTCCAACATTCCTTGTGGCATTTCATCTACTGCTTTTAAAACTAATAAAATAGATTCTTCCGATAAATCTTTAAAAGTATTTCCAAATTTTGCAACTGAAGCCACCTCATTAGCATGGACAACTAAAACACCTTCTGTAAGTGCTATATTCAATATTACTGTACTAAGTAATGCAACACTTACCATTTTTATTTTTTTATTCAAAATCAAAAATCCTCCTCTCTATATTTTTTTGATTACCAATCTTAATAATTTACAGTTATATTATAATAAAAATCAAAGCGTCATCAATGCATACATCTTGTTTTTTTGAACAAAAACAGAAAAACTGTCAAATAATGTCATTGAATTAAGAAACTCAAATACGATTCTGTATTTGAGTTTCTTTTATTTGAAAAAACAGTAAAAAGCGCAAAAAATCAAACCAGTCTGAGTTTTTCTTATGATCTTAAGTTTTTCAAAAGAGTTTGGGCTTTTTCTAGATTAAAAGTCTTTTCAGCAATCAAGCTTTCCACTAGTTTAGGTACTTCTTTCTCTGTAGCTCCTGCTAAAAGCGCTAGAGATTTTGCTTGAAGTTTCATGTGTCCATGCTGAATCCCTGTACTGACAAGAGCCTTAAGAGCTGCAAAGTTTTGAGCGAGACCAATCGAAACAATAATTTGAGCTAATTCCTTAGCTGATGGATGACCTAGCAACTCATGACTGAGGACAACACGAGGATTGAGACCAATCGAACCACCCTTAGTGGCAACTGGCATCGGCATGGTCATCTCTCCAATAAGCTCTTCGTTTTCCAAATCTATAGTCCAACGACTGAGTCCTCGATAGGCGCCATCATGACTTGCATAAGCATGCGCTCCCGCTTCTATAGCACGCCAATCATTTCCAGTAGCAATCAAGAGAGCATCGATTCCGTTAAAGATTCCCTTGTTGTGAGTCGCTGCTCGATAAGGATCTGCCTGAGCAAACTGACTGGCTAAAACCATTTTTTCTGCCAACTCACGCGCTTCATCCTTCTGGCGACTCAAATAACGAAAGGCAATACGACAAGTTGCTGTTACTAGAGAATCTGTGGCATAGTTGGATAGGATCCCCATTAAACTTTGCCCTTGACTGAGAGCCTCTAGACTTGGTTTTAAAGCTTCAAGCATGGTATTGAGCATATTAGCTCCCATGGCTTCCTGAGTATCGACATGGAGATAAACTACTAAAAAGTCAGCCTCACCAGAAATTTTTTCAACTGTTAGCTCTCTCGCTCCACCACCACGTTTGACAATAGAGGGATAGGCTTGATTTGCCAGTTCCATCAGTTCCGACTTTTGACTCAGAATAGCCTGGCAAGCTAAGTCCCTATCTGGGACTTGATAGAGAGCCACTTGACCGATCATTTGACGTTGGTGAACCTGAGCAGTAAAACCGCCTGCTCTTTTGATAATTTTGCTGGCAAAACTAGCTGCAGCAACAACAGATGGTTCTTCGGTGACATAGGGAACGGTATACTCCTGACCATTTACCAGAACTTCTGGAACTACTGAGTAAGGAAGCGAGAAGGTCCCCACTACATTTTCACTCAGTTGGTCCGCAACTGCTATACTAAGATTTTCATTTTGCTCGAGACTTTCTTGGGCTTCCATAGAAGTAAGCGCCTGAGACTTAACAAGCTCTAGGCGCTCTTGAATTGATTTTTTAGCAAATCCATTCCAATTTTTTTTCATTATTTTTCAACCTTGCTGTAGCGACGTTGGTGTTCTACAATCTCAACGAGGGCATAGTCTTGCCCTTCAAAACCTGACATGGTTGCAGAACCTGACTCATCCAAGTTTGCTTCCTCAAAGAAGATTCTCTCATAATCAGCAACATTCAAGGACTGACGTTGGTCTAGCAATTCTAGACGATTTTTTTGCAATTGTTTTTCAAAACCTTCAACCAATTCTACACTAAAGAACTCAGATACAGCCCCACTACCATAGCTGTAGAGGGCAATCTTATCCCCAGCTTTTAGGCTATCAGAATTTTCAAGAAGAGACAAGAGACCTAAAAAAAGTGAACCTGTATAAATGTTCCCAACTTTTTGGCTATAAATAATAGATTCATCAAAGTGCTTTTGAAGCAAGTCCTTCTTCTCTTGAGGCAAGGATTTGTCGAGAATTTTCTTCAAACCCTTGAGAGCTAGCTTTGGATATGGCAAGTGGAAACATACAGCTTCAAAATCGTCCAAGTTACAGTCATAACGCTTTTGGTACTCTTCCCAAGTCGTTTTCAAACTATCAAGATACTGCTGTGTTGAGTAGACTCCATTTACAAATGGTGTCGTTGAATAATTTGGACGCCAAAAGTCCATGATATCACGAGTCTGCGCAACGTTATCGTTGTTGAAGACCATAACACGTGGATTTTGGCTAATCAACATGGCAACACAACCTGCTCCTTGAGTTGGTTCCCCAGGAGTTTCAACACCATACCTTGCAATATCACTGGCTAGTACCAAAACTTTTGATTTTGGAGAATTTTCTACGTGTAACTTAGCATAGTGAAGGGCCGCAGTCGCACCATAGCAAGCTTCTTTGATTTCAAAACTACGAGCAAAAGGTTGAATTCCAAGTAGACCGTGTACAAAAACCGCAGCCGCCTTACTTTGATCGACTCCAGATTCTGTCGCTACGATAACCATATCAATCTCTTGCTTCTCTTCTTCAGTCAGGATAGAATTTCCTGCACTGGCAGCCAAGGTAACAATATCCTCTGTTAAAGGAGCAATACTCAATTCTTTTAAAAGGAGTCCTTTACTCAATTTTTCAGGATCAGTCCCTCGAGCTTCTGCTAAATCTTGTAATTTCAAAACGTATTGACTGGTCGCAAAACCAATCTTATCAATACCGATTGTCATATTTACCTCTATTTTTATCATTCATTGTAAAAAATCGTTCACCTCTATTTTATCACAATTGAAGTCAAAAGCACGAAAAAAGACTTGATTCCCCAAATCAAGTTTGCTCATAAATTTAAGTATCAGACTTTAATCAAGCAAGGTCCTAGCATAAACCGATCAGCACAAAAAAATCGAGTCTTAGCTAGCTCGATTCTTTTTGAGATAATGATACAATTTCAACAGAACTGTCCCACTGGCCATTCCAATAGAGATAACGAGAGCTAGCATCATGACTAACATGGCACTAGAAATGGCATGACCGTAGTCACCTGTAACGAAGAAGGATGTGGTTCGATAGGACAGATAACCTGGCACTAGCGGCGCCAATATTGCCAGAGCAAAAACAACCGCTGGTGTCTTATAGAGGATACTCATAATTTGGCTGACACAAGAACCAATCACCGCAGCAATAAAGGTTGCCAAAATAACATTGGTTGGTTCCTTGAGTATCAGATAGAGTAGCCAGATAGACATTCCTAAAACTCCACCAGGGATAAGCATGGAACGCTGGACATTTAAAACGATTAAAAAGGTAATAATGGCAAGCAAACTTGCCAGAGCTTGCAATAAAAATGTTGTTAGTGTCATATTAGTTCATGAGTAAGAGGGCGACTGATGTTCCAGCCCCTAAGGCAAGGGTGATCAGCAAGGATTCAAACATCTTGCTCATACCAGAGTTGATATGATTGGTCATAATATCTCGAACAGCATTAGTCAGGGCAATTCCAGGTACAAAAGGCATGACCGCACCCGCAATTACCAAATCAGCTGTCGACGGCAAGCCAGAATAGCGCGCCCAAAATTGTGCAATCAAACCAAAGACAAGTGCTCCTGCGAAAGCAGTCATAAAAGGGATACGAATAAACTTCTCTACATAGAGAGAGCAAGTAAAAGCAAACAAGGTCGCCACTCCTGCTCCGATGGCATCGTAGACATTCCCACCAAACATGATTGAAAAGAAAGGAGCACTGAGGGTCGCTGCAGCAGTTAGTTGAACATTGGTATAGGGAGATGCCTTGGCATTCAATTCCTTTAGTTGGATAAAGGCTGTCTCCAAATCAAGCTGTCCTGATACAAGCTGCCGTGAAATCTGGTTGACATCACACACCTTCTCAATATTATAAGCAGAGGAGGTCACTCGCTTCATACGAGAGATATTTGTATTTTCAATGGAGAAAAAAATGGCGGCAGGCATGGCTAAAACATTACAATCCATAATGCCCTGTGAATGAGCAATCCGAATCATAGTATCTTCAACACGATAAATCTCAGAACCATTACGGAGTAAAATCGTTCCTGCCAGCATGATGACATCAATAACTGCATTCAGTTTTTTTGATTCTTCCATGTTTCCCTCCTTTTTCAAACTCCATTTTATTTTATCATAATTTCGAAGGAAAAAAAATCTTTGCCACAAAAACTGTGACAAAGATTATTTAGTTATCAGTGTTATGTTCGTCCGCATGAGTTTGCGTAGACGAAGATGGAGTAGATGAACTTTGAGATGGCACCGTATTATCTGCTCTGTTAGAGTTACGCTGGCTCGAAGATGGAACAGAAGAAGATGATGGTGGAGTTTTTGGTTTATAAATAGAGATCTTTATACGTGTCGTACTTAGATCAACTTTCGCACCTAGTTTTGGACTTTGATCGATAACAGTTCCTTCAGCAGTGCCCTCAGGTGCTGTCGAAACCTCTACTACTTCGATATTAGCTTCCTTGACACCAACAATCTGAATTAAGTTATTCTTTGTAAATTCAAGACTTGAGCCAATATAACTTGGCATGGTCACGGTTGTCACCTTTTTAGCAACAGTCAAAACGATAGAAGTTGCCTTGCTAAGATCATAAGTCGTACCTTCTGCTAAGCTCTGTTTTAAAACCACACCTGGTTCTGATTCACTGGACTCTTCTTCCTCAATCTTAATCAGATTTTCAGGAACTTTTTTCCCTTTCAATTCTGCAATAACATCAGTAGATTTGCGTCCAATATAGTTTCCAATCTTAAATGATTGTTTACCTGAAGATATGATTAGATTAACTTTAGACCCTTCTTTGCGAGCTGAGCCAGCATCTGGATCTGTTCGGATGACCCGACCTTCTTCTACGGTATCACTAGCTTCGGTCTTCTCCTCACCAATTTCAAAATTCGCTTTTTTCAAGGTTTCCTTAGCTTCAGCAACAGTTTGACCTGCAACTTTTGGAATCTCAACAGTAGCTGGTGTTCTGGATAAAATCCACACCAAAGAAGCGGCAACCAGTACGAAACTTGCTAGTAGAACTAGATAACGTGCTTTAAAACGACGTTTTTTCACTGGTTTTTCCACGGATTTTTTAGCACTTGCTTCTGGACTAGCTTTAGTTGCCTGATGGCTATCTGTCTGTGGTTGCACCTTAGGAATGGAGGTCAAGGTTGTTTGAGGAACCTTTGGCAATGTCTTTGTGTCCGCCTTAGTGGCGTCATCAAAAACACGTTTAGGTTCATTTCTGCGGTTATAAGATAGACTGCTAGACAAATCAACATACATCTCTGAAACCGACTGGTATCGATCTGTAAGCTTTTTAGCAGTTGCTTTGATGACCACATTCTCCAAAGCTTGGGGAACAGATGGATTTTCAGCTATAACCGAAGGAAGTGGTTTTTGAAAATGCTGGAGGGCAATGGTTACTGCACTATCGCCATCATAAGGGATATGCCCTGTCAGCATCTCGTAGAAAATAATCCCCATGGCATAGATGTCACTCTGCACAGTTGCCTTAGAGCCACGAGCCTGCTCAGGTGACAAGTAGTGGACAGAACCCAACATAGAATTGGTCTGAGTCAGACTTGTCTCTGCAAAGGCTACAGCAATCCCAAAGTCCGTCACCTTAGCCGTTCCATCAGGAGTTAAAAGAATATTTTGAGGTTTTAAGTCACGATGGACAATACCTTTAGTGTGCGCCAAGCGCATCGCTAAGAGAATCTGACCCATGATACGGACAGCTTCTTCATTTGAGAGGGGATAGTGTTCTTTGATATAGCGCTTGAGATCAAGACCAGCTACATATTCCATAGCTAGGTACTGTTGACCGTCCTCTTCGCCGATATCCGTTATCCGAACGATATGGGGATGATCTAAGTCAGCCATTGCACGCGCTTCACGCTGAAAACGCGCAACAGCAATCGGGTCAGTCTGGTAGTTAGTCCTCAAGACCTTAACAGCTACCTCTTCCCCGTCTAAAATCAAATCCTTGGCCAGGTAGACATCTGCCATACCTCCACGGCCAATTTGTTTGATAATCCGATACCGCCCGGCAAAAATCTTGCCGATCTGGATCATAGTGCCGCCTCCTCCTTAATCGAAACAAGGGCAACTGTAATATTATCAAGCCCTCCGGCATTGTTGGCAAAGCGTACCAAAGTGGCTGCCTTATCATCAAGCGAAATATCGCTTGTCACAATATCATAGATCTCACTGCCTGAAATCATATTGGTTAGACCGTCACTATTCATGACCAGATAGTCACCTGCTTCCAAGCTGACAATTCCAAAATCAGGTTGAATTTCGTCTTTTTGTCCGATAGATTGGGTGATGATATTCTTTTGTGGATGTGCTTCAGCTTCTTCAGGTGTCAATTGACCTGCCTTGAGCAATTCATTGACCAAAGAATGATCACTTGTCAGTTGACGGTACTCTTCCCCTCGAATGAGACCGATTCTAGAATCTCCGATATGGGCATAAATTGCCTGATTTCCGATAACTGCAAGAGCTTCGAGGGTTGTCCCCATTCCCTTGTAGGCTTCATCTCGTCCTAGTTGATAAATCTTTTGATTTTCAACTTCTAGATGGTGGGCAAACCATTCGCGAACTTCATTAACGGTGTCGATCTGCGTATCAACCCAGGCAACACCTAGGTCCGTAACTGCCATCTCACTGGCAATATTTCCTGCGCGATGACCTCCCATCCCATCAGCCAAGATGATCATCGTGCGACCAGCACGATTGACAAAAAGATTGACATAGTCTTGATTATTTGTACGCTTCTGACCCACATCTGTTAATAATGAAATCTCCATTGTGTCAGTTCCTTCCTAATTGGATATCTTACGAAATTGGCTGATGAAGAATCCATCACTTCCGTATAATTCTGGAGTAATAAGGATACAGCCATCTTTTAGAATATCCTTGCATTCGTGATCTAGTTTAACCTGCTCAAACTCGGGATGACTTTCTAAAAATGCTTGAACCACTTGAAAGTTCTCTTCCGAGACAATAGTGCAGGTACTATAGGTTATTATACCACCTTTTCGTAGTGTTTGACAAACACTACCTAATATTTCCAGCTGAATTTCCTGTAATGACGCAAAATCTGATGTCTCTTTATTATATTTGATATCTGGTTTTCGACGCAATAGACCAATCCCTGAACAAGGGGCATCGACTAGAATCTTATCAAATTGATCCTTGCCAAAAAACTCATGCACTTTTCGAGCATCCAGTTTTTGCGTTTGCACACGATCTGCTACACCTAAACGCTGAGCATTTTCTTGAATCAATGTGAGTTTATGGTCGTAGAGATCCAGAGCTGTTACCTGACCTGTCGTTAGATAAGACGCCATATGGGCTGTTTTCCCACCTGGGGCTGCACAGGCATCCAAAACCTGCTCAGTGCCTTGTAAATCAAGAGTTGGAGCAACCAGTTGACTAGACTCATCCTGGATAGTAATAGCTCCCTCAGCAAACAAGTCATGACCAGCAAAATGCCCCTGCTCCTTAACCAGACCAGCAGGAGATAAATGAGAATCACTTGCACCAAGCAGAGCTTTGATTTCCTCTTTTCGGCTCAAATCTGTTACGCGAATACTGGCTTTATTGCGTTGCAAAAGACTTTCAAAAATTGCTTGTGCCCGTTCTTCCCCGTACTCTTCCTTGAGCTTGGAAACTAACCACACTGGCAAAGAGTAGGCGATAGAATCACGCTTATTTTTACGCTTGATAGAGGCAATATCTGGCAAACCTTCTCGCAAGATACGGCGAAGGACGGCATTGACCAATTTTTCGCTACCTTTTTTTCGAAGTTTAGCCAGTTCCACCGCTTCATTGACTACTGCATGGTCAGGAAGCTTATCCAAGTATTGGAGTTGATAGACGCTCATGAGAAGCAAAACATAGAGCCAGCTGTCTAGCTTTTCTCTATCCTCAATAAAGTGAGATAAGTACCATTCCAAAGTTAGTTTACGGGCTACAGTCCCGTAAACAAGCTCTGTCACCAAACCTTTGTCAGTTGCTGACAGTTGACTTCCCTTGAGATGCTTATTTAAGGCAATATTTGAGTATGCTTGATTGATAAAGACGTCCTCTAGCACTGCCAGAGCTAGACTTCTAGCCGTTTCTACTTTAGTCACCAAATCGTTCTCCTACTGCCAAAGTTCGTCCCACACCGTTGAGGAAGGAAGCAATGTCCATTTTAGGTTTTCCTGCTGGTTGAACCTGTTTGAAAGACAGGGCTCCTTCTGCTGTTGCGACAATCAATTCCTTCTTACCGATGGAAAGAATCTCACCTGGAGTTCCATGACCTTCTACAGGGAGTGCTTCATAGATTTTGAAGCGTTCGCCCTTTAGAAAAGTATGAGCAACTGGCCATGGATTCATCCCACGGATTTGGTTAAAGAGTTGACGATTGGTCTTGTTCCAGTCCAATTTTTCTTCCTCAGGTTTGATATTTGGCGAAAATGTAACCTGACTTGGGTCCTGTGGTTGAGGCTGAATTTCACCAGCTATATAAGCAGGTAGAGTATCCAAAAGCAGATCACGACCAACAATTGCCAATTTTTCAAATAAGGTTCCAACATTGTCCTCATCAGTAATGGGAATACTGCGACGAGAAATCATGTCCCCTGCATCCATTTCCTTGACCATTTCCATAATGGTCACTCCTGCCTCCTCATCACCCTGAATCAAGGCATAATGAATAGGAGCTCCACCACGGTGCTTAGGCAGGAGAGAAGCATGAACATTGACTGCAAAATCCATGCTATCAAGGAGTTTACTTGGGAGAAATTGCCCAAAGGCGGCTGTTACAATCCCATCAGCTCCCAAATTCATGATAGCTTCCATCTCTGGACTACCCGATAATTTTTCAGGTTGGTAAATAGGAAGTCCTGCCTCTTTGGCTGCTTGTTTGACTGGGGTTTCTTGGATGACTTTTTTACGTCCAACCGCACGGTCTGGCTGAGTTACAACTGCTAGAATCTCATAGCGATCATCTGACAAAAGTCCCTTCAAAACGGTTGCTGAAAAATCGGGAGTCCCCATAAAGATTAATTTTGTCATATCTTCTCCTTCTTATAAAAACTGTTGCGGTTCGTGATCAATACTGAGACGAAGTTCGCTATTTTCCCGTTCTTGTGTCAAAGCCAAGACCTGGTTAAGGGTTGGACCAAGCTCATCTTCTAAACGGTATTTAATTAAAATCTGATAATGATAGAGGTTATGCGTACGAGCAATCGGTTTAGGGGTCGGTCCTAGGATTTTACTAGCATCCGACAAACCAGACCTCAAAATACCCATGACTTGATAAGCACGTCTCAGAACCTCTTCCTCTTTTTTATGAGACAAGGTAATCCCAATAGTGAAATAATAAGGCGGGTAACCCAACTGACGTCTGATACCCATTTCATAGGCATAGAAACCTTCGTAGTCCTGATCCTTGGCAAAACGAATGGCATAATGCTGAGGATTATAGGACTGAATCAAGACCTGTCCTGCTTTCTCAGCTCGACCTGCTCGTCCAGCTACCTGGGTCAAGAGTTGGAAGGTTCTCTCAGAAGAACGGAAATCAGGCAGATTCAAGGCTGTATCCGCATTGAGAACACCAACCAAGGTCACATTTGGAAAATCCAAGCCCTTGGCAATCATCTGGGTTCCTAGCAATATGTCCGCTTCACCATTGCCAAATTGTTCAAGTAGAGCTTGGTGACTGCCTTTTTTACGAGTTGTATCTACATCCATTCGCAGAATGCGAGCCTCTGGAAAGAGTTCAGCCAGCTCATCGTAGGCCTTTTGAGTTCCTGTTCCATAGTAACGAATACTGCGACTCTGACAGTTTGGACAGACATGAGGAATTTCTTTGGAAAAACCACAATAATGACAGTTCATCGTCTTGGTATCCATGTGCAGCGTCAGAGAAATATCGCAGTTCGGACAGGTATCCACGGTCCCACATTCCCGACACATGACAAAGCTAGAATAGCCACGGCGATTGAGCATGAGAACAACCTGCTCTTTTTTATCCAATCGATCTTGAATGGCCTCAATCAGTGGTGGTGTAAAATTTGATGTTTCATTCTGCCCGATATAATCACGGAAGTCAATCAGTTGAACTTGAGGAATACTTGCTAAAGGATTGGCACGTTGAGTTAGACGTAGATGTTGATAGACACCCTTACCAGCACGCGCACGACTTTCTAGACTCGGTGTCGCAGAACCTAGGACTAGAGCTGCTTGATTGTAATGGGCTCGTAAAAGAGCCACATCTCTAGCATGGTAACGAGGATTGCTGTCTTGCTTATAGCTGGCCTCGTGCTCCTCATCGATAATGATAACCCCTATATTTTTCAAAGGTGCAAAAATGGCAGACCTAGCACCAACAACTACCTGGGCTTCTCCTCGCTCCACCTTGCGCCATTCATCGTACTTCTCACCATTGGACAAGCCAGAGTGGAGAATGGCAACTTTCTCACCAAAACGAGCAATAAATCGCTCGGTCATTTGAGGTGTTAGAGAGATTTCCGGGACTAGAACAATCGCTGTTTTTCCCAAATCCAAAGCCCCTTGGATAATCTGCAAGTAAACCTCCGTTTTCCCACTTCCAGTGATTCCTTGTAAAAGAAAGGGAGGGTGTTTCTTCCCAATCGCTCCAACAACCGCCTCACAGGCTTCTTTTTGTTCTGGATTTAACTCTAAAGATTGGCTAGATTCAATACCTTCAAAATAAGCCGCTGAACGTTGCACTTCTTTTTGCACGATGGTGATAGCACCATGTTCCACAAAGAAATTAACTTGTTCACGTGAGTAATGTTCTAACAAATCAGCCAAAGGAACTGTTTCAGGATGTACTAATAAGTATTCTCGCAGTTCCAATTTCTTCTTGGCACGATTTGAAATTTCTAGCTTTTCTAACTGTTCAAGATGAACTTCAACCCAAGACTGCGTCCTAACCTTCTTCTGATCCACAGCCTGGTACTCTAGTTTTAAAAGCCTTTTTCGAGTCAATCGCATCATCTCAGCCTGCTTTTCTAAGTCTAGAGATGAAAATGCTAGAGACCCCTGTGAACCGAATAAGCGTTCTCTATCTTCTTGACTTAAGCCTTCCAGAGGGTAGAGGATCTTATCATAGCTAGAGTTCAAAAATCCAGGAAGCATAGCTTTTAGAATGGTAATCTTGTATGAAAAAACTGACTTACGTAGTTCTTCAGCTAGCCAGAGTTGTTCCTCCGTTAAAACAGGAGAAAAGTCCAGCACCTCAGCAATCTCTTTCAAGTCCTCGTCTGCCACATCTGCATCAGATTGAGACTCCATTCCAAGAACAATTCCCTGAATCAAGCGATTGGCCTTCCCAAAAGGTACATGAACCCGCATACCAACTTCCAGCATCTCTTCAAATTCCTCAGGAATCTTGTAGCTATAGGGCTGGTCTGTCTGCATCAAGGGAACATCGACAATGATTTTTGCAATAGCCATATCCTCACCTCCTTCTCTTCTTAAATCGTTCCAATTGATTGAGTATTCTTACAATAGAAAAAATAAGATTGAGTCCCCCCAACCTTAAATTTTTTCACCTTCTTCTTTTTCTTTCGCGATTTGCTCTTTGATTTTCTTTTCTTCTTCTTCTTTCAATCGTCTTTCTTCTTCGATACGACGGCGAACAGCTTCGCGTTTTCCTTCTGGATCTGGGTGGATGGTTACATTCCCTGATTCAATTTCTTCCAAGGCACGAAGAGTTGATTTTTCAGATTTAAATTCTTGAGTTGGAGGTGCTCCAGCTTCTAATTCGTGAGCACGTTTTGCTTCCAAGATGACGAGTGAATATTTTGATGGTACCTTATCAAGCAAGGTATCAATAGAGGGTTTAAGCATCATTTGTTTGTACCTGTTTTCTATAGTTTATCGAATAGTCGGAGACTTTGGTAGCATATCCTGATAATGACCAATCACGCGGTCTACACGGAAATGTTCTGCTTCAATCACACGTTTTACACGTTCTGCGGCAAGAGGAACATGGTCATTTACAATAGCGTAGTCATACTCACGCATCAAAGCAATTTCTTCCTTGGCTTTTTCGATACGCTGAGCAATTACTTCTGCACTATCGGTACCACGACCTACGAGACGGTCTTGCAATTCTTCCAAATCTGGTGGTGTCAAAAAAATAAAGACAGCATCTGGAACTTTTTTCTTGACCTGGAGAGCTCCCTGTACTTCAATTTCAAGAAAGACATCGATTCCCTTATCAAGCGTTTCATTGACATAGGTCAGAGGAGTTCCGTAGTAGTTGCCTACATACTCTGCATACTCTAACATTTGCCCTTGACGGATCAATTCTTCAAATTCTTCCCGTGTACGGAAGAAATAATCAACACCATCTACTTCACCTGGACGTTGTGCCCGTGTCGTCATAGATACTGAATATTGAAATTGATTTTCAGAACTCTCAAAAATTTCTCGTCTAACCGTTCCTTTTCCAACTCCTGAAGGACCTGAAAAAACGATTAGTAAGCCTCGGTCTGCCATTATGTCTCCTTTGGATAGTTTGTGAAATGACTTGAAAATTTCTGTAAGATTATATATCTAAAGCCATTTCTGCTCGCTACAATCTTTCTATCTAGTGTAACAAAAAAGCAGTAATTTTTCAACTGCTCTTTCTTATTTATTTTGCATAATCAACTGCACGAAGTTCACGAATCACGGTTACCTTGATATTTCCTGGGTAATCGAGATTGTTTTCGATTTTCTCACGAACTTTATGAGCCAAGATTGTGACCTTGTCATCTTTGATTTGACCTGGATTTACCATAATGCGGATTTCGCGACCAGCTTGAAGGGCAAAGCTATTTTGAACACCTTCAAAGCTATTAGCAATTTCTTCAAGATCATGGAGACGTTTGATGTAGCTTTCGAGTGACTCACTACGAGCTCCTGGACGGGCAGCACTCAATGCATCCGCCGCAGCAACGATGACTGCGATCACACTTTCAGGTTCTACATCTCCGTGGTGACTGGCAATAGTATTCACCACAACTGGATGTTCCTTGTACTTGCGAGCCAACTCAGTACCAATCTCAACGTGGCTACCTTCTACCTCTCGGTCAATGGCTTTACCAATATCGTGAAGGAATCCCGCGCGACGAGCAAGGGTAGCATTCTCACCAAGTTCGCTAGCCATGATACCAGCCAACTTAGCAACTTCAATCGAATGACGCAAGACATTTTGTCCGTATGAAGTACGGAACTGCAAGCGTCCCATGATCTTCATCAAGTCTGGGTGAAGGTTTGGTGCACCAATTTCATAGGCTGCGGCTTCACCATATTCACGAATCTTATTGTCAATCTCTTGACGATTTTTCTCAACCAACTCTTCGATACGAGCTGGGTGGATACGTCCATCCTTAAGCAAGGTTTCCATCGTCATACGGGCAATCTCGCGACGGATAGGGTCAAAACCTGACAAGGTTACCACTTCTGGCGTATCATCAATGATAACATCAACCCCTGTCAAACTTTCAAAAGTACGGATATTACGTCCTTCACGACCAATGATACGACCTTTCATAGTATCATCAGGCAGATGAACCGTAGAGTTGGTAGACTCAGCCACATACTCACCAGCAATTCTCTGCATAGCTTGGGACAAGATATCCTTAGCCAATTTGTCTGAACGTTCCTTGACTTCTTGCTCAGCCTCACGAATGCGACTAGCAATTTCCTTAGTCAAGTTTTCCTCTGTCTGGGCCAAGATAATGTCTTTTGCTTCCGACTGAGTCAGAGTTCCAATACGCTCTAGTTCAGCTTGCTTTTGTTTCTCAATTTCTTCTAGTTGCTCTTCACGTACATCAAGGTTTTTTGCTCTATCAGAAATACTTTGTTCTTTTTGTTCAAGTGTTTTTTCTTTGTTCGTCAAATTGTCATCTTTACGATCAAGACTGCTAGCACGTTCGGTCAAACGACTTTCGATTTGCTTGAGTTCTTGACGTTCCGATTTAAATTCAGCATCCACTTCTTCACGGTATTTTCTGGCTTCTTCTTTGGCCTCCAATAGTGCTTCTTTTTTAAGAGACTTGCTTTCGCTCTTAGCTTCATTGAGTAATAAATCCGCTTCGCGCTCAGCTTGTCCTCGTAAATTAGTTGCTTCTTGTTCAGCATTTAAAAGCATCAGCTCTGCAGCCTCTTGTGATGATTTCATCTTGACTGAGATGCTGACATATCCAATGACTAAACCAATGATGACGGCAAAAACAACGATAACAATCGCCATAATTTCCATGTTTTTACCTCAATTTATTTGTTTATCCGAATGATATGCATTCTTATACATTCTACCATAAAAATTGATTTTTAACAAACCTTAATTTGAAGTTGTTTTGGTCATTTCAAGTCTAAAAACCCTTATTTTCCCTAATAAAATAGGCTATTCTCCCTAAGTAAATTTTTAAAGATTTTTTTAGAAAAAATAAGTTAAAAAGCCTACCTCTCAGTAGACTTACTTTGTTTCGATTCTGATTGGCACTCGACCAAAATTTTGTTCTGCGATACTTGGGTGTCCCAGCTGATAAATTTGGTCCGCCTTTTGAGTCATGGCATCCCAGGGCTCTTTGCCGATTCTACTAACTAGATTGACCTGCTCTTTCAGAGACTTGAGATGTTGCCTGCCTTTTTCGGTAAATCCAAGGATATGAATAGCTTCTGGCAAGGCACATTCTCTGGCTTGTACCAAGATATAAGTCAATAAACGACGTACACGTGCCTTGGTGTACCGTTTGGTAGCAACTATCTCGACTAACTCTTCCACAGACCGAGCTGTCTTTATGGAATCCTTGATACGCACTGCCATTTCCTGATTAACCTGATAAATAGTAGTTAGGTCAGGATTTGACAAAATTTGATAGCAGAGCAAGGGAAAATAGTTATCCCAGCTCACCTTACCAGCATTTTTAAAGATTTCAACAGAAGGCATAAAACGTTCTAAGAAATCTTGGTCATTTTGGTGCTGACGAAGAGCTGTCGCTGAGGCAAAGTCTACATCCTTGTCCACAGAATGGTAACCAGCTCCCTGACGTTGAATTGGATGAAGGCTGATGTTTCGCCCTGCTACCGCCTTAGCATAGGCAAGAGCAAGGACATGATTGGGCGTATCACCAGAAAAATCAAGACCTGCAAATTCCTTCCACATAGCTTGGGTTTTCTGGGGATAAGAAAGAGAATCAGGTAAATTATCCACAAATTTCTCCATCTCTTGACCACGCTCTGCATATAAGTCAGCGATTTTCTGATAATCTAGAACTTCTTCTGTCCCAAAGGCTAGGCTATCAATCCCCAGGCGAGCCAAGATATCAACAGCTCCTTGTCCAAAGAAATCCGCTGCCTGAACACTGACTAAAAAGGGCAATTCTATTACCAAGTCTGCCCCATTCTCCAGTGCCATCTGGGTCCGAGTCCACTTATCTACAATAGCAGGCTCTCCACGTTGCATGAAATTTCCAGACATGGCCACAATTTTCAGGCCCTCCGCCTGTTCTAGCAGGTATTTGTGGCCATTATGAAAAGGATTGAACTCCGCGATAATACCTGTGATGGTCATGATGTTCTCCTACTTCTGCGCGACAAAAAACCAACGGGTGCTAGTTTCTGTTGGCTCCTTATCCTCAAAGTCAGCATAAAGTTTGAAGGATTGGAAACCTGCCTGTTCCAGCAGAATATCATAGGTCAAAAACTCGTATGTACGCTCCTCATGCACCTCATCATGACGACTAAAGGACCCGTCTTCTTCCTTGATAAAGAAAGTCAGTTCATGCACGATAGAGTGAGGAGCAGCATCCTCGTATGTATCCCAAAGCATGGCAAAGTCTTCTGCATTTTCATGGTAAGAATAGCCTGGAAAAACCTCATCAGTCTGGTAGATCGAATGCACATCAAAGATAAAAACACCATCTTCATTGAGGGCATTATAGACTTCTTTAAAGACGTCCCCTACTTCCACCTCATCCTGCATGTAACAGATAGAGTCCGAATAACAAGTGACAAAGTCATAAGTTCCTACCTTGGACAAATCCAACATATTACCTTCAATAAAATCAATCTTTTGCTTGGCTGAAGTAGCTCTCTTCTCCGCAATCTTCAACATGTCTGCGCTCAAATCCAGTCCAGTTACATCAAAACCTGCCTGAGAAAAGCGCACAGACTGGATACCTGTACCACAAGCCAGCTCCAAGAGTTTCTTTCTCTCCTTAGTCTTTGGCAAATGACGCAGGGAAAAATCCATCCATTTATCGTATAAACTATCGTCCATCACAGCATCGTAAACAGCCGCAAAGGTTTCATAAGTAGGCATAATTAAGTTACAAAGAGCTTCCCTGGCAAATACCACTCGCTCTTTACCTTTCAATCAATTTTTCTAAAATAAGCAAATAAAACCCAGTTGACTGCAACTGAGTTCATCTTCTAAGCCAGAGTTTCTGAGAGGTCTACTGACTCTGCCTCATGCCAAAGTTTTTCTAGATTATAGTGGGCACGCATTTCTTCTGAAAAGATATGCACAACGACACTGCCGAGGTCTAGCAAGACCCAGCCTCCAGCTGCATCACCTTCGACATGGCTGCCTTTAAAGCCAGCTTCCGCTACTTTTTCACGGATATTTTCAGCGATAGCGTCCAATTGACGGCTATTCATAGAACTAGTGATGACAAAGTAGTCAGTCACACTAGTCAAATCTTGTACATCAAGTGCCAGGATATCCTCCGCACGTTTCTCATCAGCCGCTTTCACGACTAGTTCTAGTAATTCTTTTTCGTTCATTTAGTCCTCTTTCTAGAAAATATGTTTGTAATCTAGGACATCTGCAAAGCGCTCCTCCCAAATGCCCTCATAAAATTCATTTATCGTTTCTGCTGGAATGTCATCGCCATCAAACGTTGTGCAAGTTCCTTCTGGAATAATAAGCTGATAGCCATATTCAAAGGCAACCTTGACAGAGGTATCCACACAATATTCTGTCTGCATACCACATAAAACTAATTTTTCAATCCCCTGTTTATCCAAGTATTCTTTTAAACCAGTTTCTTTGAAAATACTGTTATACTTCTTCTGAAAGACCTTTTCATTAGGTTTTCGACTTAAAAACTCAGATAACTGCCAATCTTCTGATGTTTGAGCTTCAGAGTTCTCAATATGTTGAACATAAATAATTTCGATATTCTTGCTTCTAGCCTGGTTTTGTAAATAAGAAATTTTTTCCAATAGACTTTTTGTCTGAAACCCAGTTTCCACTAAAATATTCTGAACATCAATGATTATAAAAGCCGTCTTCATTTAATCCTCTTTCAAATAGTGCACAAAGGCGTTATAGGTTTCAAGGGTTTGGGGATAGATGGGGAATCCCTGATGAGCTAAATGCTCCACGGTATGAGCTGTCTCGTAAGCTACTGCCTTATTTAGTGATAGTTCAGCAATTTCACGCGCCTCATCTACTCCTGGAAAGGCACGATTGTGCTCGATGTAGTCTGCAACATAGATAACTTTGTCAAGATCCGTCATCTGACTCGCTCCAACTGTATGGATTTCTATTGCACGCAGAATTTCAGGATCTTTCAAATCTAAATCTTCCTGAATCTTGTAAATTCCTACCATCCCATGCCAGACATTATTGCCCCAATTTTTGAAGTCTGGATCTAGTTGATATCGGTCAATCAAGTCTAGAAATTCTTGATCTGATAGCTTTTTAGCATAGTCATGAAGGAGACCGGCTAGACCTGCTTTTTCAACATCCACACCAAAGCGCTGAGCCAATTCTATGGCTGCACGCTCTACACCCAGACAATGGGTTAGACGTTTTTCAGGTAGGAGCTCTGCCATTTTTTCCAACAATTCTTTACGCGAACAGTTGATATAGTCTTGGTATGCCATCAGTAAAGCCCTTCTTTCTCGATATAGTCTAGCACTGGTTTTGGTAGGAGAAAGTTGGGTGTTCGTCCTTGGGCAATGAAGTCACGCACCATACTAGATGAAATGTCCATAAGAGGCACATCTACCCAGATGACTGGATAAGAAGTCCCAGCCTTGTAGCGTGGGCGCTGAACTCCTACAAATTGAACTAGGTCGACCAGTTCATCAATTCTATACCACTTAGGTAAATAGTCTACCATATCGGCACCGATGATAAAGTAATAATCTGTATCTGGATTCTTCTCTGTCAAAATCTTCATGGTGTCGTAGGTGTAGGAAATGCCCTTGCGCTCTAGCTCAATAGTCTCAATAGCTAAACCTTCAACTCCGTCAATAGCCAATTCAAGCATTTTAAGACGGTGGTGCTCAGGGATGGTTTCCTTTTTGTCTACATGAGGGGGTTGGTATTCAGGCATGAGCAGAACTTGATCCAATCCCAACTGCTGGCGTACTTGGTCTGCCACGATCAGGTGGGCATTGTGAACAGGGTTAAAATTTCCCCCTAAGATTCCAACTTGCTTACGTTTTTTATCCTTTATTTCTGGCTCTAACTCCACTTTTGTAAAAGGAGTTAATAGTTCGATTGCCATAGGCTAATCTCCTTTAGTCTTCTGTAAAAACAGTTTTTTGGAGTATATTTTTAGATTTCTTTAACTTTTTTAGAAATCTTACGATTTTCTTTCTTGCTTGATTGCTTATATAAAATCAAGATACGGCCGATTTTTTGGACTGTATCCACACCGATTTCTTCTTCCAAGATTTCAGCTACTTCGTGGATATTTTCATCTGTATTTTGCAAGAGTGTAACCTTAATCAATTCACGAGCATCAAGTGCCTGACGAACGCTGGTTTTGATTTGGTCGTTGAGTCCATTTTTCCCGATTTGGATGATGGGTTTGAGGGTGTGTGCCTGGCTGTTGAGGAAGGCACGTTGTTTCGATGTTAATGACATATTCTTTCTTCCTTTTTTGATAGTTATTTTAGGTGGTGGGGACGGTCGGAACTAATTTTTCAATGATTTCATCTTTGAAAAATGGATTTCCGGACCTCACAATTGAGCCTAGGTCTCAATTGTGCCCCTTGCCAATCTATGGATTGGCAATCACACCACAACAATAACTATCTTTTTATGAGCTCACTTTGTTCGCTCAGTGATTTTATTTTAAATAATTGCTTTTCGTGCGACGACTGCTACGCCTTCTGGTGCCCAGACGGCTACTTTGGCAGTTCCTGCTACACGGATCCAGCCTAGTCCTGAGATAACGAGGTCTGTTTTATCCTTGATAGTAAAGACATGTTGGACTAGTTTTGGAAAATCTTCTTTTTCCTTGCTATTTGGTGGTGTGAGGAGGGTTCCTAGATGCTTATCGTAAAAGTCACTCGCTCCTTCAAGCTTGGTACGATGAAGTTTGAGTTCATTGTCAAAGAAAGCTGTAAATCCTTGCTTTTCTCCTTCAATGAAATCAAATCGTCCCAAGCCACCTAAAAATAGAGTTTGCTCTGGATTGAGCTGATAGGTTTTAGGTTTGATTTCCTTTTTAGGACTGACATACTTGAGGTTTTTAGCCGTCAAGTAGTGGGCCATCTGATGACGATGGATAATTCCCGGCGTATCATAGATATAAGAACCATCATCAAGTGGAATTTCAATCTTATCCAAGGTTGTTCCTGGGAAGCGTGAAGTTGTGATGACATTCTGGTCACCAGTAATTTCCTGGATGATAGCATTGATAAGGGTTGATTTCCCCACATTGGTCACACCAACTACGTAAACATCACGTCCCTTACGATAGTGCTCAATTTTATCAATGACTTCCTTGATGGCATGCTTGTTTTGTGCCGAAGTCAGGACGACATCGACAGGACGAAGTCCCTCTTCGTGGGCACGTTCCATGAGCCATTGGCTAATTTTACCAGGCTTAACTGACTTAGGTAGGATATCTTTTTTATTTCCGACTAAGAGCACATCATTGCCCGATACAAAACGTGGCAAACCTGGGATGACAGAACCATTAAAGTCAAAGATATCAATGACATTAACTACCAAGGCATCACTGTCCCCCACCTCGTGCAGAAGTTTGAGGAAATCATCATCCGTTAACTGAACATCAGTGATTTCATTGTAGTGACGAAGACGGAAACAGCGTTGACAATAGACTTCACCTGTCTCCAAACCTTTTTCGAGTGCCGACTGGGGGGTGAAACCAAGCCCAGTCTTATCTGTAGTCTGAATAGTTGCTCCACAACCAATACAGAGAATTTCTTCCATAATTAGATTCCTTTTTTATAAGTAATAGGGCCGTACTTTTCAGCGATTTTTCTCATGACACGACGCTCACGCGCTCGGTTAATCTGAGTCTTAATGGAGTCGTGTTGAACCAAGGGTTTAACCAAAATCGAGCGAATGCCTGCTCGGTGGGCTGCTCGAATATCCGTCATCAGCTGGTCACCTACCATGACCACTTGGTCTTTTTCATAGTGGAAATGTTTCATGGCACGGTTAATTCCTAAAGTAAAGGGCTTCAGTGCCCAGTAAACATAGTCAATATCAAATTTTTCAACTGCTCGTTTGACACGTTTGGGAGTATTGTTAGATACCACAATGATACGTATCCCAGCATCTCGGAGATCATGTAACCATTGCTTCATCTCTGCTGTTCCATCTGGATTATTCCAAGCAATGAGGGTATTATCCAGATCAACCAAAACAGCCTTGATTCCCTGCTCCTGCAGGCTTTGAACTGTCAGATCATAAACTGCTTCCACAGCAAAATCTGGCATATAATTTTCAATCGCCATTCTGGCTCCTTTTCTTTCTATTTTTTAGTTTCTAGCAATTTTCTTTAGATACTGAGCCAAGATTGCCCATAAAATTAAACTAGCAATTAAAATATATATCCAGGCATTAGGCTCTTCTGTAAATGGCAGAGGGACATTCATTCCGAAAAATCCTGTAATGACTGCAAGAATGGCTAGCAAAACTGAAATAATGGTCAAGGTTGTCAAATTATCATTCAGATTGTTGTTTAGGATATTATTGTAAGATCCTGAGAGTTGTTGTAAAACCTGGGAAATCAAATCTGTCATAGACACCAACTGATGAGCTTCAATCATAGCATCATCAAACTGCTCTCTTTCCACTTCGTTAAAGTTCCGATAAAGCGCATGTCCCTGGATATGCTCCAAGAGGAGGCGATTTTGTTTAGCCGCAGCTGTCAAGTAAACCATACCAGTTTCCAAGTCAGAGAGGGCAAAGAGATTTTTTTTAGTGGTTGTTTGACGCAACAAGGCACTGATTTCATCCTTACTTTTATCCATCTGTTCAATGACAGGATAATAAGCATTGCTGATAAGCTCTAAACCGGCAAATAGAAACTTGTAGATTGAAATGATTTCATGATTTTCAAGATAGCCTAGCATCTGATCAATGACATAAGCGTTCTTATGATTGCTGATGGTAATCATTCGTTGCTTTTCCACGATAAAGGTCATAGGAATAGCTTCATAGTATTCCTTGTCCCTTTCTAAGTCAAGAACGTTGTAGATAAAGGTCACTGTCCCGTTTTCACGGTTATAATCCATGTGGGCTCGTTCGTTTCTATCCAGCGCATACTCGATGGTTTCTTTATCCAATCCATAGATTTCAGATAAATCTTCAAGATTTTTGATGATTTCCACATCTAGATTAATCCAGGTGCAACCATTCCCTAACTGCTTATCTAAAAACATCGTTTCTCCTTTACCAAACTCTTTCTATTGTACCATAAATCAAGTAAAATTTCAGTTCTCTTCTTTCCTTGAAAAATTACTCACAACGGTAATATTGCGGTTAGGAACAAAGTGAAGGGCTTGGTCGTCACTTCTCAGTTGAGTCGTCCGAATTCCAACACTAACGACTTTTCCCGATACAGTAATAGGCCCATTGGTCAAAATAACTTCATCTCCCACATCCAACTGACGTTCAAAGAGAATAAAGAAGCCGTTGATGACGTCTGATAGAAAGCCTTGTGCTCCCATACCGATAGCTACCCCAGCAATCCCTGCACCTGCAAGCAAGCTAGAGACAGGTAAACCTAGAATGGATAAAATACAATAAATCAAAAAGAAATAAAGTGTGTAGTTAAAAATATTTTCAAGCAAACGAGAAATGGTCTTTTGTCTACCTGCATCTCGATTTGAAAACTTAAGTGAAGGTTTAACAATCTTTCGTACAGCAACATGGAGGAACTTTTTAGCTATATAGAATAGAAGGATAAGAAGTAGAAGAGAAATCACCTTGGTCAAGAGATTTTCTAAAACAGTTGTTACATCTAATTTATCCAGATAACGTTGAAAAAATTCTTGCATATAAAACTCCTTTTCTATTCATTATACCATAAATCCTTCCTCGCCATCCTTTTCATAAATATTCATTTATTCTAATAAAATCTATAAGACACTTGCTTTTCAAGTATATTTATACTATAATCATAAACAATACACAAAAAGGAGACCTTTATGAAAAGAATTATTCGTGCTTGGAACAAAACAAATCTGATCAAACGGATCGGGATTGGAATGACCTTGGGAGCTATTCTAGGTCTACTCGTTCCTAATCTAACTGGCATTGGTTTATTGGGAGATTTATTTGTAGGAGGACTAAAGGCCATCGCCCCTGTCCTGGTTTTTGCTTTAGTCGCTAACGCCCTTTCCCAACACCAGAAAGGTCAAGATAGCAATATGAAAAAAGTCATTTTCCTCTATTTGCTTGGGACCTTTGCTGCGGCTCTTGTAGCAGTTTTGGCTAGCTTTCTCTTCCCTGTTCAGATGGTCTTGAGTAGTGCTAGTACAGAAGTTACTCCTCCAGACGGCATCGGACAAGTCCTCAGTAATCTCCTACTAAAAATAGTAGACAATCCTGTCAATGCCATCATCGAAGCTAACTATATCGGAATTTTGTCTTGGGCTATCGTCTTTGGAGTTGCCATGCGAGAAGCTAGCAAAAATAGCAAGGAACTACTCAAAACAATGGCCAGTGTGACTTCAAAAATCGTCGAATGGATCATTAACCTTGCGCCATTTGGTATCCTAGGGTTAGTCTTCGAAACCATCTCTGGCCAAGGTATTGCGAGTTTAGCAAATTACGGAATCTTACTCGGACTTTTGATTGCCACTATGGTTTTCGTTGCCCTAGTGATCAATCCTCTGATTGCTTTTCTCTTTATCAAGAAAAATCCTTATCCACTTGTTTGGAAATGTTTGCGTATCAGCGGAGTCACAGCCTTTTTCACCCGAAGCTCAGCTGCAAATATCCCTGTTAATATGAAACTCTGTGAGGATCTAGGGCTTAATCCAGATACCTATTCTGTCTCTATCCCACTTGGATCAACTATCAATATGGCTGGAGCTGCTGTCACTATCAATATCTTAACCCTAGCTGCTGTCAATACCCTTGGAATCTCAGTTGATTTTGCAACAGCCTTTGTACTCAGTATTGTTGCAGCCATCTCTGCCTGCGGTGCTTCAGGAATTGCTGGAGGTTCTCTCCTACTTATCCCGGTTGCTTGCAGTCTCTTTGGGATTACCAATGATATCGCTATGCAGGTTGTGGGTGTCGGATTTGTCATCGGTGTTATCCAAGACTCTTGCGAAACAGCCCTCAACTCCTCAACAGATGTCCTCTTTACAGCAGTAGCCGAATTTTCCTCTGCTCGCAATAAATAATCAAGGAGGTTGGGACAAAAAATCCCGACCTCACTTTTCATTAACAATCAAACTTTGACGCGGTAGCTGATTGAACTTTTTGTTCGTCTTTTAGACTCCAAAAAGCTCCTAATCATCCTCGCGGGGCTGGGACGACGAAATCGAGACTTTGTCTATCGATTTCTGTCCCACCGCCTTTGTCTGGTTTCTATCATTCATTTTAGGAAATGTCTCATGTCTATCACTCAACGTACTTTTAAACTTGTTTTAGCCACTTGTCTAGCCTGTGTTCTAGCCTACTTTCTTGATTTATCTTCGGCTGTTTCTGCTGGTATCATCGCCCTTTTGAGCTTATCAGATACCCGTAGAAGTACGATCAAACTGGCTAAAAACCGCTTATTCTCAACCCTGCTGGCTCTGTCTATCGGCGTCTTAGCCTTTCAACTGACTGGCTACCATATTTGGAGTTTTGGTCTCTATCTCGCCCTCTATGTCCCTCTGACCTATAAACTGGGCTGGGAGATTGGCATTACCCCTAGTAGTGTCTTGGTCAGTCATCTCTTAGTTCAAGAGTCTACCTCACCAGAACTGCTAGTGAATGAACTTCTCCTATTTCTCATCGGTACTAGCTTTGCCTTGACAGTCAATCTCTATATGCCTTCTCGGCAAAAAGAGATCCATCTCTACCATCTCAAGGTAGAAGAAAAACTCAAGCATATCCTCCTCCGTTTTGAATATTACCTTGGAAAAGGTGATGGTCGTAACCGTGCCCAACTTGTTGAAGAACTGGACCAGCTCCTTGAAGAAGCTCTAAAACTCGTCTACCTAGACCATTCGGATCATCTTTTTCACCAAACCGATTACCACATCCACTATTTTGAAATGAGACAGAGACAGAGTCGCATTCTTCGCAATATGGCCCAGCAAATCAACACCTGTAATCTAGCCGCAAGTGAAAGCCTGATCCTTGCTCAACTTTTTGCGAAAATTGCGGATCAACTCAGCCAGACCAATCCTGCCGATGATTTGCTAGCTGCCATCGAAGGCTATCTTGAAGTTTTTCGTCATCGCACCCTCCCAAAAACAAGAGAAGAATTTGAAACACGCGCAACCTTGCTCCAACTCCTACGCGAATTGGAAAACTTTATCCAACTGAAAGTTGACTTCTATCAGCGGTATACTGAAGACAAAAGTAATTTATCTTAACACACAAAACACCTTTCGATCTGCAAAAACTTGCCATTCGAAAGGTGTTTTTCTGTTTCGAACCTAGCTCACTAGTGAATCTTACTGAGTTGCAAAATTTCTATGAACTCCTAATGATAGACTTATCTTTCCCTTAAGAAGTATAGATGGAATTTCTAAACTCATTTGATTCCTTGAGATATGCCTTGTATATAGCTTTTTTCAACGTCTGAACAGGAGTTTCAATAAATCGGTATTGTTTTTGGCTGATATTTCCTACTTTAATCTGAGCAAGTTCTTCTTTTACCGCTTCTTCCATCAATTGCTTCATTCTTTCAGGACTAGAAATCAGTTCTTGCTTACCTTTGTAGTCAATGGTAATCGGTTTTAACTTACTGATATTAGCAATCCGTTCATCCATTTGTTCCTTCTTAAATTGAGCATAGGTCTTACCAGCTAAGATCTTTTCAAAGATGTACTGGTCTGACAAAGGACGATTCTCTTTTTCTGCATCTTGCTTGTATTGATTAGAGACATAAGGAACGAAGCCTTCGTAGTAACCAAGACCTGCCATGAGTTCAAAGGCTTGTTTTCTAAAGCTGATATCGCCACTCATCCCCTTATCATTTTCGTTGACACCATAAATCGTATCAAACATATCAACGGTATAATAACCATTGGCATCTACTTTCCCTGTAGCCGTAAATCCTTTAATGATATAGCGATTTACCACGATGTGATTGTCAATCAAACTATGAACATCGCCTAGCTTGCTAGCATCTGCCTCGGTCAAGGCCTTGATTTCCTCACTCTGGTGAGTTGGTTTGACCGATGGATTTGGATAAGGAACAGGTGTTCTTGAACCACTTGTCGCACTTGGTAAGAGTTGCTTGAAGTAGACTGCCTTATCCGTTGCTGATAATCCTCGACTCGCCTCAGCTTCTAGATAATCTAAAGTATAGAGAACATCGAAACTACCGTGCATATATTCTTTCAAATCTGCGGCTGATTTAAAGCGCTCTGGTGTCTTGTTGTAGAAACTGTCTTTGTCACTCTCATCATAAACAAAGTTCAAGTTAAAGTAGCTATCCGTTTCAGGAGTGTAGGAGTTTTCAAAGATTCCACGTGCATAGAATTCTGCCCCTGTACCATCTCGTCGACCATAATTGTTAAAGAGAACTGTACGATCCAACAAGTGAGTCATTTCATGAGAATAGGTTGCTGACCCTCGATCGTCCAAAACCCTATCAATAAAGTAGCGAACACCAGCCCCATTAGCCTCAGCACCTACTGATTGAGGCGGAGAATACATGCCTAACGGAGACATGAAGTCCTTGACTCCCTTATCCGCCTCTGGACCAAACTCCTTGGACCAGGTTTCCTTGATGCCTACATTTTGCTTACTAGTATACTTTTTCATAGTATCCACAATCAAACGGTTGGTTACTAGTTTTGATTGATTGTCTTTTTTAGTGATTCTATAAAGCGTATCAACATAAGCAGCCTGACGCTCAGCTGTCAATTCAACCAAAGCCTTCACTTTTTCCAATTCAGCCTTATATTGAGCAGGATTGCTCTGAGCCAGTGAGGTATCCATATAAGTTCCGATATTTCCGTAAGAAACGGTTGCCATATTTGTAATGGCATAAACGCTTGGTTCCTTGATATTCACTAGTCCTAGAAGGGTAGCCATGTTATATTGTTTGCGATTATCAATCTGTTGAGGTTCTGCTCCATACTTGGCAGGATCAGAGGTCAACTTCGTGTAGAGACTTACATTTTCGTCTGTTTTTTCTTTAGATTGCTTCTCAACAACGATGGCTTTTGTAGCATCCTTCAACCAAGTATCGCCATCCATGTTTGTAAAGGTTGTTCGGTTATAGTCAAGGAAGTCTAATAGGCTTGACTTATCTGTTACTTTTCCAAAGTATGTTTCAAATGTTCGTGGACTATTGACCAGCTTCATCTCATCATAGCTCATTGAACCTAGAGATGTTAGCCATTCTAATGACGTCACCTTCTTGCCAAAAGAGCTTGGATTGTAGGCAAGAATATCACGGATGTTGGTTTTGCCAAAATCAATATTGTAGAAACGATTGATATAGGTTAAACCTAGGAGAATCTTTTCCTTATTAGCTTCTAAATCTGCCTGAACCTTGGCTCTGGTTTCTGCTGTGTTTCCGAGTACACTCAAGGTATGGGCTACAACTTTTTTAAGGTCTGTATCTAGGGTCTTTTTCGTTTCTTCAAGCGTATCTTTAATAGATAATCTCTCTAGATATTCTTTGCGAAGGACTTCTTTAACCTCTTCATCTGTAATAGTAGGATTAGTTTTTTTGAGTTCAATCTTCTTACTAATTACATCCCGTCCCAGAATATTTGGTCTGAGGGCATTTGTCACGTAAGGATTGGAAAGCAAATCTACAGCCTTCATTCCTTGGCTAGCCGGTCTTACATCAATGGCATTTTCCAACTCCGTATTCACTGGAAGAAGATGAGGTTTGTTTTCTTTGCTTCCCACCAAGATGATCTTTGGCTTCATTGCTTTTGTCACAGTACTTGTTTCCGTGTGTGATAGCAATTCACCTGTTTGAGAATTTACTTCATAGACTCTGGTAGTGGTGGTCTCGCCAGGCTCGCCCTGGCTTTCTACTTTTTCAAAATCCTTATCAAGTGTTGGATCCTGACGACGTTCCTCCTTGATTGGAATTGGGGTCACAATAGTCTGGACATTTCCGACCTTCACTACCTTATCAATCGGAGCTGTTACTTCTTTTTGGTGTTCTCTTTCTGTAACCTGACCTGTCTGAGCATCTACTTGATAGGTGGTAGTCGTTTTTTCGCTTCCTTCCTTACCTGAAACAGCAACTTTTTCTGTTTGATAAGGAAGCGCAGGGTCCGCTTCATATATCGTTTTATTGGTGATAACCTTCATTTCCACACTTGGTTTGCTTCCAACTAGAATAATCTCATCTACCTTTTCCACCAAGGTTTTTGATGTACTAGACTCTGCAATCTGGCCACTTGTTTGATCTCTTGTATATCGGGTAGTGGTTTCTACTTGTCCATTGACACCATGTGTTTTCGTTTTTCTAGAACCGACCTCTTGACTGTCATCTGCTTGATAAATTATTTTGTAGGGGATTGTTTGGGTTTCAACTTTTGGTTGTGGTAAAGGCAGAGGCTCTTTTTTGGTCCCTACAAGGATGATTTCTGGAATCGGGGCTGTTGTTATTTCATTAGAGACCTGCTTGCGATTTTCCTTGCCATCTACACTCGTAACCTCGGTTAAAATAGTACGCTCGCCGGCTACTCCTACTCTGATGACACGGGTTTGACCCTTAAGCAAGTCTGGATCTTCCTGATGAATAGTGTCATAAGCAACGGATTCTGTCGTTACTTCAAGATCTGGCTTCTCCTCGACCAAGCTTGGAGAACCTTCACTTGGAATTGAGGTCGATTCTACCTTAGTGCCTACTGCGATGATTTCGGTAACTGGCGCCAAGGTTACAGTGTTGGATTTGACTTGGCGGTCTTCCTTGCCATCTACAGTCGTGACTTCCGTTAAAATAGTGCGCTCGCCTGCAACGCCTGCTCGGATAAGGCGGGTTTGACCCTTAAGCAAGTCTGGATCTTCATGATGTATTGTATCATAGGCAACGGATTCTGTCGTAACTTCAAGCTCTGGATTCTCTTGGACCAAGCTTGGAGAACATTCACTTGGGGTTGAGGTGGATTCTACCTTAGTACCTACTGCGATAATTTCGGTAACTGGTTCTAAGGTTACAGTGTTGGACTTGACTTGACGGACCTCCTTGCCATCGACAATCGTCACTTCCGTTAAAATCGTGCGCTCGCCTGCAACGCCTGCTCGGATAAGGCGGGTTTCACCCTTAAGCAAGTCCGGATCTTCCTGATGAATAGTATCATAAGCAACGTTTTCTGTCGCAACTTCAAGCTCTGGATTCTCTTGGACCAAGCTTGGTGTACCTTCACGTGGAGTTGAAGTGGATTCTACCTTAGTGCCTACTGCGATGATTTCGGTAACTGGCGCCAAGGTTACAGTGTTGGATTTGACTTGGCGGACTTCCTTGCCATCTACAGTCCTCACCTCGGTTAAAATAGTGCGCTCACCTGATAGGCCTGCTTGGATAATACGAGTTTGACCCTGAAGCAAGTCTGGATCATCCTTATGAAGAGTATCATAAGCAACGGATTCTGTCGTAATTTCAAGCTCTGGTTTCACCTCGACCAAGCTTGGAGTACCTTCGCTTGGTGTTGAGGTAGATTCTACCTTAGTACCTACTGCGATAATTTCTGATACAGGGGAGGTGGTGACTTCATTGGAAACTACTTTACGAGTTTCCTTACCATCAACCTTGGTGACCTCTGTTAAGATAGTACGCTCACCTGATAGGCCTGCTTGAATAATACGAGTTTGACCCTTAAGCAAGTCTGGATCTTCCTGATGAATAGTGTCATAAGCAACTGCTTCTGTCGTAACTTCCAATTCTGGTTTATCTTCAACAAGACTTGGAGTACCTTCGCTTGGAATCGAGGTGGAGTCTACCTTAGTACCTACTGCGATAATTTCGGTAACGGGCGCGGTTGTTATTTCATTAGAAACCAGTTTGCAAGTTTCCTTGCCATCTACAGTCGTCACCTCGGTTAAGATCGTGCGCTCGCCTGCAACGCCTGCTTGAATAACACGAGTTTGACCCTTAAGCAAGTCCGGATCGTCCTGATGAAGTGTATCATAGGCAACGGTTTCTGTCGTAACTTCAAGTTCTGGTTTCACCTCGACCAAGCTTGGAGTACCTTCGCTTGGAATCGAGGTGGATTCTACCTTAGTACCTACTGCGATAATTTCGGTAACGGACGCGGTGGTAACTTCATTAGAGACCTGCTTGCGATTTTCCTTGCCATCTACGGTCGTCACTTCCTTTAAAATAGTGCGCTCACCTGCTACTCCTGCTCGAATGACACGGGTTTGACCCTTGAGCAAGTCCGGATCGTCCTGATGAATAGTATCATAAGCAAGAGCCTCTGTTGTAACTTCAAGCTCTGGCTTCACCTCGACCAAGCTTGGTGTACCTTCACTTGGAGTTGAAGTGGATTCTACCTTAGTGCCTACTGCTATGATTTCGGAAATTGGCTCCAAAGTCACAGTATTGGATTTGACTTGGCGGTCTTCCTTGCCATCCACAGTCGTGACCTCGGTTAAAATAGTGCGCTCACCTGCAACCCCTGCTCGAACAACACGAGTTTGGCCCTTAAGCAAGTCCGGATCGTCCTGATAAACAGTATCATAGGCAACGGCTTCTGTCGTAACTTCAAGCTCTGGCTTCACCTCTACCAAGCTTGGAGTACCTTCGCTTGGAATTGGGGTGGAGTCTACCTTGGTGCCTACTGCGATAATTTCGGTAACGGGCGCGGTTGTTATTTCATTAGAAACCAGTTTGCGAGTTTCCTTGCCATCGACAGTTGCAACCTCGGTTAAAATAGTACGCTCACCTGCTACTCCTGCTCTGATGACACGAGTTTGACCCTTAAGCAAATCTGGATCGTCCTGATGAATAGTGTCATAAGCAACTGCTTCTGTCGTAACTTCAAGCTCTGGTTTCTCTTGGACCAAGCTTGGAGAAACTTCACTTGGGGTTGAGGTGGAGTCTACCTTAGTACCTACTGCGATGATTTCTGATACAGGGGCGGTGGTGACTTCATTGGAAACTACTTTACGGGTTTCCTTACCATCAACCTTGGTGACCTCGGTTAAGATAGTACGCTCACCTGATAGGCCTGCTTGGATAATACGAGTTTGACCCTTAAGCAAGTCTGGATCTTCCTGATGAATAGTGTCATAAGCAACTGCTTCTGTCGTAACTTCAAG
>NZ_JARZZP010000009.1:30473-42908 GCF_029948085.1 Streptococcus taonis | reverse complement strand
TAATACGAGTTTGACCCTTAAGCAAGTCTGGATCTTCCTGATGAATAGTGTCATAAGCAACTGCTTCTGTCGTAACTTCAAGCTCTGGTTTCACCTCTTCTAAACTTGGAACACCTTCACTTGGAATTGAGGTGTGCTCTACCTTAGTGCCTACTGTGATGATTTCTGATACAGGGGAGTTGGTGACTTCATTAGAGACCTGCTTGCGATTTTCCTTGCCATCGACAGTTGTCACCTCGGTTAAGATGGTACGCTCACCGGCTACTCCTACTCTGATGACACGAGTTTGACCCTTAAGCAAGTCTGGATCATCCTGATAAATAGTATCATAAGCAATGGCTTCTGTCGTAACTTCCAATTCTGGTTTATCTTCAACAAGACTTGGAGCACCTTCGCTTGGAATTGAAGTTGATTCTACCTTGGTGCCTACTGCGATAATTTCGGTAACGGTCGCGGTTGTTATTTCATTAGAAACTAGTTTGCGATTTTCCTTGCTATCGACAGTCGTAACCTCGGTTAAAATAGTACGTTCACCGGCTACTCCTGCTCTGATGACACGGGTTTGACCCTTAAGCAAGTCCGGATCGTCCTGATGAATAGTATCATAAGCAACGGCTTCTGTCGTCACTTCAAGCTCTGGTTTCTCCTCGACCAAGCTCGGAGTACCTTCGCTTGGTATTGAGGTGGACTCTACCTTAGTGCCTACTGCGATAATTTCGGTAACGGGTGCGGTCGTAACTTCATTAGAAACTACTTTACGGGTTTCCTTGCCATCTACAGTCCTCACCTCGGTTAAAATAGTGCGCTCACCTGCAACCCCTGCTTGAATGACACGGGTTTGACCCTTAAGCAAGTCTGGATCGTCCTGATAAAGAGTGTCATAGGCGATGGTCTCTGTCGCAACTTCAAGCTCTGGCTTCACCTCTTCTAAACTTGGGACACCTTCACTTGGAATTGAGGTGGATTCTACCTTATCTGCTTGTGGAGAATGAGGTTTTGTATTTTCATTTCTAGAAACTTCTCCATTCCCGCTTACAAAATAATAGCCTGTAAATTCATAACCCTCAATCTTTTCAGGTCTAGGCAAAAATTCTCCTGCAACTGTTTTGACAAGAGCTGGACGAAGCTCTACTAAGTTCTCCAAGGCAGAAACCGATAGAGCAGTCCCACCTACAGCCAAAACTGTCACTAGAAAGAGAGAGGCTCCCTTTCTCTTTTTAATGAGAGTGAGCGAAACTAACAAGATTCCTGTACCTAGCACAGGCAGGATAGCATTTGAAAACAAGCCAGTATCAGGTAACTTCGCAGTAGATTTACGGTAGATGAAGTAATAATCCTTACCTTCCTCCACTTGGATAGCATTCTCTTCAAACCAACGTAGTTCAGCCTTCAAAGATTCAGGCAAGTCTTTATCTTCCACATAGTGTGACACTAGCTGGGGAATCCTTTCCTCTGCAAGCACAGCATTTCCACTTGTGCCTACAAAAAATAAACTCGTTCCTAATAAGACGGAACAAGTTCCTACTGCATACTTTCTCAAAGAAAAGCGTTGTTTTTCTTTAACATGATGTTGTTTCATGACAAACTCCAATTTCGTATCTATTCCTTCTCACAGTATATCAAAAATAGTAGACTCCTACAAAGGATTTGAATAACAAAATTGTTATATTTAGCTTCTTTATCCAATTTTGAAAGAAAAACATCCACATCCTTTGTAAACATTCACAGTAAGAACGTGATTTCCTCCCAGAAGTTCTTCTATTATCTGCTACTTAATAAAAATCTAGTGAATAAAAGTAGGAGGCCGATGAAGCTGAAAGAGCCTAAAATTCTAGATTCTACAAAGCAAAAACCACAAGTGAAATCAGTTTTTCTGACTTCACTTGTGGTAGTTATGTTTTATCAAAATATTTACCGAATCCTAATAGAACTCCACAGCCGTTTTCCTATCTCTTTTTCACCGACATTAAAGATATATCTCGCAAACTAAAGTAAGCAAGGACCAACATGGCTACTGTGATAAAAAATTCTGTTGGTAGCTGAAAGATTTGCAGGATGGACAACATAAGCAAAATCACGAGGGAAACGAGACCAAAAACAAGAATTACAATATTAACCGTCCCCTTGATACTTTGAGGTGTCGCAAATATATAGAGTAAGAGTAATAAAATCCCTATGATTAAATAGACCATTTTCTGCTCTTTCTAGCTCTTATTCAGCTGATTTTTTCTTTTTGTTTGCTTTCTCACGCTCTGCCTTGTTAAGGATTTGTTTACGCAAACGGATAGACTCAGGCGTTACTTCCATGTACTCGTCGTCGTTCAAGAACTCAAGTGATTCTTCAAGTGTCAAGATACGAGGAGTCTTGATAACCGCTGTTTGATCCTTAGTTGCTGAACGAACGTTAGTCATTTGTTTCGCTTTCGTAATATTAACAGTCAAGTCATTTTCACGAGAGTTTTCACCGATGATCATTCCTTCGTAAACCTCAGTACCTGGGTTGACAAAGATAGTTCCACGTTCTTCGATAGACATGATAGAGTAAGTCGTTGCCTTACCAGTATCGATAGAAACAAGGGCACCACGGTGACGTCCACCGATTTCACCTGGAATCAATGGCAAGTATTGGTCGAAGGTATGGTTCATGATACCGTAACCACGAGTCATTGACAAGAACTCAGTTGAGTATCCAATCAAACCACGGGCTGGAACAAGGAAGACCAAACGAGTTTGACCATTACCAGTTGAGATCATATCCAACATTTCACCTTTACGTTCAGAAAGACTTTGGATAACAGATCCTTGGTACTCTTCTGGTGTGTCGATTTGAACACGTTCAAATGGTTCACATTTAACACCATCAATTTCTTTTACGATAACTTCTGGACGAGATACTTGAAGTTCATATCCTTCACGACGCATGGTTTCGATAAGGATTGACAAGTGCAATTCCCCACGTCCTGATACAGTCCATTTATCTGGTGAGTCAGTTGGTTCAACACGAAGAGAAACGTCTGTTTGCAATTCTGCTTGAAGGCGCTCTTCAACTTTACGAGAAGTGACCCATTTACCTTCACGACCAGCAAATGGTGAGTTGTTGACCAAGAAGGTCATTTGAAGTGTTGGCTCATCGATGTGAAGAACTGGAAGAGCTTCAACTGCGTCTGTAGGAGTAATTGTTTCACCAACGAAGATATCTTCCATACCTGAAACGGCAATCAAGTCACCAGCTTTGGCTTCTTGAATTTCACGACGTTCCAAACCAAAGAAACCAAAGAGTTTTGTGACACGGAAGTTCTTAGTTGTACCATCCAATTTAGAAAGGGTTACTTGATCCCCAACCTTTACACTACCACGGAAGACACGTCCGATACCGATACGACCTACGAAGTCGTTGTAGTCCAAAAGTGACACTTGGAATTGAAGGGGCTCATCTGAGTTATCAACTGGAGCTGGAATGTGGTCGATAATAGTGTCAAAGATCGGCGCCATAGTCTTTTCTTGGTCTGCTGGATCATCTGACAATGAAGAGGTTCCGTTGATCGCTGACGCATAAACAACTGGGAAGTCAAGCTGGTCATCATCCGCACCAAGCTCGATGAAAAGTTCCAAGACTTCATCCACTACTTCTGCTGGACGAGCTGATGGCTTATCGATTTTGTTAACCACAACGATAGGTACAAGGTCTTGTTCCAAGGCTTTTTTCAATACGAAACGAGTCTGTGGCATGGTTCCTTCGTAGGCATCTACGACCAAAACAACACCGTCAACCATTTTCATGATACGTTCAACTTCTCCACCGAAGTCCGCGTGCCCTGGTGTGTCCATGATGTTGATACGAGTTCCGTTGTAGGCAACTGCTGTATTTTTCGCAAGGATGGTAATTCCACGCTCTTTTTCAATATCGTTTGAGTCCATTGCGCGTTCTGCCAACTCTGTACGCGCGTCAAGAGTTTCAGATTGTTTCAACAATTCGTCAACAAGGGTAGTTTTACCGTGGTCGACGTGGGCGATAATCGCGATATTACGGATATCTTCTCTTAATTTTGTCATGATTTCCTCTATTGTATTCAAAAATTTATTTTCTAACTGAACGATTATACCACAATTTTGAGCAAATGACTTAACTCAAGTAAGTGTAAATGTTTTCAAAAGATCATTATTCTTTATAAATTGAAATACAGTTGAAAAGGCATCTTAAAATAATGTACTAATGTTACGAAAACTAATACAGCTGATGGTTTTCCCATCGGACTTGGTTACTTTTTCGAGCTGGTCATTGACATAGTTGGTGCTATGACCGTTGGCGTCGGTTTCTTTTGCCAAGCTACCTGTAGCGTCATAGGCATACTGATCCTCTCCACCTGTTGGGCGTTTCTTACTGCTGACACGGTTCATACTGTCATAACTGTAGGTTGTTGTATGACCTTCGCCACTTGTTTCGCTCAAACGATTGCCCAAAGCATCATAGCTGAAGCTTTGCTTGCTTCCTGTTGGAGCTACTGTTTCGATGATTCGTCCTAATGGGTCGTACTTAAAGGCTGTCGCTTGACCATTTGGATCCCTATGTTGAGCCGTTGAGGTATAGGTCATCTTAGTGACAGGGCCATTGGCATCGGTGACTTGGATCGGATCACCCAGTTCATTATAGGTGTATTGAGTCTTACCACTATTATAGCTGATGGTGATAGTATAAAACTCTCGATGAAAAATTTCTTCGAGAGTTTTTAATGATTATCACAAAGTTCAAGCTACTCAGTTTCTTCTAATAAGGAAGGATTAATAATTAATTCTCTTTCAATATCCCATCCTATTCCACTGATGGTTGTTATTCCATGCATCCCTAATAATTTAGGCTCTTTATCCAATAATTCTCCAGTCTCTTTACAAAAAAAGTTACTTTTAAAATGAAGTTTATAAAAGCCAAAATCCAGATTTTTCTCTTCCTCTGTTAAGGGAATATTAGCGATAGTATGGAAATATCCTTTTTTCCAATATGCATCACCTACAATAGCAGGTGAAATTAACAAGTTAGAATAATCTGGCTTGTATTTATCAATATTTTTTTCATGAGTAATTCCTTTAAAGATAAATACAACATGTTTTCCTTCCACAAAAGAATCCGGAACTTTTCTAACTATATTAGCAACCAGCACTTTACCATAAAAGTAGATTCCCTCCCTAGGAGACACAAGAAATACATCTCCCACTTTTGGAATTGACCTGCTTTTTTTAATCACTTTTAGTTGATGAGTAGCTGCCTTTGTATCATAAAAGTCATCTAACTCCTTCTGAATTTCTAAATTTAAACTCTCAAAATGTTCTTTTCTTCTTAAAGCTATTAGATTTGTATTCATTATTAATTTCCTCCATTAAGATATTTTTCTGCCCACTTCATGGCACCATCATACATTTTATTTTTAGGACTAATACTATTAATTTTATTCAATTGATTCGCATGGCCGTTTTCAATAAGATACTGCTCCACTGCCCTAGCCTGGTTTCTTGTCAAACCACTATATCGTTCATCAAGGCGCGAAAAATTCTTTCCTTGACGATTATGTTGATACAATCTTGATTCTAAATCTTGTTTTGTTATTCCTGTATAAACAGCACCTTCAGTATTAGCATCAATTCCATAATAAACACTATTATTAGACGAACCTTTATCTAACCAATTATTAAAATGATTATCTTTAGTGACTTTAGGCTTCTCCGCAAACATTTGGAGATTCTCTACTGTCATTGGTAGACGTCCACCCGTAGGCTTCGTTGTCACCACATCAGCCTTAGGAGCTGGTAAAGCTAACACAGGATCTGGTGCTGGCAAGGCAAGGGGTTTACTAGTCGGCCCAGGCAATGCTAGTTGCTGTACAGGGGTTACATCCTTGCGTGGTCTCGTGACTGGTACATCCCCTGATTTCGGCTTCGTCGTCACCACATCAGCTTTAGGAGCTCGAACTGTTCGGCTACTTACACCTTCTGTCACTGCGTTAAGGAAAAGGCTTGTACCAATGCTGGTTGGAGTGATCTGGCCTCCTTGAGCCGCATCACTAATCGTGTCAATCACGGTTTCACCTACCGTATCAACCCCGTGACGCACCAGACCATTTGTCACACTTGAACTAGCTGCTCCTAGACCAGCCGTCAGACCTCCTGTAAAGGCTCCAGTGACCGCACCTCCCTTAATACCTTCCCATGTATCCTTGAGAATAGTCTTACCATCTTTTCCTGATAAAGCACCTGAAACAAGGGCTTGGGTTCCTCCACCTGCTGCCCCTGCTATAACTCCAACACCAACACCTGTCGCAACAGCCGCACCAAAACCAGTCAAACCGACACTTCCGACTAATCCGGCTACCACAGGAGCCGCTGCTCCTGCAGTGGCTACAGACACAGCTACTGCTGCTACAGTCGCAGCTGCCACGATGGCAACCTTCTTCCAGTCGACATTTTTCACGAAATCAACGACTTGATTCTTGACTCGTTCAGCTGTCGTACAGACATGTTTTAAGGTGTTCTGCAAGGCTGTTCCCCAGTTTCGGAGGAGATTCATACCTTCTCGGATGGTTGGGGAAGAGCTCAAGCCTGTGGCTAGGGCATAGGCAGACCGAACCACTTGTTGGCGCTTAGCTTCTATCTGTGCAGCCGCTTGCTGGTATTTCGTTTGTACATAGTCACTGGCACTATTGTAGGTCGTTTGAACCTTATTCCACTGTCTGCCAACCCAATTCGATGCACGGTTGACCTGGGTTCTGACCCAGTTGGTCGCATGGTTGAAAGCGCTCTTGGTCACATTCCAAGCCTTGGATGCGACACTCTTCACACCATTCCAGGTGTTTGAGGCGACTCGTTTTACACCATTCCAAGCATTAGAGGCCGTCTTTTTAACATAGTTCCAGCCTTTTTTGATACTGTTCCAGAAGTGCCCACTCGGGTCGGTATAGTTGACAGGGTTGTTCTGCACATAGCTGTAGCGGTTCTGGCTGAGAGGGTCTGTTTCCTCCCCTGGGTAGCTATCCTCGGTTAAGAAAGTACCTCCCTGACTATCATAATACCTTGCGCGTAAATAGTCAAGTCCAGTATCATCACGGGCTTCGCCGTTATAGGCAAAGGGATTTCCTGTCGTGTCTGTGCTTGTCTTTCTTGCCCCATAGAGATGATAGCGACTGGATGAGACGGCTTGTCCATCCTTGGTCAAACCTGTCACAGAGCCCAACTGGCATAGGTCACTTCTCCCTGATCCGGTAGGTTACCGAGTTCTGGTGGGTTGACAACGATTCCCTCCTTAGTCACTGTAAGCAACTGATCCTTTAAGTCATAGATGTAACATAAAACTCTCGAAGAAATCCTTCCTCGAGAGTCTTTGCATGTTTCTATCACAACAGAAGAGGTTAATTTAAACAATTAGTACGATTCTAGTTAAGATAATCATGTAATTTAATTTCTCTTTTTAAGTTTTTCAAAAACATTCTAAGCAAATTATTTCTGAGAACTTTTCAATTTATTAACTTAAATAAATAATTAAATTCCTATAGTCTCAGATACTAAATAACAATCACTTTTCCAACTTGAAAATAAGAGGAAATTTCTCAGAAATTACATCTATCCCAAAATTAATACCAATTACTTGATAATGGTGAAAAGTTTTGAAATATACTTGTTGTAATTTTTCTCTTAACCTAGTATTCTCATCTAACCTTTATCACTGTGCAATATCGGACCAAAAAGGAATTTGGGGTAAATTAGATAGATTTGTCTCTCTGCTTACTGTGATTCCATGAAAATAATCAGTTAGGCTTTTTGAATAATAAATGATATCTGAACCAACAATTGAAAATACAGGCGAAATTGGAGTATTACATGATGCAATATACCTATGACCAAAAATGGGCAATAATGTTGGGGAATTCATTAAACGACTTAGTATTTCTCCTTTTGTAAGTTCTAAATTACTTGGAGCTTCTCCCCAATTATCGCTCCAATCAACATATTCTATTTCTTCTGCTATATTTTCTTTTATTACTTGTATATAATTACTCAACACCTTAACATTCTGAGGTGAAAAATCACTCCAATCATACCAGTTTTCAGGAAGTTCCTCCATATTTCCATAAACTTTTTTAAATTCGTCAGGTAAATAAACGCTATAAATTTCTTCTATCTTTCTAAATGTTCTATTATTAAATTTCTTTGACATTATATTCCCCTTATTTTATTCTTATAAAAGTTTGATAGTGATCTTGAGTATACCATATGGATCCATCTTCACCTATAACAATTCTTTCCATTCCTCTTCGCACTCCTTTTTGATATGGATGAACATCGTACTCTTTATAAGTAATTCCATCGGGAAGGAGTTCTTCACCATCTAAAGGCTCATTTTTATAAACTTTTCCTCCTTTAAATCCATCTGGTGGATTACCCTTATTGTTTTTAATCTGTGAAATAGTATCTTCAACATATTGAGGAATTTTATTAACATCTTTGACATCATCTACTTTATCCGCCACACGAGCAGCGTCTGATGCCTTGTCCGCTGCCTTTGCAGCTTTCGAAGCATCTTTAGCTTTATCAGCTGCCTTTGTAGCTTTTGAAGCATCATTGACTGCGTCTACTGCATCGAGTGCTTTTTCAAGTTTCCTTAATTTGCCAGCCTTAGCTATAGGAAAGAAATTACTTGCAATATCAACAGCTAACTCTGCACCTGCCGCCCAACGATTTGCGTCTTCGCCCGTTAGTGGATCTTTCCCTGTAACTAAACGTTCTCCATTATTCCAGCCTATGAATTCAGCTGCTAAAGTTGGAAGTTTAGCTTTATTTTCTTGGTTAAACTTCGCAAATTTTACATTAGAGGCATAGGCATTTTCCTCAGGAGTCATTGGGGGAGCCTTTAGATACTCCTCTAATGTCATCCTATCAATTCGCTCTTTCTGATCCGGTCTAAGTCCATGTCTTGCCGCATCTTCATACTTTCTAAAGTCTGCGACAGATGGAACTTTATTTTCTCCCTTATCGGAGGCACCAGTTGTTTTTGGATCACAGACATGTTTTAAGGTATTCTGTAAAGCGGTTCCCCAGTTACGAAGTAAATTTAATCCTTCCCGGATGGTTGGCGATGACTTGATGCCTGTTGCTAAACCATATTCATAACGAATCTGTTGGCGACGACGCTGTTCTGCTTGGGCTCTTGCGCGCGCTGCCTGTTGTTGGGCATATGCATAAGAACTTTGTCCTCCGTAACTTCCACCTTGATATGTTGCCACATTGGGACCAAAAGCTTGATAATAACTTGCTGGTGCTCGGAAATTTCGATCGGTTCGAATACGACGATCTGTGTATTCATGTAATGACACTGCACGGCCTAAAGAATCTTCTTCAACAATACTCCGTTGGTAGAAACGTTGTAGGCGCGTATTGATACTACGAGGGCGACTTGGTTCGCCTTCACCACCCATCCAGACCATTCTATGCCCACTCGGGTCGGTATAGTTGACGGGGTTGTTCTGCACATAGCTGTATCGGTTCTGGCTGAGAGGATCCGTCACCTCACCTGGATAACTATCCTCGGTTAAGAAAGTACCTCCCTGACTATCATAATACCTTGCTCGTAAATAGTCAAGTCCAGTGTCGTCACGAGATTCGCCATTATAGGCGAATGGATTCCCTGTCGTATCTGTGCTTGTCTTTCTTGCCCCATAGAGGTTATAGCTACTTGATGCGACGGCTTGTCCATCCTTGGTCAAGCCTGTCACAGAGCCTGACTGGTTGGTCAAGTAGTTGTAACTGTCACCTGTTTGGTTGTTGAGGTAGCTAGCTCGACCTTTACCATAACTATAGGTCTCTCGCGCCTTGCCATCATGATCATAGGTTTCAAGGACTTCTGTATGTTCACGATTGATATCGTTGACATAGTTGCGTTCCTCGTAGTAGTTGTAGGTATCCTCTCGTGTGGTATAAGGGATCAGAACATCCTGAACCTGACTGGCATAGGTTACTTCTCCCTGACCCGGTAAGTTCCCGAGTTTTGGTGGGTTGACCATGATCCCTTCCTTACTTGCTCGATCCTTAGCCACTTTCTGGTGATAGGCTCTCGACACATCGTCAAAGATACTGTGCCAGATGCTTCCTACTGTCTGTGGTAGGGTGGATAGGGCTTGGAGGACATTCTGACTAAAGCCATACCAGAAGAGAGAGTTTTCTTCCCCACTTGGGGCTGTGTATGGCGACTTACGACCTGACTTGGTATCCTTTGGCTTGCGTTGGAAGAGTTGATAAGTGTTCTTGCCTTCCTTGCGACTAGCAGTGAAGACACGATTATCATCTCCGTCGTAAAGTGCAGCCATGAGAAGGCCCTTCTTGTCCTTGATCGCAAGCAAGCGGTTCTCGGTGTCGTAGATGTAGTCTAGCTTCTCTGAATTCTTCTCAGAAGCGATGCGATTGCCATTCTTGTCGTAGGTATAGGTGATGGTACCATCTGGCCCTTCCAGTTTGGTCAAGCGGTTATGGTCATCGTAGGTAAAGCGTGTCTGGCTCTCCTTGCCATCAACTGTCTCGGTGCTGGTTAGTTTATTGCCGGCTAAGTCATAGGTGTAAGAGAGTTTAGAGAGTTCCTTACCAGATGCATCCGATACGGTCATGTTTTCCACTTGACCCAGAGTATCGTAGGTATAGGTATGGACTAGGGTTTCGCCATCCTGCTTGATGGTTTCCTTGGCAATGTAGCCACCATCATCATACTCATAGCCGTAGCTGGAGATGAGCTTGTCTTGCTTGTCCATGTGACGGAGTTCGGTGAGACGGTGAGCCTTGTCATAGGTCAAGAAGCTCTTAGTCCCATCTCCTCGGTCAACCTCCGTCAGATCTCCTGCTGTGTTATAGCTATAGCTGGTCTTTTGTCCCTTAACATCTGTCACGGAAGTGAGACGATCCAGTTCATCATAAGTGTAAGAGACTGTACTGCCATCTGGGTAAATCATCTTCGAGATATTGCCATAGGCATCATACTCGTACTGAATCAGGCTACCATCTCCCTGACGAACACCCGTGATCTCGCCTTCTTCGTTGGTCGCGTACTGACTAGTTCCTGTCAGGTCACTCATAGACACCCGACGACCATCCGCATCATAGGTATAGAGGACTTGACCATCTTGCTTTTCAGAGTACTCCACCTTGAGCAGTTGATCCAGCTTGTTGTAGTCATAGCTGATGGTTTTCCCATCGGACTTGATTACTTTTTCGAGCTGGTTATTGACATTGTAGGTATAGGTCTCCTTATCTCCAAGACTGGTCATGCGCTCCACTAGATTGGAAAGCTGGTCATAGCTGTAGCTTGTGACCTTGCCATTTCCATTCGTAACCGAAGTGACATTGCCCACACTGTCGTAGGTATAGCTAGAGGTAGAAGCCTTCTCTCCACTTCCTTGTGTCGCTGTAAGCAACTGATCCTTTAGGTCGTAGGTGTAGGTCTTGACACGCTTGCTTCCGGATGTGACACTGGTGAGGTTGCCATTGGCATCATAGGTCATACTTGCGACGCCACCAGCTTCATCTGTGATCTTCGTGAGATGGTTATCATGGTCATAGCCATACTTAGTCCACTGGCCTGCCGTATCGCTTTCTGAGGTGAGGCGATTGAGGCTATCATAGGTCCGCTTGGTTACTTGACCGAGAGGATTCGTCTCCTCAAGGAGATTGCCATTCGGATCATAGGTATAGGTCGTTTCGCGCTTACCATTGATAGTTCGTTTGGTCACCTGACCGACTGGGTCATAGCTTGACTCCACTGTTCGACCAGTTGGCGTTTTGATCGTTTTTAGTTGATCGAGGGTCGTATAGTCAAAGGTGGTTGTAGCACCGGACGGCTTGGTCAGTTTGGCTAGATTCCCCGCTTCATCGTAGCTATACTTGGTTTCAAGGTCAAGGGCGTTCTTAGCCGTTAAGAGACGACCAACCTTGTCATAGCTATAGTGATTGCTTCGGTCGGATTGGTCTGTCTCTTTCACCAAGTTTCCAGACACATCATAGCTATAGGTTTTTGATAGCCCCTGTGGACCTGTTTGCTTAGTGAGACGGCCCAAGGCATCATAGGCGTAGGTATAAGCTGCCTCATTTGGTAAGGTGCGTTTGGTCACACGACCATAAAGGTCATTGACATAGTTGGTGCTATGACCGTTGGCATCTGTTTCTTTTTCCAAGCTACCTGTAGTATCATAGGCATACTGAGTCTCTCCACCTGTTGGGCGTTTCTTACTGCTGACACGGTTCATACTGTCATAACTGTAGGTCGTTGTATGACCTTCGCCACTTGTTTCGCTCAAACGATTTCCCAAAGCATCATAGCTGAAGCTTTGCTTGCTTCCTGTTGGAGCTACTGTTTCGATGATTCGTCCTAATGGGTCGTACTTAAAGGCTGTCGCTTGACCATTTGGATCT
>NZ_JARZZP010000009.1:0-30383 GCF_029948085.1 Streptococcus taonis | reverse complement strand
GCTTTGCTTGCTTCCTGTTGGAGCTACTGTTTCGATGATTCGTCCTAATGGGTCGTACTTAAAGGCTGTCGCTTGACCATTTGGATCTGTATAGAGTACCAATTTTTTATTGGCATCATAACCATAGCTACTTGAATGGCCATTGGCATCTGTCATTTTAGAGAGGTTGCCAAGGACATCATATTCGTAAGTGGAGGTATTGCCATCGGCATCCGACTCTGTCACCACTCGGTTGAGGGCATCGTAGCTATACTTGGTTTCACGTTTCAGATGATCGACGGTCTTAAGCAGATTGCCGTTTTGATCATAGTGATAAGTCTTGGTCTTACCTTCTTGGTCGGTTGAACTTGCGACATTGCCCATGACATCATAGGTGAAGGTTTCGCTGGTCTTATCTGCGTAGACCACCTTAGTCAGTTGGTTGTCACCATTATAGCTATATTGGGTAACCTCACCCAAGCTGTTGGTTAAAGTGAGACGATTTCCTGCCTTATCGTAGGTGTAGGTCTCATTGAGATCCTGATTATCTTTTTTGTTCACTACTCGGTTGGCGGCATCGTAGCTATACTCTGTTACCAAACCACTAGAATGCGTCTGCTTGATGAGACGATCAAGGGCATCGTATTCTTGTCTTACGGTAGTTCCGTCTGGAAGAGTCACTTCTTCCAGTTGAGCCGTTGAGGTATAGGTCATCTTAGTGACATTGCCATTGGCATCGATGACCTGAATCGGATAGCCCAGTTCATTATAGGTATACTGAGTCTTACCACCCAAGGCATCTGTCAATTCTGTCAACTGTTCCATCTGGTTGTAGGCCATCTTAGTGACATTGCCTAAACCATCTGTAATACTGGAAACTTGATTTTGGCCTGTATAAGTCGTGCTAGCAGTATAGCCTGCCGCATCTGTTAGGCTATTTTGATTGCCATTGGCATCATAGGTCATGCTGGTGCGGTGACCCAAGGCATTGGTTGTTGCGATCAGGCGCCCTGCCTTACTATATTCATAAGTCGTTTCTTTTCCAAGGGCGTCTGTCATGGACAGGATATTCCCCATCGCATCCAACACATATGAAACACTGCTACCATCTGGGTAAGTCACACCTGTCACATTTCCCGCTGCATCATAGGTATAGCTGGTAGTCTTTTTCTGTTTGGTTTCGCTAAGTTTATTTCCAACACTGTCATAGGTGTATGTCACTGTCTGACCTGCTTCATCGGTGTAAGATAGCACACGACCCATGATATCATAAGTAGTCTCTGCCTTTGTACCGATTGGATAAGAAACTGAGGTTACATTTCCTGCCGCGTCATAAGTATTTTGAGTAACTTGACCTAAAGCATCTGTGATAGTTTTAACGGCATTGTTTCTATCATCATAAGTCAAGCTGCTACTATTACCTACTTCATTGGTTCGAGTGACAATTCGACCCAACGCATCACGAGTAACGGTAGTTGTTTGCCCTGAAGCATTGGTTTCTGTTAGGAAACGACCCTTACTATCATATGTATAGCTAGTAGCGTGTCCTTCTGCATCAGTCACGGAAAGCTGGTTTCCAACACCATCATAAGTGTAACTATAGGTTCCACCTTCTCCATTCGAAGCACCGATTTTACGGCCAAAACCATCATAGGTGAAGGTAGTCGTATTACCATTGCCTTCTGTCACAGCTGTCACTTGACCTGCCTTATCAAAAGTATGGCTCGACCCAACACCATCGGCATCTTTTTCGCTCAGCTTGCGACCTTCTGCATCATAGGTGAAAGTCTTGGTCCCACCGAGAGGATTCGTAATGCTAGTGACTTGATTGTGTGCATTATAGGTAAAGGTTGATACGCCTCCCAAAGGATTAGTGAGGCTTACCAGATTCGCACCTTCATAGGCAAAGGAAGTTGTATGCCCCGCCGCATCTGTTGTAGACAAGATGCGCCCTTGCTGATCGACAGTATAGGTAATCTTAGACCCATCTGGCAATGTTGTCTGGATTAGATTGCCATTGGCATCATAGCTATGAACTGTTGATGCACCACTAAAGTCAGTGAGAGACAGAAGATGGTTCTTCTCATCATAGCTAGAAGTTTTTACCGCACCGTCGAAACGCGTTTCTGTTAAGGTGTTTCCATTGCTGTCATAGGTGTAGCGAGTTGTTTGCCCCGCTTCATTCGTCACGCTTGACAGACGGTTGTTTTCATCATACGTTTTTGAGACACTAGTTCCATCTGCATAGCGAATGCCAGTTGTGCGATATTGCTCATCGTAAGTATATACGGTTTGATTGCCATTTCCATCGGTAGTGATTGTCTGACCTTCACTATAAGAAAGAGTTGAAACAGCACCTGCACCATCTGTTTGCTTAATGACACGATTTTCCTCATCGTACTCGTTTTGGATAACCTTGGTCCCATTTCCATCATACCAGGCTGTCATACGTCCCTTATCGTCATATTCATAACGAGTAGGAACTCCCGTCGCATCCGTATAGGTGGTCAAATGACCATTCGTGTCATATTCATAGGTCAAAGTTGAGCCATTAGGGATTTGAATCGCACCAATATAGCCATCTGTATTATAGGTGATACTATAAACCAAGCTTGTAGGAGATGTGATCTTGGTCAGCTGGTAATTTTCATTATAATCAAAGCTTGTTTTATTACCTTTTTCATCCGTCTGGCTCGTTAAGAGTCCGTGATAGTTAAAGGTTTTCTCTTGATAATTGTGATCAACAATTCGGTATTCCTTTACATCATAGTCTTCTTTTTCGTCTCCGCCAAAGTCACCCTTCTTCGTTTCAACTGTTTTTACTTCGAGAGTGAGGTCATAGCCACTTGGAGCACGATATCCATCTCCATCCTTCGCAAACTTCAGGATGGAACCGTCTGTACGAGTATAGTAGATATTTTGATCTTCATCGCTTGATAACTGTTCATTAAAGGCAAATGACCAACCACGTCCAAAGAGACTATTGATGCCTGCTGCTTTAGAATTATAGGCGCGAGTAATTTCAAATTTACCGTCAACATCAGTGATAGAAACATCTGTTCGATCTAGGTAGAAATTCCCCGTGTTTAGATTGATTGGCTCAAATCCAAATTCACAGTGAAGGCCACGCCCCATTAAAAGCCTGTCTATTTCCGCCTTGGTGTTGGATGTCAAAGCTGGTGGATTATAAGGTTTGTCGGCATTCTTTCTTGGATTACGAATAAATAGGGTGTTGTTTTGCACAAGCATCATATCTTGGATACGATTATCGTAAGCAAGTTGATTGAGTGGTACTCCATAGTATGCCGCAATCTTTGGAAGGGTATCAAACTGGGTAACTTTGTAAATCAAGAAAGTATCACTTGATTTTTTACCACTAGTTTGACTATCCTTTTTACTCTCTGCGTCAATCGTATAAACCTTGTTTAGTTCAGGTTCTGTGAAAGGAACCTGTGTCTGCCAGTTTGAAAGTTTATCTTTATATTTGGTCGTTCCCTTTTCAAATGCTGCATCAAAGAAACTACTATCAGGGTATTTGTAAGAAAAACTTGCAGAGCTTTGTCCCTTGTAGTCTTTCGCAGTATCACTAAGATTGTAATCAACCTGAGCACCCGGCGTTGTCAGACCATCCGCAAAGACTCCCTGAAATTGCAACTTTCCTTTCTTATCTGTCTTCACCATTGTCCGAAGATTGATGGTTGTGTTCCCTATTGGATAATTAACATCAACTGGATCTGGAACGGACCAATTAATCGTCAAACTTGGAGCCTTGTCTGGAGTAAATCCAATCTGTCCTGCATTTTCTGCCGTCGCTTCGGTTGTGTAGAAAGCACCACCATCTGAGCCTTCGTCGGTTGCAGCTACAACTAGACCATAGTTTGGTTCCAAACCTTGAACCCATGCATTCACAGTCTCACGGATATCAAAGTTATGCATTCCAATCTTCTTACCACTAGTCGCGTTTTTTCCTGCAATTTCCATATCAAGGCCCACAGAAGTATCCCATGTGAGGTTATTGATATCGAAGTCTTGTTTCAAGCGATAAGCTGCAAACTGGGTTGATTGAGAATCTGGTGCCGTATATTCATAGATGTTTAGACTCGCACTATCAATACGCGCTTCCTTAGGAATACTCTTTTGAAAATCGTAATTAATCTTAAAGTACATCCTCGCGCGTCCGACATCACGAACACCTGGAACACCAGCCATTCCCATCATTTCAGCGGTCATATATCCAACATAACCATAGGCATAACCTTGGTATTGCCCATGTACAGATGAGGTAACAATGTCAAGAATTTTTTCTCGTGGAACTGTTACAGTCGGGTCTATCCGAACAGGATACTTACGTTCAGAATCAGACAACCACTCTTTACTAGCTGTGACTGTCACTTCATGACGCCCATCCCCTTTTTTCAATCCAAGGGTTAAGGCATTACTTGTAGCGCCTACACTATCCACCATCATTGGGGCAGTTAGTACAAAGAGGATCTTCGTTTCCCCCTTTTCACGGACAAGGATTTGATTGTCTTTCAAAGAAACATCATACTTAGATGCATCCAAACCATAAGTAAAGGAGTTCTTCCCACCCCACTCGGCTAAGATGATTTCTTCTTTGACTCCATTAGACTGTACCGTATATTGCACATCTGTTTTGCCATCAACATTGTTATATAAGATCGCATTCTTTTCTACAGTTGCTTGTTCGTATGTCTTATCAAGCGGATACAAAGAAATTTTATCATCCTTATGAGTAATATCAATGGGAGTCTCTTTTTTGACTTCGCTCGGAAGAACTACTCCTACTGGAGATTCTTTTGGTAGATAATAATGCTTCCCATTAGCATGATAAGAATATAGAGATAAATCTACAGGAACTTCTACCCCTTCTTTATCAATATATGTTTTGATATCACTACCAATATGCGTCACAAAGTGAGTATCATCAACCCGAAACAGTTGTTCTTGCCCACTAACCGCTACTGGTGCCCCGTATTGTTTTTTCAGCTCTGCCTCTTCCTTACTCTCTCCATTGGCCACTTTGGGCTGTTGAAGGGCGTCTCCTCCATCTTTTACTGGTTTTGATGAGGCTTCAGCACTTGTCGATCCTTCTGTATTCGCATTTTCAGAACCAACAGTCTGGCTACTCGCCTCTGTAACAGATTTTTTATAAGTTTCCTCAGCCTGGCCTTGTTTAATTGCTTGGTTTATTTCTTCCGCATAGATCAACGGCATATTAGAAACAAACAAACTCAGCAATAATAACCATTGTATGGACTTACGCAGTCTTTTCATCGGCATTCTCCTTTGTAAAATAAATAAAATAATAAAGTGTAAAAATTAAAATAAGAGCATCGCCGATGGATAAAACGAAAGAACCTAGTATTGGGAACCAAACAGCAATAGCTAAACAAAAGGCGACAATAAGCATGGATACCAGAACAGGTAGTCGCAATTGATCTACCCTACTTTTAATTGGTAAAGCTTTGTAAATACTAACCAGACTATAGGATAAGATTACTTTAAGAAAAGTTTGTACAATTGTAGTAAATGCCCAGATAGCAATCTTGACATGGCCATATTCCAAACTTGTATGATCGTATAAAACTTGACCCAAACCTCCGATGAGGATGCCACATAAAATTGCACTAAACAAGTAAATCAGAATAGTGTGATTTAAACGTTTATCTGATCGGTACTGCCTATAAAACCAGATTGTTATTGGAAAAATAAGAACTATTCCTATTATTAAAAATAGTAGGCTGAATAAGGTTAGAATGAGTGATAAACCTTCCTCGACTATCACAGGAGAAATCGCACCTGTAAATAGAAGGCGTTGCCCCACTCCTAAAAACAGTAAGCCGATAGCTAGTCTCCAAAACCTTGAGAGTCTTAATATTTTCATTATTCACTTGTCCTTTCTTTAACACTTTTTAAACGAGCAGTAACCACAAATCGTTGATCATTTCCAGTAGCATCACAGGTTGATAAGATTAAAAATCGATCTTTTTGAGGGTCAGTAGCAATCTGACGATAGAATCCCCCATAGTCTGATGTTCTTATCTGTAATGTTTCTAAATAATATCTGAGGCCTTCTCGACTTCCTAATTTGAATGTATGAAAAAGATGATCATCTGTATAAGAGTGAGCTGCCATCACCTCATATTCAAAATGTTGAGTCAAGGTGTCAATCGTAATACGTTCATGCTCCTTAAAAAAAGCTGGCTTCGCAAAATAATCTAAAGACCCAAACATCGAATCATCTAACATAGCATGTCCGTAGATAATCGTGACAGGATCTTCAAATGTTTTTTTGTTAACCAGCTCTGTAAATATAGCGCCATAATAGGTCTCTTCACCATCTATATCATGAGAAAGGTAATAAGCATCATCCCTTGGATGCTGAGCAACCGGGTAATCTATTCGAGTCCCTTCAACTGTTAGCCAAGCAAAGACATCTGGATTCTGATGAAACTTCTTCTCAACTGCGTTTTGAGAATGTTGTTCCACAGCCATCTGTTCAAGGCCATCTAAGACTTTTAAACCTAAAAATAACACCACAATTATTATAATTAGTGATAAACTAAACTTCAAAATTTTCATGTGCTCGCTCCCATACTATCATTGTATCAGAAATCTGTATGCTTTGTAAATCCATTTTTTGTATAAAACGCCTTTTTGTTACAATATTTAGGAATTTTTGTATTCCCCTATTGTAAAATGAAGCCTAACAGAAAAGATAGGTTCATCTAATATACTAGAATTACAAAACTCTATAATAAACGATGGATATGTTTATTTTTTGTTCTGATCAAAATTATTCATACAAACTCTGATTTCAAATTTATGCATCAGAAAGGATTGAAGCTTTTTGAAAGAATTCGTTACATTGACCCACTCAAAAAAAGAAATCCAAAATACTCCTAGCTATAAATCTGTAAAAATTTATTAAGTTATCTCAATAGACTTTAAAGATACTTAATTAACCATACGGACTAATTTGTCACGCTTGGCTTGACATTGCAAAAAAATTTCTTTCTCTTTTCAAAAATCCCGACTTGTGATAAGATAGGCTGGTATGCGTTTAGATAAATTATTAGCCCAGGAAAAAATCAGCCGTAAGGCCATGAAACAAGCTCTTTTGAAAAAAGAAATCTTTGTAGATGGACACGCTGCTCGTTCCCTTGCACAGAATGTTGATACTGGATTACAAGAGCTGATTTTCAAAGATAAAAAAATCCAAGGATATGAACACACCTACCTCATGCTCCACAAACCTAACGGAGTCGTGACGGCAAGCAAGGATAAAAAACTCCCAACTGTCATGGACCTTCTTCCTCAGCATCTCCAGTCTGACCAACTCTACGCCATCGGCCGTCTGGATCGGGATACGACGGGTCTCCTCCTCTTAACGGATAATGGTCCCCTAGGTTTTCAACTCCTCCATCCTCAGTATCATGTGGATAAAACTTACCAAGTAGAGGTCAATGGGCCACTGACTCCCGACCATATCCAAGAGTTTAAAGATGGGATTGCCTTTCTTGATGGAACTATCTGTAAACCTGCTCAACTTGAGATTTTATCCTCAAGTCCTAGTCTCAGCCAAGCCACCATTACCATCTCTGAGGGGAAATTTCATCAGGTCAAAAAAATGTTCCTCTCAGTCGGTGTCAAGGTCACTGCCCTAAAACGCACCCATTTTGGCCCTTGGAGTCTTGATGACAATCTCCAAGAAGGCGACTATCGATATCTAAACTCACAAGAATTGGCAATCATTCGTGACTTTCTTAGAAAAAGTGGTTAAAAAATGAGGTTGGGACAAAAAATCCCGACCTCACTTTTTATTAGCAATCAAACTTTGACGCGGTTGCTGATTGAACTTTTTGTTCGTCTTTTAGACTCCAAAAAGCTCCTAATCATCCTCGCGGGGCTGGGACTACGAAATCGAGACTTTGTCTATCGATTTCTGTCCTACCGCCATTTCTTATTTTTCAACTTTTACTTTCCCTGTCCAAGAATCCAATCCGTAAGAGAGGATATAGATTTCTGAGAAACCTTGTTTTTTCAAGAAAAGTGCTGCATTGGTGACGCGTTGCGCACGTTGGTTTTCGTAAAGAAGAACTGGTTTATCCTTGCGAAGAGCTGCAAGACTTGTCTTCAATTGATTTGAAGGAATATTACGAGCTCCAAGGATATGTTTTCTGTGGAAGTCAGCTGGATCACGCAAGTCAATTAACTGACCTGTACGAATCAAAGACTCAAACTCTGCATTGTCTACAATTTTCGCTGCACGACGAATGCGAAGGTAGTTGTATCCCATCCAAGCCAACATCGCTACAATAAGTCCCCATAATACCCAAGTTACCATATTACCTAATCTCCATTTTTTTCTAAATAGTCTAATTCTAGTTTGTGCTCTCTGCGAAGAACAGCTTCTGCTTCAAGATAATCTAGCTTGTCCATCAAGCCTGCATCATAAATCCGTGATAGTTCAATCTTCATCAGTTCAATGTCATAGAGACGTTTTCCCATATAAACAATGATACCGAACTGTTTTAGATATTGTTGCACATCGTAGAGTGTTTTCATAGCTCTCATTTTAGCAAATAATCAGAGTTTTTTCAATAGTTCCCAGGGAAGACTTCCTTTTTACTGCTTACTAATTTTCTTAATACTCTGATAGAGAAGATACCCAACAATCATTCCAACAAAATTCTGCAACAAATTGTGAGGAATATCTGTCAGAGCTACACCCCAACCTTTCATCCAAGAAGTCGCACATGCATAACCGGCTACCATGATAAAAGTTGCCAAAACTAATCCAAGCCATTGCCATTTCCCTTTAAAACCTGCAAAGTAACCCTGCAAGCCATGGAAAAGCAAGCTGAAGAACATCCAATGAGGATAACCTGAAATCAAGTCAATAATGAAACCTCCTAGCCCTCCGACAACAGCTCCTTCCCGGCGACCATAATAAAAAGCGGTGAAGAAGATACCAGCATCTAAAAGAGTTAAGATTCCTGTTTGAGTTGGGATTTTTACAATATAACCTAAAACTACTGATAGAGCAGTAAGTATAGATAATAGGGCGATTTTACTTGTTTTGGTTTGCTTCATATTGTCTTACTCCATATTGATCTGCTTGTGCGATAGCACGGTAAACAAAAGCTTTAGAACTTTCTACTGCTGGTAAGATTTCCTCTCCTTGTACTAATTGACTGGCAATGCTCGATGCAAAGGTACACCCTGCACCAGCATTTTGCCCTTGGATGACTGGATTTTCAAGAATAGTGAAATTCTCTCCATCATAAAAGACATCCACAGCCTTATCCTGACTGAGGCGATTTCCACCCTTGATAATCACTGCTGGTGCACCCAAGTCATGTAATTTCTGCGCTGCAGCCTTCATGTCTTCCAAACTTTCAATCTTTTGGTCTGCTAGCAATTCTGCCTCAGGAAGATTCGGAGTAATCACAGATACATAAGGGAAAAAGCGAATCAACTCTTGACAGAGCTCGCTGACTGCAACGTCGTGCGTTTCCTTACAAACCAATACAGGGTCCAAGACTACTGGAACTCCTTCACGTTCCTTGATGAAATTCAAGGCTTTCTCAGCAACACCAACAGTCGGTAAGAGACCAATCTTAATCCCTCCAAAATCTACGCTCTTGAGGCTATCCAACTGTTGTTGGAAAATAGTCTCATCTGTTGGGAAGACCTCAAAACCATTTTCCGTCAAAGCAGTTAAACAAGTCATAGCTACAAAACCATGCAAACCATTTAAAGTATAGGTCGCAAGGTCAGCAGCTAGTCCACCACCACTAAAAATATCATTTCCTGAAAGTGCTAAAATACGATTATTCTTCATAAGAAATCTCCTTTAAATACAAACCATTGGGTGCTGCAGTTGGACCTGCCAACTGTCTGTCTTTTTTCTCCAAGATGAGGTCAATCTGTTCAACTGGCATACGGTTGTTACCAATTTTCAGCAAGGTTCCAACCATATTTCGAATCTGCTTATAGAGGAAGCCATTGCCAGAGAAAGTAAAGGTTAAAAATTGTCCTGTTTCATCAACCCTAAGACTAGCTTCCGTGATCGTCCTGACCTTGTCCTCCACACTAGTCCCTGATGCTGTAAAACCAGTAAAGTCATGTGTGCCCTCTAGTTTTTTTATAGCAAGTTGCACCCTCTCCACATCTAGTGGATAAGGATAGTGGGTCGCATAATGACGTCTCATAGGATTTTTAGGACGTCCTCTATCCACGATAAACTCGTAGGTCTTGCTATGCTTGGCATAACGGCAATGAAAATCATCAGCCACAATCTCAATCGAAATCACATCGATGTCTTCAGGACTTTGGGTATCAAGAGCAAAGCGAAGTTTTTCCTCATCCATCTGATAGGGGAGATCGAAGTGGATGACCTGACCTAATGCATGAACACCACTGTCCGTTCGCCCAGCACCATGAATGGTAATGGCCTGTCCTTTATTTAATTTGGTTAGAGTTTTTTCAATTTCCTCTTGGACACTACGCGCGTGAGGTTGCCGCTGAAAACCAGCAAAAGCGTAGCCATCATAGGAAATGATTGCTTTATATCTAGTCATGTATCTATTTTATCAAGAAAATTTCTCTGCAACAAGTTTGAAAACCAAAAATTGTAAGGGTACAGTTTCTGGTATCATCTAGTTCTTATCTATATTTTCTCATCATATATTTTCGTACAGGTACTTCAACCATTTGAACGATTTCAAATCCCTCTTTTTGGTAAAGATTTTTTGCTCTTTGATTTGCCTCGAAGACATTTAGAGAAATAGTATCTATGTCTTCATTTTCAAACATTTCTTGAACGAAGTCTTGGAAAGCTTTCCTACCTATTCCTTTTCCCTGCTTCTGTGGAGCTATGAGAAATCTTCCAATATGAAGATTTTTATCTTCTAATTTGATTTTCTGGATGACGCCTACAAACTCTTCTCCAACAAAAATGGAAAAAATTCCTTCCAACTTCTGTAAGGATTGAGCAATTAAGGGATAAGAAATTTTTGGCCCCATCCATTGCTTCTGAAAACTTTCTCCCAAAGTATTAGACCACTGACAAATGAGTTGGGCATTTTCTAACTGAAGTCCTTTTTCAAAGTGAATTTTCATATTTGTTCCTAAAACTTCTCCTATATCCAACTATTATACTCTTTCTCTTATTTTTTCCGAATAAATAAGTATGATTCATCTTTACTTTTTTCTTGTTGGAACGATTCTTGCTTCCTTTCTAGGTTTAGTCATCGATCGCTTCCCGGAACAATCCATCGTCTTTCCTGCAAGTCACTGTGATTCTTGTCAGACTCGTTTGAAACCACTGGATTTGATTCCGATTGTTTCTCAAGTAGTCTATCGCTTTCGCTGTCGCTATTGTAAGGTCAACTATCCTTTCTGGTATGCCCTTTTGGAGTTGGGGTTAGGACTTGTCTTTCTAGCTGGGTCTTTGGGATTTCTAACTCTGAGTCAAGTCATCCTAGTAACTGCTGGCTTGACTTTGAGCATCTATGACCTTCGTCATCAAGAATATCCCTTGATCGTCTGGCTAATTTTTCACTTAATCCTCATGGCTTGCTGTGGTTGGAATCTAATCATGGCTTTCTTCTTGATTCTTGGAATCATTGCTCATGTTATCGATATCCGCATAGGTGCAGGTGATTTTCTCTTTCTGGCCTCTTGTGCCCTAGTTTTTACACTTACAGAAATACTGATTCTCATCCAATTTGCCTCCACAACTGGCATTCTTTCCTTTCTCCTACTAAAGAAAAAGAAAAGACTTCCTTTTGTGCCTTTCCTCTTGCTGGCTGCTTGTATGATTATTTTTGGTAAGCTACTGCTTGTTTGATAAAGTCCAATTTCTATCATATGTCCTTCATGAAATTATTTCACAGTTAAATTATAAATTATTTCTTTTATACAAAGGAATGATATTATCAAATTGATCTGTTCTTTTATCTTCTTGATATTGATCAAAAAATTTCATTTCGACCGAAAATATTTCGCTTATAAACTGTAAACGAATACTTTGTTTAGACATTATCGTCGCTAGACTGACTAGACGATTACTCAAAACAACGTCCAGAATACTCTTTACTTTGCTTGGTTTTTTAACAAAAATTTGATCATCCAAAGGTTCAATAATTTTGTAACCTTTTTGCGCAATTTGACGATAAAAGTAAGAATGTTGCTTTGGAGTCAATAATCCTAACTTAAAAGCTCGATACTCTAAAGCCTGTATCGAAACATTCAAATCCGACTTCAATAAAATATAACTATCAGGATTGCTAACACGTTTCCCTACCCTCTCTTCAAATTTGACTAAAAACTCTTCTTTTGGCAATAAAAAACATGATGCAAAATAATTTGCTTCTTGCTCCAAACAATCACCATCTTCATTCATATCTTTATATTTGTGCAAAAGAATATGTCCTAGCTCATGAGCTAAATCAAAATTTCGACGTACAGATGATTTATTCGTTCCCAATACAATATAAGGTCTTCCCGATTTTGACCATGCGCTATAAGCATCAGCTTGACCATTAATGAGTCGTTCCACGATATAGATTCCTGAACGTTCTAATTTATAAAGCAAATCATGATTATCTTTTGAAATGCCTAATTTTCCTCTGGCGTAAAGAGCCAATTCCTCAATAGATTCTCCCTTATGATAAGATTCACTCACTACATTACTTAGGTCATGAATTGTAATATTAGGTATAATTACAAAACTTTCAAAATAATCAATCAAACTATCTACCTTATGTAAATACATAGTTTGAATATCTATTGTTTTCCGTGTTGCTAGATCTGCATTTCTAAAGGCAATTACAGAAGAATCAAATCGAATGCTCTCTTCTTCCTGTTCAAAATAAGTTAAATCAACATGAAATTGGTTGGCCAAATGCAGTCTAGTTGATAATTTAGGTTTCGTTTCGTTAGACTCAAACTGCCAAATGGCTTGTTCCGTTAAATTAATTCTCTGAGCCAATTCTGCTCTACTTAAACCATTTAACAGCCGTAATTCTTTCAATACCCGACCATTAAACATTTACATACTCCTTACTACTTTTGAGCTTCTTGTTTTTCTATTCTTGGAATAATTTCAAAATCTTCTGTTTCCGATAATTCTGAAAAATTAGGAATATCTTGATATTTAGCTTCTTCGAAATGGTACGAACTTGATTGAATATACTCAGACAAATCCTGAATCAAGTGTAACTGACCAGTTCGTGCATCAGGCATAACAACATCTACAGATATAATATTGTTTTCCGAGTCCGCCTCATAAGTTAAAATCATAAATTTTTCGATATTCGAATTTTTAGTAGCTTGTTCAATTTCTTGAATCATTTCATCAGAAACTAACTCCATCTGAATTGGAAAAGAATGACTATCTTCATCATTTTTGTAGGAAGAATGTTGATTAAGATAAAGTGTATTCATCCTAGCATATTCAAATAAGTAGCCACTCTTATTTTTTTGTACCAAAGGAAATTGGCTCGTAAGTCGCTTCTTACCCTTTATAATTAACAATACTTTCCCATATTTTTCTGTATTTGTTTCAAATTCTAAATATCCCCAAGTCTGTCCTGCTAATTGTAATTTATACTCAAACAAATCTGCTGATGCAAATGCATTATCAATATGATTAGGTCGCGTCCATGCATAACCATTCGACACTTTCATTGTCTCTCTTTTTTCTAGACGTTCATCTACATAATCTTTTTGACCTTTCATCAAAGTATCTACAATTTTTTGTGCCTTGAGCGAATCAAAGAGATCCTGATTCAACATAATTCTTCCTCCTCCGAATACTTTTTAATGAATTATATCATTTTCTTAAAGAAATTACTACAATAATTAGCTTTTTCTTAAAGTTACATATCAGAGTAACTTAGCAAATGATATCTAAAACTGGCCTTTCTCCTACAAAAGAAAAAGGAAAGACTTCCTTTTGTGCCCTTCCTCTTACTTGCTGCTTGTATGATTATTTTTGGTAAGCTACTGCTTCTCGGATAAAGTCAGCAATTTCGTCCACTTGTCCTTCATGTAGAGCTCTAACAATTTTGGATCCAACGATAACGCCGTCTGATACTGCATTAAATCGTTCTACATCATCCTGCGTGGATACACCAAAACCTGTCAATACTGGAATATCTGCCACTTGATGCAGTTGAGCCAAGTGCTTGTCCAAGTCATCTCGGTAATTACCTGCTTTCCCTGTCACCCCGTTGATAGCAACGGCATAGACAAAACCTTCAGCTCCCTCAATGAGTTCTTTTTGACGCTCAATTCCTGTCGTCAAGCTGACAAGTGGAATCAAAGCAATGTCTGTGCCTGCCAAGAAGGGCTCTACAAAATTAGCATGTTCATGAGGTAGGTCTGGAATAATCAAACCTTTAACCGCTGTATCAGAAAGGTCTTTAACCAATTTCTCCACACCGTACTGAAAGAGGGGGTTAAAATAGGTCATGATGACAAGCGGGATTTCTGTTTCAATGGTTTTCAAGGTTTCAACCAAAGCCTTGGCAGAGGTTCCGCGAGCTAGACTGCGCAAGCCTGCTTCTTCGATAACTGGACCATCTGCAACTGGGTCTGAGAAAGGAACTCCCACTTCAATAGCAGAAACACCCAAATCTTCTAAAAAGTGGATTGTTTCAGCAAGACCATCCAACCCTTTCTCGTGGTCTCCGGCCATGATATAGGGAACGAAAATTCCCTTTTTTGATGCTTTAAGAGTTGTCAATTTTTCTGTTAAAGTCTTAGGCATGAGCTGCTCCCTTCTTTGCTGCATCTGCTTCCAAGCGGTCTTTGACTTGAACCACATCCTTGTCACCACGTCCAGATAAGCAGACAATCATGGATTTGTCTGGTCCAAGTTCTTTGGCCAATTTTACCGCGAAAGCGATAGCGTGGCTAGATTCCAAGGCTGGGATAATCCCTTCCACACGAGACAAGAGTTGGAATCCTTCCAAGGCTTCCTCGTCCGTCACTGGCACATAGGTCGCACGTTTGATATCGTGGTAGTGAGAATGCTCTGGACCGATACCAGGATAGTCCAATCCTGCTGAGATAGAGAAGGCTTCTAAGATTTGACCATGAGCATCTTGGAGTACATCCATAAGCGAACCGTGAAGGACTCCCGGACGGCCCTTGGTCAAGGTTGCCGCATGGTGCTCTGTATCCACACCTAGTCCTGCCGCTTCAGCTCCATACATAGCTACTGACTTATCTTCCACAAATGGATGGAAGAGACCGATAGCATTTGAACCACCACCAACACAAGCTACTAGGGCATCTGGTAGATTTTCACCTGTCAACTCTCGGTACTGTTGCTTAGCTTCGCGTCCGATGACACTCTGGAAGTCTCGAACAATTTCTGGGAAAGGATGAGGCCCCAAGGCAGAACCGAGGATATAGTGAGTATCATCGATATTGGCTACCCAAGAACGAAGGGCTGCATTGACTGCATCCTTGAGCACACGCGAACCATCGATCACTGCTTCGACCTTAGCTCCCAAAAGCTCCATACGGAAGACATTGAGGGCTTGGCGTTTGACGTCTTCCTCACCCATGTAGATGGTACACTCCATGCTAAAGAGTGCTGCAGCTGTTGCAGTCGCTACACCATGCTGACCGGCACCCGTTTCAGCGATAATTTTCTTTTTACCCATACGTTTTGCGAGTAAAACTTGTCCTAAGGCATTGTTAATCTTGTGGGCACCTGTATGGTTGAGGTCTTCACGTTTGAGATAAATCTTGGCTCCGCCGATATGCTGGGTCAAATTTTTTGCATAGTAAAGAGGCGTTTCACGTCCCACATACTGGCGCAAGAGTTGGTTTAATTCCTCTTGGAAACTTGGATCTGCCTGACTTTCACGATATGCCTCTTCCAACTCCAATACTGCTGTCATCAATGTTTCCGGGACAAAACGTCCACCGAATTTCCCGTAAAATCCATCTTTATTTGGTTCTTGATATGCCATTCTTTACCCTCTCTATAAATCTTCTAATCTTTTCATGATCTTTTTGTCCGTCCGTTTCTACTCCACTTGATACATCTACTGCAAAGGGAGTAAAGTGTTGAATTGCTTTTGCTACATTATCCTCATGGAGCCCACCTGCGATGAAGAAAGGCTGGACCATCCCTGTCGTATCCAATTTCCCCCAGTCAAAGGTTTGACCACTTCCCGCCACAGGAGCATCAAAGAGTAGATAATTTGCCTGAGAACTTGGAATGTGACCATTCCCATCGACTCGAACAGCTTGAATACTGGCACAAGGTAAATTTTCAAATAGTTTATCTACTACCTGACCGTGAACTTGTACAAAGTCCAAACCAACTTTGTCTACCGCTTCTAACAGTTCTGCCCGACTTGGTGAAACAAATACACCAACCTTTTTTACATCTGCGGGAATGATTTTAACCAGCTCAGCAGCCTGATCTAAGGTCACCTGTCTTTTACTAGGTGCAAAGACAAAACCGATGTAGTCGGCTCCTGCTGAGACAGCTGTTTCTACCGCTCCTTTGGTCGATAATCCACAAATCTTAACCTTTGTCAATCTGCAACTCCTTGATTCTCTGGGCTACATCTTCTGCCTGCATGAGAGCTGTTCCCACCAAAATTCCGTTAAAGTATGGTGCTACTCGTTTTGCATCCTCCTCTGTAAAAATAGCAGATTCGGAAATGTAGAAGCAATCATCCTTGAAATATTTGGCCAAGTCTACACTGGTCTGTAAGTCGACTTCAAAGGTGGTCAAGTTGCGATTGTTGACACCGATAATTTGAGCTCCAAGTCTATGAGCCACTTCCAGTTCAGCAAGATTATGAGTTTCCACCAAAACTTCTAGACCAAGATCTGTCGCGTAGTCATAAAGCTCCTTGAGTCGTTTTTCAGATAAGGCCGCTACGATGAGCAAGATGACGGTCGCACCTGCATTGCGAGCACGGATGATTTGCTTTTCATCGATAATAAAATCCTTATTCAGTGTCAGGATCTGTACCTGACTAGAAATCTCACGAAGGTACTCCAAATGACCTTTGAAGAAAACTTCATCTGTCAGAACAGAAATCATAACTGCTCCGTTAGCCTCGTAAGTCTGGGCCTGTTTTACGATATCCACATCAAGATTGATATCACCTAGACTTGGACTTGCCTTTTTGACCTCAGCAATGATTTGCAAACGGTCTTGGTGATTTTTTAAATATTCACTCAATCGATAAGTTTGACGCAAGGATTGAAGCTCCTCTCGCTCCATCTTTTCAACTTCACGCGCCTTTTGCTCTAGGATACGTGATAAAAATTCCTGACTCATCTTTGGTACTCCTGTAGTAGTCTGAGTTTTTCAAGGGCCTTACCACTGGCAATCACTTGACGTGCCAATTCAACTCCGTCCTTGATACTGTCTGCTTTCCCATTGGCGTAGAATCCGAGACCTGCATTTAAGACTGTTGTTTCCAAGAATGGACTTGGTTCGTTATTAAGAACACTGACAAGAATGGCTGCATTCTCATGAGCATTTCCTCCACGAATGTCTTCAATAGCAATGCGTTCCATTCCCAAATCTTCTGGAGTAAAGGTTGATAAAGTAATTTCACCATTTTCAAGAAGGGCAATGCTGGTAGTTCCATTCAAACCAGCTTCATCCAATCCTTCTGGACCAGCTACTACAATGGCACGTTTGCGACCCATGTTTTTCAAGACCTGAGCAGTACTTTCCAGAAGTTCAGGACGACTGATTCCTAGAAGCTGTGTTTCCAAAATCATTGGATGGATGAGCGGTCCTGTCAAATTCATGATGGTTGGAATTCCCAATTCCAAACGAGCTGGCATAATGTATTTCATGGCTGGGTGCATGTTTTTGGCAAAGAGAAAGACGATTCCTGTTTGATCAAACACCTTACCCAATTGTGATGGTTTGAGGTCAATATTGATTCCCAAAGCTTGCAAGACATCTGCTGACCCAGATTTAGAAGAAATAGAGCGATTTCCATGTTTGGCCATGTGGATTCCTCCACCTGCCAAGACAAAGGCTGCAGTTGTAGAAATGTTGAAGCTAAATGACTTATCTCCACCTGTACCACAGTTATCCATAGCATCTTGAATATTTGTTGGAATGTGTTGAGCATGTCCTCTCATGACTTGAGCGAGGGCTGTTCTTTCTTCAGGTGTTTCTCCCTTCATTTTAAGAGCTAAAAGTAGTGAAGCGATTTGTGCTTCTGTCACTCGCCCTGTCACGATGCGTTCGATAACATCTGTCATTTCAACACTTGATAGATCTTCAAAGTTCGCTAATTTTTCAATAATTTCTCTCATTTTGTGTTCCTCACTTTACAACTTTCTCGATAAAATTCTGAATAGAAGATAGACCATCTGGCGTTCCAATACTTTCTGGATGATACTGCAAGCCATAAATCGGCAAGGTTTTGTGTTGAATACCCATAATAGCTTGGTCATCTGTCGAGCGAGCTGTCACTTCAAACTCTTCTGGCATCTCTTCAATTAAAATACTGTGGTAACGCATGACTGGACGATTGTCCTCAATTCCTTGATAGATAACTGACGGAGTCTCAAATCGAATCTGGCTTTGTTTACCGTGCATAACTTTAGGAGCCAAGCCTAACTTACCACCAAAGACTTCTGCAATGGCTTGGTGCCCCAAACAAATCCCTAGAATCGGTTTCTTACCTGCAAAATCACGAATCATGTCTTCCATCTTCCCAGCATCAGCTGGCCAGCCTGGGCCAGGAGAGAAAACTAATCCATCTGCCTTTGTAGCTTCTTCATAAAGGTTTGGGTTATCATTTCTCAAAACCTGAACTTCTGCGAAATTCCCGATATATTGAGCCAGGTTATAGGTAAATGAATCATAATTGTCAATCAATAGAATCATGGTCTTAGTTCTCCCATTCTAGTCATAGATTTAGCTTTGTTAATCGTTTCTTGGTATTCGTTCTGAGCGATGGAATCATAAACAATTCCTGCACCAGCCTGTACGTAGGCTGTTTTATTTTTAAGAATCATGGTTCGAATTGCAATGGCGAAATCCATGTCTCCAGTTGCTGATAGGTAACCGATAGCTCCTGCATATACGCCTCGCTTCTCTGTTTCTAGTTCATAGATGCGTTTCATGGCCCGAATCTTTGGTGCTCCCGATACTGTTCCTGCCGGAAGAGTCACCTTCAAGGCATCCATTGCAGTTAATTCTGGTAATAAACGTCCTTTAACCACGCTGGTCAAATGCATGACATAGCGGAAGAGCTCCACTTCCATATACTTGGTGACTTGGACACTTGCTGTTTCAGAAATTCTACCGATATCATTTCTGCCCAAGTCTACTAACATTCGATGCTCTGCTGTTTCCTTCTCATCCGAAAGCAGGTCTGTCGCCAAAGCCTTGTCTTCTTCATCCGTAGTTCCTCTTGGTCGCGTACCTGCAATTGGATTGGTTATCACGATACCATTCTTGACGGAAACCAAGCTCTCAGGACTGGCACCGATGATTTGATAATTTCCAAAATCATAAAAGTAGAGGTAATTTGATGGATTGGTCACTCGAAGATTTCTGTAAAAGTCAAAAGGATTTCCAGTTACCTCTGCGGAGAAGCGCTGGCTAAGCACACATTGGAACATATCTCCATTGCGAATCAAGTCGCGAGCTGTTTCTACCATTTCTTCAAATTTCTGAGGTGCAATATGTGGTCTAAACTGAAGTGGAGAAACGTCCAAATCTTCAAATTCATTTGGAGCAGGGATTTTCAACTCTTCTAAAACCTGATCTAAAGCCACTTCTAGTTCTTCATTACTACGTTCACTGTAGAGAGCATCCTCGATGACATGGATTTTTTCCTTCTTGTGGTCAAAGACAATGTAACTCTCATAGATGAAGAAATGCATGTCTGGCGTTCCAATTGTATCCACAGGGAGCTGGCCAATCTCTTCATAGAGAGAAATCATATCGTAGCCAACAAAGCCAATAGCTCCACCACCAAAGGGTAGTTCTGAATGGTGCTGACTCTTATAAGTTACTTCATAAAGGAAATCCAAGGGATCACGATCAATCACCTGGCCATTTTGATAAAGAACTCCATTCTCAAACTTAATCTCAAAAACTGGGTTATAGGCTAAGATAGAAAATCGAGCATTTTCTTTTTCTCTTGGGATACTTTCAAGTATGACCTTGTGTTGTCCGTTTAAACGCATATAAGCCAAGATTGGTAATAAAACATCTCCATGAATGATTCGTTCCATTGTAATTTCCCTTTCACTTCTACTTCTAGTCCGTGGCGACTGTATGAAAAATCCCCACGCAAAATAACTTGCGTGAGGACGAAATTCGCGGTGCCACCTCAATTATAGGATTTCTCCTATCTCTCATTCCTGTCTCAGATAGCTCCTGTAACAGGTTGTGCGATAAAGGGCACTCCCTTGAGAATCATGTTTTCTTCTCTCAATTCAGATGGACCCAACCTTACAGCTTTCTCTGCTTGTTTTCAGCAACCACAAGCTCTCTGTGAGAGAAATCTCTGTATCTTTTCCATCTTTTATTTTTTAGCTTCAAGGTAGTCTGCAATAGCAGCTACGTCCTTGTCTCCACGACCAGAGACATTAATGATGATAATCTCATCTCTACTTAGTTTTGGTGCTCGTTTGACTGCTTCTGCGATAGCATGGGAGCTTTCAATAGCTGGGATAATTCCTTCAGTCTTGCTAAGTAGAAGCAAGGCTTGAACAGCCTCTTCATCAGTCGCTGCAACATACTCTACACGACCAGAGTCTTTAAAGAAGGCGTGTTCTGGTCCAACCCCTGGATAGTCTAAACCAGCAGAGATAGAGTAAACAGGTGCAACATTTCCATCTTCACCAAAGACTGCATAGGTTTTCATTCCATCGACAATTCCTACACTACCCTTGGTCATTGTTGCCGCGTGTTTATCGGTATCTAAACCGTGACCAGCAGCTTCTACCCCAACCAATTTAACTTCTTCATCAGCTACATACTGCGAGAAGGCACCGATGGCATTAGAACCACCACCCACACAGGCAATGACGTAGTCTGGCAAACGTCCTTCTTTTTCCAAGATTTGACGACGAGATTCTTCACTGATGACTTTTTGAAACTCATGGACAATGGTTGGATAAGGGTGAGGACCTACAGCTGAACCTAGAACATAGAAAGCTTCAAGGTCATTCATCCAGGCTCCAAAAGCTGCATCAACCGCATCCTTCAGAGTACGTGTTCCTGTTTCAACTGCGTGAACGGTTGCTCCCATCATCTCCATGCGGAAGACATTGAGACGTTGACGCTCCACATCTTCTGCCCCCATGTAGACATCACATGCCATACCAAATTTGGCTGCAGCAGCCGCAGTCGCAACGCCGTGCTGGCCAGCTCCTGTCTCAGCAATCACACGTTTTTTACCCATGCGTTTAGCAAGAAGGATTTGTCCAAGGACATTGTTAAGTTTGTGAGAACCCAGATGGTTAAGGTCTTCGCGCTTGAGGTAAATCTTAGCGCCACCTAAGTGCTCTGTCAAGCTTTCAGCAAAATAGAGTGGTGTTTCACGACCTGAATAATCCTTCAAGTAATGACGAAACTCAGCTAAAAACTCTGGATCATCCTTGTATTTTTCAAAAGTCACTTCCAATTCATCTAGTAAAACCTGAATTGGTTCTGGTACAAAACTACCACCAAATTGTCCAAAATATCCTTTAGTTGTCATAAAATTTTCCTCCTTCTGTATGAATCCGGCTTTTTATTTGCTTTTAGTAGTGAAATGGTCTGGGGGACCATTTCAGCCTTTACTAAAAGAACAAGTGAAACTTGAATATTACTCTCAGTTAACTCCCTAATAAAAGATAAACAAAATGACGGATAGAAAAAGCCCACACACGGAATATATTTCCATGTGAGGGCGTTTGTAACGCGGTACCACCTCATTTGTAAAGAGACTATCCCCTTTACATCTCTGCCTTGTCTAACAACAAGTTGCACTGTAAGGTGTGCCTACCGAATTTTCATTGTTTCAAATTCACTTTTAAAATCAGCCCAATTTCACTAGTTTCAACCACCTGTTCGCAGTAACCACAGGCTCCCTGAAGATTAAAAATAATTACTTTTCTGATTTGTTGAGTTAATTATATGTTATTGTTTTTTCTTTGTCAACCGTTTTCACTAATTTTTTACTAATTTTTTTAATTATTTTTGTGAAGCGCCTAGAACTTCTTCAGAAACTCGGATAAAAGTCTCAATGATATAATCTACTTCTTCATCCGTTAATTTCGTGTGAAGTGGTAGTGTAATTTCATTTACAAAGAAGGCATAGGCCTTAGGATAGTTTGCCATATCAAAACCAAGATTCTTGTAGGCTGTCAAAAGTGGTAGCGGTTTGTAATGAACGTTACTTGCGATTCCTGCCTTGGCCAATTCTTGGATAATTTGATTGCGTTGCTCAAGACTAGCACCTTCTACATGGGTGATGTAAAGGTGACGACAAGATTCAACAGTATCTGTCTCATGAGCCAATGGATGGATAGGAGTTCCTGCAAATCCACGGTCATAGCGAGTTACGATTTCTTTACGACGTTGAAGCAAGCCAGGATAACGGTCCAACTGTACCAAACCAAGCGAAGCCATGATATCAGTCATATTGCACTTGTATGCGGGTGTTACGATATCGTATTCCCATGATCCTAGTTGCATCTTGGCAAGAGCATCTTTTGTTTGACCATGGAGGGAAAGGATTTGGAATTCCTTATACATTTCTTCATCATCAATCGCTGGATTGGCTTTCCAAGTGGCACTTCCTCCTTCTGCAGTTGTAAAATTCTTGACTGCGTGGAAAGAGAATGATGTGAAGTCTGCAATTGAACCGGCTGGTTGTCCCTTGTAGGTTGAACCCAAAGCGTGGGCACTATCAGAGACAATCACAATACGGTTAAAGGCCTTTTGCCACTTGCTAGCAGCTTTAAAGAGGTCACGTTTCTTCTCAACAACTTGGAACAAACGGTCATAGTCACAGATAATCCCTGCTAGTTCTACCGGGATGATGACTTTAGTCTTCTCAGTAATAGCTTGCTCAAGCTTGTCATAGTCCATTTCAAAGGTATCAGCTTGGATATCAACCATAACTGGTGTAGCACCTACGTGGGTGATGACACTACATGATGCTGTGTAGGTCATAGCTGGAACGATAACTTCGTCACCAGGTCCTACTTCAAGCACGCGCAAGATCAATTCAAGAGCTGCTGTTGCAGAGTTGAGGCAGACTGTCTTAGGTGTCTGAGTATAGACAGATAGACAACGTTCTAATTCTTTTGTCTTTGGACCTGTTGTGATCCAACCAGAACGAAGGGTATCGGCTACTTCAGCAATTTCAGCTTCGGTAATATCGGGTGGTGAAAATGGAATATTATACTTTGTCATTGATTTACTCCTTTTACTGTATTCACTCTTGTGACTACTTTATTTTAAAACTTCAACTACAGTCTGGAACATGATCTTGATATCTCCGAAGAAATTAAAATCACGTAGGTAGGCTAGGTTAAAGTGCATTTTCTCTGGAAGGACTCTTTCCACATAAGCCTGGTCAACTGTCATACCTTTTGCAGTCATTTGACTGATGATGGCATCCTCATCCTTATAATTAATGCTAGCAAGCGATGTAATCCCCGCAGGTAAGAGCAAGGTAGCCATCATTTCAGGGCTATACTGCTCTGTGTAGCGTGGTACCTCTGGGCGTGTTCCTACAAAGGACATCTCTCCTTTGAGGACATTGACCAATTGCGGCAATTCATCCAAACGAACACGTCGAATGAAATTTCCAACTTTAGTGATACGACTGTCATTTGCAGAAGTTACTAGACTTCCTTTTTTATCAGCATCCGTCACCATGGTCCGGAATTTCCAAATCTTGAAATGACGGTTGTACTGGGTTACCCGCACTTGCTTGTAAATAACTGGACCCTTGCTATCTAGCTTGATCCAGATGCTTAGAATCAGAAATAAGGGGGAGGTCAAGATTAACAAGACTACGGCTAGAAACAAATCTAGACAACGCTTGAAAATCAGTGAGCCTTTTCTTCTAGACACAAGCTGGTAGTATGGTTTTACCTCGCTCAATTGCATTTCTTGAGGTAGTTCATCCCATTTCAGCATGCACATTCTCCTCTGTTTTTTATATATAATCTTTATTAACATTCTACATTATACCACAAAATGAAAGAGGCAGTGCAAGAAATCTGTGTTTTAAGGAATTCTTCCTTAGGAAAGAGCACCTGCCTGCAAACTATACATCTTGTGATAGGTTCCACCCAATGCTAGGAGTTCCTCGTGGGTTCCACTTTCGATGATACGTCCCTTATCAAGAACATAGATACAATTAGCATCTTGAATGGTAGAAAGGCGATGGGCGATGGCAATGGTTGTCCGACCTTGTCTCATCTTAGCTAGGGAATTTTGGACCAGAGCTTCTGTTTCAGAGTCGATATTGGCTGTCGCTTCATCCAAAATCAGGATTTTAGGTTGACTGGCAACAGTTCTAGCAAAGGCAAGAAGCTGACGTTGACCAGTTGAAAAACTCGAACCACGCTCAGATACAGGAGCATCATAGCCTAATGGAAGGTCCTGAATGAAAGAATCTGCATCGACAAATTCTGCTGCAGCCTTGACTTGGTCATCGCTGATATCTTGGTACATGGCGATATTGGACTTAATGGTCCCATGATAGAGGAAGGGGTCCTGTAGAACCAAACCTATGTTTTTTCTAAGCTCATCTTGACTATACTCTCGAATATCCACACCATCTAGTAGTACCCGACCTGACTGAAATTCATAAAAGCGCATCAGAACATTGATGATAGATGATTTTCCAGAGCCAGTATGCCCGACAAAGGCAATGGTTTCACCTTTATTGACGGTAAAGGAAATATCATCGAGAATCTGGTGTTTTCCATCATAAGAGAAGGACACATGCTCAAAGCGGATATTTCCTTCTTGAATCTTGAATTGGCCATTTTCTTGGACCGGTTCATAGTTGGACTCATCGATCAGTGCAAAAACACGACCTGCTGACACCATGGATGTCTGAAGAGTAGAAAAGTTCTGTGTCACCTCGATGAGCGGATCAAAGAGACGGTTGATGTACTGGATAAAGGCATACATAGTTCCTGCCGTTATTCCTAGATAAAGACCACGATAGCCAAAATAAGCCATCAAAACTGCATAGCCCAACAGCTTCAACAAACTCATAGCTGGACGTAAAAAGAGAGAATCCAAGGCTACTGAACGGTTAGCATAGACTAGGTGTTCCTGGTTTATCTCATCAAACTCTTCTTGCAGGCGTTTTTCTTGGTTAAAGGCTTGAATAATACGAATTCCTTCGATATTTTCTGCCAGCTTACTGTTAATATCTGACAGTAGACTTCTGGTTTTTTCAATGACCTTGACCGATTTTTTACGGTAGAGATTGACCAAAAGGAAAATCAAAGGCAGAAAGAGCAAGACTAAAGCAGTCAGACGATAGTCCAGAACTAACATGGTATAAAGGGTCGTCACGAATATAAAGACTGCCGAGATAAAGCTAGATAAGAGCCCCGAAAACATATCACTAATGGTCTCAGTGTCGTTGGTCAAACGAGAAACGATGGAACCTGCAGGCGTTTTATCAAAGTAAGACATGCCTAGCTTCTCCATATTGGCAAAGGCATCACGTCGGATATCTCTAACGATGCTGTAGGACACGCGCGCAAAAAGGAGATTCCCCACATATTGGACAATGGTTTGAAGAATGTAAAGCCCATAGTAAACTAGCAAAACTGTAACAGCAAGCTGATTGAGATTGTTTAGATACTGGTCGATAAAGTGAGAAGCTACCAGGGGGATAATACTCTTAACAACAGTCGTCGCGAGTAGAAAAGCAAGGGCTAAAAAGGTTAGGAGACTATAGGGCTTAAGATAAGACAACAAACGCTTCAATACAGCCCATTGTTCTTGTTTATTCCGCATCTTCTTCTCCTTTCATTTCTAACTGTTGAGACTGGTAGGTTTGTGCGTACCAACCATCCAAGGCTAGTAAGTCTTCGTGCCTGCCTCGTTCAATGATGCGGCCATTTTGCATGACCAAAATCAAATCTGCATGGACAACTGCACTGAGACGATGGGCAGTGATGATGGTCGTTTTATCTTTGCGAGTTTCCTTGAGATTATCGATAATAGCAAACTCTGTCTTGGCATCTACCGCCGATAAGGAATCATCTAAAATCAGGATATCAGGATTTAAAATCATAGCCCGACTCATAGCCAGACGTTGCTTTTGTCCACCAGATAGACTGACACCTTTTTCGCCGATAACTGTATCAAATCCTTCAGGCATGGTTTGAATGTCTTGATAGACTTGAGCCAACTGAGTCGCTTCTTCTACTTCTGAGAAAGGCAGGTCGGGATTTCCAAAGCGGATATTATCTAGGATAGAGCTGGCAAAGAGAAATTGGTCCTGTGGGACGTATCCCATCAAACTACGCAAGTCAGCTAGTCGATAGTCACGAATATCATGACCATTTAGATAAATGGCCCCTTGGTCGACATCATACTCACGTAGGAGCAACTTAATCAAAGCCGTTTTTCCTGAACCAGTCTGCCCAACCAAGCCCAAGGTTTGCCCTTTTTCGAGACTAAAATGTATATCTCTCAGCGTCTCTTCGTCTTCAAAGGCAAAACGATCAATAGCATAGTCCAAACGGCCATTTTCAATCCCGTCAAGTGGAGATTCTGGGTCTTTGACAGGTGATTCTTGAGATAAAAGGCTCTCAATACGCTGGTAAGAAACTTTTCCTCTCTGAGTAATATTAAAGAGGAAACCAATCGCCATCAAGGGCCAGACCAACATATCTAAGTAAGAGATAAAGGTGACAAGATTACCAACGGTTACTTGTCCTGCTTGCACCATAAAGGCACCTACCAAGAGAGTTAAGGCATAAGAAGAACCAACAAAGAGCAGAACCATAGGGTCAAAGAGGCTATCGTATTTCATGGTTTGCAGATTTTTTTGGAAGGTCAAATCATTGACTTCCTGGAAAGATGCCAATTCATCAGACTGATAGCCAAAGGACTTGGTTACCTTGATACCTGATACTGACTCTTGAACCTTATTGTTGAGTTCAGAAAAGGCTGCTTGTGATTCTCCGAAAGCTTTATGGGTCTTTCTCCCCAAACGACTAGTCGCATAGGCCATAAATGGCAAGGGTAGAATGGCAACCAAGGTCATCTGCCAAGAAATACTAAAGAGCATGGTCAAGAGAGTCACCAAGGCTGTGATAGAGGCATCCACTGCCATCATGACACCACCACCTGCTAAACGAGTCAGAGCATTGATATCATTGGTTGCGTGAGCCATCAAATCCCCAGTCCGATAACTCTGATAAAAAGCGGGAGACATCCTTGTAAAATGTTCAAATAGTCTTGAACGCATGATTTGTCCAAGTCGGTAGGAAGTCCCTAGGATATACATACGCCAAACGTAACGCAGATAGTACATCCCGAAAGCTGCCAACAGGAGATAAAAGAGATGAAGCAGGAGCTCATCCTGTGCTAATCGTCCTGAAGTGATGGCATCGATCACGCGCCCCATAACCATAGGTGGGATGAGGTTGAGTACAGAAACCAAAACCAAAGCTACAATTCCAACGAGGTAACGACGTTTTTCTAACTTAAAAAACCACCAGAGTTTTTGGATGATAGACATAAAATTCCTTTCTAATGACAAATGGAAACCTGAGGCATGAACCCCAGGTTTTTCTTATTCATAGGTGACAACGCTTAGTTGACCTTTATCATACTCAGCGATAAAGATATTGGCCACATTATCATATCCTTGCTTATTCAGATGATCTAAGAGCCATTCTTCCGTTAAGCTGAGAGTATCGAGGACATCCGACTGAATGACACCGTCTGTGATGACAGGATACTTAGGATTTTCATCTCCATTTTGTACTACAATCAGCTGACCGCTTTGCTCTTGTACAGCACGCTTGACTTCTTTAAGCTGGAAGATACCTTGGCTACGAAGTTTAAGGGCTACGTCAGAAGCTGATAATCCGACAGAACGGCAGGCTTCTGGATCGATTTCCCCATTTTTGATGAGTAGAGTTGGTTTTCCATCAATCATTTGTTTCACAAAACCAACATTGTTCGTAAGCCATTTAAGCGACAAAACTAAAATCGTCCACATAATCAAGATAACTGCATACTGAAGGATGGTAATAGAGCTATTATAGATTACCCCACCGATGATTCCCCCAAGAACATAGTTTTGGATTTGGTCAATTGCTGAGTTGGGCGCTAGATTTCCCTTCCCTGTCATGTTGATAACAAAGACAAGAGATACAAGACCTAAAGCCAGTTTAATAAGAATCTCGATATAGTTAAATGTCATTTGTTTGCCTCCACTAATTCAATGTCGCTTGTTTGATACAAGTCAAGTTTTTCCAAGAGATATTTATCCGGTTCACTCCCACTTAAAGCACGGTAGTATTTGTCTCCTACCTTGAGAAGTGCACCATCTGTGGCTGCAGAAGTATTGACGTAGACTTCTGATTTATCCACCCCTAAATCCTCAGAAACAACTTCTATAAAATGGAGTGAAGTTTGAAATTGATTATTAGAAGCTTGATTTGACTGATAAGTAGATATAATACCGAGAATGACAGCCAGTAAAGCCAAAGATGAGATCATCACCAACTCGCGAAACTTGGTTCCTCGATGGTCGCGGTAAGCCTTAAAAGCAAAAAATCCAGTGATGGCAAGCAAGAATATTCCAAAGCCAATCATGACACTATTTTGTTGGCCAATCTGGCTCAAGACATATTCATATGAGTAAAATTTCATTTATTTTCAATCCTTTACATAAATCATTCTTTATTATAAAGGAATGACCTTGATTTTTCAAACTATACGCTGGGGAAATGTATTCTTTTCTGGTATAATATTGTCTATAATCTGAATGAAAAGGTACACATTATGAAACTAATCTCATGGAATATTGATTCCCTCAATGCAGCACTGACGAGTGATTCTGCGCGTGCGAAATTATCACAAGATGTCCTACAAACCTTGATAGCCGAAGATGCTGATATCATCGCTATCCAGGAAACCAAGCTTTCAGCTAAAGGTCCTACTAAAAAACACCTTGAGGTACTGGAAGAACTCTTCCCAGGTTACGAAAACACCTGGCGTTCCTCTCAAGAGCCTGCCCGTAAAGGCTATGCTGGAACCATGTTCCTCTATAAGAAAGAACTGATCCCAACTGTTAGCTTCCCAGAGATTGGCGCCCCTTCTACTATGGACTCGGAAGGTCGCATCATTACTCTAGAATTTGATACATTTTTCGTGACTCAAGTTTACACACCAAACGCTGGTGATGGACTCAAACGCTTGGAGGAACGTCAAGTCTGGGATGTCAAATATGCAGAGTACTTGGCTCAACTAGACAAGCAAAAACCTGTCCTAGCAACCGGAGACTACAACGTTGCCCACAAGGAAATTGACCTTGCCAACCCAGCCAGCAACCGCCGTTCACCAGGATTTACAGACGAAGAACGTGAAGGATTTACAAACCTTTTAGCCAAAGGATTTACAGATACCTTCCGCCATATCCATGGCGATGTGCCAGAACGCTATACTTGGTGGGCACAACGCAGCAAGACTTCAAAAATCAACAACACAGGCTGGAGAATCGACTACTGGCTCACAAGTAACCGTGTAGCAGACAAGGTTACCAAGTCAGACATGATTGACTCAGGCCCACGCCAAGACCACACACCGATTGTCTTGGAGATTGATTTCTAAGGAGAAAACGAATGGACTATCAAGCTGTCATCCCTGAATTTGTCGTATCGGATATCGAGAAATCGCGTCACTTCTACTGCGACTTATTGGGATTCTCTGTCGAATACGAGCGTCCAGAGGAAAAATTTCTCTTCCTTTCGCTTGAAGACTGCCAACTTATGCTAGAGGAGGGGAGTAAGGAGGAACTAGCTGAACTAAACTACCCCTTTGGTCGTGGTGTCAATATTTCCTTTGGTATCAAGGATGTCCCTCAGCTCCACCAAAAACTGCTGGAAGCCAACTATCCCATCTATCGTCCTTTGACTAAAAGAGAATTTCGAGTTGGTGAACAATATATCTACCCTCATGAATTTGCAGTTCTAGACCCAGATGGCTATTTTTTAAGATTTAGTGAATAGGATAATAAAACATTAGTGTGGGAAAGTAATAAAAAAAGAGGCATGTGCCTCTCAGAACGAAGACAAACGTTATTTTTGGCGTTTGTCTTTTTCTCTTTTCAAAAATGGTTTGTCTCATCATCTGATAT
>NZ_JARZZP010000008.1 GCF_029948085.1 Streptococcus taonis | reverse complement strand
TTTCATTTCTACTGAATTACTTCCTTCAGCTCTCTGAGAAGGGCTTTGCGGCCTTTAAATCGTTCGTCTGCCCAGAGGCGTTCATAGGCTTCTTGCTTATCTTGTGGTAACTTTCTTCTATAAGTATTCAACAATTCATGAAGGGCGTAGTAATCATCCAGCCACAATCCTCCTTCTGGTAGGCGATGGCTAATTTCCCCTACTTCTTCATAGGCCATTCGGTCTAGGCGACGTTTTTGACTCTCTTGTTTTCTGACGCTATCTAGGATTCGATTGCGGAATTTTGTTTTGAAGTAGACATAGAGTTTCTTTTCTTCTTCTACTACTAGTTCTGGATGGGCCTCGAGGAGTTCATAGAGACAGATCAGTCCTTCTTGATCCCAATCCTCTTTTTCCCACAGGTGAAGATAGTAATCTTTTCTACATTTATGGACAATTCCTTTTACTTTCTCATAATACTTTTCAAGCATTTGCTTTCCCCCTTTCTCTGCTTGTAGTATAGCAGAGAAAGGGGGAAAGAAGGGCTTTGATTTCTGTCTTGTGTTTTTTTGAGTCTGTAATGTTATTGATTATAAGTTTGTAATTCACGTAAAGGTGACTAGTTTTTCATAATCTAATTTTCTGACAAAAAAAGCCCACTGTTGTAGGCTTTCTGTAAGATATTTCTTAAAATTAAAGCATTTTGTTGTAGAATTCAACGACAAGGGCTTCGTTGATTTCTGGGTTGATTTCATCACGTTCTGGCAAGCGAGTCAATGAACCTTCCAATTTTTCAGCGTCGAATGATACGAATGCTGGACGTCCAAGAGTAGCTTCTACTGCTTCAAGGATTGCTGGAACTTTCAATGATTTTTCACGAACTGAGATCACTTGACCTGGAGTTACGCGGTATGATGGGATATCAACGCGTTTTCCGTCAACAAGGATATGACCGTGGTTTACGAATTGACGAGCTTGACGACGAGTAGTCGCAAGACCAAGACGGTAAACAACGTTATCCAAACGACGTTCCAAAAGGAGCATGAAGTTGAAACCAAGGATTCCTTCTTTAATCTTAGTAGCTTGTACGAACAAGTTACGGAATTGTTTTTCACCTACACCGTAAGTGAAGCGAAGTTTTTGTTTTTCAGCCAATTGCAAACCGTATTCTGACAATTTAGAACGGTTGTTTGGTCCGTGTTGTCCTGGTACGTAGTTACGACGTGCCAATTCTTTACCTGTACCTGTAAGTGAAAGGCCAAGGCGACGAGCTTGTTTCCAAGATGGTCCTGTATAACGTGACATGTGTATGTCCTCCTGATATAAATAATATTTCGGTGGAAATAGTCACTTAGAAAGCCCTGATTCGTGCAGATGCCCTTCGCCTAAACAGCCAAGGTTACTTATCAGAAGACATCTGTTGACGAGCTTCATGCTTTCCTGCTGATATTTCACACAATGGATATTGTACCACGAATGGTTAGATTTGTAAAGGGGGTTTAAGCTTTATTTTCACTGCCAGAGAGATGGAGAACGAGAGTAAAGGTGCTTCCGAGGCCGTACTGGCTGCTGACTGTGATTTCTCCACCCAATTGATGGGCCAATTCACGCGCAATCGCAAGCCCTAAGCCATGACCACCTGTTTTCATGTTACGCGAAGTCTCTACACGATAAAGGCGTTTGAAAATATTCTCTAAATCCTCTGGGGCAATCCCCTGTCCCTCATCGGTCACACTGATTGAAAGCTGGTTATTTCCCAGCTTAGCCACCACTTCCAGCTTGGTTTCTGGAGCTGAGTATTTAAAAGCGTTATTGACCAGATTCACCAAGATACGAGAAAGTTTGGCATAATCTCCTTCAATCCGGGCAGACTCTGGGATTACCTGCAAATGAACATCTCGTTCCTCCTGCTCAATCAAGAACTGAAATTCACTCATGCACTCAATCAAGAGCTGGTCCAGAAAAATACTGTCTTTGCTGGTCGTTTCGACCTGATTTCTAGCTGTGTTTAGGGTCAAAAAATTCAACTCCTCAACCAGTTTATTGAGTCTTTCAGTCTGGCGTCCAATGGTTGCTAGATAATGGTCCTGTTCTCCTTCTTTGATAACCCCATCCAAAATCCCTTCTACCGTCGCTTGGATCGAAGTGATGGGGGTCTTGATATCATGCGATAGCTGGGCAATCATCAAGCCCTTTTCTCGCTCGCTTTCTTCCAAGGAATCAAAGGTCGCCTGCAAATCATGGGACATTTCATTGAAGGCTTGGCCTAATTGCTGAAATTCTACAGGCCCTTGAACCTCCAGATTTGATGGAAAGTCCTTGTCCGCTACCCGCTTGGCATGTTCCTTAAGTTTAGCCAATGATGTAAAGACTGGCGACAGAAGAAAGAGACTAATCCCAGCACCAACAAAACTAGCCACGAAAGTCATACCCACTAGGAAATAAATCTCTCTTTCTTCAATTAGCATTCGCTGGATGGCCCAAAAAACCACGATAATCGTTAGGAGTGTTGAAATGATATACCCCACTAAAATATAACTTTTTAATTTCATTGATTACCTCGTGCTTTCTCAATTTTGTAGCCCAAACCCCAGACAGTTTTTATAGTAGGCGTTTCTGCGCTAGCATGTTTAGCCAACTCCTGTCGAAGAGCATGAATATGAACATTCAAGGTATTAGTATCATCCACATAGGCCTCTTGCCAGACCTTTTCATAGAGGTCTGTCTTAGAAAAAACGCGCTCTGGATTGCTAGCTAGAAGCCATAGAAGTTCGAAGGATTTGACTGTCAAATCAAGCGCCACATCTCCGACTTGGACCTCATGACTACCGTGATTCATCCGTAAATCCCCGAGACTGACGACTTCTGTCTCACCTCCACGATGAAGGCGACGCAAGATATTGTGGACACGCAAAACCAGTTCACGAGGGCTAAAGGGCTTGGCAATAAAGTCATCTGCCCCTAAGCTCAGGCCATAAATCTTGTCCTGCTCGCTAGTCTTAGCCGTGATAAAGAGAAAAGGCTGATCTGGAGATTGATACTGAACCTCACTAATCAAATCATAACCATCCATCCGAGGCATCATGATATCTGTAATAATCAAATCAATTGGTTTTCTCTTGAAGATTTCTAAGGCCTCTACTCCATCATGGGCCACCAAAACCTGATATCCTGCCTGAACCAGATAACGTTGATGAATATCTGTGATTTCTACCTCGTCGTCAACGAGTAAAATTGTCTTTCCCATCTGTCTCTCCTTTGAAAAAAACAGTGCTATACCACAATAGTATAACACTATTTTAATCTCTTTACGAACATTCTAAACGATATCTAGATTTTTCATATCCTAGATAGAAAGTCTGTAGCTAGACTAGTCATTTTCTTCTTTTTTAGCTTTCAAACCGAGTCCACCTAGCAGGCCGGCCAAAGCTAATCCAAAGAATCCAAGAGTAGCCATTGATGTTTGGGCTTCACCAGTATATGGAAGCATGTCTTTTTGGTCTTTCATTTGATTAGCCATCATTGAACTTGATACCTTGTTATTAGATGCCATTTTGCTTGAGGCTGCTGAAGCTTGATCTTGTTTCATGCTTGGCGTTGCCATAGGCTGGCTAGCATTCATGGTTTTGTCCTGCTCTTTTTTAGGCATCATCTTATCCTGGCTAGCAGCTGGCATTTGAGATTTCATCGGATTGAGAGACTTATACCCATTCAAATTAACAGTCAAATCCTTAGTCGCTACAAGGTTGCTCAAGTCTGCCTTGCCGTCCTTCGCACCATAAACCTTGATAGTTGCCTTGTAGCTGTGAGTTCCATTTTGTTTCAAGAGATCAAGTAAGTCTTTATCAGATTTACCTTGAGTTCCTGCCAAATCTACTTCATAGAAGTAAAGACCTTTGCCCAATTTCTCTACTGGTGGGAGAGCTGGATTTTTAGCCGAACCATTGTCTGACCATGGAGCCTTGTCTGAGGCTTTCAAGATAAGGCGTGTCAACATACCGTCACCGGCGAAGAATTCATATGGAATGACTTGGTTAACACCGGCTGTGAATGGACCTGGGAAATTAGCTTTGTCCAAGTATGTAGCTGGAACATCTACTGTGTCTTTGGTATTGTCAGCCACGCCCTTTTGCACTTCAGCTGGAGTAGTCAAGCCATTCAAGTTCACTGTCAATTCTTTAGTTGCTACGAGGTTGCTCAAATCAGCTTTGCCATCTTTGGCACCGTACACCTTGATGGTTGCCTTGTAGCTTTTCGTACCATTTTGTTTCAAAAGGTCAAGCAGCTCTTTATCTGATTTACCTTGAGTACCTGCCAAGTCCACTTCGTAGAAGTAAAGACCTTTGCCCAATTTCTCTACTGGTGGGAGAGCTGGATTTTTAGCTGAACCGTTGTCTGACCATGGGGCCTTGTCTGAGGCTTTCAAGATAAGGCGAGTCAACATACCGTCACCAGCGAAGAATTCATATGGGATAACTTGGTTAACACCGGCTGTGAATGGACCTGGGAAGTTGGCTTTATCCAAGTAAGTAGCTGGAACATCCACTATGTCTTTGGTGTTGTCTGCCACGCCGTTTTGTACTTCAGCTGGGGTGATTGCTGGTTGCGCTTCACTTGCTTCATGGTCTTGTCCAGCAACTGTAGCTGCAGGACTTTCCACAGGTTTAACTGCATCTTCTATTTGGTTCTTAGAGTCAGCTTGGGATTGCACTTCTTCTTTTGGTGCTACTACTGGCTCTTTAGCAGTTTCGTCCGCTTTTTCTGGAGAGCTTGTAGTATCCAAGCTTGCTTTAAGTGTTGATTCTGCCTGTTCTGAAGGAAAAGCTACATCAACTGCTTTCTTGAGAACCTCTGCTGGTAAGTCGCTCTTTTCACTCACCGAAGTAGCATCTGTCCCAACTTGAGCAGGGGTCGGATTGACCACATCGGCACGTACAGAACTTGGTTGACCAACTAGGATAAAGAAGCCACTGGCCACAACAACTGAGGCAACACCGACACTGAGACGGCGAATAGACCAACGAGTATAGCTTTGATTTGGATTGAATTTCATAGGATTCTCCTTAGAGTTTTCTTTTTTTGATAGCTCTAGTATAATCTCCTAAAATTAAAAAGGATTAAGAAAAAGTTAAAATTTTTCTTAAATCCCTCTTATAAATTACTTATATTAGTTATCTATTCACTAATTTCAGCGAGTTTGTCTAAATGCTGATTATTAACTACTCCCATGATGTAGGTATTGGCTTGTAAGATATCGTCTGGTCCAAACTGGACATCTAGTGGCGAGTTTTCTTGATCTCGAAATCCTAGGACATTTAGCTTGTATCTTCCACGGAGATCTAGTTGATTTAAGCTTTGACCCACCCAGACTTGAGGAATTTCCATCTCAACAATGGAAACATTTTTATCTAACTGGAAAACATCAACACTATTATGGAAGAGAATCGTTTGAGCAAGTGACTGTCCCATCTCATATTCTGGTGAAATAACAAAATCTGCACCGATTTTTTCTAAAACCTTCTTTGCTGTATGGCTTTTAACCTTGGCAATAACTGTTGGAACACCTAGACTCTTACAGTGCATGACTGCAAGAACACTTGACTCTAGGCTTTCCCCTGTCGCAACCACTACAGTATCGCAAGTATCAATACCTGCTGAGCGCAGGAGTTCTTCATCGGTAATATCTCCTACAACACCGCTCGTTAATACTGGTTCAAATTGATTGATACGTTCTTCGTGATTATCAATGGCGATAATGTTCATATCTAGCTTTGAGAGCCCTTCTAGAACACTTGAACCAAACACACCTAGACCTAAAATTCCTATTGTACGTTCTGACATGATTTTCCTTTCTTATCCAATGGTAATATCTGCTTTCATATAATGCATCATATCTTTTTTGCTTGGTTGATAATCTGCTAGACTGACCAGCAAGGTCAATGGCCCGATACGTCCGATAAACATAAGCAACATGATGACGCTTAGAGCTAGCTGACCTAGATTCGGTGTTAGATTGGCTGTAACACCAACTGTCGCAAGGGCTGAAATAGTCTCAAACATGAGATGAATAAAGGGCGGATTGCCACTAGTTGTTAATCCAAGTAAGACTAAACCTAATAAAAATGTTAACAAAAAGATGATAAAGACACTAAAAGATTTTTGGACAGTTCGTGGATCGATGGTTCGTTTGGCAATATTTACATGGGGTAGACCAAGTAGCTCCGTTCTAGCGAAGAGGATTAAGACTAGGAAGGTTGTAATTTTCAAACCACCCGCCGTTCCTCCAGGAGCTCCACCTAAAAACATCTGAAGGATATAAATAAGTAGGGTAACAGGACGTGCTTGTGTAAAATCAATAGAAGCAAATCCTGCCGTCCGCATGCTAACGGTTTGGAAAAAGCTGACTAGAACTTTTTCTGGGAAACTGAGATTGCCAATTGTTCCAGTATTACCCCACTCTGTCAGTAGGGTAGTCACCGTTCCAAAAAGGAGAATTCCCACTGTCAGCATCAATACCAACTTCGTATGAAAGCGAAGTCTTCGCTTTCTTTTACTACCTACTTGTGTCGCTAGGTCAAACCAGACCATGAAACCAAGACCGCCTGTGATAATCAAAGCAGAAATTACAAGATTTACCAGTGGATCTGTTTGGTAGGCTACTAAACTGGTCGTTCCAAAATTATCAAAACCAGCATTACAAAAAGCGGAAATGGCTAGAAAAGCAGAGGTAAAAAGACCTCGCCCCCAACCAAACTCAGGAACAAAACGAAAACTAAGGAGCAGGGCTCCCACAGCTTCTACCAAAAAGGTGGTTAGAAAAATCGATTGGATGAAGCTTTTCAAAGATCGAGTTTCGCCATAATTAAAACTTTCCTGGATTGTTTCTCGGTTTCTAAGACTCAATTTTTGCTTACTCTGAATATAGAAAACTCCGATAAAGGTCATGAGACCTAAACCACCAATCTGAATTAAGAACATGCAGATTAGCTGACCCCAGATATTATAAGTGGACGCTACAGGTTGGGTAAAGAGCCCCGTCACACAGACCATAGACACGGTAGTGAAAAGGTGGTCAAAATAAGTTGCTCTGGAAGTTGCTACCTGTACAACGGGTAGGCTCAAAAGTAGGGAACCTAGTAAAATGACTAGGGCAAAACTCAAAAAAATTCGACGAGCAGGTGACATCTGAGCCAGACTCTGCTCTATTTTTTCTCTTAATGATTTGAATAACATAGCTACATTGTACCACAAAACAGTTAAAGCCGTCACATATGACTAACGATTTCAAGACAGAGTTCTAAGGCCTTGTCAAAAGCTTCTGCGCCCCAATCGCGACTATCATAATTTTCTAAATCCGCCAGAGAGTCGGCTGTAAATAGAAGTTGTCCCCAAACGACTCCTCGAAGTTGGGCAACTGCTGCAAGAGCTGCACACTCCATCTCCACAACAGCACAGCCTTCTTCCTTGCGATAGGCAACCTTTTCAGCTGTCTCTCTGTAAAAACCATCTGTCGACCAAGTCATTACCTCTTCATAAGGAATACCTAGTTGTTCCAAAACTTGCTCGATAGCAGAAATCGCTTGAACATGTACATCCATATAACGAGAAGGCGCTGCATAGTGGTAGCTCGTCCCCTCATCTCGCAGAGCGCGAACAGGGACGAGAAAGGCATTTTCCTCAATATCGGCTAGGACTCCACAAGTACCAGTGGAAATGATTTGCTCCACACCATAGCCAATCAACCAATCCATAAACTGGGCGGCCGGGGCAGAACCTACAGGAGCTTGGGCTAGACAAACTTTTTCACCTTTGTAGTCCATGACATAAACCGGGTAGGTCTTAGTGGCAGAAACAAACTCCCCTACGCAATCTGCTTCTACTTCCTGAGCATAACGGTCAATCTCCTCCTCCAAAAATGCATAGATGCACTTCTTTGGCAACTTCAAGTCTAACTCCTCATGCGTTGGCATAAGGACCGCTTGGGGATTGTCGTCAAACTCTAAAATGGGAATCGCATGTTTCTGAATCATAGAATACCTCCTCTAAATTTTTACTATTATATCAAATACAAAGGGAAAGTCAAGATGGGAGGCTAAGTCAAATCAGAAAAACCTACCTTAAGTAGGAAACAACAATTAAATGCTTTTTCCTCTACTAACAAAATTGCTAAAACTTAGGAATTATTTTATAATAGATTGAATTAAAAAAAGTGAGGGAGTTTTATGAAATTCTATTCCTATGACTATGTGCTCAGTCAGATCAGTCAACAGAATTGGGCCATGATTATCGTATCAGCTTTACTGCTTATCGTGACTGGATTTTTTGCATTTAAAGCTTTCAAAGATAAAAAAGGGAGCAAGTTCCGTGAATTATCGCTCATTTCTATTTTGACCTTAATCGCATTCGTTTTGATAAGCATTACGAATCTTCAAAACAGTCAATCCAATGATAATCAATTCCGCTCTTCCCTAAACTTTATCGAAGTCGTTTCAAAAGAATTAGGTGTAGATAAAAAAGAGGTCTATGTCAATACCTCAGCAGTAACTGATGGAGCTATTATTAAGGTTGGCGACAATTTTTATCGTGCCATTAGCGGGACTGACCAAGATAGCTATTTGTTAGAAAAGATGGAACTCTATAAATCAGACGTTGAACTCGTGGAGGTTGAAAAATGATAAGCTTTTTTGCTACGATTGCAATTAAATTGGCCTTGGGGCTACTTTCTCTTGTTTTTGTTATTAACGTAACAGGTAAAGGAAATTTAGCACCAAGTTCTGCAGTAGATCAAATCCAGAACTTTGTTCTCGGGGGTATTATCGGTGGGGTTATCTACAATAGCTCGATTACCATCATCCAATACGTAACAATCTTAATCATCTGGACTATTCTCATCCTGCTCCTTAAATGGTTGAATACCAATATTTCCTTTTTCAAACACTTAATTGACGGGAAACCAACTATTATCATCAAAAATGGTAAGTTAGATCCTGAAGCCTGTCGCACAAAAGGTCTTGCAGCTGCAGATGTAGCTCTTAAATTGCGCGCTCAAGGAATCTTCCAATTGAAGGATGTCAAGAGAGCTGTGATTGAGCAAAACGGACAGCTGATTGTCGTAAGAATGGGTGACGAGAATCCTAAGTACCCAATCATCACAGATGGTGTTGTCCAAGTTGAAATCTTAGAAACCATTGGCAAATCCGAGGAGTGGCTAACTGAGAAATTGAAAGAAGAAGGTTTCGAAGAAGTCTCAAATATCTTTATCGCTGAATATGATAAAGGTCAATTGAATATTGTAACCTATTAAAAAATAAACTGATGCTTTTCGTATCAGTTTTTTGCTTTTTAGCATAAAAGGGTATATACTTAAACCAATATCTGATGTAATTTAGATAATACAAAAAATTAACGGAGGTATCCCCCATGTCAATCGAAGAAAAATTCAACCAAGCTAAAGGTTCTGTTAAAGAAGGCTTTGGTAAACTAACTGGCGATACAAAAACTCAAACAGAAGGAGCTGCAGAAAAGGTAGCTTCAAAAGCTAAAGAAGTTGCTGAAGATGCAAAAGAAGCTGTCGAAGGTGCAGTATCTGGCGTAAAAAACATCTTTAAAAAAGACGGAGAATAATTCTTTCTCGTCCTAATAACATAAGAAACTCTTATTCCAAGCTGTTAATATGCTAGGGATAAGAGTTTTTTCTTTAAATTATTATGTTTTTTAATATTAGAAAATACTTCTTATGATGTGTTGCTCAACCTAAAGCAAAAAGAACTAATTCCTATACTCCTCCTATTTCCACAAACCACCTAAGATTTGTTTTTCCAATAAGCCTAAGTCCTCTTCTCTCATTTCGCCATTGACGCCAACGACATATAGTTGAGAGAAGTAAGCTAACAATGGACCTATACAGATGCGAACCATTTGAGGAATCGTTATCTCTGGATTTACACGTGGATCTGCTAGCAATTCCTTATGAAGCACTCGAAGTTTATCTTGAATAGCATTCCAGATAAAAATCTGTTCATTTTTTAGTTTTTTATTTGAAAAACTCTCTTGTAGAATGATTTTCATCAAGGCACGATTTTTTTTGAGATAGCTCATACGATTATGGACGAGATAACGAACCCTCTCTTCTGTCGTTTCAAAAGCTAAGAGTTCCTCAAAAAAACTACCGAGAATGCCTGGGACTACAGGATGTAAAATAGCCGTCAGTAAATCATCCTTCGTCTTAAAATACTTAAACAAAGTTGCCTGGCTTAGTCCAGCACGCTCCGCTATGTGAAGAGTTGAGGTCCCATGGTAACTCCTGGTTGATATGAGATCCACTGCTGCCTGCATGATTTTTTTCTTTCCTTGAGGGTAATTCGCTTCTTCTAAGTAATCTTCAAACGATTCAAAAACAGTCTTATCCATCCAATCTTCACACCTTTTTAGCATTATTTATGTTGATTTCTAAACTTTACGATAACGACGCAATCCAACAATATTGAGAATTGTTAAAATGATCAAGAAAATCATTAAAACACCAAGATTTGACAAAATATCACCAAGATTGTGTCCGTAAAGAATAATCTGGCTTATTGCATCACCAGAATAGGTTAATGGCAAAAATTTCCCCACAGTTGGAGCCCATTCTCCCATGGATGACAATGGAATAATTCCTGAGAAAAAAAGTTGGGGCATAATCACGAGAGGAATAAATTGCATCATTTGGAATTCTGATTTTGCTAGAGTAGACAAGAGAATTCCAAAAGCTAGTGCTACAAGAGCCAGTACCACATTAACTATTATAACATTTAAAATATTTCCTACAACTTCTACATCTAGTAGCCAAATTGCTGCTAAAACGACAACTGCCGTTTGAAAAATCGCAATAATACCGTAAGACAACATATAGCCATAGACGATTTCAGAACGTTTCACTGGGGTTGCTAACAAGCGATCCAAGGTTCCACTTGTTCGCTCTTTCAACAGTGCCATACCAGAAATCAAAAAGACAAAGAAGAAGACCACAAAGCCAATTAAAATTGGAATCATACGTGCAAAGAATCCAGTATTTTTATCTCCATATTGGTAAGATTCTTTGATTTCAGGCGCCTTTTCATCTAATTTCAATTGTGGAAGAGCTTGTTTGACACGAGATAATAACTGATCGGTGCCTTCATTGACGATACTTGTTCGTAACACTTGTCGTGTCATAGTTGTTTTAGAAGCATCCGTATTTGCGTAGTCGACCTGATACTCACCATCTTTATACGATATGACTGCATCTACTTTCTCGTCAGCTAGAGCTTTTTTAGCCTGATCTAAGTCTTGATAAGTCTCGACGTCCACATGATCGAGCTCATCCATTTTTGTTACCAAACCAGTTGGTAGATCTTGTGTCGCTAACTTGACATTCACGGTTGTACTAGCTGAAAACATGAGGTTCATCAGCCACATAATAAATACCGGCGCTACAAACATCATAGCCAAGGTTCGTTTGTCACGAAGCAATTCTTTGATAACTTTTTTAGCAATAGCAATGGTTCTCATCTTACTCTCCTTCTGCTTTCAAAAAGACTTCTTCAATACTTGAAACTTGATAACTATCTTTTAAGTGTTGCGGTGTATCAAAAGCAATGATTTTTCCACCTAATAATAAGCCGACCTTATCCGTTAACTCTGCTTCATCCATAACATGGGTAGTAACTAATATCCCTACCCCATTGTCTCTAAGCGCGAATAATTCTTTCCAGATTTTCTTTCGAAGAGAAGGGTCGATTCCAACTGTCGGTTCGTCCAAAATCAAGAGCTGAGGATTCCCCAGAAGCGCGACGGCTAAAGACAAGCGTCGCTTCATTCCTCCAGAATAACCGGATACCGTTTTATTCAAATGCTCTGTCAGATCCACAACTTGAGCCACATGGGCAATTTCAGCTGTCAGATCTCTTTTGGATAGCCCTTTTAGCTGACCAAAAAATTCTAGATTTTCTTGACCTGACAAGGCCTCATAAAGAGCATCAGACTGAGCCATATAGCCAATATCACCTAAAATATGACGATTTGGCATAGTATGGTCCAAGACTAAAGCGATACCGCTATCCGCCTTTTCCATTCCTAGCATGGTTTTAATCATAGTTGATTTACCAGCACCTGATGGACCGATTAGACCAATGATTTCTCCAGGCTGTAAATCAAAACCAACGTGATCTAAGACCATTTGACGACCAAAAGATTTTTCTAAATCTTTTAAATGTAACAATTTTTTCATTTGAATCCTCCTAGGTGAGTATTTACTCACTTTTGAAATATAAAACTATTATAGTGAGTATCCACTCACTTGTCAAGTTGAAAGTTGATAGTTGAAAAAAATCTCCCTTCTCTTTCGAGAAAGGAGATTTTTATTTTATGGTCGTCCACCAGGGCCTCCATTTCCTTGAGGGCCACCGCCAGGTGCCCCTCCGCCTCCAGGCATAGAACTGACAATCTCAGTTTGTTTTTCACCATTGAGATAGATATCTCCGCCTGTGTAGGTCGCTGTTCCATCAAAGTCAAAACCAGTTTGACCAGTCATTTTGATGGTTCCTCCATTAACTGTAATATTACCATTTGAGTCAATTGGATCCGTGTCCCCTTGACCAACTTCAACCGTCAAGTTCCCACCATTCATAGTGAAGAAAATTTCACTTTGTTGAGCATTTTTGTTGGCTGCATTGACACCATCATCCGTTGAATAGATGGCGATATCTCCACCGTTGATAGTAATTGACTTACCTTCAAGCCCTTCTGTAGAATTCTTAACGGTATAGGTACCACTATCAATAACCAAATCACCTGATGCGTGGATACCATCATCTCCAGCAGTAACAGTGATGGTATTGTCAGAGAGATACATGGTTCCTACAGATGTGTCCTCATCATTGTCGACCTTAACTCCGTCTTCCTTGGCATCGATAGTCATAGTTGTGCCGGTAATGTTGAGTTCATCATTAACATTAAAGGCATCCCCGACTGCTGTGATGTTGTAGCTTCCACCTGTGATGTGAAGTGTATCATTTGCCTTGATACCATTGTTTTTCTTACCATCTACATTGAGAGTTCCTTTACCGTTGATGGTCAAGTCCACTTTAGAGAAGAGCGCTGCATCCGCTTTTTCGTCACTATTAGTTGCTGAATCTGATAGGCTATTAGTTGTGCTATCTGCTAGAGTTAGGTAAACATGACCGGCTGATGTTGCAGATATAGCAGCATTGGTATTGGTCATGGTCACACCCTTTAGAACAATATGTACATCATCAGTCTTTTCGGCTTCAATCTTGATTTGAACTCCGTCGGATTGACCAGATATGACATAGGTTCCTGCCTTGGAGATTGTAACGGTAGATCCTGATACGGCAACTCCATCACCTGATACCTTCGCTGTTGATTCTGACAAGGTTACAGTTGCTGCTGTCTTTTCATCATAAGAAGTATCATAGTCCTTGTCTGTAAAATAGCTAGTTTTCTTAGCTTCTGTAGTTGATGTCGTTTTCGTTGTCGCAGTATTGCTAGCTGTTGTATTTGAAGTTGACTGGGTACAAGCTGTCACTAGTGCTAGAGTTGCTATACTCGTTAATAAGAATGTCCATTTTTTTGCTTTCATGCTCGTTTCCTCGACTTTCATTTTACATGCTCTTAGTCTACGTGACTTTCCTAAAATAAGCCTAAATTTTTTCTGAAAGTTTTCTTAAGTTTAGTTTCAATTAAGTTAAATTTAACAAAAGTTTTAGAAAAGCCTCCTAAAATCAAACACAAGCAAGTTTACCTTGTTTAAAAATAGTATAACCTAAGATTAGAGGAGAAGGAATTATGAAACCAATCGAAACAACTTTTAAACGGATTGAAACCAAATATATTATCTCCAAAGATAAACTAGACAAACTCATCCAAGATTTAAAGGAATATTTGGTAGAAGATGACTATCCAATTTCAACCATTTCAAATATCTACTTTGATACGGAAGACTTTGATGTCCTCCTAGATGATGATTTTGGAGCTAAGCGAAAAGAAAAGGTGCGGATGCGGACCTATCTCAGCCACCCCAAAGCAGATAGTCAAGTATTTTTAGAAATTAAAACCAAGGACCAAGAAGGAGTTGGTCGCAAATTTAGACTACTCTCAACTCCTATTTCTATCCTTAACTTTATGACCAAAGGGCACTTGGATGCTAGTATTACTGATACAGTTGTCATTGAAAAAGTGAAAAAGCTTCACCAAGATTACAAGCAGGCTATCAAGCCTCGTATGTACATCTACTACGATCGTTATTCATTAAAAGAAAAAAAATACATCGAGGGCTGCAACTATAATAAAATTCGTATCACCATTGACCAAAATCTAATCTATAGAGATGAAAATGTCAGTCTCTTTGCAGGAAATCAAGGGGCTCCTCTATTAGATGACAATACTGTGATTATGGAGATTAAAGCTCCTGGAAACAAACCTCAGTGGTTACAAGACATTCTAGACAAGTATGGTTTGATGGAGCACAAATTTTCAAAATACAGTTGTGCTTACCACAAATCTCAAGGTCTTCCTTATGCACCACGTCCCAGTATAGAAAGCGCAGGTATCGCTTATGCTTAATCTTTTTAATTCCATTTTCAACAACGCCACTGCAAGTGCAGATCCCTTCCAACTACTGCTGTCACTTCTAGTCAGTCTAGTCCTCGGTTTGGCACTTACTTGGACCTACAAATATCGAACCCTCTACACCAGAGAATTTGCTATCAGCTTGACTCTGCTTCCTTGCCTTATGACCTTGGTTATTTTTCTGGTCAATGGGAGCTTGGGTACGTCAATTGCTGTAGCCGGAACCTTTAGTTTGATCCGTTTCCGTTCTGCAACTAGTGGTTCAAGAGAACTGATTGCGATTTTCCTAGCCATGATTATCGGTCTAGCTTGTGGAACAGGCTATCTCTTCTTGGCTATTCTCTTCACCCTCTTTATCTTGGGTGTTTGGTTCCTTTTGGAAAATCAACAGGTCAAAACTGACAATCAACGCCGTAGACTTTTAACAATCACGGTAACTAATCAAGAGAAGATTCAAGATGCTATCCAATCTGCTCTTGACCAATTCTGCTCAGAAATTGACATGATTACGATCAATAGCACAAATGCAGGGGACAACCTTAGCATTGTCTATGAAGTCGAGCTAAAAACAGATGCCGATGATTTCCAAGTGACTAGCTATCTTACACAAAATATTGATCAATGCGATGTGGCATTGACTAAAAAAGCTAAAAAGAGAAAAAATCTCTAAAGACGAAAAACGAGGCTGGGATAAAAATTCCGACCTCGTTTTTTGCTAGCAATAAGTTTTTGATACTGATACTGAGACTGGTTAGGCTATTCGATTTCAAAGAGCTCTTTTGAAAAAGACTTCACTTTCTCTTTCTACAACTTTTAATTTCCTTTAACTGGAATCTCTTTGATAACTCGTGCTGGATTTCCTGCTAGAACTACGTTGTCACCAAAGGATTTTGTAATGACCGCTCCTGCTCCTGCAACGACATTATCCCCTAAAGTAACACCCGGAAGGACAATGACACCACCACCTGCCCAAAAGTTCTTACCAATCGTGATGGGTTTGCCAAATTCTAATCCCGAGTTTCGTTCATCGGGATCCAGCGGATGAAGAGGTGTTAAAAACTGACAATTAGGACCAATCATGGCATTATCACCAATAGTAATCGGACATACGTCCAACATGGTCAGATTCCAATTGGAATAAAAATTTTCTCCCAAATGAATATTGACACCATAATCCACCACCAAGCGAGTATTGATATAGAGATTTTCACCAGTAGAACCAAACCATCCTTTGATGATTCCCATACCTTTTACTGGATCTACCTCTTCATTAAAAGTGGCTTGCTTTTGTCGCGCTGTTTGTGCTAGAGAACGGAGGTCTGGGGCGAATGGGTGATAGGGTTCTCCCGCGATCATTTTTTGATATTCTGTTTTCATGTTTTAATTTCCTTGCTTTTTTAGATGATTGTAGCATAGTATTGTATCTCGAGCAAGTTAAAATAAGTCGCTCTTTATGAATTGAAAATGTGAGTAGAACGCAAACCTAACATTAAATACAAAAAGCGAGCAAAGCCAGTTTTCTGACAATCAGAATTCTGCCTTGTTCGCTTTTTTATCTAGTGGATCCTTCTTAAGAATCTATAGTGAATGATTAATCTTTTCATCTCAGACCTTAAGTAACACCTACTTATTCACTCACTTCAACAGTTTCAACGACTTCTTCTACAGTCGTATCAACTGGAGCTTCTTCTTGTGAAGATGCTAGGTAAGACTCTTCGTTGACTGCTTGTGGTTCAAGGTTACGGTAACGAGCCATACCTGTACCAGCTGGGATAATCTTACCGATGATAACATTTTCCTTGAGTCCAAGGAGATGGTCTTTCTTACCACGGATGGCCGCATCTGTAAGGACACGAGTTGTTTCCTGGAAGGAAGCAGCTGACAAGAAACTATTGGTTTCAAGTGAGGCTTTGGTGATTCCCATAAGGACTGGACGACCTGTCGCTGGTACTCCACCTGCGATGAGAACATCCTTATTAGCATCTGTAAAGTCATTAATATCCATGAGGGTGCCCATGAGGAGATCTGTGTCTCCTGGATCCATGACACGAACTTTACGGATCATTTGACGAACCATTACCTCGATGTGTTTGTCTCCGATTTCTACCCCTTGGCTACGATAAACTTTTTGTACTTCACCGAGGAGATATGTTTCAACTGACAAGACATCACGTACAGCAAGGAGACGTTTTGGTTGGATAGAACCTTCTGTCAATGCTGCACCACGAGAGACTTGGTCTCCAACTTCGACACGCATACGGGCTGTAAATGGTACCACATATTCACCTTCGCCAGTTTCACCCTTAACAAAGACTTTCTTGGTACGAGTTGAAGCATCTTCCTCGATAGCAGTAACTTGTCCTTTGACTTCTGTGATGACCGCTTCCCCTTTAGGATTGCGGGCTTCAAAGATTTCTTGGACACGAGGAAGACCCTGAGTGATATCGGTATTTGAGGCAACCCCACCCGTGTGGAAGGTACGCATTGTAAGCTGTGTACCAGGTTCCCCGATAGATTGGGCAGCGATAGTACCAACTGCTTCACCGACTTCAACCGCATCACCAGTCGCTAAGTTGATACCGTAACAGTGACGGCAGACACCATGACGAGTGTTACATGTAAATACGGAACGGATAGTTACTTCTTCCACACCCGCATTGACGATTTCACGCGCTTTGTCTTCTGTGATCAATTCATTTGGACCAATGATAACTGCACCCGTTTCTGGATGTTTAACAGTTTTCTTAGTGTAACGACCATTGAGACGCTCTTCGAGAGACTCAATCATCTCTTTCCCTTCTGTAATAGAACGGATCAAGAGACCACGGTCAGTTCCACAGTCGTCCTCACGGATGATAACATCTTGGGCAACGTCAACCAAACGACGAGTCAAGTAACCTGAGTCGGCTGTCTTGAGGGCCGTATCGGTCATACCTTTACGAGCACCGTGAGTTGAGAAGAACATTTCGAGTACTGACAAACCTTCGCGGAAGTTTGAAAGGATTGGCAATTCCATGATACGTCCGTTCGGAGCAGCCATCAGACCACGCATACCGGCAAGCTGTGAGAAGTTTGAGATGTTACCACGGGCTCCAGAGTCCATCATCATAACGATAGGGTTCTTAGGATCTTGGTTAGCAATCAAACGTTTTTCAAGTTTTTCACGGGCAGCACGCCATTCAGCTGTAACAGCATTGTAGCGTTCGTCATCTGTGATCATACCACGACGGAATTGTTTTGTGATTTGTTCTACACGTTTGTGTGATTCTTCGATGATTTCAGCCTTGTCTTCAACGACTGGAATATCAGCAATACCCACTGTCAAACCTGCAAGGGTTGAATGGTGGTAACCGAGGTTCTTCATACGGTCAAGTAGGGCAGAAGTTTCTGTCGTACGGAAACGTTTGAAGATTTCAGCGATGATATTTCCAAGGTTTTTCTTCTTGAATGGAGGGTTAAGTTCAAGATTGCTGATTGCTTCCTTGATATCTCCACCAAGTGGCAAGAAGTATTTAGCTGGAACGCCTTCTGTCAAGTTGGCATTATTTGGTTCTTGCAAGTAGGGTAGGCCTTCTGGCATGATATCGTTAAAGAGGATTTTACCAACAGTTGTAAGCAAGATTTTGTGTTTTTGCTCTTCTGTCCATGGTTTGTTGAGGCTGTCTGTTGCGATACCAACACGTGAGTGCAGGTGAACATAGCCATTACGGTAAGCCATAACAGCTTCATCACGGTCCTTGAAGACCATTCCTTCACCTTCGCGACCAGCTTCTTCCATGGTCAAGTAGTAGTTACCCAAAACCATGTCCTGAGATGGAGTAACAACTGGTTTACCATCTTTCGGATTCAAGATATGCTCAGCAGCCAACATCAAGATACGAGCTTCTGCTTGGGCTTCTTCTGAAAGCGGTACGTGGATGGCCATTTGGTCCCCGTCAAAGTCGGCATTGTAGGCTTCACAGACAAGTGGGTGCAAGCGAAGGGCCTTACCATCAATCAAGACAGGTTCGAAGGCTTGGATACCCAAACGGTGAAGGGTAGGTGCGCGGTTCAAAAGCACTGGGTGTTCTTTGATCACTTCTTCTAGGATATCCCAGATACGTTCATCTCCACGTTCTACCAAACGTTTAGCCGCTTTAACGTTTTGCACGATATCGCGAGCTACGATTTCACGCATGACGAATGGTTTAAAGAGCTCGATAGCCATTTCACGTGGCACACCACATTGGTACATCTTAAGAGTTGGACCAACGGCGATAACAGAACGACCTGAGAAGTCAACACGTTTACCGAGCAAGTTTTGACGGAAGCGTCCTTGTTTACCTTTGAGCATGTGGCTCAATGATTTAAGTGGACGGCTACCTGGTCCTGTGATCGGACGACCACGACGGCCATTGTCAATCAAAGCGTCAACCGCTTCTTGAAGCATACGCTTCTCATTTTGAACGATGATACCTGGCGCGTTCAACTCAAGCAAACGAGCCAAACGGTTGTTACGGTTGATCACACGACGGTATAGGTCATTCAAGTCAGATGAGGCAAAACGGCCACCATCCAACTGCAACATTGGACGAAGATCTGGTGGAATAACTGGAAGGATGTTAAGAATCATCCATTCAGGTTTGTTTCCAGACTTGTGGAAAGCATCCAAAACATCCAAACGACGGATAGCTTTCACACGTTTTTGTCCAGTAGCTGTTTTCAACTCTTCTTTGAGTTCAGCAATTTCTTTTTCAAGATCTACTTGTTTCAAGAGGTCTTGGATAGCTTCGGCACCCATTTTAGCAACAAATGACCCGTAGCCATATTCACGCAAGCGCTCACGGTATTCACGCTCTGTCATGATAGACTTGTGCTCAAGTGGTGTATCCTTTGGATCAATTACCACGTAAGCAGCAAAGTAGATAACTTCTTCGAGAGCACGAGGGCTCATATCAAGGGTCAAGCCCATACGGCTTGGAATCCCCTTGAAATACCAAATATGAGATACAGGAGCTTTCAACTCGATGTGTCCCATACGTTCACGACGAACTTTCGTACGCGTCACTTCAACCCCACAGCGGTCACAAACAATCCCTCTGTAACGAATACGTTTGTATTTTCCACAAGCACATTCCCAGTCTTTTGTAGGACCAAAAATGACTTCGTCAAATAGTCCTTCACGTTCTGGTTTCAACGTACGGTAATTGATTGTTTCAGGTTTTTTGACTTCTCCATAAGACCATGAACGGACTTTACTTGGAGAAGCTAGTGTGATTTGCATACTTTTAAAACGATTTACGTCAACCACTATTTCTTCCCTTTCTATTCTAAGTGAGCTACTTATTCTTGTTCAGTAGCTTCTTCTGTTGCTTCCGCTTTTGCGCCTTCTTCAGCTTCAAAAGCAGCTTTTGCTTCTTCAGCAGCTTTTTTACGTGCTTTTTCAAGGTCATCTACGTGGATGACATCTTCGTCCATGCCCTCATCAAGATCACGAAGTTCAACTTCTTGATCATCTTCGTCAAGGACACGCATGTCAAGACCAAGTGATTGCAATTCTTTAACAAGAACTCGGAAGGATTCTGGAACACCTGGTTTTGGAATTGGTTTTCCTTTTGTAATAGCTTCATAAGCTTTCAAACGTCCGTTAATATCGTCAGACTTGTAAGTCAAGATTTCTTGAAGGACATTTGACGCACCGTAGGCTTCAAGCGCCCAAACCTCCATCTCACCGAAACGTTGTCCACCAAACTGAGCTTTCCCTCCGAGTGGTTGTTGCGTAACGGTCGAGTAAGGTCCGACTGAACGAGCGTGCAATTTATCATCAACCATGTGGTGGAGTTTGATCATGTACATGACTCCGACAGAAACACGGTTGTCAAATGGCTCACCAGTACGTCCATCGTAAAGGATAGTCTTAGCATCGCTATCCATACCAGCTTCTTTAACAGTTGACCAAAGATCTTCAGAACTTGCTCCGTCAAAGACTGGTGTTGCGATGTGAATACCAAGAGTACGAGCCGCCATACCAAGGTGAAGTTCCATAACCTGACCGATATTCATACGTGATGGCACCCCAAGTGGGTTCAACATGATGTCGACTGGAGTTCCGTCTGGAAGGTAAGGCATATCTTCTACAGGAACGATACGAGAGACAACCCCTTTGTTTCCGTGACGTCCGGCCATCTTATCTCCGACCTTGATCTTACGTTTTTGAGCGATGTAGACACGAACCAGCATGTTAACACCTGATTGCAATTCATCTCCATTTGCACGTGTAAAGATCTTAACATCACGAACGACACCATCGGCACCGTGAGGTACACGAAGAGAAGTGTCACGAACTTCACGAGATTTGTCTCCGAAGATAGCGTGCAAGAGACGCTCTTCAGCTGAAAGATCTTTTTCACCCTTAGGTGTTACTTTACCTACAAGGATATCCCCTTCTTTAACCTCAGCACCGATACGGATAATACCCATTTCGTCAAGGTCTTTAAGGGCATCTTCACCAACGTTTGGAATTTCACGAGTGATTTCTTCAGGCCCAAGCTTTGTATCGCGAGTTTCTGATTCGTATTCTTCAAGGTGGACAGATGTGTAGACATCGTCTTTGACCAAGCGTTCGCTCATGATAACGGCATCCTCGAAGTTGTAACCTTCCCATGTCATGTAGGCAACGATTGGGTTTTGTCCAAGCGCCATTTCTCCATTTTCCATAGAAGGTCCATCTGCGATAAAGTCGCCTTTTTCTACAACGTCACCAACTTTAACAAGCGTACGTTGGTTGTAGGCAGTACCTGAGTTTGAACGACGGAATTTTTGGATATGGTAAACATCCAATGAGCCATCTTCACGACGAACTTCTACTTTGTCAGCATCGGCATAAGTAACTTTACCATCATACTGAGCAATAACAGCCGCTCCAGAGTCATGGGCTGCTTGATATTCCATACCAGTACCAACGTAAGGTGCTTTTGGATCAATCAATGGTACAGCCTGACGTTGCATGTTGGCACCCATGAGGGCACGGTTGGAGTCGTCGTTTTCCAAGAAAGGAATACATGCTGTCGCAACGGCAACTACCTGTTTTGGAGAAACGTCCATATAATCAACACTTGAAGCTGGGTATTCTTGGTTAACCCCTTGGTGACGTCCCATGACAACTTTTTCAGCAAAAGTGCCATCTGCGTTCAATTTAGAGTTAGCCTGTGCTACTGTGTACTCATCTTCTTCATCAGCAGTCAACCAAACGATTTCGTTAGTTACTTTTCCAGTTTCACGGTCAACCTTGCGGTATGGTGTTTGAATGAAACCATACTTGTTGAGGTGTCCGTATGAAGACAAGTTGTTGATCAAACCGATGTTTGGTCCCTCAGGTGTCTCGATTGGACACATACGACCATAGTGAGTGTAGTGCACGTCACGCACTTCATATCCAGCGCGGTCACGTGTCAAACCACCAGGTCCTAAGGCTGACAAACGACGTTTGTGTGACAACTCAGAAAGTGGGTTGTGTTGGTCCATGAACTGTGACAATTGAGAAGAACCAAAGAATTCTTTAATTGCTGCAGTTACTGGACGGATATTGATAATTTGTTGTGGTGTTAGTACTTCGTTATCTTGAACAGACATACGTTCACGAACGTTACGTTCCATACGTGAAAGTCCAAGACGCACTTGGTTGGCAAGCAATTCACCAACAGCACGAATACGACGATTTCCAAGGTGGTCAATATCATCCACACGACCAATACCTTCTGCCAAGTTGAGGAAGTAGCTCATTTCAGCCAAGATATCTGCAGGTGTTACAATGCGAACTTTATCATCTGGATTCGCATTACCGATGATAGTTACAACACGATCTGGATCAGTTGGTGCAACAACCTTGAATTTTTGAAGAACAACTGGATCTGTTACTACAGCAGCATCATTTGGAATGTAGACAATCTTGTTCAAATCGCCATCCAAATGGCTTTCAATGCTCTCAATCACGCTACGAGTCATGATTGTTCCAGCTTCTACCAAGATTTCACCTGTTTCAGGGTCTACCAATGGTTCAGCAATTGTTTGGTTAAGCAAACGTGTTTTAACATTGAGTTTTTTATTGATTTTGTAGCGACCAACTGCAGCCAAGTCATAACGACGTGGGTCAAAGAAACGAGCTACAAGCAAGCTACGTGAGCTTTCAGCAGTCTTAGGCTCACCTGGACGAAGGCGTTCGTAAATTTCCTTCAAAGCTTCGTCTGTACGAGAGTCCATTGGGTTCTTGTGAATATCTTTTTCAACAGTGTTACGAACAAGATCGCTATCACCAAAGATATCAAAGATTTCATCATCGCCTGAGAAACCAAGCGCACGAACCAAGGTCGTAAATGGAATCTTACGAGTACGGTCGATACGAGTGTAGGCGATGTCTTTTGAGTCGCTTTCAAGTTCCAACCAAGCTCCACGGTTAGGGATAACAGTTGAACCGTAACCCACTTTACCATTTTTGTCTACCTTGTCATTAAAGTAAACACCTGGAGAACGCACCAACTGTGATACGATGATACGTTCACCACCGTTGATGATAAAGGTTCCCATCTCAGTCATGATTGGGAAATCACCAAAGAATACTTCCTGTGTCTTGATTTCGCCAGTTTCTTTGTTAATCAAGCGGAAGGTTACAAAGATAGGTGCTGAGTAGCTGGCATCGTGGATACGAGCTTCTTCAAGCGTATATTTAGGTTCTTTGATTTCGTAGCCAACAAATTCCAACTCCATTGTGTCTGTGAAGTTTGAAATTGGCAATACATCTTCAAACACTTCCTTCAGACCATGGTCTAGGAAATCTTTGAATGAATCAGTTTGAATTTCAATCAAATTTGGTAAGTCAAGAACTTCTTTGATTCTTGAAAAACTACGACGGGTACGATGTTTCCCGTATTGAACGTCATGTCCTGCCAAGATGATTCTCCTTTTTAAATAAAGTTCCAAGCTTAGTGACCTAAGCTAGTAATTATCGTTAGATGGTTCTAAAAACCCTATCAACTTATCCCCCTCGACTAATTTTCAGAATCTTTAAATCTTTGTTACAAAGGTCGAAAAACCTGAAAAAAAGCACAAAAAGAGCAGCTAAATCCGACTTTTTCAGGAGATTTAACTGCTGTGAGCCTTGTCCGGACAATATTTCAGACAAAACCTACGACAAATGATTATTTATATTATACCCTATTTAGCTAGATTTTTCAAGGGTTTTAAAATATTTTTCTCTTCCTCTAATCCGTTAATTATCTACATCTTTCTCTGGAAAATCAGGTCCATATTTAGGAAAACGCTTGCCTTAACTATTCCCTCATGCTATACTGTTATTGAAATTAATAGACAGGAGACATTTTATGAAAACAGCTAAAACCACTGTTACAATCGTTTCTGCACTTGCATCTGTCATCTTATTGACCAGCTGCGCCACAAAATCCACAGAAACACAAACATCCGCTAATAACTCATCTGACAATCAGATTACAATGACTTACGACCAACTACGGTCTAGAGAAAATACCATGTCAACTCTCTGGTATCAAAAAGCGGCCGAAACAAAAGCCTTGTATCTACAAGGTTATAATGTTGCTACAGATCGTCTAAAGGAATTACTGAAAACAGAATCAGACAAGCCTTATTCGATTGTTTTGGACTTGGACGAAACTGTCTTAGATAACAGTCCTTATCAAGTTCAAAATGTCAAAGACGGAACAGCATTCACACCTGAAAATTGGGATGTTTGGGTCCAAAAAGCTACTGCAAAAGCCGTTCCAGGTGCTAAAGATTTTCTCCAGTTTGCCGACCAAAACGGTGTCCAAATCTACTATATTTCTGACCGCTCAGTCAACCAAGTAGATGCTACCATTAAAAATCTAGAAAACGAAGGTATTCCTGTACAAGGACGTGACCACCTCATGTTCCTAGAAAGTGGCGTAAAATCCAAAGAAGGTCGTCGCCAAGCTGTTCAAGAAAAAACAAATCTTGTATTACTATTTGGTGATAACCTTGTAGACTTTGCAGATTTTTCTAAAACTTCTGAAGCTGATCGTGACAAACAACTTGAAGAATTGCAAAAAGAATTTGGTGAAAAATTCATCATCTTCCCAAATCCAATGTATGGATCATGGGAAACAGCGGTCTACGGTGGTAATAAACTAGATGCCAAAGGACAAGTAGAAGAACGCGAAAAAGCCTTGCAAGGTTTTGACAAGTAAAGGAAGCTTGCTACTCAATAAACTCATAAGTACATAGAGGTAAGCAAAAGCTTCTCAACTTACAAGTTCAAAAAAGCGGACAAGAAAGAATTCTGATAACCAGAAAACTTTCCTGTCCGCTTTCGCTTTTATCATTGCGGGTTGTATCTCAGTGAGCCAAGCTAATCTGTCCTTTTCTCTATAGTAATTTTCTTCCCTAATTTTAAAGATTTCTATCTGTCCACTCTGACTCGGGTCACAATACCATCTCTGTCAGTCACACTAAACTCTGTAGACGAAAGCCACTGAGTTAAGGCCTTGCTCGTTTGAGATTGCGCAAATACTTTTAATAATTCCTCTTTATTCTCAACTTCAACGATATAGTAGGCAAGACCTGTCATTCCATGCTCACGAGGAGCTAAGTTCTTACCACCCCATTCATTGACAGCCAAATGATGATGATAATCTCCTGATGCTATCCAACTGGCATGTGGAATGGTGAATTTATCCTCAAGACCTAGAGACTCTTGATAGAATGAACTCGCTTCTCGGCTATTCTTAACAGATAGATGAACATGACCCATGCGAGTGCCACTTGCAATGACAAAAGGATCCAGTTCTTTGCCTAGTTCATAGATAGCTTGGGCGGATAGCTCTTCTGTCACCCCAATAATTCGTCCGTCCTCACGAATATCCCACTCGGTCACAGGCTTATCTCTGTATAGTTCAATGCCATTGCCCTCTAAATCTTCTAGATAGATAGCTTCACTATAGCCATGATCAGCTCCACCAACTAGTGGAATCTTTAGGTCTAATAAGTGTTTAAAAACATTTGCCAAATCTTCTCGACTCGGTAAAAGGAGAGCCATGTGATAAAGTCCGTAAGTCTGCTTGGGATTACTAGTATCATCTGTCTTTATCAGTTTAACAAGAGCTTTATCCCCAGCACCCAAAAGAGTCTCTCCTTCCGATTGACTCAATATCTCTAACCCAAGCAACTGATGATAAAAGGCTGTCTGACTTTCTAAATCCTTGACATTTAAAGCCACCTCGGCCAAATGAATCTGACTATTATATTGGTAAACCATAGAAAACCTCTCTTTGTTGTAACTTTTTTTGTTACATTAATTATACACCTTTCTCAACCAATGTCAAGCCAGATGCTCAACGCTGATAAAACAAGAAAAATCCTCCCATGTTGGAAGGATTGTTTGGATTTAATGAGCCAACATTTCTTGGGCGATTCCTTGACCAGATAAGCCATCTGGATAGTAGGTTGGCCAGTTATCCATTTCTTCAAAGAGGGCTTCCTGGCTAGTGCCTCCAAAGAAGATATGGAAATGCTCTGCCTTGACTGGGGCGATATTGTGGTCGCTAAACTGAACATACTTAAATTGTCCAGCATCCGCATCTGTCGCTTCAAAGAGATAACGAACTCCTCGATTCCCTTTCTTATAAGTCAAAATTTTCTTGCCGACATACTTGTATGTATATTTCTTACTTTGATCACCTTGGATGAATTCCATAGTGTTATCCGTGATATTAATCTTAGATACATCGGTTTGATAGCCCTTTTGATAGTAGGCTTTGTATTCATCCTTGGTCATTTTACCAGTCAATTTAGCCTTGTAGTCAAAGACTTGATCTAGAGTACCATCTTCAAGGAAAGGATAGACTGACTGCCAGTTGCCAGCATAGTCACTTAAGGTACGATCCTTGACATCTGTATCCTCAAAGTAACCATTTTGAACGGTTTTAGTTTCCTCTGCTTTTTCTGGTTCAATTTCTGCCCCTGCCTGGTCAGTTGTTTGCTTGAGGGCCTTGAGATTTTTCTCCATGACAGAGATATAGTTTTCTCCAGCTTTCATGTCCTCTTCGGTCAAGCTTTCCAGAGGATTCAGAACGTCTAACTTAACTCCTGTTTCTTTTGAGAGAGTATTAGCTAGGGCTTGTGAGGCATTTTCTTCAAAGTAGATATAAGAAATCTTGTTTTTCTTGATATATTCGGTCAATTCTGCCAAGCGGCTTGCTGAAGGCTCCGCATCTGGGGAAAGACCTGAGATAGAAACTTGATTGAGTCCGTAGTCTAAAGCTAAGTAACGAAAGGCAGCGTGTTGAGTCACAAAACTCTTTTGTTTTGCACTAGAAAATCCTTCAGTATAGGCCTTGTCCAAGGCTTGTAGTTTTTCGATATAGGCAGCTGCATTTTGCTCGAAAGTCGCCTTCTTATCTGGATAGTCAGCTGAAAGACTATCACGGATGTACTCTACAAGCTTAATGGCACGCGCAGGAGACAACCATACATGAGGGTCATACTCGTGATGATGACCTTCTTCACCGTGATCATGGTCTTCCTCTTCTTCACTTCCTGGAAGAAGCAACATATCACCAGTCGCCTTGATTGTTTTTACTTTTTTCGCATCTAGTGAATCTAAAAGCTTGGGAACCCATGTTTCCATGTTCTCATTTTCATAAACAAAGGCATCAGCATCTTGGATTTTAGCGACTGCCTTAGGCGACGGTTCATAGTCATGTGGTTCTGTTCCAGCCCCAATCAAGAGCTCGACATTAGCTGTGTCTCCCGCTACTTGCTTGGTAAATTCGTAGACAGGATAGAAAGTTGTGACAATATTTAATTTTCCGTCTGCTTGTTTTTGATTGGAACAAGCCACTAAGAATAGTGTCACAAGACTTGCCAAAAGTAGGCCTAGTTTTTTCATTTTCTTCTCCTATTTGATAAAACGTTTGAGTAAGCTGACTAACAAAAAGACAACTACAAAGATAATGGTAATACTTGCACTCGGTGGTGTCTCTGCATAATAGGATATATAAAGCCCTGCTACCATACCTAGAAAACCAATAACGCTGGCAAGAATCATCACCGAACTAAAGTTCTTCCCTAGACGTAAAGCGATACTAGCTGGCAAGACCATGATAGTTGATACCAAAAGTGCTCCCGCAGCGGGTATCATGAGAGCGATAGCAACCCCCGTCACCATGTTAAAGAGGATAGACATAGTACGCACTGGAAGGCCATCTACAAAAGCTGTATCCTCGTCAAACGTTAAGATGTACATGGGTCTTAAAAAGAGGAAGGTCAGTATTAAAACAACCGCTGCAATGACAAAGAGCCCAATGACCTGCTCTTGACTAATGGTCACGATAGAACCAAAAAGATACTGATCCAGACTCATCGAACTAGAACTCTTCCCCTTACTCATAACAATAAGTGAAACTGCAAGTCCTGTAGACATGAGAATAGCTGTCCCAATCTCCATAAAGCTTTTATAAACAGTACGCAGGTATTCAAGGAAGACCGCTGCAATCAAGACAATGGCAATGGTTGAGATGGTCGGAGAGATTCCCAAAACCAAACCAAAGGCAACACCCGAAAGTGAGACGTGACTCAGAGTATCACTCATGAGACTTTGACGGCGCAAAATGAGGAAGGTCCCAAGGACTGGTGAAAAGAGGCTCATGGCAATAACTGCCAAAAAGGCCCGCTGCATAAAATCATAAGAAAATAGATTAAGCATGCTCCACCTCCTGGTCATTTTCATGGACATTGAAACAACGCCATGGCGAATCTTGGTCACGAACAAGGTGGATATTGCGATCTGCGTAATCCTTGACTTCTTCAGGATCGTGAGTAATCATCAGAACAGCCTTGCCATGATGGTGAGCACTATGGTGCATGAGCTCATAAAATTCATTCTTGGTACCTGCATCCATCCCAGTCGTTGGCTCATCCAAGATAAAGATATCTGGATCTGAAGCAAACATACGTGCAATAACCGCTCTTTGCTTTTGCCCACCAGAGAGAGAACCAATCCGTTTATCCCGATGTTCCCACATACCGACAGAGTTTAAACTGGCCTTGATATGTTCCTCATCATGGGCATTCAAACGACGGAACCAACCCTTTCTTGGATAGCGACCTGATTTGACAAACTCATAAACAGTACTAGGAAAGCCTGCATTAAAACTGGCGATCTGCTGAGGAAGATAGGCGATTCTTAGCTTTTTCCCATGAATATTTATCTTTGAGATGGTTACTTTCCCAATTCTCGGTTGTAAAATACCTAGACTAGCTTTGATAAGAGTAGTCTTTGCCGCTCCATTTTCTCCTGTCAGTGTGACAAATTCCCCACTATCAACACTGTAATTGATATGCTCAAGCACAGGTTCCTTGTCATAATAGAAGGACAAATCCTCTACTGTGATGTATCTCATTACTTGATTTCTCCTACTAAAGCAGTTAAAAACCGCTGGATAATTTTTTGTTCGTTTGGTGTGAACTGAGTGGCAACCTGCTCATAAGTCGAGAGGGTATGTTCATGATGATGGTGGTGTTCCTCAGCAATAGGTCGAGCCAAGTCTGTCAATTGATAGAAGACAACGCGAGCATCCTTAGGATCCTTAGACGTTTCTAACATTCCCTCCTTAACCAGGGATTTGATAGCCTTGGTAACGGCAGCTTGACTAACATTGAGACGACGCGCCAACTCAGAGTTGGTGAGCGAATCCTCTGATAAAAGCATGAGAATATGCTCCTGGGTATTGGTCAAGGCTACATCACTGGTACAATGGCCAATCAAAATTTCATGCTGATTTTCCGCCTTGAGAATAATCTCATTTAAAAATTGATCGATATCTTTTGCCAACTGTCTCATGATTTGCTCCTTTCTCAGAACGGAATTTCTATAAATACAAGGTTTTCATACTCTTCAAAAATCAAATTCAAACCACGTCAGCTTCGTCTTGGCGTACTCAAGTACAGCCTGCGTCTCGCTTCCTAGTTTGCTCTTTGATTTTTATTGAGTATCACACCATTCCTTTACTAGTTAAGTATATCACATCCAAGCAAGGAGTCAAGAAAAAAGATGAAAACACCTGAGATGTTTTCATCTTTTAGAATTATTTTTCTTGTTTACGGCTAGTCCAGAGGGCTGTCGCTCCAAGAATCATACCAAGTAGCATCATGAAAATAGATTGCTCACTACCTGTATTTGGAAGTAATTTTTCTGATACGACTGTCTTGTTAGCAAACTTATCTGCAACCTTATAATCAACTTTTACAGTAGACGGTTGTGTCGGTTGTGTTGCTTGGTCTTCTTCTGATTTAGCTGGGTCTTGCACTTTTCCTTCTTCAGGCAATGTAAATGTTTTTGAATCCACAGAAATCGTGCGTGAGTTTGGATTTACCTTTTCATACTGAGTCAAATCAGCTGTTTTAAGGTAATCTTCAAAGGCAGCATCCATTGAAGGGCCTTCTTCTCTGGCACCACCAAGCATGGTATAACCATCACCACCTGCTGCAAGGAAGTCATTGGTTGCTAGGTAGTAGACTTTTTCCAAATCTAGTTTTTCATAGAGACCAGTCGTACGATTCTTAACTTGAATAGCCAAGACACGTTTGCCTGCAGCTAGATTTGTATCGTAGTAGACCTTGGCTCCTGAAATCTGTAAGAATCCGCCACTTGGTTCTAGCAATGGTTGGCCATTTTCATCCAGGACAATTTTTCCTGCCTTATCAACCTGCAAGATAGAGCCGAGTGATTTTTCAAACATATCCAGAACTTGCTGACCAGTTACTTGAATTTGTGAAATTGTGTTTCCAAATGGCAAGACTGCAATGACATTTCCTTTTGTGATTGGTTTACCTTTGGCAATAGTTTCACGCAAGCCTCCACCATTTGTCACAGCGATATCTGTTGGATGACTAAATCCTGTTTGACCATACTGGTAGAGAGAATCTGCCACAACATTTCCAAGGTTTGTTTCGCGGACACGAACATTTTCACGGTCACCGTTCAATTCAACTGGGCTATTTGAAACAACTTCTACAGCATTTTCAGCATCATATTTTTCTTTGATTTCTTTGACCATGGCTGCAATCTTTGGATTGGCTTCTAATTTCTTAGCATCTGCAGCAGGTACCTGGCTTGGATTTCCTAATAATTGACGAGATTTGTAAGTGATTTTACCGACATTATGGAGATAGCTTCCTGTCTGGTTGTAGGTCACATTGTCACCATAGGTAGTAGATTCTACTGTATGAGAGTGACCATCAATCACTGTAACACGCTTACCTTTCAACAAAGGATTTTTTGAAAGTGCTTCTGCAAGTGTTGAACCACGCCATTCTACAGGTGTTGTTGTATCAACTCCCAAGTGAGCGAGAACAACATAGTGTTTGTAGTCTTTGCCTTCTGCCAAGGCTTTAGCTTGAATTTCTTCGATAACCTTGTTAACCTCTGCAATAGGCTCTGTAAAGGTTACGCCTTTAACATTTTTAGGGTGAGTCTTAGTAGCTGTTTCAGGTGTTGTCACACCGATGACGACAAACTCATCACCTGCAATATCCTTGTTCTTATCAACAATTGTTGCTGCTTCAAATAGACGAGCTCCATTTACATAAGTATTCGAGCTAAGCAGTGGAAAGTTCAAGATTTCTTTGTATTTTTTAGCTTCGTCAAGTCCAAAGTCAAACTCATGATTTCCTACAGCCATAGCATCGTAGCCCATCTCATTTAGGATTTTGGCACGTGCTTCACCCTTTGTAGAGTTTGAAATTGGCAGACCTTGGAAGGCATCCCCTGCATCCACCACTAGAGTCGTTTGATTGCCCTTTTCGCGCTCCTTCTCAATAACTGTCGCGAGCTTGGCATCTCCAATTACTCCTTTTTCTTCTACAATGCGACCATGCACGTCATTGGTATGCAAGATAACAGTATCTGCTTCTTCTTTTTGAGGTGCAACCTCTTCAGCTGGCGTTGCTGGACTTGTAACAACCTCAGGAGTCGCTGCTACTGCTGGTGCTTCTGCAGTGCTCACAACTTCTGTAACTTCTGAAGAACTAGTATTTTCTTCAGCATAGACCTGTCCAGCTAAAAAGGCTGGAGCTAATAGGGCTGTCGATAGGACAGGCAACAAGAAACGTTTATTCATATTGAAATCCCTTTCTCTTCTTTCTTTTACCATTATACGCTATTTAGCATCATTTTAAAACTTTTAGCCTTTCTTAGGATAATCTATCCGACATTTCATTAAAAAAGTTTGAACTAAAAGTTCAAACTCCTCTTCTATATTATTGAAAATCTTTAATATTCCCATCGTAATTTGCCCAATCCTGGCTAAAGAAGCGGTCATTCATTTGGTAACTAGGAGCTGTTGTCGGATTGCTCAAAAAGGGATTTACCACCTTATCAAACGCCAACCAGCCCAACCAACCGATATGAATCGTATCCTTAACAAAGTAGGGATCTCCACCATTTTTTGAAAAGTCAGCGATATTGGTGAAACCCTGACTTTCCAACTGGTAACGAATTTTTTCAATAGAGTGTTGATACATTTCTTCGCTCAAACCTGTATAGTTCATCCATTTTTGATTGACAGGTTGAAAGACAAAGAGCACATTAACCTTAGACTTGGCAAATTGATCAAGTACTAGCTGTAAATCATTGTACTCAGTTGATTGGAGAAAGTTATAATTCTTTTGATAGCCTTCTAAATTTTTTAAGTCCTTCTTAAGTTGAGTGGTATAAAAATGGTTATCCATCCCCAAATCATTATTGGTCGTATTTTCTTCTGCATCCTTACGAGCAATATTTTCCAATTCTTCATAAGAAAATTGCTCTGGGAGACTGCTCAAATATTTTTCAATATGATCTTTGTACTTTAATCGACCATGAATGGAAAATTGACCAAAAAGAGCAGCTTGTCTTTCATTGAACTCGGCAGAGAGATTAACCATCGTTTGATCAAAGTCTGACAATTGTTCATTCTTGGCCAGCTTCTCAACAATCCCCTTCATCGGTACTCTTGGATTTTTCTTCAAGAGTCTAGTAGCCGCATATTGAGCAGCCAGATCTCCGGATTGATTTTCCAAAAAGGCCGTCAACTGGTCATTGTTAAAAAAGCTTTGAAAAGTAGGCGCATCGTGCTCCTCTTTTGTAAACCATTGTGGAGAGATTACAAATACCGCTTGTTTGTTTTCAAGCTCAGATGTGATTTGTTGTAGTCCAAAGTACTGACTAAGAGAAGCTGCTCCTGCCTGCCCCATAAAATAAGGACGATAGGAGCGGTTATACTTTTCCGCTAATACTCCTGGATGCATGCTATCAAAGCGAATCCATTCACTCGAACCCAAAAAGGGTATAAAACGTATATTAGGATCCGTAAGAGCTCTTACTTTTTGACTTCTTTCCTTAAAGCTTTCTGCACTTATCGAAGCGGCAGAGTATTTTTCCTCCATGAGATTATGACTTGGACTACTTGGATAGAAACAGATAAGAAGGCACACCAACAAGCCCGCTACAAAGACAGGCCCGAAAATCAGCCACAAGCGTTTAAGCATTCTTTAACTCCGTAATCCCTGCTACGATTTTATTAGCTGTATTCCAGTCATCACGACCAAATTCTGTAACTGGGACACGAATATCAAAGCGGTTTTCGATTTCCACAATTAATTCAACTGTCCCCATACTATCCAAGACACCTGCATCAAAAAGATCCTCATCCATCATGTCAGAAACATCTTCCATAAACAATTCATCAATAATTTCAATAACTTCTGATTTGATATCCATTTTTTAATTCCTTTTATTTTTTTAACCATAAATCATTCAAAAATCCAGAAAAGATTAAGAATGAAACCATCACGACATGGAAGGTTATCACCATGCCAAGCAACTGAACCCAACGGTTCTCAGGCAAGGGAGGTCGCCCTGCTTTCTTACGTTCTTTATTGAGCGTTCTTTTCTTTCGAACCCAGGCATCATTAATGACTAAGCCCACTCCATGAAAGAGTCCGTAGGCGATGTAAAACCAAGTTATCCCATGCCAGAACCCCATAAGGAGCATATTCAGGATATAGGCGACACTTGAGGTCACATTTCGATTCTTAAAAAGCTTCTTTCTCGTCATCACCATGACCATGCGCATAAAGACAAAGTCACGGAACCAGAAGGATAAACTCATGTGCCAACGATTCCAAAACTCTTTCAAATCTCTTGACAAGAAAGGTTTGTTGAAGTTGATCGGACTACGAATCCCCATCAGATTTGAAATAGCTAGAGCAAACATGGAATAACCCGCAAAGTCAAAGAAGAGCTCCAGACCAAATGTGTACATGACTGCAACTACGTAGTAGTTAAAGAAGCCACCTGTTTGTAAAGCTAAATTCTTTAGCGGTGGCAATAAAATCTCGCCTAAAATATGAGCTAGGATAAATTTATATAGAAAACCCCACATGATATACCGAACGGACTCGGCTAGCATATCTAGCAACTCATCGCGCTCTGGTATCGTCTGATAATTTTCATTAAAACGTTTGAAACGATCAATAGGACCACTTGAAAATGTCGGCATAAAGAGAAGAAAACGCAAATACTCCCACAGGTTCAAATCCTTAATGACTCCATCTCGAAGTTCGATGATGATTCCCACCGAACGAAAAGTCAGGTAAGAAATTCCCAAAAATCCAAGCAAAGATTGCGTTCCATTGATAGCAGGTTGCACCTTGACAAAGATAATCGGAAGGAGGGACAGAAAACTAACTAGGTAGAAGACCCACTTGCCATCCTTACTTTTTCGATAATGCTTGTAGAAAAGAACCAGTACCATTTGCCAAATTAGATAGATTCCTAAGGCAGCTATTTGATTAGTCTTGCCACCCGTCAACATGGTAACGATAAAGAATAGACTAACCAGTATTTCATACCAGGCAAAACGTTTTTTGAAAAAAAGACCGATAAAGATGGGCAAGGTAGCAGTAATCACGTACAAAAAGTACTGCGGATTCCCATACGGCTCAATATGAGGCAGCTGTTTCAGGAAATCCATCATCTATTATTCACCTCGTTAATCAATCCTTTGATATCAATCTTGCCATTTGGAGTCAGTGGCAATTCCTCTCTATAAAGAAACTTAGATGGCATCATGTAAGACATCATAATATCTTCCAAGTCTTCCTTGATAGCTTTCGTGATATCAATTTCGCGCTCAAATTGTTCTTTGACGCCATCTTTTAAGATAACATAGGCCAAGAGGTTTTGAACCTTGTGGTCTTTGTTGTAACGTGGAACTGCAACAGCGGATTCAACATACTGAGATTTATTCAAGTTTTGAGAAACATCTTCTAGCTCAATGCGGTAACCGTTAAACTTGATCTGGAAGTCCATCCGTCCACCATAGAGAAGGAGACCTTCATCTGTCATAGTTCCCACATCTCCCGTATGATAGGCTGGAAGACCTTCAAATTCGAAGAAGGCTTCAGCTGTTTTTTCAGGATTGTTCATGTAGCCTTTTGAAACAGCAGGTCCAGATACGATGATCTCCCCTTGTTCTCCATTTGGCAATTTGTTCCCTTCCTCATCAATGATAAAGGTTGGAGAATCTTCTTTGGTGTAGCCAATTGGAAGACGTTTCAAAGTTACTAACATCTCATCTGTAATAGCGACTGCTGACAAAGCAACTGTTGCTTCCGTTGGTCCATATGCATTAATGATGCGTGCATTTGGAAAACGCTTGCGCAATTTCTGAGCTGTTTTAACTGTCAACTCTTCCCCATCAAAGTAAAAATGAGTAATGCCTGGCATCTTTTCAGCATTGAAATCTTCAGACAACATGGCCATATCTGCAAAAGATGGTGTTGAAGTCCAGATAGCAATCGGAAGAGAAAAGATGGTCGCAAAGAGTTGCTTAAAGTCTTGAGTAATGGCTGATGGGAGGGCAAAAAGTGTACCACCAAGTGCCAAGGTCGGTGCCCAGTACATGACAGACAGGTCAAAAGAATAAGGTGGCTGAGCCAGCATTTGTGGACGACTTGGCGTCGCAAATTCCTTATCCGTAATCATCCAGTTGGTAAAGCTGAGAAGGTTATTATGCGAAATCTGCACCCCTTTTGGTTTCCCAGTTGTCCCTGAGGTAAAGATGATGTAGTAGTTATCATTCCCTTTGACCGGATGCGTCATCTCATAGCTTGCCCCTTGAGCAAAGGCTTCTTGAACCTGAGCTAGATTCATCATCGGTGTAGAAACCTGCTTCAATGGAAAGTCTGAGATAGCAATAATCAAACTTGGCTCTGCCACTTCTAAAATAGCCGAAACTCGCTCCAAGGCCGAATGACTGTCAATTGGAATGTAGGCATGACCTGACTTGGTCAAGGCTACAAAGGTAGCCAACATCTCATACTCCTGACCACCAAAAACGACTACTGGAGATTTTTCAGGTAATCCTAGCTGATCAATGGTTGCAGCCAAACTATCTGAATCAGCCTTTAAATCACCATAGGTACGTTCCTCACCAAGAACATTATAGACTGGAAAGGTAGGTTGAGTTTGGGCGAAATATTCAATCACTTCAATCATATCTTTTATCGGCTTATTAGACACGATGATTTTTCTCCTTTAAACTAAAATTCATTGTAAATAAAGCTTCCCTGACTTTGTCCTAGGTAACTAAAAAAGTAAAGCAAACCAAGTAGAACAATAAAATACAGGACCGTTTGCCCTAAAAAAACATAAATTGGTTTCTTTTTATCCATAATTAACTTCTTTTTGTAAATTTTCAATAATTTTATGCAAATATACAATTACTATTTTTTCTTGTTCCCATTTTACCACTTTATTCCCTCTATTTTCAACTGTTTACCATAACTTAAAAGTTCGTTTTAGGTTATTTTAAGACAAGTTGAAATATTAATGTTTTGCCCTCAAAAAACAACAAAGTTTGAGAAGCCAATCTCAAACTTTGTTACAAATAGCTCTTTTATCTTAGAAAAGTGAGAATACAAGCACGGCCAAGGCTGCACCGATAACAGGTCCCACAACTGGAATCCAGGCATAAGACCAGTCTCCATCTCCCTTATTTGGAATTGGCAAGATGCTGTGCATGATACGAGGACCAAGGTCACGCGCAGGATTCAAGGCATAACCTGTTGTCCCACCTAATGATAGACCGATACCGACAATCAAAGTTCCCACTGCAAAGATTCCGATACCAGGCTGAAGGTCATAAAGCCCCAAAGCAAAGATTGTCAACACCAAAACAAAGGTTCCAAGGATTTCACTGATCAAGTTAGAAACTGTATCCTTGATGGCTGGCCCAGTACTGAAGGTTGCCAGGATATTGCCTGCATTTTCTTCTGCATCATAATGCGGTTTGAATTGCAACCAAACCAAAATCTGACCGAGCATAGCTCCTGCAAACTGGGCTAGGATATAAGGGAATACTGATGCCCAAGGCAGGCCACCTTTTAAGGCCACACCAATGGTCACAGCTGGGTTTAAATGAGCTGGACTGAGCTTGCCAGACACAAAGGCTGCGACAGCAACGGCAATCCCCCAACCCATAGTGATGACAATCCATCCTGAATTGTTACTCTTAGTTTTGGGAAGAACTACACCTGCAACAACACCATTTCCTAGAAGAATCAGGATTAAAGTTCCCAAAAATTCTCCAAATAATTCTTTCATCATATCTTTGTCTCCATTTAAAAGAAGGAGAGAGAAAGCAAGGAACGCTTGTCTCCCTCTCTTCTAGTTTTTCTTAATTTTTTAATGCTGCCAAGTCATTTTGAGCAAGAGCTGCTTCGACATCAACACGGTAAGTTGTTTTCTCTTCTTCTGTCCAGTCATAGAATCGTCCCATTTCATCCAAAACTGGCTCAACGATGCTATCCAAGCTATCACGCATAAAGAGCATATGGTTGGTACGACGAAGAAGGAAGTCAACTGGGCTAAGAGCCAACTCATTGCGCATTGCATAGTGAAGGGACAAGGTGTCTGCCAAACTGAGTCCTGGAGCTTGTTCCAAGCTGTGAGCAAGGGCAAAGACCTTTGGTGCATTTGAACCGTAAAGATTTGCCAGATAATGTGCTTCCTTGCTATCCAAACCACGTGATACTCCAAGTTGCGCAAAGGCTTCGATTTCTGAATCTACATTTGCTGGATTCAATTCTCCACCTGAAACAGGATAAGTCTTAGAGTTGATGAGTTTAAAGCTGCGGTCAAACTCTGCTTTCAAAATCTCAACTACGCGCTCCATAGCCCCTTCAGCCATCTTACGGTAGTCTGTGATTTTACCACCAGCAAGGGTCAAAAGGCCATTGTCATCACGATCCAAGCTCGAACCACGAGAAACTGCAGATGGATCCAAATATTTCTCAGATGTGCTGCTTTCAAGCTTGCTGACAGCAGATTCAACATCTTCACGCGTTTTTTCTTTCGATAGATAAGCTTCGACAGTCGCAATCAAGTTGTTAAAGCTTTCGTCGCTAATAGTGCCGTTATTTCCTCCATTGTAGTCAGAAGCGCTATTTCCTGCAATCAATGGACGAAGACCTGCCCAGCTGCTTTCGATATCATCAATGGTGATGTTAGCTTCTGGGAAGCGATTGTTGACAATGCCAAGCAGATAATCCACATCTTCTTGAGTCACTTTTGGATGCTCTAAATCACCTGTGTAGTCTGTATCTGTTGTACCGAAGTAGGTCTTGTTTTCACGTGGAAGTACAAAGACCATACGACCGTCACCCAAACCTGTGTCAAAGTAAACTGGCTGTGAAACCTTGATCTTACTTGAATCCACTACTAGGTGAACTCCCTTAGTTGGACGCATTTGTGAGAATTGGGTTCCCTTATTAGACAAATTACGTACCTTGTCGCTCCAAGGACCTGTTGTGTTGATCACCAGACGGGCCTTGATTTCAAAGACTTGGTCTGTCAACAAATCACGGGCTACGACACCAGTAATCTTGCCACTTTCGTCAAAGAGGAAGCCTTCTGCCTTAACGTGGTTGGCAATGAGGGCACCGTCTTGGTTAGCACGTTTGATGTTTTCAATCACGAGACGGGCATCGTTGTTACGGAAGTCAAGGTAAACCCCACCTCCTACCAAACCTTCTTTCTTCAAGTTTGGCTGGCGTTCCAAAACTTCTTCCTTGCTCAAAACCTTGTTAGCAGCTGGCGTGTTATTAACCCCTGCTAAAAGGTCATACAAGTCCATGGCTACTTTGAGACGGAAGAGGCTAAAGGTCGCTCCATCCTCATCGTAAACTGGCAAGAGCATTGGGTCTGGTTTTGGAATGTGTGGAGCAATTTGTTGAACCACTGCACGTTCAGAAACCGTATCTGACACCACTTCTACGTCAAATTGCTTGAGGTAACGCAGACCTCCGTGAACCAATTTTGTTGAACGACTGGATGTTCCTTCTGCGAAATCCTGCATTTCAATCAAACCAGTATCAAGACCACTAGCTGCCGCCTGTAAAGCTACACCAGCCCCTGTGATCCCCCCACCGATAATCAAGAGATCCAAGGTACGTTCCTGCATTTTTTGAATTGATAATTCACGTGTTTTCTTTGAAAATTCCATATTTACACACTTTCTAACTGAGTCGCTTTATTCTCCTAGTATTAGTTGTTATTAGTCGTCGATTTCCGCAAAGACTTGAGTTGCTTTCACAGCTTTCTTCCAGCCCTTGTAGAGTTGTTCCTTGCGAGATTCGTTCATGGATGGCTCAAAAAGTTCTCCTGTCTCATTCAAGAGTTTCAACTCATCCAAGTCCTTCCAGTAGCCTACTGACAAACCTGCTAGGAAGGCTGCTCCTAGAGCAGTTGTTTCCAAGTTTTTGGCGCGGGCAATATCGATTCCTAAGATGTCAGCCTGGAACTGCATGAGGAAGTTGTTCATAGCTGCACCGCCATCCACCTTCAAGACTTGGATAGCTGTCTGAGCATCCACTTGCATCGTGTCAATGATGTCACGCACTTGATAAGCGATAGACTGCAAGGTTGCTTTGATAAAGTCTTCTTTGCTTGTTCCACGAGTCAAGCCAAAGACAGAACCACGAGCGTTTTGGTTCCAGTATGGAGCACCTAGACCTGTAAAGGCCGGAACGACATAAACTTCGTCGTTATTGTGAGAATCACGAGCATATTTTTCAGACTCTGGTGAATTTTCGACCATGCGAAGTCCGTCACGAAGCCACTGAATAGCACTTCCTGCGATGAAGATAGAACCTTCCAAGGCATAGTAAACCTTGCCATTGATTCCGTAACCAATCGTTGTCAAGAGGTTATTTTCAGACAACTGCATCTCTTCACCAGTATTCATGATGATGAAAGAACCTGTTCCGTAAGTATTTTTGACCATACCAGGCTCAAAAGCCAACTGTCCAAAGAGGGCTGCCTGTTGGTCCCCAGCCATACCTGAGATTGGCACTTCACCGCCGTAGAAATGGAAAGGAGCTGTCTTACCGTAGATTTCAGAGTTAGAACGAACTTCTGGAAGCATAGCCTTTGGAATGTTGAGGATTTCCAAAATCTCATCATCCCATTTGAGTTCTTTAATGTTATAGAGCATGGTACGAGCCGCATTTGAGTAGTCGGTCACGTGAGCCGCACCATCAGTCAATTTCCAAACCAACCAAGTATCGATAGTACCAAAGAGCAACTCACCCTTTTCTGCTCGCTCTTGAGCGCCTTCTACACGGTCCAAGATCCAACGAACCTTGGTCGCAGAGAAGTAAGCATCGATGATCAGACCAGTCTTCTCATGGAATTTCTCTACATAACCTTGTTTTTTTAGTTGTTCAGCCAAAGGCGCTGTCTGGCGAGACTGCCAAACGATGGCATTATAGATAGGAAGACCTGTCTTTTTATCCCAAACAACTGTCGTTTCACGCTGGTTGGTAATCCCGATAGCTTGGATTTGATTTGGCTTGATACCACTTTCGATAAAAGCCCCAGCGATTACTGACTGCACAGAGTTCCAAATTTCATTGGCATTGTGCTCAACCCAACCTGCTTGTGGAAAGATTTGTGTGAATTCTTTTTGACTTGAGCTGACCTTTTCCCCTTTTTTGTTAAAAATAATGGCACGAGAACTGGTAGTTCCTTGGTCAATGGCCATAATGTATTTTTCTTGTGACATGTGCTGTCCTCCTGATAAAGATCTTGAGGTTATTTCCTCTTTACAGTAACTAGTATACAAAATAAAGCGCTTTCTTGTTTATCAAGTTTTTTAAAATTTTAAAAAAAATTGATAAGATTGTGAGAATTTCACAAAAAAGACCTGGATTCCCAAGCCTTTTAAGCAAATAATATCTGACGAATCGCTGCCAAATCTTCCATATCTAAGTCATTTTTTAAATAATATACTGGAGTCTGGTCTTTTTTATGAATAGGATTATTGGTAACCAGCAAATCGTAGTGCCGACTAGGGTCATAGGCTTCAATAGTAATAAAACGATTGTATTCCAAATAGCGTTTCAAGATAGCAGTCATTCTTGAAAAGACAAGAAAACCCGCTGTTACATCTAGACCAATCCGCATATGATGACCGTCATTTTCTGCCATGTATTCCATCAATTGAAGCAATTCCCAAAGTATTTTTTTATCCAAGTCCGTCCCCTGCTGAAAGGCAGGTAAAGCATGAAAAATCTCCTCTGCTATCTCTTTAAAATCATGTTCCATCAGCAAATAAGGATGACGATTCTCTAACTGGTACTTATAGCGGTCTTGTAAAATATAGCCCTTGAATAGATAGACTTGCCCACAAAATTGACTCAGTTCATAGGTGACATGGTCTTCCGTATAACCGCCTAGCAAGCCCTCTTTCTTCATTTTTTGAATCAGTTGCGTCAACAAATCTGCCAGCCGCCCTCCAAACCCAAGGATATACTCCATGGTATGTAGGGGCAAAATGCGATGAGAAAGAAGAAAAGAGAAGAAAATCATCATCTCACCATCCTCAGTTCCCAAAGGAATATGTTGCCCAGCAAAAAAGGACGGTGTCTTTCTCAACAAGCGAAGGTAGAAAATATTGTCAAAATAGCCTCGCATTTTATCTTCTATGACTTGAAATTGACAGGCATTGACACGTAAACGTTGTTGGCTGATATGATTCCACAAAATCAAGTCTAACTTCTGCCCCGAAGACAATTGAGCACCACAGATTTCTTCTAAACTAGCAATCTCCCGCCTTCTCTCAGGCTTTTGCATTTCATTTCCCCAGTCCTTACTCGACCAAACCTTACGTAAAAGACAGAAATAAAAGTAACGAATCTGGTGCTCTGGACCTCGCAAACGTCCGTTTTGGATAGATAAATCAAATTCGGATAAAATCTGATTTAAACCAGATAAGTGGCGCCCAAGCGTGGCCTCACTGACCATCAATTCTTGAACCAGCTGATGGGCTTGAAACTGCTGGTGATAGAGCAGATATAGTAAAATCTGGTATTTCACCGCATTGTCTAAAAATAGGCGACGAATATCACGCCCCTTAGTAGTCGCACCGACTGACAAGTTGACCTGCTCTTCCTGTAGATGAATCTGTACATCTAGACCAACTGTTTGCGCTCTTTCATTTGTGAATAAGATGTACTTGGTCACAGTCGCTTTAGAGAAGCCCGTCTCCTCCATCAGTGCTTTTAAGGTCGTTTGTGACTCCTGCAATAAAAAAGAAAGGACTAAAAATTGACCAGCTTCAGCCTTTTCCATCAAATCTCCTAAATACATTTGTTACCCCTTTCATTTCCTTCTTCAAGCATAGCATAAATTAAAAAAATGCTAAAATAATCTGTTTATCTTTTCGGTTTTTCCCTAGTTTCAAACTCAAATAATCCTCAGAATCAGCAAACACCCCACTCCCCCTTTGGGCATTTTTATGCTAAAATAGTAGCTATGGATAAAATTATTAAAACTATATCAGAAAGCGGGGCCTTTCGTGCTTATGTTCTTGATAGCACTGAAACCGTCCGCACTGCTCAAGAAAAACATCAAACTCAAGCTAGCTCAACTGTTGCACTTGGCCGCACCCTTATCGCCAGCCAGATTCTCGCAGCCAATGAAAAAGGAAATACCAAGCTAACGGTTAAAGTTCTTGGAACTAGCTCTCTAGGAGCCATCATCACCGTAGCTGATACCAAGGGGAACGTCAAAGGTTACGTTCAAAATCCTGGTGTTGACATCAAAAAGACTGCAACTGGTGAAGTTCTAGTCGGACCTTTTGTCGGCAATGGTCAATTTCTCGTTATCACAGACTACGGCACTGGAAATCCTTACAACTCCATGACTCCGCTTATCTCTGGAGAAATCGGAGAAGATCTTGCCTTCTACTTGACAGAAAGCCAACAAACTCCGTCAGCAGTTGGACTCAATGTCCTTTTGGACGAAGAAGACAAGGTCAAAGTAGCAGGCGGTTTCCTTGTTCAAGTTTTGCCAGGAGCCAAGGAAGAAGAAATCGCTCGTTTTGAAAAACGCATCCAAGAAATGCCTGCCATTTCAACTCTTCTAGAAAGCGACGACCATATCGAAGCTCTTCTAAAGGCTATCTATGGCGACGAACCATACAAACGCTTGTCTGAAGAAGAGATTCGTTTCCAATGTAACTGCAGCAAAGAACGATTTATGAAGGCTCTTTCTAGTCTTCCAAGCTCAGACTTGCAGGAAATGAAGGACCAAGATCATGGCGCAGAAATCACTTGTCAATTCTGTCAAACAACTTACAACTTTAACGAAAATGATCTGGAGGAACTCATTCGTGACAAATCTTAATACACCTTTTATGATTGGCAATGTTGAGATTCCCAATCGTACCGTTTTAGCACCCATGGCCGGCGTGACCAACTCAGCCTTTCGTACCATTGCTAAAGAACTTGGGGCAGGCCTCGTTGTCATGGAGATGGTCTCTGACAAGGGAATCCAATACAACAACGAAAAAACTCTTCACATGCTTCATATCGATGAAGGAGAAAACCCAGTCTCTATCCAACTATTTGGTAGTGATGAAGACAGCCTAGCACGCGCAGCAGAATTCATCCAAGAAAACACCAAGACCGATATCGTGGATATCAACATGGGCTGTCCAGTTAACAAAATCGTCAAAAACGAAGCTGGCGCTATGTGGCTCAAGGATCCAGACAAGATCTACTCTATCATTAACAAAGTTCAATCAGTCCTTGATATCCCTCTCACTGTCAAAATGCGTACGGGCTGGTCTGACCCATCTCTAGCTGTGGAAAATGCCCTCGCCGCTGAGGCTGCAGGTGTTTCTGCACTTGCTATGCACGGTCGTACTCGTGAACAAATGTACACTGGTCACGCTGACCTCGAGACTCTCCACAAGGTTGCACAAGCTCTGACAAAAATTCCATTTATCGCTAACGGTGACATTCGCACTGTCCAAGAAGCCAAACAACGCATCGAAGAAGTCGGTGCTGACGCTGTTATGATTGGTCGAGCTGCCATGGGAAATCCCTACCTCTTCAACCAGATCAACCATTACTTTGAAACTGGAGAAATCCTTCCTGATTTAACCTTTGAAGATAAGATGAACATCGCTTACGAGCATTTGAAACGCTTGATTAACCTCAAGGGAGAAAAGGTTGCGGTCCGTGAATTCCGTGGACTCGCTCCTCACTACCTCCGTGGAACATCTGGCGCAGCCAAGCTCCGTGGTGCTATTTCGCAAGCTAGCACACTAGCAGAGATTGAAGCTCTATTGCAATTAGATAAGGCCTAAACTTCTATACTACCTATAGAGTATTAGTTTGACTTTCCTAATCGATTTGTTCATACCTTATTTTAATCTACTATAATAGTCACATAACACCAAAAATCTCTTAGATTCATTTCTAAGAGATTTTTTCTTTATTCCCTCACAACCATCCTTCTTCTTCGGCAGTTTTGGCTGCTTCGGTTCGGTTGCTTGCGCCTAGTTTGGAGAGGATATTGGTCATGTAATTACGGACGGTGCCGTTTGAGAGGTAGAGCTTATCCGCAATTTCTTGGTTGGACAGGCCTTGGGCAACTCCATGCAAAACAGCGACTTCTTGCTCGGTCAAGGGATTGGGATGGGTCATCATGACTTCCATCAGCTCTGGAGAATATTCCTTGCGTCCCTCTAACACCGTATGCAGGGTTTGCATGAGTTCGGCGATGCTTCGCTCTTTCAAGACATAGGCGTCGACTCCTGCTTTGACCGCTCGTTCAAAATAACCTGGGCGTTTAAAGGTCGTAACGATAACCACCTTGATTTCAGGCACTTCTTGTTTGATCCACTCGAGCGCTTCTAGTCCTGTTTTGACTGGCATTTCGACGTCAAGGATGGCAATATCTACTGTTTCTTTCCCCAAAACCTCGATAGCTTCAGCTCCATTTTTCGCCTGCAAGACAGTCTCCACATCTGGTTGAAAGCTTAAGAGCTGGCACATGGCATCTCTAAGCATACTTTGATCTTCTGCGACTAATACTTTCATCTACTTTCTCTCCTTATAAGGCAGATGCACGCGCACCTCTGTTGGATGTTTCAAACTGACCAGCTCTACTTGACCTGAGAAGGCTGCTACACGATCTCGGACTGTATGGAGTTCATTCCCTTTTACAGTTGCAAAACCTTTCCCGTCATCTCTAACTGTCAGGAGCAATTCCTGATCTGTACGTTCCAGTTTTAGATAGGCTTTATTAGCGCTGGCATGCTTGATGATATTGGTCGCCAGTTCTAACAAAATCATAGCAGCCGTCGACTCCACATCTTGGGTCAGGCTAGCCTTGTCCAATTGATTGTCAACCTCAACTTCAATTCCAGCAATCTCCAGCATCTTCTTGACAGTCTCAAGCTCTGATGCTAAAGTCCGTAATTTCAGATTTTCCACGATGGTTCGCACTTCATTCATGGAATCCTTGCTGATCTGGTGAATTTCTTTTAATTCCTTCTCCACCTGTGGATAGGCCTGCATCTGAAATAACTGCAGGGCCAGATCTGTCTTGACACTCAGCATGGCAAAGGTATGCCCCAGGCTATCATGCAAATCCTGACCGATACGACTACGTTCATTTTCAGCAAGCAATAGATTTATCTGGGCATTTTGCTTGGCCTGAGCTTCTTTCAAATCCTCGACAATGCGAATCCGAACCAAGCCCAATGTCATCAAATCGACAAAAGTAAGAATCCCAAGTTCAAAGGCTACAGCCTCAGTTTCGACTGACTGAAACATCATGAGTTGTCCAACAACAAGAACTTGAGCAAGAAGGAAAGTCCAGACATGAAGAGAACGTAGGCTACGCACTCTAAAATGATAAATCAAGAGATTGGCAAGGAAAAAGAAGAACCAGACATAGTTGCCATAAATAAAGACGGTATTCCCAGCTACATAGGCTAGCATGATAATCCAAAAGAGCCAGGATAATCGCTGGCTCTTGGTTGTCAAAACGCCTAAGTAAGCCACCACAAATAGAATATCAACTAGTAAATGCCAGCTAGGAATCTCCCCAACTACTGCAGAGAGGATAGGAAAAACCATAAAAATCAAACTGGCCCAAAACATATAATGTATGCTTTTCAGTCTTTCAAGCATTAAGCATTCTCCTTATGACCTTGAAGGTAAATAGTCAAACCAAATAAAACTGCTGAAAAAACAAGTAGATAAATTGTGGCTGATAGATTGATGCCACCCTCGTTTAAGAAGGTCTTGATCAATTCCATCAACTGATAGCTTGGTAGACGCTTCCCGATTGCTTGCATCCAGTCTGGAAATAAAGAGACGGGCATCCAGAGTCCACCTAAAACAGCCAAGCCAAAGTAAAGAAGATTACCTACGACAGACATCAACTGACTAGTTGGTAAGAGAGTCAAGGTCAAACCAAGCGCTACAAAGGCAATACTTCCTACTATCAGCAAAAGTGCAGCCCCAATCCAGTTTCCAAGAGACATATCCACACCTCTTACAAAATGCCCAACTGAGAAAACAACCAGAATTGAGACCAAATAATCAACCATCATACTTGTTATCTTTGATAGATAATATTCTACCATATTTACAGGAGTATGGCGTAATGTTTTCTGCCAGTTGTTGATCTTATCGGTATGTAAAACAGCTGGGAATGAAAACATAGCTGTCGACATCATGGAAAAGGCCGTCATAGAGATAAGGTAGTCGCGCATAAAATTAGCCGGCCCACTTGGTGTATCCTGGTACATGCCTGAAAAGAATAAATAGAAGGCCGTCGGCATCCCTACAGATAATAGATAATAGACTAATTGTCGTTTGGTCAATAGAAATTCTATCTTGTTTAGTGCAATCCATCGTTTCATCTTAGTCATCTCCCTTTTGTGTTTCTTCAAAGATTGTATCCAGCAAGCTACGGTTAGTGACTTCAATTTCTTGAATCCTACATCCTGCCTGGACTAACCGTTCCCAGAAAGCATCCGCTTCGCGTGTGACTACTTGCAGGGCATCTTGTTTTTGTGACCAGTTTTCAACCAAGTTAGACTGTTCGACGACTTCCTTGTAAGCTAGAGGTAGGACAAAGTGCTTTTCAATCTCCTCACTGCGCATGGCTAGAGGTGTCGTATCACGGATCAATTCTCCCTTATTTAAGACCAAAATCCGGTCTGCTGTATGCTCTACTTCCTCGATATAATGAGACGAATAGAGAATGGTAACTCCCTGCGCTTTTAAGTCTTGGACAATTTCCCAAAAACGTTGACGGGTTGAAGTATCCATGGCCGCAGTTGGCTCATCTAAAAAGACAAGTTTTGGTCGCCCAATCAAGGTCAAGACAAAAGAGAAGAGACGTTTTTGCCCACCTGACAATTTTTCTGCCAACTGCTCTTTTTGTTGCTTGTCAAACTGCAATAGTTGATCAATCTCCTGGTTGCTCAAGGGATTTGGGTAAATGCTTTGAAAGAAAGCAATCAACTCTTTAACCTTTAATTTCTGAACAATGACATTTTCTTGAGGGAGGTAGCCTCTAATATAGTCTAACTGAGAATTCGTCACTGGCAATCCTTGGATGGATACTTGACCGCTGGTGACCAGTTTATCTCCAAGCAAACAGTCCAAGAGTGTTGTCTTACCAGCACCATTGGGCCCAATCAAGGCGACACATTCACCTTCAGCCACCTCAAAGGAAATATCCTTCAATATAGCCTTGCCCTTGATGTTTTTATTTAAGCCTTCTACCTTAATCATGTTCATGATATTCTCCTTTCAACCACTCCTTTCCCATCGGAAAGGCGATAAAAATCATAAATCCTAGACCCCAGGCACCGCGAATGGCTTGGTGAAGGAAGGCTTGGTCAAACCAACCTGTAAACATTTCGACCAACCATACCACTAGTGATAGTCCAATAAAGAAATAGAGAATCGCTTTTTTCATTTTTCAAACTCCTTTTTCACATCTGAGACCAATTTCAAACCTTCTCGGATCAACCAAGACATCATGCCAAATCCTGCAAATAACTCCCAAGGAAAATGATAGAAGCCTTCGTCCAATCCTGAGAACATGAGATAAGTCATGACTCCTGCTGCTACTAAACTCATTGCGATAATTACTTTATGTTTCATTTTTTCTTCCTCCATTTGATACATCTATTATAATTCTTTGAAGCTAGTGCCACTAGAAGCTTCTGTCATGAGGAAATATGACAAATGTCACAAAAAGTTCACTCAGCTAGGAAAATAGAATTCTCTACAAATCAAAAAAGGTCAGGAAAATCCCGACCTCTTTCGTTTTCTATTTAATCTTTATTCCACACTGAAAAGGTATGGATAAACCGGTTGTTGACCTTGGTGGATTTCTACTTCTACATCTTCGAATTCTTCTGCGATTTCTTGGGCAATTTGGTTAGCCAATTCTTCACTTCCATCTTCACCGATATAGAAGGTTACGATTTCACTATCTTCATCCAACATATGTTTCAAAGTTTCAGTCAGAGTTTGGTGCATATCAGGGTTTGATACGAGGATCTTACCATCTACCATACCAAGATTGTCATTTTCATGGATTTCCAAACCATCGATAGTCGTGTCACGAACGGCTGTTGTTACACTACCACTGACCACATCACCAAGAGCTGCAGTCATGCGTTCTTTGTTTTCTTCGATAGTCTTGCTTGGATCAAAGGCAAGAAGACTAGTCAATCCTTGAGGAAGGGTACGAGCTTCTACCACTACTGCTGGTTGTTCTAAGACTTCAGCTGCAGATTGAGCTGCCATGAAGATGTTTTTGTTGTTTGGCAAGAAGATAATGTTGCGAGCATTGACTTGCTCAACAGCCTTGATAAAGTCTTCTGTCGAAGGGTTCATGGTTTGTCCACCTTCGATAACATAGTCCACACCTTGAGCACGGAAGATGTCTGCCAAGCCTTGTCCAGCTACTACTGCGATAAGAGCATATTCTTTTTCTTCAGCTGGTTTGCTGACTTTAGCTTCTTTTTCCACTTGTGCTTCATGTTGGTTACGCATATTGTCAACTTTTACCTTGACCAAGCTACCATATTTGAGACCTTCTTGCATGACAAGACCTGGATCTTCTGTATGGACGTGAACTTTAACGATTTCATCGTCATTGACAACAAGAAGTGAATCCCCAAGTTCGTTCAAGTAGTTGCGGAATTCATCGTAGTTAAACTCTTTAGCATAAGTTGGACCTTGCTTAAGGGCAACCATGATCTCAGTACAGTAACCAAAGGTAATGTCTTCTGTTGCCACATGTCCAGCTACAGATTTATGGTGTTCTGCATTGATCATCTCACTCATGTTGGCTGGAGTGGCAACAAAGTCTTCAGAAGCGCTATATTCACCAGTAAGAGCTGAAAGGAAACCTTCGTAGATGAAGACCAAACCTTGACCACCTGAGTCCACAACGCCAACTTCCTTCAAGACTGGAAGCATGTCTGGAGTCTTAGCAAGGGCTGTTTTAGCTCCTTCCAAAGCTGCACGCATAACCTCAATAGCATCGTCTGTCTGCTCGGCTTTTTTCTTAGCACCGATGGCAGCACCACGTGATACAGTCAAGATTGTTCCTTCAACTGGCTTCATAACAGCCTTGTAGGCTACTTCAACACCAGATTGGAAGGCAAGAGCTAGGTCTTTTCCTGTTAACTCTTCTTTGGTTTTGATGGCTTGTGAAAATCCGCGGAAAAGCTGAGATGTAATAACTCCTGAATTCCCACGCGCACCCATCAAAAGACCTTTTGCAAGAATGCTTGCTACCTCTCCAACAGTAGAAGCTGGTTTGTCTGCAACTTCTTTAGCACCATTTTCAATGGTCATTCCCATATTTGTACCAGTATCTCCATCTGGAACTGGAAAGACGTTTAATGAATTGACATATTCAGCTTGCTTATTCAAGCGAGTTGATGCAGCTTGCACCATTTCTTGAAATAAGCTAGTAGTAATTTTTGACACGGTTATTCTCCTACAACTTTGATATTTTGAATGTAGACATTTACAGTCTGAGCAGTAATTCCAAGTTGGTTTTCCAAACTAAAACGAACACGCTCTTGAATGTTTTTTGACACTTCGCTAATCTTTGTTCCGTAGCTCAACACGGTATATACATCAACTGCAATACTGCCATCTTCGGCCGCCTTTACGACGACACCTTTAGAATAATTTTCCTTACCTAGAAGGGCTTGGAAGTTATCTTTGAGGGCTTTCTTACTTGCCATACCGACCACACCAAAAATCTCAGTTGCTGCACCGCCTACAACGGTAGCAATCACTTCATCTGTTAGTTCGATTTGACCATCTTTTGTATTAATTTTTACAGTCATTTTTTCTACCTCAACTAGTTGATACTCTATTTTATCATATTTCAAGCCAAGTGTAAAAGCAGAATACTGTATCGGCGGATATTTGCTCCTTTGACGAGACTTTTTGAGCTTAGAGCAAAAGAAAAAGACCTGATGGCCTTTTACTCTTTATTAAACGCGTTCTACTTTACCTGATTTCAAAGCACGAGCTGAAGCCCAAACTTTTTTAGGTTTACCATCGATAAGTACAGTAACTTTTTGAAGGTTTGGTTTTACGGCACGTTTTGTTTGGTTCATCGCGTGTGAACGGTTGTTTCCTGATACAGTCTTACGACCTGTAAAGTAACATACTTTAGCCATTTGTGTTTTCCTCCTATTAGATCTAATATAGCGGATGTGCTAGCACCACATACTGTACTATGTTATCACACTTTCTCTTTTTTGGCAAGGGGATTGGAATATTTTTTTATTTAACATAAACAACTCCTAATTTCCCAAAAACAACGTCTCCACGGATAATCAAAGTTTTGCTGGTTGGGGCTGTCGCCACTTCGACCTGCGGATTGCTAAACACTGATTCTACCCTAAGATCCACTTTCCAATGTTGAGGGATATAAATGGTTGCACTTCCAAAAACTACGTCCACACTTAAGATTGCTACATCACCCAAAATATTTGCATTATCATAGTAAATCTTAGCATCTCCAAAAACAGCTTCCACTTGGTCTTCTACCAAGTTTTGGTCTTGATTATAAAAAGCCCCACTACTAAAAATGATTTCCTTATCAGTAGAAACTTTTTTCTCTCTATTGCTCCACAAGGTCTTTCCACTCCATGTCTTGTTCGAGTGAGTCAGCATACTTACTCCTAGAACGATGAGAACTCCCGCCCAGAACAGTGATTGATTGGGAATCGGTAAAATGTCATAAAAATGATTGGCTATCATTAAAGCTACTAAAGCTGTAAAAGAGGCTGAAGTTAAGTGGCGACGCAACAAAGCTTCAACTGATTGATAGGCAAAAAATGCAATACCGATCAAAGGCCAAATGTGTCCTCCTAGAGAAGGAATCCCAAAATTCCCCTGCAATAATACTAAGGCTGCCAATACTAGCAATACAATACCAAATGCTTTCTTTTTCATGTTCTTACCTCATGTTTCTTAGATTTTCTTTTAGGAGGGATTGGTAGTGCCGTGACACGTGAACCTCCTTGTGGGTCTGATAAAAGGAAATAGTTCCTGTACCTGAGAAGGACTTGTCCACAGAGTAAATCTGCCGGATATTGGCAATGGTCGACTTGGATACCCGACTGAAATAGCGTGGCAGAATGGACTCCAACTCATAAAGCTTGAGTCGAACCTCGTAGGCTTCTTTCTGGGTATGAGCGTAAATCTTGCTACCTTCTGTCTCAAAAAAGAGAATTTCTGACAAGTCTAAGTAGTACTCACCCGTCCCCTTATAAAAGATCAACCTAGGAGCCTTGGTTTCTTGTAAGAGTCGTTGCAAATCAGCTATTTCATCTGTCAGGGCTGCAGCCTTGATGACAATCTCTGTCTCAGTTAATTCACTATCAATCTCGATTCGTAACTTCATCCTATCTCCTTTCTGCATCTACTATACCAAAGCCCATAAGACTTTACAAGGGCAAAAAAGCAAGTGGTCACTTTTGACCCGTAAGTGGTTACGAGGCCAAGCCCACTTGCTTTGCTTTTTAGAAAATAAAGAAAAGAATTCCCCAGATTAGACCACAGGCATAGCCGACTAAAACATCCTTGGGATAATGAACGCCACCCAAGACCCGCACAAGACCGAGAAGAGCTGACAAGACCAATAAAATCAATCCCACTGGTAAACTTGCGTGAAAACAAGCCATGGAAATGATAGTCGCTGAAAAGACGTGGCGACTAGGCATTGAATTGCCAGAGCTGTCCTTGTCTAATAGTGGGACAATTCCCCAAGTTTCATAGGGACGCGGTTGATTAATCCACTTACGCACCAGCGTCAATAGAACAAAACCCAATGCTGGCACTAAGATATAAGCGTAAAAGTCGTTCCCCAAGTTCTTGCTCATAAGACTCGTCCCCAACAAAGTCAAGTAGGCTAAGGGCATCAGAACTGTCATCATGCGATTAAAAACTCGCATCAATTGTAATAGCTGTGGATGACGAAGGAGACTTGATTTTGTTTTATCGTACCACTCTTGATAGTTTTTCATGTATTTCTCGGTATTCCTATTCTTTTCACAAGAAACCTACTAGCTTCTCCTACTCTAGTATAGTGCAGAAAAAGAAGGCCGTCAAGCCTTCTTTGGTTTTATTCTTCTACTTCATCTTCTGTAAATTGACTATTGTATAGGTCAGCATAGAAACCACCTTGAGCCATGAGCTCATCGTGATTGCCTTGCTCAATGATATTTCCATCTTTCATGACCAGGATTAAGTCCGCATTACGGATAGTTGACAAGCGATGGGCGATGACAAAGGATGTGCGTCCTTCCATCAAACGATCCATGGCTTTCTGAATCAACTCCTCTGTACGTGTATCGACTGAAGATGTCGCTTCGTCCAGAATCAAGAGTGGAGAATCTTTGAGAAGGGCACGAGCGATGGTCAAGAGCTGTTTCTGCCCGACTGACAAGGTCACTGTATCATCCAAAACAGTATCGTATCCATCTGGTAAGGTTGTGATAAAGTGGTGGATTCCTACTGCTTTGGCTGCTTCAATCACGCGTTCTTCACTAATCCCAGTTTGATTATAAATGAGATTGTCTCGAATGGTTCCTTCAAAGAGCCAAGTATCCTGCAAGACCATTGAAAAGGCATCGTGTACTTCTGAACGTTTCATCTTCTTGGTATCCACACCATCAATGCGAATGCTTCCCTTATCAATCTCATAGAACTTCATCAAGAGGTTGACAATAGTAGTCTTACCCGCTCCAGTCGGCCCAACAATGGCAACTTTTTGCCCTGCATGAGCTGTCGCAGAAAAGTCATGAATGATGGTTCGCTCAGGAGTGTAACCAAAGGAAACTCGGTCAAAGATAACTTCACCCTTCATACCAGTCAATTGTCTTGCCTTATGAGATTCGTCTTCCATCTCAGCTTCGCCTAGAAACTCAAAGACACGGGTCATAGCTGCACTGGCCTGTTGCAAACTTGTAATCCCTTGGGCAATCTGTGATAAGGGTTGAGAGAAGGTACGAACATAAACCATGAAGGCTACGATGATACCAATACTGATATGTCCTTCAAGAGCTAGAACTGCACCGACGATGATCACCAAAACATAGCTAAAGTTCCCAACAAAGATCATTGCTGGCATCATGATTCCAGAAATAAATTGAGATTTCCAAATACTATCATGTAGGTCTTGATTCAATCCTGCGAATGTTTCTTTAGTGGTGTCCACAGCGTTATAGCTGGTCACAACATTGTGGCCAGAGTACATTTCTTCCACATAACCATTTACAGCTGCTAGGTTGTTTTGTTGGGCTTTAAAGTAGCCTTGTGACTTGGCCATAATGACTGAGACAGCAGCAAAACCTACAAGGGTTGAAACAACTGTTACCAATGCCAAAATCCAGTTCATGCCAAACATGGTAATCAAAACAGCAATCAGTAGAAAGCTAGCTGAGAGAACTGTTCCCAGACTTTGGTTGAGAGACTGAGCCGCCGTATCGACGTCATTGGTAACACGAGAAAGGGTGTCTCCTTGAGAATGACGGTCAAAATAAGCAAGTGGCAGACGGTTAATTTTTTCAGCGATAGCTGTCCGCAAGCGTTTTGAAAAATGTTGGATACTCGTTGAAAAAATATAGGCTTGCGTATAGTTGAGAATGGCACCAAGTACATACAAAACAGCTAAAAAGCTGGCGATGCTAGACACAGCTACCAAATCGATTTCTGTAGCCAAACCATCTGAAATCAAGTTGGTGATTTCCTTAATCTTAGTTGGTCCATAAACAGTGATGATACTTGAACATACAGCAGCCACGACAGCTACTAGTAGAGGAAGTTGGAGACCTGTTAGAAAAGGTTTGTATTGTTTCCAAAAGGACATCTTCTTATTTTCCATGTTCCAATTCCTCCTTCGATAGTTGTGAATAGGCAATTTCTTGGTAAACTTCGTTGGTCGCAAGAAGTTCCTTGTGGGTGCCTTGTCCAACGACTTTACCTTGATCCAATACTAAGATCAAGTCAGCATCCATAATTGTTGAAATACGTTGGGCAACGATCAACTTGGTCATAGACTGTGTTTTTTCAGCTAATACTTGGCGCAAGATACGGTCTGTCTTGTAGTCCAAGGCTGAGAATGAATCATCAAAAATGAGAATTTCTGGTTTACGAGCCAAGGCACGAGCAATGGCCAAACGTTGTCTTTGGCCTCCTGAAAAGTTGGTCCCCCCTTGAGCCACTTCTGAGTTTAGACCTGCTTCCTTATCTTCGATGAAGCTTTTAGACTGTGCCAATTCAAGAGCTTGCCACATAGCAGTCTCGCTTAGCGGAGTTTCTGGACTCTTACCAAAGTCTAGATTCCCCTTAACATCTCCAGAAAAGAGCACTGCTTTTTGAGGGATATAACCGACTTTATTACGCAAATCTTCCAAGTCGTAATCTTTCACATTGACACCATCGACTAGGATTTCTCCATCTGACACATCATAAAAACGAGGCAAGAGGTTCACAAGCGTAGATTTACCAGAACCAGTTGATCCGATAAAGGCAATGGTTTGTCCTGCTTCTGCCTTGAAACTGACATGCTCCACAACCGCTTCTGAGTTTTTAGAGTAACGGAAGGTTACATCACGGAATTCCACTTGACCTTGAATAGATGAATCTGCCGTCTGTGGTTGACTAGGATTTTCAATAGAAGAATGCAAGTCTAGCACCTGATTGATACGTCCTGCAGAAACCAAGGTACGAGGCAAGACGATAAAGAGAGCACCCATGAGTAAGAAGCCCATTACCACTTGCATAGCATAGGACATGAAGACCACCATATCGCTAAAAAGGGGTAGACGCTCTGTCAAGCTAGCGTCGTTGATAAGATAAGCACCAATCCAGTAAATGGCAAGGACCAAGCCGCTAGAAATCGCCATCATAATAGGATTCATAATGGCCATTAAGCGACTGACAAAGAGATTGATTCGCGTGACTTCTTCATTAGCTTCTTCGAATTTCTTATCTTGATAATCCTCAGCATTATAAGCACGAACCACTCGAATCCCTGTCAAACTTTCACGGGTGATACTATTGAGTTTATCTGTCAATTTTTGAATGACAGATTGTTTCGGAAAGGCCAAAGTCATCAAGACAGTTGTCATCAAAACATTGACGATAACAGCCACTACTACTGCCCAAATCCAGTATTCAGACTTACCAAGGATTTTACCGATGGCCCAAATAGCCATGATAGGTCCACGTGTGACCACCTGGAGTCCCATAGTAAAAAGCATTTGAATCTGCGTGATATCGTTGGTCGTCCGAGTCAAAAGACTGGGGATTGAAAAACGTTTAATCTCTGTCTGTGAAAAATCCAGAACTCGATTAAAAATATCGCTTCGTAGATGAGTTGTGTAAGATGCTGCAACACGAGAGGCGAAAAATCCAACTGCTACTGACGACATAAAGGCAAGTAGAGATAAGCCCATCATCTTAGTTGCTGGTGACCAAAGATCTCCTAGCTCTGTACCTGGTGTTCCAAGTAATTCTGTTATTCTTGAAACGTAAGTCGGCACTTCTAACTCTAGATAGACCGAGAAACAGGTAAAGAGTACAGTCAAGAGAATCATTCCCCACTCTTTTCCTGTGATACGCTTAGCGAGTTTCTTCATTCTTACCTCCAATTTTTTCTACATTAGCTTGAAGTCGTTCCAGAACTTCTTCAAAAATAGCGAGTTTTTCTTCGGAAACACCTTCAAGTAAGCTGCGGTCAATTCGATCAAAGAATGATTTGATTTGCTTCATTTGAGAGCGTGATTTTTCCGTCAAACGAACAAATTTTGCTCGTTTATCACTTGGGCTTGCCTCCAATTCCACCAAACCATTTTGTACCATACGCTTCACTAGATTGCTGGCGACTGACTTGGTGATATTGAGTTCCTGCTCAATATCCTTGATTAACACCGCCTGTTCAGACTCCTCACGATAGTCTAAAAATCGTATAACTTGGCCCTGCGGTCCGCCCATAAATTCGATACCACAACGCTTGGCTTCCTTTTGTACCATGAGGTGAACCTGATGCCCAAAACGTTTAAAGACCAACATCGGTTTATCCATGTTTTCTCCCTTCTAAATAAAAATAGTTCTCTAGAGAACAATTAAGTTTCCACGAGAACTATTTTATCATTTTCAAATAAGATGTCAAGAAAAAAGTTTCCTAGAGAACTATCTATGCAGAAATTGACATAAGCTCTTATTTTATCTATAATAAACACTATCTCACATAGATACGAATCCAGTTTACTAGAAATGAGAAATTCACACATGAAGCAAAAAGAACAGAAAACCTTAGGAATCCTTGCCATCATCTTTGGAGCCCTTGCGCTTCTTGGTTCTTGGATACCAATTGTCAATGGTCTATCCTTTCTCCTTGGATTTGTTGCCTTGATCTTAGGAGTCATCGGCATTGGCCTCAATCTCCAAAATCAAAAAACATTAGCTATGATTGGTTCAAGCTTTGGCCTCATTTCCATTATCATTGTACTGATAAGCCAACTGCTGTTCACTCCTATCTTCGCTGATTTTATAAGAGGCTATCGTAGCTCTTCTAATTATCTCATGGAAGAACCAACCAATGAAGATTGGCCAAATAGTACCATTGATGAATATGAGGAGGAAGAAGAGATCTTTACCTGGACTCAAGAACAGTTTGATGCCTTAATAGAGGGCGACCCTTCCAACCAAGGGCAAGGGGGTACCAACTACAATGACATTATCAGGGAACACGGAATCCCAGATTCAGAAACAGATTCAGTTATGGGAGACTACGAAATAAAAAGAATCACCTATCTCTCCATCAGTTCAGATCCTAAGACAGTTGTGCTCACGTTCGTCAAGCAGGAAAATGGCCAGTTTCTTCTAATCCGTAAATTTGCTGTCGGACTGGACCGAAAAGAACAATCTGATTCTGGAGTGAAAGTTTAACATAACTAAAAAGGTGCCGGGAATAGCAATCGGTAGACCAAGTCTCGATTTCTAAATCCCCGCACCACGATATTTCCACAATCCATTGGATTATGGACAATTATAGATTACTAATAACGTTTTGGGCAAAAGAGATTTTCGTCTCTTTCCTGCCCCCTTTTGTTATCACAAGATAAACAAACCCCTTGAAAATACTGAATTTTCAAAGGGGTTATTTTTATTCTTAGAATCCATCTACGTTTGTGTAGATTTTTTGTACGTCTTCGTCGTCTTCAAGGACTCCGTAGAGTTTTTCAAATGTTTCCAAATCTTCACCTGACAACTCAACTTCTGATTGAGGAATCATTTCTAATTCAGTTACTTGGAATTCTTCAATACCAGATTCACGCAAGGCAACGATAGCCTTGTGAAGGTCAGTTGGAGCTGTGTAAACAGTGATTGTTCCTTCTTCTGCTTCTACATCGTCTACATCGACATCTGCTTCAAGCAAGAGTTCAAAGATTGCATCAGCATCTTCACCTGCAAAGACGATAACACCTTTGTTGTCAAAGAGGTAAGATACAGAACCTGAAGCTCCCATGTTCCCACCGTTTTTACCAAAGGCAGCACGCACGTTGGCAGCTGTACGGTTAACGTTTGAAGTCAAGGTATCAACGATCAACATTGAACCATTTGGCCCAAATCCTTCGTAACGTCCTTCTGTAAAGGTTTCGTCTGTGTTTCCTTTTGCCTTATCGATAGCCTTATCAATAACGTGCTTTGGCACTTGCGCTTGTTTGGCACGATCGATAACGAATTTCAAAGCAGTGTTTAGTTCTGGATCTGGTTCACCTTTTTTAGCTGCTACATAGATTTCTACACCAAATTTTGCATATACTTTAGAGTTAGCTCCATCTTTAGCCGTTTTCTTAGCTACGATATTGGCCCATTTACGTCCCATTAGGAATCTCCTTTTTTCACATTTTAATCTTTCTTATTATAACACAAGTCTATCCGATTTTCACTAGAGGAAATGGATTTTCTTTAGTAAATTAAGCTAGGATTTCCCGCCAGTAGCCAAGAGTTTTTTGCCTTCTTTGATCCATGGATGTTTGGAAAGTGAGAAGTAAAGTTGGGCAGTCATAACTAGCCAGAGAAGGGGCTCACATAGAATCACACCTGTATAACCTGTCCAAGGAATAATCCAAGCGACGAAAATAATTTTACCAAAAAACTCGATAAAGCTTGATACGAGGGGCAAGAATTTTTGACCGAGACCCTGCAAGCTATTTCTATAGATCAATAAAAGACTCAAAAACGGATAGAATACCGAACTGATGCGTAGGTACAAAGCCCCATTTTCAATCAAGTAACCGTCTGTCGAACTCGCTAGGAAAGAAACCAGGCTAGGACTTGCAAAAAATAGAAACACACAAGCAAAGCTTGCCCAAGCCATACTGATATAACTCCCTAGTCGAAGACCGTGGACAATGCGATCTGGACGTTTTGCACCAAAGTTTTGAGAGATAAAAGTCGTCATCGATGCTGAAATAGCCGTCATTGGCAATAAGGCAAAGGCCATGATTCGGCGTGCTGCTGTCTGAGCGCTGATAATGACTGCTCCAAAACTATTGACAGAGGATTGCAAAATAACACTTCCGACAGAAACGATTGAACCCATTAAGCCCATGGCTAGCCCCTGCTCTAAGAGATCGACATAGAGGGCCTTATTCCATTTGAAATCCTTCAACCTAGGAAGGAGCTCTGGAACACTCTTTCGGATATAGAGATAACAAAGGATAGCTGACAAACCCTGGGATATAATGGTTGCAAGACCAGCAGATTGAACACCTAACTGCAATTGTGTAATAAAATACAAATCCAGAATCACATTAACGATGGCTGAGAAGATAAGAAAACCAAGCGCAGCAAGGCTATCACCAACAGAGCGTAGCAAACCTGCAAAAAGATTATAAGCAAAGCTCACTCCCACACAGCTAACAATCATGGAGATATATTCATAGGACTGAGGGAGAATTTCTGCAGGTGTTTCTAGGTACTGTAAGAGTGGATAAAGACCAAAAAAGCCCATCAACATGACAAGCACACTCAAGATAATCCCTAAAATCCAAGTTGCTGCGACAGCTTCCTTAATCTTCTCAAAATTACGAGCGCCGTAGAGACGTGCAATAACAACACCCATCCCATTTCCAACACCGAGGGCAAAGCCGATAATCAAATCAAAAATGGCTGTCGTTGCTCCGACTGCCGCCAAGGAATCTTGCCCTAAAAAACGCCCAACAATCAAAATATCAGCCGTATTATAAAGTTGCTGAAAGATATTGGACAGTAGAATCGGTAATGCAAAACTAATTAGCGCGGGAAGGATGGGACCATGAATCAGGTCCACCGTTGATTTTTTATTCATAAGGCTATTATATCAGCTTTCTAGTAGGGGAACAAGGGAATTTGGATAAGAAAGCGTTGCCTAGATGCAAACAATCTGGTATAATCGTGACAGAAAAGGAGGGTAGGTATGACCTTAACAAGCCAGTTAATTACTGATGTATTCCCAGACCTTGAGAAAGTTGACCAATTAAACAAGGAAGCCTTTCCTGAAGAAGAACGCGTCTCTTTGGAAGAATTTTTAAGTTACCAGGATAGAGATGATGCCCACTTTTTCGCTTTCTATAACGAGGAAGAATTTGTCGGCTTCGCTTTTGCCATTTCCAACCAAAAAGCATTCTACATTAGCTTCTTTGCTATTATGCCTCATCTCCGTAGTCATGGCTACGGGAGAGAAATCATTGAAAAACTCATTGATTTTTACCAACGTACCATGATTCTTGAAGTGGAGCGGTTGGACGAAGATTGTGATAACCTCGAACAACGAAAAGCCCGCATGGACTTCTACCTACAAAACGGCTTCAAAACAGCCAATGCTTTTTTGGAGTACGAAGGTCTTAGTTTTGAGATTCTATATCGTGGCGACCACTTTGATGAAGAAGCCTATCGGAATATCTTCCAAAAATTACAAGAAGAAAATTATTTTGACTTCCACATCGAGTACCGTCGCTTTAGTGAACACTAATCTATACTGCAGTCTTTAACTTCCCAGTAAGAAACTGCAAACTTCTCGACAATGAAAACTCAATCACCTGTGCTACAGGTGATTTTTTTGTGATTCCGAAATCAAATAGCAGAAAGTTTTGCTAAATCCATCAAAATATAGTAGATTGAATCTAGAATAGTGCATTACGACTGCTAAAAACATTCCTAGAAATAAGTTTGACTTTCCTAATCGAATTGTTCATCCCTTATTTGAATCTACTATAGTATTTTCTATTCAATCTGCTACACAACAAAATTATAGTAGATTGAATCTATAATAGTACATCACGACTGCTAAAAATATTTCTAGAAATAAGTTTGATTTTTCTAATCGAATTGTTCATCCCTTATTTGAATCTACTATAGTGTTTTCTATTCAATCTGCTACACAACAAAATTATAGTAGATTGAATCTATAATAGTACGCTACGAATTCTAAAATATTTCTAGAAATAAGTTTGACTTTCCTAATCGAATTGTTCATCCCTTATTTCAATCCACTATAAATAAGGCTGAAACAATTTTGTTTCAGCCTTATCTTGATTTCTCTTATAAAAATGTCACTAAGTTTACGCTTTTGTTCCAGCTTCTGGCATGATCAGCCAGAGAATGAGATAGGCAAGAATTCCTGATCCACCTAGTAATGTGAAGAGAATCCAAAGTCCACGAACAAGTGTTGCATCAATATCTAAATAGTCAGCAAGACCTGCACAAACACCTGCAATTTTTTTATCTTGAACATTGCGAACTAAACGTTTTTCCATACCAACAATCTCCTTGGCATTACTTTTATTTTCAATTTATTTTATCATCAAATCAAATCTTTTGCAATAGTCTTCCTCATTTTTACTGTGAAAATCTGTCATTCCTGCTCTCATAACCTTGTTTCTTTATTCTCATATAGCAGAAAAAGTGGGGATTCCTCCGCCACTTTTACTTTTTAATCTTCAATTTCGATTTCAAGATCATCGCCAAGGTCAAGAGTCACTTCTTGATTAGCTACTTCTACTTCGGGAGCCTTTACTTTTTCATCGGCTACTGCATCGTCTTCAATCAAGCCAAACTTGACACGAACTTGGTGGTCAATCTCATCAAAGACTTCTGGATGATCTGCCAAGTATTTCTTTGCATTTTCAGAACCTTGACCAATCTTTTCGTCTTTATAAGAGTACCATGCTCCTGCCTTCTTGATGATGTCAAGATCACTTGCAATCTTCAAAAGCTCACCAGTTCTTGAAATTCCTTCTCCATACATGATTTCAACAAAGGCTTCTTTGAATGGTGGAGCTACCTTGTTTTTAACAACCTTAATCTTGGTTTCCTTACCTACGCTCGTATCTTTTTGATCACCAGTTCCCTTGATTTGTGTGCTTCCACGAACATCCAAACGGACAGAAGCGTAGAATTTAAGGGCACGTCCACCAGGAGTTGTCTCTGGATTACCAAACATAACTCCTACTTTTTCACGCAATTGGTTAATGAAGATAGCAATTGTCTTAGTCTTATTAATAGAAGCTCCAAGTTTACGCATAGCCTGGCTCATCATACGAGCTTGAAGACCAACGTGGCTATCTCCGATATCTCCATCGATTTCCGCACGAGGTACAAGAGCAGCAACTGAGTCGATAACAACAAGGTCAACTGCACCTGAATCAATCAATTTCCCAGCAATTTCAAGACCTTGCTCCCCTGAGTCTGGTTGTGACAAGAGCAATTCGTCAATGTTAACCCCAAGAGCTGCTGCATAGGCTGGGTCAAGCGCGTGCTCCGCATCGATAAAGGCAGCAATTCCGCCTTCTTTTTGGGCTTGCGCTACCGCATGAAGGGCAACCGTTGTCTTACCAGATGATTCTGGACCGTAGATTTCGATGATACGTCCCTTTGGATAACCACCTGATCCGAGTGCAATATCAAGAGCCAAAGAACCTGAGCTCATCACTTGGACCTTTTGCTCTGCACGTTCACCCAAGCGCATGATTGATCCCTTACCGAAATCTTTTTCAATCAATTTAAGGGCATCGTTTAGGGCTTTTTCACGATCAGCACCAAATTTTTTGCCAATTTCGTCTAATTTTTTTGTTGGTTTTTTCGCCATTTTATTCTCCTGTATTCTAATAGTCCTTAGACCTTCTTCTATTATAACAAATCTCCATCACTTAATAAAGCTTTGCGAACTAGGTTAAAGGCATGTAATACTGCAATTTCTCGCACATCTGCACGACTTCTACCTGCGATATTGGCCTGGATAACTTCTGCCCCCGAAGCTTGCGCCAAAGCAATAAAAACTGTACCTGCTGGATGTCCTTCTAGGCTATCTGGTCCAGCCACTCCTGTCAAACTAATGCCAAAATCTGACTGGGTCTTGATTCGCGCCTGTTCAGCCATTTTTTCAGCAGTAAAGGCTGAGACGACTCCGTGTTTTTCCAATTCAGCCTGTGGAATATCAAGCATCTTAGCTTTTTCTTCAAGGCTATAAGTCACAAAACCACCCTTAAATATACTTGAAGCACCCGAAAAATCCGCTACCCTAGCTTGGAAAAGACCAGCCGTCAAACTCTCTGCAGCCGTGATAGTTTTCCCTTGTTTTTTCAGTTCTTCTACTACCAGGCTAGCCAAGCTGGTTTCTTCCCCATAGCCATAGCAAATTTCTCGAAGTGAAACACCCTCAAAAGTTTCTCTTTCAAGGATTTTTTGTTCTAAAATATCTAGAACACGATCCGCTTCTTCTTGACTCTTAGCCTTGGTCGATAATCGAAGGGTCACTTCCCCAGTTTTAGCATAAGGTGCCAAAGTTGGATCCGTCTGCTGGTCAATCAAATCTGATAGAATTGTCACTAGCTGGCTCTCACCAATGCCAAAGAAACGAAGCACACGTGAATAGAGCTTAGAGCCCGTTGTCAATCTTGGAAGCAACTCATTTAAGACCATAGGTTTCAATTCACTTGGAGGTCCTGGCAGAACGACGTAGGTTACCCCAGCCACCTCGATCATGCCACCGACTGCCAACCCTGTTTCGTTTGGTAATGGAGTTGAACCTTGAACAATTTGAGCCTGGCGTTCATTATTTGGAGTTCTAGCATAGTCTGGTCGATGAGCAAAAAAGTCATCTAGCTTAGCCTGAGCCTGAGGATCAAAAGTCAAGTCACGTCTCAAAAATTGGGCCAAAGTTTGTTTGGTCAAATCATCTTCCGTCGGCCCCAAGCCACCTGTTAAAATAACTAGACTACTGCGATTCTGAGCAATTTCTAACAAGGATAAGAGACGAGCCTCGTTATCTCCTACAGCTGTCTGAAAATAGACATCTACACCAATTTCAGCCAACTTTTCAGACAAGAATTGCGCATTGGTATTGACAATCTGACCTGTCAAAATCTCTGTCCCGACAGCTATAATTTCTGCTTTCATTTTTTCCTCCTACTTACCTATTCGGATTTCTTTGAAAAAATCGCAGGATAATTCCTACGATTTGATGGATAATTTCTTGTTATTCTGACTCTTCAGAAGATGGTGGCAAGTGGCCAAAAAGATTCTCATACAAGACTATATTGGTCTCCAAATTCGTAACCTCTGGTTGTCCGAGCGAACGGCGTAAAAGATTTTGCATCTCTAGTATATGCTCACCAGAAACGATTTGGTAAGAAATCCCTTCAATCATTTCACCTTCACCACGTAATTGTTGGGTTTCTATATTTTTAAAGGAATCTTGATAACCCATTAACTGAGGAATGGTTGTCGTTGTAATCTCGATATTTGTCTGCATGTTGTCACTAAGAGCCTTCAGAATCTCTTGGTAGTGACTCACACTGTTCAAACTAAGAATTTTCTCGACAACCTTTTGAATCACTTCACGCTGGCGTTTTTGACGACCATAGTCCCCTTCAGGATCCTGATAACGCATGCGTGAATAAACAAGGGCTTCTTCACCATTGAGGGTTTGCTCACCGACTCCAATCGAAATCGTATTAAAAGGTTCCTGATCTTGAATAGAAATTGGGAAACCAAGAGTGTTGTTGACTGTAATTCCACCCACAGCATCAACCATTCTTTGAAGGCCATGCATGTTGACCATCACATAACGGTCGATATGAATGTTCATCATCTTTTGAATCGTTGAAATAGACAACTCTGCTCCGCCATCAGCATAGGCAGCATTGAGTTTCGCTTCTCTAACACTACCATCTGGTTGTTGGATTTGTGTGAGAATATCACGCTCCAAACTCATCATGACTGTCTTCTTAGTTTTAGGATTCACTGTCACTAAGATCATTGAATCACTATTCCCAGCCCATGGATCTGTACGCTCAACATTTCCTGTATCCACGCCCATAAGCAAAATCGTCAGAGGTTCGGTCGCTTCAATGACCTTGGTTTCTTCACCGATTTTTTTATAGGTTTTAGCTAAAGTTTGCGTACTTTGCTGATAAATTGTATAGGCATAAGCACCTACACCTAGCACAGTCACAAGGACCAAACCCAAAAACATTCCAATTATTTTTTTTACCATACTCTTATTCGTCTATCAGTTGACCCATTAGGTAAACATCTAGAAACTCTCCTCCTTCTATACAAGCACCACGTTCCTGTAATCCTTCTATGATAAAGCCCATTTTTTCATACAGATGCACCGCGGCAAGATTTCTTTTTTGAACTGTCAATTGTAACCGTCGAATACTACCACTTGATTTGGCCCATTCAATAGTTTCTTCCATCAAGATACTACCGAGACCATTTCCCCAGTAAGCTTTTTTTATTCCTAAAAAGACATCTCCAATATGACGAACTCGCGGACGTTGATCAGCTGTTATATTGATGATTCCTACTAACTCATCATTCAAAAAAGCGAGTAGGGTAATTTGATTATCCGACTGGGCCTGCTTATCCAAAAAATGTTGCATCTCAGACTCACTCATTGCAATCCCATTTTCATCCAGACTGGTAAAATTAGACTCTTGACCAATCTGATCCAAGAGAGCAATGACCGCTGAAGCATCCTGGATTTCCGCTTCACGGATTAAAAGATCATACTCCATCCGTCAATCCTTTCAAAAGTTCTGTCGCTCTTTGGCCATGAGCATGAAAGACGATTTCTCGGCCCTCATCTTTTTTAAGGATTTCTAACTCCAGATAATCCGATGGAAGATTTTCCCCCAATAGATGTCCCCACTCAATAGCCGTTACACCTGAACCAAAAAGAAATTCATCCAAGTCGATAGAATCTGCATCACCTTCAATACGATAAACATCTAAGTGATACAAGGGTAGACGTCCTTCATATTCTCTAACAATGGTATAAGTAGGACTCTTAATCATTTGATGAATGCCTAATCCCTTAGCCAGACCCTTTGTTAGCGTTGTTTTCCCAGCACCTAATTCACCAGTCAAAATCAACACATCATTTTTTTCTAACAAGTTCCCTAGCTTTTCCCCAAGTGCAACCAACTCATCTTCATTTTTTGTGTACATGTACTTATTATACCAAAAAGTTTTATTTTGTGATATTTCCATCAACAAAAAAAGAGGAGACTCCCCTCTTTTTTTGTTTTTATCATTAGTTAAGAGCCATACTGATGTAGTTCAAGATGAACAAAGCATCCAAAATCCAAATCATGACATGCACATCTTTCACTTGACCTTTGACAACCTTCGTCAAAGTATAAGTTAAGAAACCAACAGCAATCCCTTGTGTGATTGAGTAGCTGAATCCCATAAAAATAGATGTGAAGAAAGCTGGAACAGCTTCAGCCATATCATCCCAAGGGATATTTTTCAAGTTAGAGAGCATCATAATTCCGACGATGATCAAAATTGGTGCAGTTGCAGCTGTTGGAACAATTGCTAGAAGTGGGCTAAAGAAGCTTGATAGGGCAAAACAGATGGCAACAACCAAAGCTGTCAAACCAGTACGTCCACCAGCACCGATACCCGCTGCAGACTCAACATAAGTCGTAACGTTTGAAGTACCTGCAATAGCACCTACTGAAGTTGCCACCAAGTCAGAGTAAAGAGCCTTATCCAACTTAGCTGACTCATGGTTTTCACCACTTGTTGCAATGATACCAACTTTTTCACCAGTACCAATAAGAGTACCGATAGTATCAAAAATATCTGTCAATGAGAAAGCAAGAATGGCCATCAAGGTTTCTGGCAAACGAGAAGTGTTTGAAATCAGAGATCCCAATCCTTCTGAACCAAGAGCAGCACCAAACAAAGTTCCTAGGTCGTTAACTGCTGATGAAAGATTATTGCTTGCAAAGTCAATGCTAGACAAATCAACAAGACCAACAGCAATGGCAAGAACTGTCGTTGTCAAAATAGAAAGGATGATCCCACCTTTGATACCCTTAACAACGAAGAAGATAGTAATGGCAATACCTGCAAGAGCTACCAAGACAGCTGGAGTGTTGAAGTCTACCAATCCTGGAACAGCTGCTGAGTTTGCAGTAAGTGCTGCTTGAGCCTTATCTGCTCCTTCACCTGCTACTGTATAAGTACCTGGGTCAATCGAGAATTTCAAGAGACCAGCATTCTTAATCCCAACATAAGCAAGGAAAACCCCAATACCAGCTGAAATCGCTGAACGAAGAGTTGTAGGAATAGATTCGATGATCATTTTACGAACATTGGTCAATGTAATAATCAATGAAATAATCCCACAGATGAAGACCATCCCAAGGGCTTCTTTCCAAGTGTAGCCCATCCCAAATACAACTGTAAATGTAAAGAAGGCGTTAAGTCCCATACCTGGAGCTTGCGCATATGGCAAGTTAGCATAGAAGGCCATCATCAAAGTTCCCACAACAGAACCGATAATTGTCGCCAAGAATACACCCTGAACAGGCATTCCTGTTTGTGAAAGCATTTGAGGGTTTACAAAGAGAATATAACTCATTGCAAAGAAAGTTGTTAAACCAGCAAGCACCTCTGTACGGACATCTGTCCCGTGCTCTTTTAGTTTAAATAGTTTGTCCATTTTTAATCTCCTTTGTCATTTTACGAACAATATGACTATTATACCATCAATCATTCATATTTTCAAGATATTTTTACTGAATCATAAAAATCTTATCCGATACTTTTCTCCTTCTTTTTACTTATTATCAGCTTTTCTAGTCACTTTCTGATATAATAGAAAACATCTTATCTGAAACTAGATTCGGGAGGATTTTATGACTAAAAAAATGATTGCCGTCGATTTGGACGGAACCTTGCTCAACTCTGAAAGCAAACTTTCTGATTTTACTATTGAAACGATTAAGAAAATCTCTAAAAAAGGCCACCAAGTTGTTATCGCAACTGGTCGCCCTTACCGTATGGCCAAAGATTTTTATGACCAACTTGAACTTGAAACCCCTATGATCAACTTCAACGGCTCACTCACTCACCTACCAGGTAAGACTTGGAAACATGAAAAGTGTCTGACTGTAGACAAAAAATACCTCTTGGATATCGTGAAACGAAAAGAGGATATTGAGGCAGACTTTATCGCAGGTGAATACCGTAAAAAGTTTTACATTACAGCACCAGACAAAGAAATTGCCAACCCTAAATTATTTGGTGTCGAAAACTTTCGCCCAGAAAATCAATTCAAGTCTGACTTAGTGACCAAGGGCCCTAACTGTATTTTATTACAAACTAGGGCAGACGATAAATATGCGCTGGCAGAAGAGATGAACAACTTCTACAAGCACCAACTCAATATTAATACTTGGGGTGGCCCCTTAAATATCCTTGAATGCACTCCAAAAGGTGTCCACAAGGCTTTTGCCCTCGAATACCTTCTCAATGTCATGAACATAGACAAACAGAATTTGATTGCCTTTGGTGACGAACACAATGACCAAGAAATGCTTTCTTTTGCAGGTAAAGGCTATGCCATGAAAAACGCAAATCCTGCTCTGTTACCTTTCGCAGACGAACAATTACCATTAACCAATGAAGAAGATGGCGTTGCTCAGTTTTTACAAGAACGATTTCTTTAATTTCACTCATTCTATACTTTTGTGGTAGACATTAGCGACCTTAAAAGTATGGAATTTTTTTGAGCTCAAAGTCAATAAAAAAAGAATTTGCACCTGTTTTAGCCAGATTCAAATCCTTACAAAATATCTATTTCTTTAAAACGATACGATCAGAAACGTCGCGGTCCATGTCATCGATAATAATCTGGTTCTCTTCTGCCACATAAATCTTGATATCGTCTCCAATAAAGACTCTCTGATTTTCTGATTCGAAGGTCACCTTCTTAACCTCTTGATCTCCGTCCGCTTCAACTTCTGTCCACGTTCCGGTATTTCCAGTGACTACAAGAGTAATGCTATCACCCTCGTCTTGGCCCTTGTAGGTCCCATCTATATTAGTAGTTGTGTCAGTCTTTGCACTAGTAGTAGAACTAGAAGCACTGATTTCTGATACTTGACTAGTGCTCGCTTCAGAGCTAGTGCTTGCTTGGGATAAAGGTGTCGACTTAGTTATTGGCAAACACGCAACTAAGAGACTAAGACTTACCACAGTAGCAAGAGAAAGTGTGAATTTTTTTTAGTGACATAATGTCTCCTTTCTTTTAACAACTATGAAGTATCATAATACTGCTGAGCCATTTCACCTCTACTATATCAAGCGGGTTCAAACATTCACAAGATAGGCACGAACCTCAGATATAAAATAGAGAGAACCTGTCACAAATAGCAAGTCTTTCTCGCCTGCAGAACTATCAAAATTATCTATAAAATCTCGATAGGAAGCAACTCTATGATAGCCACTCAAATCCTGCTCCTCCAAAGAGCCTTGATAGTCGAAGCTCGTCACATAGAGAGCTGTATCAGGTAAATGATCTGTCAAATAAGTTAACATTCCGCTATAATCCTTACGCTTTAAAGCACCAAAAAGGATTTGGGGATGATAACCTTGCTGAATTTTTTCCTGGATAAATTCAACCAACCGCTCCAAGGCTGGTAGATTGTGGGCACCATCTAGATAAATGTGCTCCGTAACAGCTTCTAGACGCCCAGCCCAGTTGGTTGTTTTCAAAGCACACCGGACAACTTCCTCATTGACCTTTTCACCTCTCGCTGTCATAAACAACAGAAATGCCTGCAAAGCCAAAGCAGCATTCTCCTCTTGATAAGATCCTTCCAATCCTAGTTTTAATTGAGTCAAATCCGCTAGAGAAGAAGAAAAATCTCCTGATTTGAAAGAAAAATCTCGGTCAGCTTGGTAGAGAGTGACATCTAAATCTTCTGCTATCTTTTGACAAACGAACTGGGCTTCAGGAGCTAAGTTTGCAATCACTGCTGCTCTTTCTGGCTTAAAAATTCCTGCTTTCTGTTCAGCGATTTCTTCCAGACTATTGCCCAAGGTCTCCTGGTGATCTAGGCCGATTGATGTAATAACTGCGATCTCTCCAGTCACCACATTGGTCGTGTCAAGCAAGCCACCAATTCCAACTTCTAATAGAACTAGATCCACCCCTTGTTCTTTAAAATAAAGCAAAGCAATCACGGTTAACAACTCAAAAAAAGACAACTGGTCATGTGTTTCTAGAAGTCTTTGCTCCATTTCCTTAACTTGATTTGCCAAACGGATAAAGTCTGCGTCCGATATGGGTTGACCATTGATACAAATCCGATCATGAATGCTAACAATGTGAGGGGAAGTAAAGGTCCCCACCTTCTTGCCGTGCGAAACAAAGAGCTCTCTCATAAAGGCGATGGTTGAACCCTTTCCATTTGTCCCTGTCACATGGATAATAGGATAGGCTTGCTCAGGGTTCCCCAGCAAGTCTACCGCTCTCTGCATCCGCCCCAAACCTGATCTGAAATTCAAACCGATTCGACTATGGAGCCATTTTTCTACTTCAAACACGCTTAATCTCCTTAATCCTTAACAAAAAAGCGAAGATTCTCTTCGCTTTTTACTTCATTAGCTAGTATTTAATTCTAGTATGGGAGAAAAATGTCCCCCGGACGTTCCAACTCTCTCCAGTTTCTAGGAGTTGGGCTAAAAACGTTCCCCGAACGTTCCTGCTTCTTCTTATTTCTAGAAGCTGGGCTGATACAGTCTCCCAGACTTACTTACGGTCTTTATTTTTAGCGTAAGGGTAAAAATGTTCACTGGACTGCCTGCGTTTCTAATTTCTAGAAGCAGGGGTAAAAACATCCACTGGATGTTCCTGCGTTTCTAATTTCTAGCGCAGGGCTGATACAGTCTCCCAGACTTACTTACGATCTTTATTTTTAGCGTAAGGGTAAAAATGTTCACTGAACATTTTTACTCCTCCATAAAGCTGTTGAAGACTTCTTCAATCATGTTCCATTCATCTTCTGAATCTTCAGGGATTGGTTGCAATTCACCTTCTGTTCCATCTTCATTTTCGATGAATGAGTATGCTTGGATTTCAACTTCACCGTTTTCATCTTCTTCTGCATTAACTGGTACAAGAAGAACATAGTTTTTACCGAATTCTTCTTTTCCGTCAATAGTCAAAAGGATTTCAAATAAAGTTTCGTTTCCTTGCTCATCTACAAGTGTAATAAGTTCACGTTCTTCGTGATCGTGGTTGTGATCGTGTGACATAGTTTCTCCTCTGTCTTAAAATTTTCTATCTAAATAATTTTGCAAAATCAATTGAGCGGCTAATTTATCAATAACTTTTTTACGCTTATTGCGACTAATATCCGCTTGCTCAATCAACATACGCTCTGCAGCGACCGTAGTTAGGCGTTCATCTTGATACTCTACCGGTAGACCAAAGAGTTCTTCTAGTTTGTCTCCATAGGCTTGACTGGCTTCCACGCGCGGTCCGCTGGTATTGTTCATGTTTTTAGGCAAACCAACAACAAAACGGTCTACCTTATAAGTATCAACCAGTTCCTTGAGGCGTTCAAAACCAAACTCTCCCTGTTCTTCATTGATTTGGATGATTTCAAGCCCTTGAGCCGTAAATCCAAGTGGATCACTAATCGCTACGCCTACCGTTTTTGAACCAACGTCCAATCCCATAATTCTCATAGATTATAGATCGACTCCTTGTCCTTTTAGGTAGTAGCGGACCAATTCTTCAACGATTTCATCTCGCTCATACTTACGGATTTGATTTCGTGCATTGTTATAACGAGGAACGTAAGCTGGGTCTCCACTGAGAACATAGCCCACGATCTGGTTAATAGGGTTATAGCCCTTTTCATTCAAAGAAGCATAGACATCTGTCAATGTTTCACTGATTTCTTTTTTATTGGAATCGTCCAATTTAAAACGTACGGTTTCTTCAGTAAATCCCATTCTAACACCCTCTTTCCTTAGAATAGTACTATTATAGCACATTCGCGGTCGTTCTACAAATCACACAGTCTGATTCTGCTGATTTTCTCTGACTTTTTACTGGACTGTTGCCCCATTTGCAACACGATTAGAAATATAGTCCTCTGGTTCGTTTTTCAATAGATTTTCCAGTCCAACATTCTTCAAGTATTCGTTTTCACTGGCTTTTTTAATATCCATCGTTTGGAAATCATAGCTAGTCTTGGTTTCCATTTCTTTCTCATTTAAAAGAGTCGTTTCGATGGTAAAGCCTGAAATTTTTCGAGCTGCTTGCACAGACTCATCCTTATCCTCAGCTTCTTTAAGAGCTTTTTTAGCTTCATCTAATCCACGTTCAGAAATATACGTTTTTAAATCTTCTGATACAGGACGCTTTTGCTGAATGGTCAAGCTTAAAAATTGATTGCCTTTGTAAGTAATGATTTGAGTTTGCTGTGCTCCACTCTCATCAGCTGGCAAAACTAAGGTCTTAGTAACAACTGTATTCTTAGTTGCATTTTCTAATACGGGCAAGGTAGACTGTAGAGCTTCCTGAGAACTCTCAGTAGTTGAAGCTGCTGTTTCTTTTTTCTGACCACATCCAACGAGCAAAAATAGTGCTGCGAATGTTCCAATGACTAACTTTTTCATAAATCCTCACATGTTATCCAATTTAAATATTAGAGAAGGCCAGGAGTCGCTCCCAGCCTTGATGTTTTATAGAGCCGCACGTAAACGCGCTTCTGCATTTTCCACATTACGGACAGAGCGTGGCAAAAAGGCACGGATATCGTCTTCTTTATAGCCGACTTGTAGGCGTTTCTCATCTACAAGAATCGGACTTTTCAAGATACGTGGTGTTTCCATAATCAGGTTGAGCACTTCATTCACACTCAAATCTTCGATATCAACACCAAGGGCCTTTGCATAACGATTTTTTGATGATACGATACTTGCAATTCCATTGTCTGTTTTTGTCAAAATATCAAGTAGTTCTTCTCTCGAAATTCCTTCCTTACCGAGGTTTTGTTCTTTATAACTTAACTGGTGGGCATTGAGCCAGGTCTTCGCTTTTTTACAGCTAGTACAACTTGAGACTGTATAAATTTTGATCATGTACCTACCCCTTTCGCTACATGTTACTATCAGTTTAAACTATTATACCATAAAAAACATCGGACTTGCGACCTATTTTTAAAAAATTTTAACTTTTTTGGCAATTTTTGAACTTTTTTCTTGACAAAATACGAACTATAACCATTCTTTATACTTCTTAATGTAAAATTTCTTAATAACTGTAACGCTAAACATATACAAGAAAATAATACAGATTAAGAATAAGAAGTAAGGAAGCCCTAAGGGTGCTAGACGAAGGATATTTACTAGCGGTCCATAAGGTAGACTGGTTACGAAAAAGGCTGCAACCAGTGTCATCAAAATCACAAGCCAAGCTGGTCTGCTTTGTACAAAAGGAACTTTTGCTGTACGAAGCATATGGATAACCATAGTTTGAGACCACATAGATTCGATGAACCATCCTGTTTGGAACAAGATAATAAACTGAAGGGCAGATTCTGACCCATGAACATAGTGATGACCTGTTACCAAAGGAACAATGATAAAGTAGAGGAAGATAAAGGTCAAAATATCAAAGACAGATGAGATTGGACCCATCCAAACCATAAATCGCGTAATGGATTTTGCTTCCCATGTATGGGGTTGTTTGAGGAAGTCTTGATCCACATTATCAAATGGCAATGCCACACAGGACAAATCATAGACTAGGTTTAGGACAATGAGATGAACAGGAGCCATTGGTAAAAATGGCAAGAATATACTCGCAACCAGTAGTGAGAAGATATTTCCAAAGTTTGAACTAACGGTCATCTTGATGTACTTGGTCATGTTGGCGTAGACCTTACGGCCCTCAACGATACCAGTTTCAAGGACCATGAGATCCTTGTCCAGCAAAATAACATCCGCTGTTTCCTTGGCGATATCGACTGCTGTATCAACGGAAATTCCGACATCTGCCACCTTCATGGATGGAGCGTCATTAATACCGTCACCCATATAACCAACACCGTGACCATTTTTCTTCAATTGTAGAATAATTCGAGCTTTTTGGTCAGGAGACAATTTGGCAAAGACTGTTACACTTTCAACCGCTTCTGCCAATTCTTGATCTGTCATTTGGTCAATGTCAGCCCCTAAGAGCATATGCTCAACGTCCAAACCAACCTTTTCACAAATGGCTTGGGTTACTTTTTCGTTATCCCCAGTTAAAATTTTTGTTTTGACACCATGCTCAAGCAGAGCTTGAATAGCGGGTGCTGCAGATGGTTTTGGCGGATCCAAAAAGGCAAGGTAACCTGTAAGGATCATGTCACTTTCATCAGTCACAGCATAGGCATAATCTTCACGTAGACCTGACTTGTAGCCAACACCTAAAACACGCAAACCTTGACGGTTTAATTGACCAACCTCTGCCAGTACTTCTTGGCGAATGTCTTCGGTTAGGGGAATGATCTCTCCGCGGTACTCCACATGAGTCGAAATGGTCAACATTTCTTCCAAGGCACCTTTGGTAACCATACTAACGACATTGCTATCGTCTTTGACGATGACACTCATGCGTCTGCGCTCAAAGTCAAAAGGCAGTTCATCAATCTTTTGGAAGATTTTATCTAAATCTTGTAGAATAGCGTGTTCTTTGGCTTCTTTTTCGGTTCTACTGATAATCGCACGGTCCATCAAGTTTTTCAAACCGGTTTGGAAATGTGAATTTAGATAAGCTCTTCTCAAGACGGCCATATCCAAATCACCGTGGATATCCAAAGGATATTCTAAAACAATCTCATCTTGGGTTAAAGTTCCAGTTTTGTCCGTACATAGGATATCGATTGCTCCTAAGTCCTGGATAGCATTGAGTTTTTTGATGACCACCTTTTCCTTGGCCATAATAATGGAACCTTTGGCCAAGCTGGCTGTGATAATCATTGGAAGCATTTCTGGTGTAAGTCCGACACCAACGCTCAAGGCAAATACTCCAGCCTCTAGCCAGTCTCCATCGGTCAACCCATTTGCGAAAAACACGATCGGAACCATGACAAGCATCAAACGGATCAAGAGCCAAGAAATGCTGTTCATTTCACGTTCAAAAGAAGTTGGTTCATCGTAGGTGTTGAGAGTCTGTTCAATAGCTCCCATCATGGTGTCATCACCAACAGCTAGAACCATAGCTGTAGCACTTCCTGAGATAACGTTTGTCCCCATGAATGCCAAGGATTCTGCTTCTAAAAGACTCTCTACATTTTGATTAGTAGCTTTATTTAAAGCAAGTTTTTCTACTGCATCACTTTCTCCAGTCAAACCTGACTGTTGAACAAAAAAGTCGCGGGATTCAAATAAGATGACATCTGCTGGAATCATATCTCCAGCACTCAATTTCACGAGGTCTCCCACAACCAAGTCATCGATGGGTAACTCTTGTTCAAGACCATCGCGAATAACAGTTGCTGTATTGACAATCATTTTTGAAAGATTGGTTGTTGCCTTATCGCTTCGCAATTCTTGGACAAAACGAATACCTCCTGAAATCAAAACCAAGACAACGATAATAATAGAGGTCGTTGGATCTTCTTGACCAGGTTTGGCAAGCCAGACATTTGTAACGAGAGAGATAAAGGCAATCACAAGCAAAATGATTGTGAAAGGATTGATGATGGACTCGTAAATCTTTTTAAAGATGGAATCCTCTTGACCTTTTGTGATGGTGTTTTCACCATATAGGTCACGGTTTTCTTCGACTTGTTCTTGGTCTAAGCCTTTTAGACTTGTATGGTAAAAAGCTAGACTATCTTTTAATGGAGTTTGAATAGCTGCTGCTAGTCTTTCTTTTGTAGTTTTCATTGATTTCTCCTATCTGTATGAATGGTAATTTCATACACAGGGACCAATCACTTTATAAGGACAGAACGACACAAATCAGCGATTGGCTGTGTATGTGCGGTTCTGGATGATCGTCAATTTGCATCGTTTGTCTCCCTTCTTTGTTCTAAAACAGCAGAAAGTCCTGCCATAAAATGGCAGGACTAAAAAACTTATTATCTGTTTTCGTTCAAGCTTTAACTCCATAGGGCGATGTAATGAGCTTAGTCTTGACCTTCGCGACCAGGACTGTTGACCAACGAGTAGTGTCTCCACTGCTTTGCGGTAGTCATCCGTATCCCTATGGTAGCCTCACCTACCGTCTTCGCCTTTCAGTATAAACCTTTAAAATATAAAAGTCAACGATTTATCTCATTTTTCTTAGATAACAATCAATTCTTTCGGAGCAAGGGTTAATAATTCGCAACCTGTCTCTGTGATCAAGATATCATCTTCGATACGAACCCCGTATTTCCCTTCAATATAAATACCTGGTTCATCAGTCAAGACCATACCCGATTTAATAACTTCTGTCGAAGTTTGGCTAAAGTAAGGCTCTTCGTGGATATCAAGGCCGATACCATGGCCGATACCGTGTGTAAAGTATTCTCCATAACCTGCTTCCACGATGATATCACGAGGAATCTTGTCAAAATCACGGAATCCTAACCCAGCCTTAGCTTGGTCAATCAATGCTTGATTAGCCTTCAATACTGTGTTGTAGATTTCTGCTTGTTCGTCACTCACATGGCCTAGGTAGACGGTACGAGTCATATCACTCACATAATGCTCGTACAGACATCCGAAGTCCATGGTAATGGCTTCGCCTAGTTCTACTGGCTTGTGCATGGGGTGAGCATGGGGTTTAGAAGAGTTGATCCCACTGGCTAGGATGGTATCAAAAGACAATCCTGCAGCGCCTAACTCACGCATACGGAAGTCGAGGAAATTGGCAATTTCAATTTCAGTCTTACCAGGCTTGATAAATTCAAGGACATCATGAAAAGCTCGATCTGAGATTGAACAAGCCTTGCGAATGGTCTCAATCTCTGCCTCATCCTTAATCATACGAAGAGCTTCAACAAACTGAGTCTGTGGAAGTAATTCCATCCCTTCAAAAGCAGTTTGCATGCGATGGTAATAAGAAACTGAAATTTCATCTTCAAAACCGATGCGAGAAAGACCCATGTCTTTAGCAATTTTTGCGATAGTAGCCAACTCGTCACGTTCTGCAAAAATCTCAAAACCAGTAACTTCCTGCTTAGCAGCGATAATATAGCGAGCATCTGTCACTAAAATTTGACGGTCACGACTGATAAAGACCGTTCCATTTGAACCCCAAAAACCTGTCAAATAGTAAACATTTTTAAGGTTATTGATAATAATACCATCGAGCTCTTTTTCTTGCATTTTATCTAAAAATGCTTGCACACGTTTATTCATGATGTAACTTTCCTTTCAAATACTGTCCTGTATAGCTAGCTTCATTCGCAGCTACTTCTTCTGGAGTTCCTGTTGCAATGATGGTACCACCACCAACACCGCCTTCTGGGCCTAGGTCGATAATATGGTCTGCTGTTTTGATAACATCTAGATTGTGTTCGATCACGAGAACTGTATTGCCATCATCGACAAAGCGAGACAAAACGGTAAGCAAACGAGCAATGTCCTCGGTATGAAGACCAGTTGTTGGCTCATCTAAAATGTAGAAGGACTTCCCTGTCGAGCGTTTATGGAGCTCACTGGCTAACTTCATCCGTTGAGCTTCTCCACCAGAAAGTGTCGTAGCTGGTTGCCCCAAGGTCACATAACCTAGACCTACATCCTTGATCGTTTGGAGTTTGCGTTGAATTTTTGGAATGTGTTTGAAAAATTCTACCGCATCATTGACGGTCATATCCAATACTTGCGAGATATTCTTTTCCTTGTAATGAACTTCTAGCGTTTCACTGTTGTAGCGGGTGCCATGACAGACTTCACAAGCCACGTAAACATCTGGCAAGAAGTGCATTTCAATCTTGATAATCCCATCGCCTGAGCAGGCTTCACAACGACCGCCCTTAACATTGAAACTGAAACGACCCTTTTTGTAGCCACGGATCTTGGCTTCATTTGTCTGAGCGAAGAGGTCCCGAATGTCATCAAAGACACCAGTATAGGTAGCTGGGTTAGACCTTGGCGTTCGTCCAATTGGACTCTGGTCAATGTCAATCAACCGATCTACATGCTCAATCCCTGTAATAGTCTTAAATTTACCAGGTTTGTCTGAATTGCGGTTAAGCTTTTGAGCAATGGCTTTTTTGAGGATGCTGTTAATAAGTGTCGACTTGCCTGAGCCAGAGACCCCTGTCACCGCAATGAATTTCCCGAGTGGGAAACGAGCAGTGATATTTTGTAGGTTGTTTTCACGCGCCCCCGTCACTTCGATAAAACGACCATTACCGACACGACGCTCTTCTGGCACTGGAATGGCACGTTTGCCTGACAAGTACTGACCTGTGATAGACTTGCTGTTGCGAGCCACTTGCTTGGGCGTTCCTGCGGCAACAATCTCTCCACCAAAGACCCCTGCACCAGGACCGACGTCAATTAGATAATCTGCCTCTCGCATGGTATCTTCGTCATGTTCTACTACGATCAGAGTATTCCCCAAATCACGCATCTTTTTCAGACTGGCAATCAGGCGGTCATTGTCCCTCTGGTGAAGACCGATTGACGGCTCATCTAAGATATAGAGGACTCCTGAGAGATTGGAACCAATCTGGGTTGCCAAGCGAATACGCTGACTCTCTCCTCCTGATAGGGTTCCCGCTGACCGAGAAAGTGTCAGATAGTTGAGTCCGACATTATTGAGGAAGGTCAAGCGATCCTTGATTTCTTTCAGAATTGGACGAGCGATAATGGCTTCATTTTTTGAGAGAGTCAACTGATCAATAGCTTCCAAATGATCTGCGATGGAGAGGTCTGAAATTTCTCCGATATGGAGTCCTTTTTCTCCCCCTACTCGAACAGATAAGGCCTGATCATTGAGGCGATAACCGTGACAAGTGCCACAAGTTAGCTCGTTCATATAAAGACGCATCTGAGTGCGGGTGTAGTCGCTATTGGTTTCATGGTAACGACGCTTAATATTCCTTATAACGCCTTCAAATGGAATGTCAATGTCACGAACTCCACCAAATTCATTTTCATAGTGGAAATGGAATTCTTTACCATCTGAACCATAAAAAATGAGATGCTTGTCCTCCTCCGACAAGGCCTCAAAAGGAGTATCCATGTCCACCCCAAAGGCTGTCATGGCTTGTTCCAGCATATTTGGATAATAGTTAGAAGAGATAGGATTCCAAGGTGCTAAAGCTCCCTCACGAAGGGTTTTACTAGCATCAGGCACTACTAAGTCCCTATCAACCTCTAGCTTGATCCCCAAACCATCACACTCACTACAAGAACCAAACGGAGCATTGAAGGAGAAGAGACGAGGCTCTAGCTCTGGAACTGTAAAACCACATACTGGACAGGCATAGTGTTCTGAAAAGAGCATCTCTGAATCATCCATGGTATCGATAACGACATAACCTTCAGCGATACGAAGGGCTGCTTCAATCGAGTCAAAGAGACGACTACGGATACCATCCTTGATGATGATACGGTCTACCACCACATCAATGTTGTGTTGCTTATTCTTTTCAAGTTCAGGAACTTCGGTCACATCATAGACAACCCCATCAACACGGACACGAACGTAGCCATCCTTTTGAATCTTTTCAATCAGAGTCTTATGCTGCCCTTTTTTCTTACGGATAACAGGTGCTAGGATTTGCAAGCGTTGGCGCTCTGGCAATTCCAAGACCTTGTCTACAATCTGTTCGACAGACGAAGCCTTGATCGCCCCATGTCCATTGATACAGTAGGGTGTCCCTACACGTGCATAGAGAAGACGTAGATAATCGTTGATTTCCGTCGTTGTTCCAACCGTCGAACGAGGATTTTTACTGGTCGTTTTCTGGTCAATGGAAATGGCAGGGCTGAGACCATCGATAGAATCCACATCTGGCTTTTCCATATTGCCCAAGAACTGACGAGCATAGGCTGACAGACTTTCAACGTAGCGACGTTGCCCTTCTGCATAAAGGGTATCAAAGGCTAAACTAGATTTTCCTGATCCAGATAGTCCCGTCACCACAACTAGCTTGTCACGCGGAATTTCCACATCTATATTTTTTAAATTATGGGCGCGTGCCCCATGGATGACAATCTTATCTTGCATATTACTTCTTTCTAGTTCATTGTTGCTTTCCATTATACCAAAAAAAGTGAAATTCTATTACCAAAAAAGCCGATTTTGTAGTATAATAGTACGGTGTCAAAAATCACTGAAACACGGATTAGATTAGGAAAGGATAGGAGATATGAAACAAGTCTTTCTCTCAACAACAACTGAATTTAAAGAGATCGATACGCTCCAGCCGGGCACTTGGATCAATCTCGTCAATCCTACTCAAAGCGAATCGATGGAAATCGCCTCAGCCTTTGATATTGATATCGCCGATCTCCGTGCACCGCTCGATGCCGAAGAAATGTCTCGTATCACCATCGAAGATGAATACACCTTGATTATCGTAGACGTCCCAATAACAGAGGAAAGAAATAACCAGACCTACTATGTGACTATTCCCTTGGGGATTATCATCACAGAAGAGGCTATCATCACTACCTGCTTGGAGCCTCTACCACTTCTTGATGTCTTTATCAATCGTAGGCTTCGAAATTTCTATACCTTCATGCGTTCGCGCTTCATCTTCCAAATCCTATACCGCAATGCGGAGATTTACCTAACTGCCCTCCGTTCGATTGAACGTAAGAGTGAGCAGATCGAGAGTCAACTTCACAAATCTACTCGAAACGAAGAATTGATCGAACTCATGGAGTTGGAGAAGACCATCGTCTACTTCAAAGCCTCTCTGAAGACAAACGAGCGCGTGATTAAAAAATTGACCAGCGCAACTAGCAATATCAAGAAATACCTTGAAGATGAAGACTTACTGGAAGATACCTTGATTGAAACGCAACAGGCCATCGAGATGGCGGACATCTATGGAAACGTCCTTCACTCTATGACAGAGACCTTTGCTTCTATCATTTCAAATAACCAGAACAATATCATGAAAACCTTGGCACTTGTGACTATCGTTATGTCCATCCCGACCATGATTTTCTCAGCTTACGGAATGAACTTTAAGGACAATGAAATCCCTTTAAACGGAGAACCGCACGCTTTCTGGCTCATCGTCTTTATCGCCTTTGCTATGAGTGTTTCTCTCACTCTTTACCTCATCCATAAAAAATGGTTCTAAACAGGAGTTATTATGTCACAGATTGATTTAAAAGAATTAACAAAGAAAAACCAGGAATTTATCCATATTGCAACCCAGCAATTTCTCAAGGACGGAAAAACAGATGCTGAAATCAAGGCTATCCTTGAAGAAGTCATTCCTCATATCCTTGAAGAACAACCAAAAGGAGTGACAGCTCGTTCTATCTACGGAGCACCAACTCACTGGGCTCATAGTTTCAGCGAAAAAGAGCAGTACGAAAAAGAACATCCAAAAGAAAACGACGATCCAAAATTGATGATGTTGGATTCAGCCCTTTTCATCACAGGACTATTTGCAGTAGTTAGCGCCTTGATGAGCTTCTTCTCAAACCAACCTGTGGCCTACGGATTGGTAACACTTATCAGTGTAGGAGCCTTTGGTGGAGTTGCCTTTTACCTGCTCTACCACTTCATCTACCGCTACTACGGACCAGATACTGACCGTAGCCAACGTCCTCCATTCTGGAAATCACTTTTGGTTATGTTAGCAACCATGTTTGCCTGGGTCTTCATCCTCTTCTTGAGTAACTTCCTTCCACAAGCCATCAACATCAGCTTACCACCTCTTGTTTTGTTGGTCATTGGAGGAGCTCTCCTTGCCCTACGTTTCTACCTCAAAAAACGTTTCAACATCAAGAGCGCAAGTGCTGGACCTGCTAGATATTAAGATAAACAATAAAAGTAGTGTGTTTTACAGACAGACTACTTTTATTATGGCTCCAAAGCATTTTTTTATTCTCCAAAGAAAAGTAGCTACATTTTCTAAAAACGTTCTAATGTAAAGTCTTTCCTTAGAATCCCGAGGTTTTGTCCTTGAATCCAAGTTGTTTTTCTGTTATACTAATAAAGTAATAAGGAGAAATATATATGACTAAACAGAGAATTAATCAAGTTGTTGGTTCAATTGGTGCCTTTATCGGGATTATTGTATTTATAGCCTACATCCCCCAAATTTTTGCCAATTTACAAGGAAATAAAGCTCAACCATTTCAACCTTTATCAGCAGCAGTCTCTTGCTTAATCTGGGTCATTTATGGATGGACAAAAGAGCCTAAGAAAGACTGGATTCTAATCATTCCAAACTCGGCTGGGGTTATCCTTGGCGGACTGACCTTCCTTACTGCTCTATAAGAATGCAACTACTATAAAAAGCAACCACACGATTGGTTGCTTTTTTACTACTTTCTTGATCTAAAAGCCTTCTTCTGGCTCTAATTCTTGTTGTTTCCCCTCATCTTTTGTGATACAATAGCATCAATTTATTTCTAGGAGGATAATATATGTCTTCTACTATTGGAATTGTTAGTTTGTCTAGTGGCATTATCGGAGAAGACTTTGTCAAACACGAAGTGGACTTGGGAGTCCAACGTCTCAAAGACCTCGGACTCAATCCTATCTTTTTACCTCATTCACTAAAAGGCTTAGACTTTATCAAGAACCATCCTGAAGCACGTGCAGAGGATTTAATTCAGGCCTTTTCTGATGATAGCATCGACATGATCCTATGCGCCATCGGTGGAGACGATACCTATCGTTTATTACCCTATCTTTTTGAAAATGACCAACTAGAAAAAGTTATCAAACAAAAGATTTTTCTTGGTTTCTCGGATACGACTATGAACCATCTCATGTTGCATAAACTAGGAATCAAAACTTTTTATGGGCAATCCTTTTTAGCAGATATTTGTGAATTAGACAAAGAAATGTTGCCATATAGCCGCCACTACTTTAAAGAATTGATTGAGACTGGAAAAATCTCAGAAATTCGCCCTAGTAACGTTTGGTATGAGGAACGGACTGATTTTAGTCCCAAAGCCTTGGGAACACCTCGTGTCAGCCATGCAAATACAGGTTTTGACTTGTTACAAGGCAATGCTCAGTTTGAGGGAGAAATCCTCGGTGGTTGTCTCGAATCTCTCTACGATATCTTTGACAACTCTCGATACGCAGACAGCACGGAGCTCTGCCAAAAATACAAACTTTTCCCTGACTTGTCAGACTGGGAAGGAAAAATTCTCTTGCTAGAAGCAAGCGAAGAAAAGCCTGAGCCAGAAGACTTCAAAAAGATGTTGCGGACTTTAAAAGACACTGGCATATTCGAGGTCATCAATGGAATCTTGGTCGGAAAACCTATGGATGAAACTTTCTATGACGACTATAAAGAGGCACTATTGGATATCATTGACAGCAATATCCCAATTGTCTATAATCTGAATATCGGACACGCAACTCCAAGAGCAATTGTACCCTTCGGAGTCCACGCCCATGTAGATGCAACGGAGCAAGTCATTCGCTTTGACTATAACAAAGAAAGCTGAGATGAATTTCTCAGCTTTTTTCAGTATCGTTACTAGCATTTTCATCATATACTACCGATGGCTAAAATAATAAAGGAAAGGCTATTGCCTAACATGTGAACAAGTAGGGGATAGTAGACATTCTCCTTTTCTTTCACATAAATAATAGAAAAGGCAAGGCCCCCACCTAAGTATCCGACTGCACCGACCCACTCTGATAAACTTACATTATGCATATGAGTCAGAGCAAAGACAATTCCTACCAGAAGAATGCTTAGCCAACTTGGCAGACTTTTCTGCAAGTGATGCAATAAGAGCTGACGGAAAAAGAGTTCTTCCACCAAAGGTCCAATGATGCAGGCAAAAACTGCTATCAGTAGTGGTTGCTCTTGAAAGGTGCTTTGAATATTCGACTGGTTTAGACCTTGTCCGACCAGCCCGAAAAACTGCCTCAACAACTCTGATATAAATCCAAAGGCAACAGTCATCAGAATGAGAAAGAGCCATCCTGTTAAGACGCCAAAGAAGAATTTTCTTTTAGTTTTTCTAATCTCATTCCATTGTTGGATTAATCGATCCTTGAACAAGAAAGAGCCGTATAGTGCTAATACTACATAGACTAGATAATTTGCAATGGTAGATGGCATCAGGGAAGCCAACCATCTAACGCCATCAAATACAAAGAGAATTGTATATAGGAGCCCAAAAATCAGAACTCCCTTATATTTTGTAGACTTCATTTAAGCCCCTTCCATTCACAATCATTCTCATGGTCATCAACCAGACCTGCAGCCTGCAGATAGGACAAGACAGCGACTGGTCCAGTAAATTTGAAGCCACGTTTTTTGAATTCTTTGGATAATTTTTCAGATAGAGCTGTTTTGGCAGGCGCCTGGCTGTAGTCAGGTACATCATTCACAATGGTCTTCCCATCTACAAAAGACCAAAGATAAGCATCAAAAGTTCCGAATTCTGCCTGAACTTGTAGAAAAGCCTGAGCGTTGGCTCGCGTCGCAAATATCTTGGCACGATTGCGGATGATGGCTGGATTATCCATCAAAGCTTCCAATTCTTCATCCGTCATGTCTGCAACAGCTTGAATTTGATAGCCATGAAAGGCTTCTCGGAAAGCTTGGCGTTTGTTGAGCACCGTTTCCCAAGACAGGCCTGCCTGATAGGTTTCCATGCACAATAACTCAAACAATGCTTGGTCATCATGGAGGGCCTGGCCCCATTCTTCATCATGGTAAGCTATATATAACGGATTGGTCATTTTAACCCAGCCACAACGTTTTGCCATAGAAATCTCCTATTTCACCAACATCTTAAGGGCCGATTTGATGTAGTTTTCAGCTGTATCAGAAGTTCCTTCAAAGAATTTCTTGATTTTCTTAAGCTCAGTTGCCTTGTAGCCCAGTGCCAACATGGCCTCCATTGCTTCTTCCAGTTCTTGGTTTTCAGCGTTGGTTTGCACTGCCACCTTAGCAGGAAGGTCGTCACCGGCCACAACCACCTTACCTTCTAAGTCCAAGACCATCTGTTGGGCTGTTTTCTTCCCGATTTTAGGGAACTTGGTCAGGTAGGTTATATTCTTAGTCTCGATGGCTTGAACAAGCCCTGCATTGTCATCAGCTGCAATGATAGCCAGAGCTGATACAGGACCAATGCCCGACACCGAAATCAAGCTGAGAAAGAGTTTTTTCTCGTCTTCTGAACGGAAACCGTAAAGGAGATGAGCATCTTCGCGAACGACTTGATGCACATAGATTTGCGCTTCTTGATTGACTTGTCCTGAGTAAGCATAAGGATTGGCTACGTGTAAGATGTAGCCGATGCCGTTAGCTTCTAGAACGATGTATTTAGCAGTAATTTTGGTAATGATACCTTTTAGATATTCGTACATAATTTTCCCTTCAATTTATACTCAATGAAAATCAAAGAGTAAACTAGGAAGCTAACCGTAGGCATAACTTAAGTTAGACAAGGTAAGGCTGACGCAGTTTAAAGAGATTTTCGAAGAGTATTAGTATTTGCCTAGCTCTCGGAGGCTCGTATGATTTTCCTGAATGCGACGGAACATCTTTTCCATGTCTGACTTGGTAAAGTGGACCAAAACAGGACGTCCGTGTGGACAGTTATAGGGGTTGTCACATTGAGAGAGTTGGTAGAGGAGTTGTCTAGCCGAGTGGTCATCGATACGGTGGTTAGCCTTGATGGACCGCTTGCAGGACATCATGATCGCTAGCTCTGCTCGGTATTTCTTGATTGAAACTTCCTTGGTCAAAAGGAGCATATCACACATCTCGTAGATCCCTGACTCGATTTCCTCCTCTGCCATCCAAATAGGATGTTCCCGAAGGATGAATTGATTCTCACCATATTCTGCTAGAAAGACTCCCACTTCCTCTAAAAGAGGCATTCTTTCCTTGAGACGAAGGGCATCATCTGCTGGGAATTCAAAGATGTAAGGCACTAGGAGTTGCTGTTGGCTCTGGTCAACATTGCCAATGCTTTCGCGGTACTCTTCGTACTTAACCCGCTCCTGGGCCGCATGCTGGTCTATGATGTAGAGCCCATCTCGCCCTTGAGCAAAGAGATAGGTTCCGTGCATTTGACCGAAAAATTCCAACTCTGGGAAGCTCGAAGATTCTTCTCGTTCCAGCTTGTCATAAGCCTTATCCAAACTAGCCATATCTAACTCTGGATGATCTAGTTGGTCGTAGCTGACCGATTTTCTCTCTGCAAAATGCAGTTTGGCTGGTTTGGTTATCTGGTCCAAGGTTTCCTTAGCAAACAGATTCAAATCCTGTCTTTCTTCTGTCAAATTTACCTGATGGTCTGCTACCTCAGCTTGAGTCGGTCTTGTAGGTTCATTTTTTTCATAGTAAAGCGTATTTTCTCTCAACGGCAAAGTCGTTTGCTCTACTTTTTCACGATTACGAACCGTAGACTTGGCAAGATTTTCCAAGGCGTCTGGAATCAAGGTCTGTTCCTTGAGACTCTTTGCGATAGCTTCTGAAACCAGCGCCATCAGCTCTCTTTCCTTAGAAATCCGCACTTCTTGCTTGGTTGGATGCACATTGACATCTGCTAGATAAGGATCGATATGGATGTGAATAACAGCCAGCGGAAAACGCCCTACCATGAGCTTGCTTCCATAACCATCTAAAATGGCACGATTAAGCAGGAAGTTCTTGATATAACGGCCATTGATGAAGAGGCTGATATAGTTGCGATTGGCACGAGTCAACTCAGGCAAGGAAACAAAGCCTGAAATTTCAAAATCTAGGTCAGAATTCTCAATTTCAACCATCTTTTTGGCACTAGCTAAACCATAAATCCCAGCAATGGCCTGACGCAGTTGACCCGTACCAGCTGTCCGTGTCATTTCCTTGCCATCACTAATCAAACTAAAGGAAATCTCAGGATGGGCTAGCCCCAGACGATTGACGATATCGATGATATGAGACAACTCTGCCTGCTGGCTCTTCATATACTTGAGACGAGCTGGTGTATTGAAAAAAATATCCTCCACACAAACCTTGGTCCCAACAGGACTGGTCGCAGGCACAACTTCTTCTACTTCTCCTCCGCGAGCCACTAGCTTGGTCCCATGACTTGCACCCTCAACTGCAGTCAAAAGAGTCAGAACACTGACAGAAGCGATAGAGGGCAAGGCTTCACCACGGAAACCGAGCGTACGAATCCGAAAAAGATCTGCCTGATTCTTAATCTTACTGGTCGCATGACGGCGGAGAGCTAACTCGACTTCATCGTGAGCAATCCCGTGCCCGTTATCTGTGATTTGGATCTTCTTAAGACCAGCTTCCTCGATCTCAACGATAATCTGACTAGAACCAGCATCGATGGCATTTTCAACTAACTCTTTAACCACACTGGCAGGACGTTCGATCACTTCTCCTGCTGCAATCTGGTTGGCCAAGACTTCTGGCAATTCAATAATATGAGACATCTTTCAGCCCCTTTCTCAACTGTTTTTATCTATTTCTCTGAAAATAATACTCTTCAAAAATCAAATTCAAACCACGTCAGTCTCGCCTTGCCGTACTCGAGTACAGCCTTCGGCTAGCTTCCTAGTTTGCTCTTTGATTTTCATTGAGTATAAGCTAGTGCTATTATACCATATTTCACTCGTTTCCAAAAAAGTCCAAGCAGCAACTTTCTTCCCGATTTTACTAGGTTATTTCCACAGTTTGTGGTACAATAGGTAGAAACAATATTTTATAAAGGAGAAAAGACACATGCACATTTTTGATGAGCTAAAAGAGCGTGGTTTGATTTTTCAAACGACTGATGAAGAAGCTTTACGTAAAGCCCTAGAAGAAGGTCAAGTTTCTTATTATACTGGCTACGATCCAACTGCTGACAGCCTTCACCTAGGCCACCTTGTCGCAATCTTGACAAGTCGTCGTTTGCAGCTAGCAGGTCACAAACCTTATGCGCTCGTTGGCGGTGCTACAGGTCTCATCGGAGATCCGTCCTTCAAAGATGCTGAGCGTAGTCTCCAAACAAAAGACACAGTAGATGGCTGGGTCAAGTCTATCCAAGGACAACTTTCTCGCTTTCTTGACTTTGAAAATGGTGAAAATAAAGCTGTCATGGTCAACAACTACGACTGGTTTGGCAGCATCAGCTTCATTGATTTCCTCCGTGATATCGGAAAATACTTCACCGTCAACTACATGATGAGTAAGGAGTCTGTGAAGAAACGTATTGAAACAGGGATTTCTTACACTGAGTTTGCCTACCAAATCATGCAAGGTTACGACTTCTTCGTTCTTAACCAAGACCACAATGTCACTCTTCAAATCGGTGGTTCTGACCAGTGGGGAAATATGACAGCTGGTACTGAATTGCTTCGCCGTAAGGCTGACAAGACTGGTCACGTGATTACTGTTCCACTCATCACAGACGCGACTGGTAAAAAATTTGGTAAATCTGAAGGGAATGCTGTTTGGCTCAACCCTGAAAAGACTTCTCCATACGAAATGTACCAATTCTGGATGAACGTCATGGATGCTGACGCTGTTCGCTTCTTGAAGATCTTTACCTTCTTGTCACTGGATGAGATTGAAGATATCCGCAAACAGTTTGAAGCAGCTCCACACGAACGCTTGGCTCAAAAAGTCTTGGCTCGTGAAGTCGTGACACTTGTACACGGAGAAGAAGCTTACAATGAAGCCCTCAACATCACTGAGCAACTCTTTGCAGGAAATATCAAAAACCTTTCTGTCAAAGAACTCAAACAAGGACTTCGTGGTGTACCAAACTACCAAGTACAAGCAGACGAAAATCACAACATCGTAGAATTGCTCGTTTCATCTGGCGTTGTTAATTCAAAACGCCAAGCTCGTGAAGACGTACAAAACGGAGCCATCTACGTCAACGGCGACCGTATCCAAGACCTTGACTATGTCTTAGGAGATGCAGATAAGTTAGAGAACGAACTGACTGTTATCCGCCGTGGTAAGAAAAAATACTTCGTCCTTACATATTAAAAAACAGACTGGAGGCATTTGCTATCCAGTCCTTTTTTTGCTAGACTAAAACTATGAATACAAACCTCAAACCCAAACTCCAGCGCTTTGCTTCTGCGACCGCCTTTGCCTGCCCTATCTGCCAAGAAAAACTGACCTTGGTAGAGTCTAGTCTCAAGTGTGAGCATCGCCATTCTTTTGACCTAGCAAAATTCGGCTATGTCAATCTAGCACCGCAAATCAAGCAATCCGCTAACTACGACAAGGAAAACTTTCAAAACCGCCAGCAAATCCTAGAAGCTGGATTTTATCAGGCTATTTTAGAAACCATCTCGGACCTACTGGCAACGAATCCATCCGCAAAAACTGTCTTGGATATCGGTTGTGGTGAAGGCTTTTACTCTCGCAAACTCCAAGAAAGTCACTCTGATAAAACCTTCTATGCCTTTGATATTTCAAAAGATTCGGTCCAAATCGCAGCCAAAAGCGAACCCAACTGGACAGTCAATTGGTTTGTTGGTGACTTGGCTCGACTTCCTATAAAAGACGCCAGCATGGATATTCTGCTTGATATCTTCTCGCCTGCCAACTATGGAGAATTTCGTCGCGTTTTATCAAAAGATGGTATCTTGATCAAGGTCGTTCCTACCGAAAACCACCTCAAAGAAATCCGCCAAATGGTACAAGACCAGCTGACAAAGAAGGACTATTCCAATCAAGATATTAAGGAACATTTCCAAGAACACTTCAGCATCCAATCTAGTCAGATAGCTTCCCTGACCAAACCCATCACAACTGAGCAACGCCAAGCCCTGCTTAGTATGACACCCTTACTTTTCCACGTTGACCAAAGCAAAATTGACTGGAGCGACTTAACAGAGATTACCATTGAAGCTGAGATACTTGTGGGGAAATCACTGTAAACAAATTTTTTAGATAAGACAAGACCCGCACCTCTTCTTGAGATGCGGGTTTAAATCACGATTTTTCAAGTGTCTATTCTAAAAGTGTAAAAAATTTTAACCTCACCATTTATTTTCGATTCGAAATGACAAATTTATCAATAAATAGCAAGTGATATAAGGCAAGTGCTGCCCCATAACAACATCCATGAAAAGAGATTTCTTGATGAGTAAGTGGAAACGAAAAACTATTACCCATATAAAGGCATGACCAAATTACAAAAAGAATCCAAAATAAATCAGTCCATTTATATTTTGAAAAATATTTTTTCCACATAAGAACACCCTCTTTCTTTACTATAATACTATTATAATACTATTTGTAAACGAATACAAGAAATTTGAGGTAACAACTAAGAAAAACCTGAGGCTTAAAGGTAGTACAACCAGCCTTCTTAGTGTTCTCTAGGTTTGATTTTTAAGGCTACAAATGATAGACAAATTTTTTCTCTTTTCTTTTAGGACATAGCAGCATAAACTTAACAACATTCAAAAAAGCGAATTTCAATCGAAACTCGCTTTTTTACAAAATGTATTAGTATAAATCTTGTTTCTTAGTTCAAGTGCCAGATATCTTCGTTGTACTGAGCGATTGTACGGTCAGATGAGAAGAATCCTGCTTTGGAAATGTTGACGATGACTTTATCCAGCCATGCGTCACGGTCTTCGTAGTCAGCAAGCATTTGCTCTTTCACCTTGATGTAGTCTTCCAAGTCAAGGAGAGTCATGAACCAGTCTTTGTTAATCAATTCATTGTAAAGACGTTCCAAGCGCTCTTTGTTTCCAGCTGCAAGAACTGCATCGCTAACGATGAAGTCAACCAATGGTTTGATAGCTTCACGAGCGTAGAATTCGCTTGATTTGTAAGCTGCTTTTGCGTAAAGATCGATAACAGTTTCTGAATCTTCACCGAAGATGTAGATATTTTCGTCTCCAACCAACTCAGCGATTTCCACGTTAGCTCCGTCCATAGTACCGAGAGTCAAAGCTCCGTTCAACATGAATTTCATGTTACCAGTACCTGAAGCTTCTTTAGAAGCCAATGAGATTTGTTCAGAGATATCACATGCTGGGATAAGGAAGCTTGCTGCAGTAACGTTGTAGTTTTCAACCATAACCACTTGCAAGTGTGGAGCCACTGCTTGGTCGTTGGCAATCACTTCTGACATGCAAAGAATCAAGTGGATGATGTCTTGAGCAATTGTGTAGGCAGGAGCTGCTTTACCACCGAAGAAGACTGTGATTGGACGAGCAGGGATGTTTCCAGCCTTGATGTCAAGATATTTGTGGATCACATACAAAGCGTTCATTTGTTGACGTTTGTACTCGTGAAGACGTTTGATTTGGATGTCAAAGATAGAGTTTGGATTGATTTCCACACCTTGGTGCTCTTTCAAGTGACGAGCCAATTTACGTTTGTTGTGAGCCTTGATGCTTTCCAATTTTTCTTTTACAGCTACTTTATCTTCATAAGACAAGAGTTTTTCAAGCTCATCTGCTTCATGGTGCCAACCATCTCCAAGAATCTCATCTAAGTAGTGAGACAATCTTGGGTTAGCATGCATGAGCCAACGACGGAAAGTAATACCGTTTGTTTTGTTGTTGAATTTTTCTGGGTAGATGTCGTAGAAGGCTTTCAACTCTGAGTTCTTCAAGATTTCAGTGTGAAGAGCCGCAACCCCGTTTACGCTGTATCCGTAGTGGATATCCATGTGAGCCATGTGAACACGTCCGCTCTCATCGATGATTTGAACAGCTGGGTCTTTGTATTCTGCTTTAACACGACGATCCAATTCTTTGATGATTGGTACCAAGTGAGGAACCACTTCTTCCAAGAATTCAAGAGGCCATTTTTCAAGGGCTTCAGCAAGGATTGTGTGGTTAGTGTAGGCAGTCATGCTACGAACGATTGAAATTGCTTCATCAAGTTCGATACCACGTTCAGTCAAAAGACGGATCAATTCAGGGATAACCATTGATGGGTGAGTATCATTGATTTGTACAACTGCGTAGTCAGCAAGGTCGTGCAAGTTGCTTCCTTTTTCGATTGCTTCATCGATGATCAATTGCGCACCGTTTGAAACCATGAAGTATTGTTGGAAGATACGGAGCAATTCACCTTGTTTATCGCTATCGTCTGGGTAAAGGAAAAGAGTCAAGTTGTGAGCGATATCTGTCTTATCAAAGTTGATACCATCTTGAATGATTGAAGAATCAACTGAATCCAAGTCGAACAAACGCAAACGGTTTTTAGTTGCTGTTTCATAACCAGTAACATCAATATCGTAAAGAGTTGATGTCAAAGTAAAGTGTGCAAATGGTACTTGGTAGCTACGACTTGAGCGAACCAACCAGTTTTGGTCAGTCAACCAAGCATTAGGAATCGTTTCTTGTTGGTTGTTTTTAAGCACTTGTTGGAAAAGACCGAAGTGGTAGTTCAAACCAACACCGTCACCATTCAAACCAAGTGTAGCGATTGAGTCGATAAAGCAGGCTGCCAAACGTCCCAAACCACCATTACCAAGTGATGGTTCCAATTCTACTTCTTCGATTTCGATCAACTCTTTACCTGCAGCTGCAAGTTCTTTTTTAACTTCGTCATAAAGACCAAGGTTAATCAAGTTGTTTGACAAGAGTTTACCAATCAAGAACTCAGCTGAGATGTAGTAAACTTTTTTCTTACCAGTGTTGACTGGTTTTTGGCTACTAGCAAGTTTGCTGTAGTTAAGAAGAGCAAGATAAAGCTCTTCGTTGCTGCATTCTGCGATAGATTTATTGTAACGATTTTGTACAAATTCTTTTAATGGTAACATTTTTGTGTCTCCTGATAATGTCTTATTTCTTTAATTCTACCAAATTTTCATTGATACGGCGATAAATTGTAGTCAAGTCAAGCAAAGTTTCTTCGACAGCAGGAGTCAATTGTTCCTCTGTCATACGCCATGACCAGTTTCCACCAAGAGTAGATGGGAAGTTCATACGAGCTGAACCATCCAACTCTAGCAAATCTTGCATAGTGGCAATCGTCATGAAACTTACTGATGCGAAAGCTGTACGAAGCATAGCATGCACCACTGTTTCGTACTCTTTACGGTTTGTGTAGCGAGCCATATACTCACGAGTTGGATCATCAATCTCATCACGGTACCAACCAAGAACAGTGTTGTTATCGTGTGTTCCTGTATACATAACTGAGTTTGCTGGTGCCAAGTGTGGGCTGTCGATACTTTCGTGTTCTGGATTGAAAGCAAATTGAAGGACTTTCATTCCTGGGAATCCAGTGCGCTCACGAAGCTCGATGACTTCATCAGTCATGAATCCAAGGTCTTCTGCGATGATGTTCAAGTCACCAAGTTCTTCTTTAACAGCTGCAAAGAGTTTGTAATCAGGTCCTTTCACCCATTTACCAGGTGCCGCTGTTTCAGAACCCGCAGGAATTTCCCAGTAAGACTCAAATCCACGGAAGTGGTCGATACGCACGATGTCGTAAATCTTAAAGCTTTCACGCAAGCGTTCAATCCACCATTTATAACCATCGCGATCCATTGCTTCCCAGTCATAGATTGGATTCCCCCAAAGCTGACCTGTCTCAGAAAACTCATCTGGTGGGCATCCTGCGATGCAAGTTGCTTTTCCGTTTTCATCAGTTTTAAAGAGATGTGGATTTGCCCACATATCGCTTGAATCTTCAGCAACATAGATTGGCATATCTCCCACAATCTCGATGTGGTTTTCGTTAGCATATGCTTTCAATTTCAACCATTGTTGGAAGAAGAGATATTGGGTTACGCGGTGGTAGACCAATTTGTCAGCCAACTCATTACGATAGTGTGCAAGAGCTTCAGCTTGACGAGTGCGAACTGCTGCATCAGGCCATTCTGTCCAAGCGAGATTATCAAAATGCTCTTTGATAGCCATATACTCTGCAAAAAGTTCAAGCCATGATTGGTTCTCTTGAGCAAATTTTTCAAAATCTTTGACATCTCCAACTTCAAGGAAACGTTTAACTGCTTTTTCTAGAAGCGGACGGCGTGCATAGTAAATCTTAGCGTAATCAACTTCAGTTGGGTTACTACCGAAGTCTACTCCCTCAAGATCGCTTGCTTCCAACAAACCTTGCTCTACCAAAATATCAAGATCGATAAAATGAGTATTTCCAGCAAAGGCTGAGAAAGATTGATAAGGAGAATCTCCGTAGCTGGTTGTGCCTAAAGGAAGGATTTGCCAGTAACGTTGCTTTGTACGAACCAAGAAGTCAACGAAATCATAGGCGCTTTGACCAAATGATCCGATTCCGTAAACTCCTGGAAGCGATGAGATGTGCATCAACACACCACTTTGACGTTTTTTCATAATAGCACCTCAAGTGTTTGTAGTTAAATATTTCATTTTTACTTGGCGCAAACGTTTGCGCCAAGTAAAGTATAACCCATTTCAAAAAGAAATGCAAGCGTTTCAACAAAAAACTTTTCAATTTATTTACTTTATAGCTTTTTAAAAAAACTATATTCTTATTTTTTCACCTCTACAAAAACATCTACAAACTATGCAAACGTTTCCCTTAAATTATTCTTGAATTGAAATTTATATGATTTCATCCTTTCCTTCCTATTATATAACCAATTTTAGAGATTAACCAGTTACAAGCTTTTTAAATTTTTTTCAAAAAACGCTTGCAACCGTTTTCTGTTTGTGCTATACTAAGTTCATAAGAGAAAACGTTTGCGTTTCCTTGAAATCAAAATTTGTTATTCTTTAGGAGGAATACACTATGTCAACTAAATTCATGAAGAGCGCAGCTGTACTTGGTACTGCTACTCTTGCTAGCTTACTTTTAGTAGCTTGTGGAAGCAAAACTGCTGATAAAACTGCTGACTCTGGTTCATCAGAAGCGAAAGAAATCACTTTCTACGTTGAAGATCAATATAAAGCTTTTGCAGAATCAGCTGCCAAAGCTTACGAAAAAGAAGCTGGTGTAAAAGTTACTATTAAAACAGGGGACCAATTAGGTGGACTTGACAATCTTTCACTTGATAATCAATCAGGTAAAGCTGCTGACGTCATGATGGCACCATACGACCGTGTAGGTAGCCTTGGTACTGACGGACAACTTTCAGAAGTTACTTTGAGTGACGGTGCTAAAACAGACGATACTACTAAATCTCTTGTAACTGTTGGTGGTAAAGTTTATGGGGCTCCAGCCGTTATCGAGTCACTTGTTATGTACTATAACAAAGACTTAGTGAAAGAAGCTCCTAAGACATTTGCTGACTTGGAAGAACTTGCTAAAGATAGCAAATATGCCTTCGCTGGTGAAGACGGAAAAACTACTGCTTTCCTAGCTGACTGGACTAACTTCTACTACGCATATGGACTTCTTGCTGGTAACGGTGCCTACGTGTTTGGACAAAACGGTAAAGACCCTAAAGATATTGGTCTTGCTAACGATGGTGCTATTGCAGGTATCAACTATGCTAAAACTTGGTATGACAAATGGCCTAAAGGTATGCAAGATACTGAAGGTGCTGGAAACTTGATCCAAACTCAATTCCAAGAAGGTAAAACAGCTGCTATCATTGATGGACCTTGGAAAGCTCAAGCATTCAAAGATGCTAAAGTAAACTACGGTGTTGCAACTATCCCAACTCTTCCAAACGGTAAAAACTACGCAGCCTTTGGTGGTGGTAAAGCTTGGATCATCCCATCAAGCACTAAGAACCTTGAAGGAGCTCAAAAATTCGTAGACTTCCTTGTTTCAACTGACCAACAAAAAGCATTCTACGATGCAACAAACGAAATCCCAGCTAACACTGAAGCTCGTACTTACGCTGAAGGTAAAAACGATGAGTTGACTACTGCTGTTATCAAACAGTTCAAGAACGCTCAACCAATGCCAAACATCTCTCAAATGTCAACAGTTTGGGACCCAGCTAAAACAATGCTCTTTGACGCTGTAAGCGGTAAGAAAGATGCTAAAACAGCTGCAAATGATGCTGTAACATTGATCAAAGAAACAATCCAACAAAAATTTGGTAACTAATTGATTGATTCAAGGGGGATTTAAAATTTATCCCCCTTGATTTTTAGATATTAACAGAACTCAGCTTGACGTTCACATCTTATGAAAGGAGTACTCATGGAACAACAACCAAGAAAAGCAGCCTTGCTTTCATTGATTCCTGGGTTGGGGCAAATCTATAACAAACAAAAAGCCAAAGGTTTTATCTTCCTTGCTGTAACATTAGCTTTTGTCCTCTATTTTATAGTACTTGCAGCACCTGAATTGAGCAACTTGATCACACTCGGTGAAAAACCTGGCCGTGACAACTCTCTCTTTATGTTGATTCGTGGTGCATTTCACTCTATTTTTGTAATTGTTTATCTAGCATTTTATATTCTCAATATTAAAGATGCTCATACCATTGCAAAACGTATCAATAATGGCATTCCTGTCCCATTGACACTTAAGGATATGATTAAAGGTATCTATGAAAATGGATTCCCATACTTGCTCATTATCCCATCTTACGTTGCCATGACATTTGCCATCATCTTCCCAGTTATTGTAACCTTGATGATTGCCTTTACTAACTATGATTTCCAACATCTACCACCAAATAAACTCTTGGACTGGGTTGGATTGACCAACTTCACAAATATCTGGAGCTTGAGTACCTTCCGTTCAGCCTTTGGCGCCGTTCTTTCTTGGACTATTATCTGGGCTTTGTCTGCATCAACTTTACAGATTGTAATCGGTATCTTCACAGCTATTATTGCTAACCAACCATTCATCAAAGGGAAACGTATCTTTGGTGTTATCTTCCTTCTGCCTTGGGCAGTTCCAGCCTTCATCACTATCTTGACATTCTCAAACATGTTTAACGATAGTGTTGGTGCTATCAATACTCAAGTTTTGCCACTTTTTGCTAAAGTTCTTCCATTCCTCGACGGGGCACTCATCCCTTGGAAAACAGACCCTACTTGGACTAAGGTTGCCTTGATTATGATGCAAGGTTGGCTTGGATTCCCTTATATCTATGTCCTTACTCTCGGTATCCTACAGTCTATTCCAAACGACTTGTATGAAGCAGCTTATATCGACGGTGCAAACGCTTGGCAAAAATTCCGCAACATCACTTTCCCAATGATCTTGGCTGTTGCGGCACCTACTTTGATTAGCCAATACACCTTCAACTTCAACAACTTCTCTATCATGTACCTCTTCAATGGTGGTGGTCCTGGTAGTGTCGGTGGTGGAGCTGGTTCAACCGATATCTTGATCTCATGGATTTACCGTTTGACAACAGGTACTGCTCCACAATACTCTATGGCTGCTGCCGTTACCTTGATTATTTCAATCATTGTCATCTCTATTTCTATGATTGCCTTCAAGAAACTACACGCATTTGATATGGAGGACGTCTAAGATGAATAACTCAATCAAACTAAAACGTAGACTGACTCAAACCCTCACTTACCTCTACTTGATCGGACTTTCAATCGTCATTATCTATCCTCTTTTAATCACGATTATGTCTGCCTTCAAGGCTGGTAACGTTGTGGCCTTTAAACTCGACAGCAATGTCAACTTTAGTCTTGATAACTTCAAAGGGCTCTTTACAGAAACCTTGTACGGGACATGGTACCTTAATACTTTGATCATCGCTTTGATCACTATGGTCGTTCAGACAAGTATTATCGTGCTTGCTGGTTATGCCTACAGCCGTTACAATTTCTTGGCTCGTAAACAAAGTTTGGTCTTCTTCTTGATTATCCAAATGGTGCCAACAATGGCCGCTTTGACTGCCTTCTTCGTTATGGCCCTTATGTTGAATGCCCTTAACCATAGCTGGTTCCTCATCTTCCTATATGTCGGTGGTGGTATCCCTATGAATGCTTGGTTGATGAAAGGTTACTTTGACACCGTGCCAATGTCTCTCGATGAATCTGCAAAACTGGATGGTGCAGGACACTTCCGCCGCTTCTGGCAAATCGTTCTCCCTCTCGTTCGCCCAATGGTTGCGGTACAAGCACTCTGGGCCTTCATGGGACCTTTCGGAGACTACATCCTCTCTAGTTTCTTGCTTCGTGAGAAAGAATACTTTACAGTTGCCGTTGGTCTCCAAACCTTCGTCAACAATGCGAAGAACTTGAAGATTGCCTACTTCTCAGCAGGTGCTATCCTCATCGCTCTTCCAATCTGTACACTCTTCTTCTTCTTACAAAAGAACTTCGTTTCAGGACTTACAAGCGGTGGCGACAAGGGGTAATATACCCCCGCCACCCTTTTTCATTTTTGAACTAATGCTTATATAGTCTGATGAGAAACAAGAGATTATTGAGAATCCCCTCATTGTTAGTTGATAAATTTTATTAATAATCTACTTTCAACAAGGATTCGTATCCCCTGCTTGAAATAAAACACATTTCTCTATATAATACTCATATAGAAAAATGCCTATAGAAAGAGATTTATGTTACCATATCCATTTTCTTATTTTAATAGTATCTGGGGATTTCGTAAGCCCCTCTCTCATCGTTTCGGTCTAAACTGGTTTCAACTGATTTTTACCAGTATTTTCTTGATTAGCTTATCTATGGTCCCTATTGCCATCCAGAACAGCTCTCAGGACACCTATCCTTTAGAAACCTTCATCGATGATGTCTATGCTCCTCTGACGGACGATGTCGTACAAGATTTAGCTGCAAATACTCAGATTAATGATGGAAAGCTGAGCTACACTGGTTCATCTCCTCATCAAGCTTCTATCCAAATCGGAGACCCTTCTAGTTCAAACTTCCCTGAGGAATTACTTCTGAACTTTGAACCTGAGAAACTCATCATCAGTAAGCAAGGAAAAGAATTGACTAGCATTCGCTATCATGCAATCACGACTGAGAGCTTCCAAAGCAAGGAAAGCTTAACACAAGACATTTCTAAAGACTGGTATCAACAGAATCGTGTCTATGTTAGTCTCTTTCTTGTATTAGGTTCTAGCTTCCTCTTCGGACTTAATTTTTTCATCGTTGCTCTAGGTTCTAGCCTCTTGCTCTACTTTACGAAAAAATCACGTCTCTTTTCATTTAAAACCTATAAAGAGTGCTATCATTTCATTTTGAACTGTTTAGGATTACCAACCTTACTTGCCATGATTCTCGGTCTCCTAGGCCAAAATATGGCAACTTTAATTACTGTTCAAAACATTTTATTTGTTCTATACCTGGTCACTATCTTTTACAAAACGCATTTCCGTGATCCAGACTACCATAAGTAGGAGATTATTATGCCTGTTACGATTAAAGACGTGGCCAAGGCTGCAGGGGTCTCACCCTCAACCGTAACCCGTGTTATTCAAAATAAATCAACCATTAGCGATGAGACTAAAAAACGAGTTCGAAAGACAATGAAAGAGCTCAATTATCATCCTAACCTCAATGCCCGAAGCTTGGTTAGTAGTTATACGCAGGTCATTGGTTTAGTTCTTCCAGACGACTCCGATGCCTTCTATCAAAATCCTTTCTTTCCTTCTGTCCTACGCGGTATTGCACAAGTTGCTTCAGAAAATCACTATGCCATCCAGATTGCAACTGGAAAAGATGAAAAAGAACGCTTAAATGCAATTTCACAGATGGTCTATGGAAAGCGTGTAGACGGTCTTATCTTCTTGTATGCCCAAGAAAATGACCCCTTGGTAAAATTAGTCTCAGAAGAGCAATTTCCTTTCCTCATCCTTGGAAAATCCTTGTCCCCTTTTATTCCGCTTGTTGACAACGATAATATTCAAGCTGGTTTTGATGCAACCGAATACTTCATTAAGAAAGGATGTAATCGAATCGCTTTCATCGGTGGAGCCAAGAAACTCTACGTTACGCAGGATCGTCTAACAGGTTACGAACAAGCCCTTCAAGAACACAAACTTCCTCTTGATAGTCAACGTACCTTCTTTGCAGATGAATTTCTTGAAGAAAAGGGATATAAATTTAGTAAACGTCTCTTCAAACATGATCCTCAAACTGATGCCATCATTACAACAGATAGCCTCTTAGCTGAAGGTGTTTGTAACTATCTCAACGATCACAATCTCAATATCCCTGTACTCAGCTTTGATTCTGTTAATCCAAGATTAAACCTAGCGGCCTATGTGGATATCAATAGCCTCTCTCTGGGACGTACTTCATTTGAAACCATCCTGCAAATCATCAGCGATACCAAAGAAAATCGTCAAATCTGCTATCGTCAAGTGATTGCCCACAAAATCGTTGAAAAATAAAAAAGCCCAACTCTGACAATGTGTTCAAGAGTTGGGTTTTTCGTTCTATTCATTGTTATAAATAACTATTAGTAAACTAGAGCAAGGTATCACTAATGGAATTTGAAGATGTCCTGAAATCTTTAGTTTTCGACTTCGACAAATCGGCCTAGGATATGAACATTTTCTGAAACAGAAACAAAGGCTGTTGGATCGACTTGCTTCATGATTAATTTAAAATCATTGAACTCTGCACGAGTGATAACCGTAATCAAAACAGCCTTACGCTGGTGATTATAAGTTCCTTCAGCATCATGGATCATGGTTGCTCCACGGTGCAATTTATTATGGATCTTCTCAATGACGGCATCTGGATTGCTAGTGACAATCATAGCCTGCATGCGTTTTTGCTTGGTGAAAACTGCATCTGTCACACGACTTGAGACAAAGATGGTAATCATGGAATAAAGGGCATATTTCCAACCAAAGGTCACCCCTGCAATCAACATGATTGTACCATTAACCAAGAAAGATATACTTCCGACGTTACGACCAGTCTTCTTACGAATGGTTAAGCTGACAATGTCTGTTCCACCACTGGAGATGTTATGACGTAAAGCAAAGCCAATCCCCAGTCCCATGACAACACCCCCAAAAAGGGCATTGATGATTGGATCCTCTGTTAAGATCACCACAGGCACAAACTGGATAAAGAGCGAGCTCATAGATACCGTGATAAAGGTAAAAATTGTGAACTTATGTCCAATTTGATACCAGGCCAAAATCATGAGAGGAATATTGATGGCATAAAAGGCTACTGAAATCGGGAAATGAAAACCAAACCAGTGGTTACTAAGGGCAGATATAATCTGGGCCAAACCTGTCGCACCACTTGAATAAACGTGCCCTGGTTGGAAGAAGAAATTGACGGCTACTGCTGATAGAAAACCATATACCAGAGAAGCTGAGATTTTTTCATCGTATTTTTCTCGAGAAATACTTTGTAAAACACGCAAAATCTTTACTCGATACGCAAAGCGACGAAGATAATGGTACCACTTTTTAGTTAGTTTCGTTTGTTTCATCTTGTTCTACTTGTAGATTAAGTTCCTCTAGTTGTTTAAGAGCTACTGTTGATGGTGCTTGCGTCATTGGGTCAGTTGCCTTATTGTTCTTAGGAAAGGCGATGACTTCGCGGATATTTTCTTCTCCAGCGAGCAACATGACAAAACGGTCAAGTCCGATAGCCAAACCACCGTGTGGTGGGAATCCATAGTCCATAGCTTCCAAAAGGAAACCAAACTGGTCATTTGCTTCTTCAGCTGAAAAACCAAGAGCTTTGAACATACGTTCTTGAAGTTCTTTTTGGTTGATACGAAGACTACCACCACCAAGTTCATAACCATTCAAGACGATATCATAAGCAATGGCACGAACCTTAGCCAAATCACCTTCAAGCTCATGAGCAGTTTCTGCTTGAGGAAGGGTAAATGGATGGTGGGCACTCATATAACGGCCTTCTTCTTCAGACCATTCAAACATTGGCCAGTCAACAACCCAAAGGAAGTTGAACTTGTCAGTATCAATCAATCCTAGTTCTTTAGCAATACGTCCACGAAGGGCACCAAGAGTTGCATTAGCTACTTCAAGCGTATCTGCTACAAAGAGAACCAAGTCCTTATCTTCAAGACCAAGTGCTGTTGTCAATTCTGCTTGGGTGCCAGTCAAGAATTTGGCAACTGGTCCGTTTAATTCTCCATCAACGACCTTGACCCAAGCAAGACCTTTAGCACCGTACTGCTTGGCTACTTCTGTCATCTTGTCAATGTCTTTACGTGAATAGTTGTCCGCAGCTCCTTTGACCACAATGGCTTTTACAGCAGGTGCTTCTGAGAAGACTTTGAAATCAACACCTTTGACAACTTCTGTCAAGTCTTGAAGCAACATATCAAATCGAGTATCAGGCTTATCAGAACCGTAAAGAGCCATAGCATCGTCATACTTCATTCGAGGGAATGGCAGTGTTACTTCGATGCCTTTGGTTTCCTTCATCACGCGCGCAATCAAGCCTTCTGTGATGTCTTGGATTTCTTGCTCAGTCAAGAATGAAGTTTCCAAGTCGACCTGGGTAAATTCTGGTTGACGGTCACCACGCAAGTCTTCATCACGGAAACATTTGACGATTTGGTAGTAACGGTCAAATCCAGCATTCATCAACAACTGTTTTGTAATCTGTGGACTTTGAGGAAGAGCATAGAAATGCCCTTTATTAACACGAGATGGTACCAAATAATCACGCGCCCCTTCTGGCGTTGATTTAGAAAGGAATGGCGTTTCAACATCGATAAATTCCAACTCATCCAAGTAGTTGCGGATAGAATGTGTTACTTTGGCACGAAGTTTAAGATTTTCCAACATTTCTGGACGACGAAGGTCAAGGTAGCGGTAACGTAGACGTGTATCGTCGTTTGCCTCAATGCCATCCTTAATCTCAAATGGTGTTGTTTTGGCTGTATTAAGCACAGTAAGAGTTGTTACATTCAGTTCAACTGCTCCAGTCGCCAACTTATCATTGGCTTGCTCACGTGCAGCAACCTGACCAGTCACCTCGATGACAAATTCACTACGAAGGCTTTCAGCTGTTGCCATCACCTCTGCAGATACTTTTTCTGGGTTGATAACCAACTGCATGATTCCTTCACGGTCACGAAGATCGATAAAGATCAAACCACCAAGGTCACGACGACGGGCAACCCATCCTTTCAAGGTAATTTCTTGTCCGATGTGTTCCTCACGAACACGACCAGCATACATACTACGTTTCATGTTTTATCTCCTCTTTTATTCTGTTACTATTTTACCATAAAAGCGCAGGCTCTTCATGAAAATCATCAGAAAAGTTGAGAAGAATCCTGCTATAAATGAAAAAATCCAGCAAAGTCATTCGCTGGATCTTATTTTACTTGGTATTTCTTTATTGTTTTCGCTTTTCAGCAATCTCTGCAGCCTTTTTAGGGAGAACAATCTCCGTTGCATAGGCTGTCGCAAATCGCATAATACCTGCGATTGGTGCAAAGATAACTGCTAGATGGTTATAAAAGAAATCCCCTTTAAAAGCATAGGCAAGCGCTCCAATAATAAAGAAGAGTACAACTGCCTGAATCACTGCTAATAATATCACTCGTTTCATGACTTCCTCCTGAGTCTATTATAGCATCATTATCATCACAAATGAAATTAAATTGTTCAAAGCATGCAATCCCATACTATAAGCCAGACCACCCTTACTAACATAAGCCAATCCCAAGCTAAAACCAAGTGAAGCATAAACTAGGAATTGTTGAGGAGTGCCAGGGAAATGAACAAGAGCAAAAATGATACTACTTACAAGTAGGAAGAGAGCTGTCTGCTTGACATTATCCTGTTGAGGGAAGACATAGCGAGCCAACATCCCTCTAAAGGTTAACTCTTCTGTCAGGGGTGCAAAGACAACAATCATGAAGAAAGAGAAGAGAGGTTGATTATGAGTCAATTGTTCTGCCGTCTGTTGACTGACAGATGGATCATTTGGTAAGAAAGTTTGTACAACAATGATAAGGATCCATACCAAGGCAGGCAACCAGATGTATTTGTTAAGGCCCGTTTTTTCTATCGTAACAGTTCCTGTCTTATACCACTTGTATGTTAAGAAGGTAAAAGCTCCTGCTAATAGAATATAAAGCGGAAGAACACCGACTATAGGTGCACCTGAACCAAGAGCAATCAGAGGTAAAGCCTGAATAAAACCGTAGATAAACAAAAATGATAAGAAAGCTAGAACAAACCAGCCAATGTTTTTAAGTGTTTTCATAAAAGACTCCTATTTAAAATAACGTTTTGTTTTTCTTAATTGTGCGATAGTTATATAAAGATGGATGATAATCAAAAGAACTAAGGCAACTACTTGTATTTCTCGTAAAATAACTGATAATACTATCAATAAAATATAGAGTGCGGGCAGTAAAATTTGATCCAGCCTAAACAGAGTTAAAAAGGCACTCTCCATCTCTGCCTGCTTTTCTCCCTCATCATAACTGTTAAGATAGGTTAAAATATCTTTTGGAGTGTAATAAGCAGACAGTTTATAGTGTCGAACGATAAAAATAGTTCGCAACAAGTAATTGGCAACAATAATGTATAAACATAATAGAATAAGAGTAGGAAGAATTAGCAAGGTATTTTTAAATATCGGAGAAATTAGTATGATCCCACTGGTCATCATTGCTATCATCAAAACATTTGAAGAAACTGAACCATAATCTAAGTAACGATAAGCTCTTACATAGGTTTGGTTACTATCTTCTTCCTCTGTCGCCCTTTGATAAAGAGTATAAACTTCGCGACTTTTACCAAGATAATACATGGCTAAAACGAAGGAAAGTCCTCCAATAACAAGAGCGATTCCATAAATAGTAGGTAAGACTTGTTCCATTTGAATCTGTTCAACTATCCCTCTAAGAGTGTAGGCAAAGGCTACTACAAAAGCACTTAACATACACATTACTACTCTCAACCATCTACGATTATTATTCATTTTCTGACCTCTATCTAAACTAGCCAATAACCTTAAGTAGTTTCAGTGATCTTTCCTATTTGAAATAGCGTTTCACCATAGGTATTTGCATCACATTGATATAAATATGGATAACAGCTACGGCTAAAAGTGCTAATAACTGAATTTCTCCTGTAAGTACAGAAACGATATCAATCAAAATATACAAACCTGGTAAAACATATTGGTTTAATTGGAATAAAATCCGAAAGCTCTGCTCCAAATTAGCTTGTCGTTCTCCTTCATCGTAAGAATTGACATAATCTAACACATCCTTTGGAATAGAGAAGAATGACAAATCAAACTGACGAACAATCGAAATCGTCTTGAAAAGATATTTTTGAAGTACTGCAGCTAAAATAAGAGCTGGGACAGAAAGTCCTAGAACGATAGAACTTGTATGGAGTATCATCACTTCATTCATAGAGATGAATAAGGCGAGTATAGTCATAACCGAGACAACGTTAAAGGCAATCGTACCGAACTCAAGATTTCGATACATTTGCACATAATAAGTTTCATTCACATCGTCATCTATTTCCATTTGATATAAAGAGTGGAATTTCCTACTCTTTTTTAAAAAATAGATAGTTACAAAAATGCTAATGAAAGCTATCAATAAACAAGATGCTGAAATCCATGGAACTAGAGTATTCAAATTAAAACTTGTGCCCAATGCCCAAGCACGACCTGCAAGCATACCTGTAAAATAGCCTAAAACACCAATCGCTAAGAAGTATAAGATTCGTTTCTTTTTCATTTTCATCCTCCCTCTAAACTAATCCAGCCAACCATTGACCAAAGGCTTTACTTGATTCAAAAATAGCTGTCAAACCTTCTGCTCCAAGCGACACCAAAAGCAAACAAACAACAAATAAGAGAATAGCTTGATTTCTTGCTTTTTTCGCTCTATCTCCCAAGGGCTCATTGCCAAGCCAACCTGCTAGATAAGCATAGGCTGTAACTGTTAAAATACCAATCTCCGTCGAAGAGAGAAACAAGAAGAGCGTCACCAAACGAACGATGTTGGTTTGGATGTTAAAATAATTTCCTAAACCTGCACAAACACCTGCAAGTGCTTTGTCTTCAGTATCGACTTGAAAACCTGCTAAAAATTCTTTCATAACTTTTCTCCTTTTACGAGCTCTTTGAATTTTATCTTTCTCTCTACCCATCTAAAGACTAATAGTAGCACTAAATTTATCCAGAAGAGATACTTACTTTCAACGATTGTAAACCAACCAAATAGGCTTCCAATCATAGCCAAAAGATTCACGATAAACACAACGATACAGAGATAATAAATCACTTTATACTTGTTCATCACTCATCCTCCTCTAAGCGAAAAACTGACTCGACTGGCTCATTGAAGATCTGAGCAATCTTCAGAGCAATGACGATGGAGGGCGTGTACTCATCCCGCTCTAGCAAACTGATGGTTTGCCTGGACACGCCAGCTAGTTTGGCCAGCTCGGTTTGATTCAGGCCATCGCGAGCCCGAAGCTCTTTTAGACGGTTTTTTAGTTGCATGTTACACACCTACTCTCCATCAAATTCAACGGCTTGGATATCCTCAATACGTTGCAACTTGAATTTTTCTTTCCCATTTTTATCAACATGACGTAGTTTGACCCATTCCTCATCAACATCCACAACTTCCCATAAATTTGTTCCAAACACTTGTCCAACGATTGTTGGTTTTTTCCCAATTAATTCTTGCAATAATCTTGACATATCTATATTTCCTTTCTCTTTTCTTTCGATTACCTTTAACCTTTTCTCTAACCGCTTGATTTTTTTAGATTGACTACTATAAATCAAGACGAGAAAAGGAAAAAAAATCCATACCCACATGTGGCCCCCTCCTAGTTCTTTATTTCTTAACTTGATTTCATTGTAACATATCTTTTTATTTTTGACAATTATCTTTGTCAAAAAGTTTAAGATTTTTGTCATTTTGCAAAAGAAAAAGGTCAGGAATAAAATCCTGACCAGTTTATCTATCATTAAAACCCTAGTTTTTCAAAGATTTCTGAGAAGTTTTGGCTGATTGTCTCAAGCGACACTTGCACTTCTTCTCGGGTTTGATTGTTCTTGACCGTTACTTGTCCGCTTTCGACTTCGCTCTCACCTAGAGTGATGAGGGTCTTAGCCGCAAAGACATCGGCTGACTTGAACTGAGCTTTGAGTTTACGATTGAGGTAATCACGCTCTGCTTTGAAACCTTGTTGGCGAAGGGCTTGTACCAATTCCAAAGCCTTGACATTTGCCCCTTGACCCAAGACTGCGATATAGACATCTAGGGCGTTTTCGATAGGGAGGGCCACACCTTGCTTTTCAAGGATGAGAAGCAGGCGCTCTACACCAAGTCCAAAACCAAATCCAGCAGTTTCAGGGCCACCAAAGTAAGCAACCAAACCATCGTAACGACCACCCGCACAGACTGTCAGGTCATTGCCCTCAATCTCAGTGATAAACTCGAAAATAGTGTGGTTGTAGTAGTCTAGACCACGCACCATATTGGTATCGATGATGTAGTCTACACCCAGATTCTCCAACATCTGACGCACAGCATCAAAATGAGCTTGGCTTTCTTCATCAAGGAAATCCAAAATAGAAGGCGCATTCTCTACTGCTACCTTATCTTCTTTTTCCTTAGAGTCCAAGACACGGAGAGGATTTTCCTCCAAGCGACGTTGGCTATCCTTAGACAAGGTTTCCTTGAGCGGTGTTAAGTAGTCAATCAAGGCCTGACGGTAAGCCGCACGGCTCTCAGGATTTCCAAGAGTGTTGAGGTGCAATTTAACACCTTGTATGCCAATTTCTTTCAAGAAGTGGGCTGCCATAGCGATAGTTTCCACATCGGTAGCTGGATTGCTAGAGCCAAAGCACTCCACACCAATCTGGTGGAATTGGCGCAAACGACCTGCTTGTGGACGCTCATAGCGGAACATTGGCCCCATGTAGTAGAACTTACTTGGTTTTTGAACTTCTGGTGCGAAGAGTTTGTTTTCCACATAAGAACGAACGACTGGAGCAGTTCCTTCTGGACGGAGGGTAATATGACGGTCTCCCTTGTCGTAAAAGTCATACATTTCCTTGGTTACGATATCAGTTGTGTCTCCAACAGAACGACTGATGACTTCGTAGTGCTCAAAAATAGGAGTACGCACTTCTGCGTAGTTGTAGCGTTTGAAGATTTCACGCGCAAAGCCTTCAACGTACTGCCATTTGGCAGACTCAGCAGGTAAAATATCCTGCGTTCCTTTTGGTTTTTGTAATTTCATAGGGAATCCTCTTTATAACTTAATAGTCCTATTTTACCATAAATGAAGGGATTGGGACAGTGAGAAAAGAAGACTAACACCTAAATTTCATTTTTGAGATTAAGACTAGCTAGGAGAATCGCAATCAAGGAAAGCCCAACAAACAGAGCCCATGTTAACTGTATATCCCATACTGCCACCAGTGAAAAACAGGCCGTCCCCACTGGTATAGATAGAGTAAACAACAAACCTAAAAAATTACTGGTACGAGAGAGAACCTCTGGAGCAAGATTTTTCATGAGCAGAGCACTAATTTTTGGAGAAATTTTCCCAGAAACATACATGGTAAAAAAGACGAAAAGCATCCCGAGCAAGACTTGGTTTAACAAATTAGATAGACCAACTAGACTGGCTCCTAATGTAACCCACATCATCAATCTAGGTAGAGATTGCTTCCCAAAATAATCATTGCCAGTAAGGCTACTGATGATAACTGCTAATAAGGTAATCAATTGTAAGATAAACAAGGCATCCTTGTAGGAAAAATTCAGTAAGGAATGATTTAAAAGGAAGATGTTATAGATACCACCTAAGGCACCACCCAAAGCATTGATAATCAAGATAGCAAAGAGCATAAAACCAAAGTTTTTCTGTCCACTTTTAAGAAAAACGAGACGTAAGTTTCGGTAAATCGTTAAAAATTGATCTTTGATAGAAAGTTTCTCATTTTTCAGTGATTTACTATCAACAAGTGGAGTTGATAAGCTTAATTCAGCCCTTCCTAAAAAGAGAATGAGAGCTGACACTAGGAAAAATATGGCATTGATTCCCGCTACGAGCGAAAAGTTCTGTGTTGACACCCCTAATAGCCAAACTCCAAAAGCTTGGCCGCCAATCGCAGAGATATAGGTAATAAACTGAGAAAATGAGTAAGCCTCCATCAAATCTTGCTCCGCGACCTTTTCTTTAACGAGAGGCATTCGCAAGCCACCTGCAAAATCACTGGCTACATCACTAATAACATTGATGAGCCAAAGGGTCGAAAAGGCAAAGAAACTAGCTTGCTGAACAACTAGGGCTGCTAGAAAAAATAAAACCGCCTGAAATAAACCGACATAGGTCATCCATTTGACCTTGTCCTTGGTATAATCTGCCCGAATTCCCACAAAAACTGTAAAAAGAGTTGGAAGCATCATCACAACATTCGCCATAGCAACGGCAACAGAAGCCTCTGGCAAAGTCGAGGCATAGACCACAAACACTAAATTAAAAATGGAAGCTCCAAAAGCATTGAAAAATCGTGATAAACTCAAAACTCTGTATGCTTGATTTCTTAGTAATAGTTTCATATAGATTCCTCTCTTTCTCACATACTACTTTTATGGTAGCTCTAGTATAGCATCAAGAATCTTACGAGAAGACATTTTTGAATATATGCAACAGACTAAACTGATAACGAAAACGATAGAATTTGTCTAATGCTAATAAGTATCTTCACAGTCCTATCGTTTCAAGTTATTTTATCTAGTTGCAGATATTCAACACTCCATGGTGCTTCTATAATAGTCAGCAGATCTGCTACAACCAATCATCTCGAAAATACGAATAGCGTCCTCCATCTTTCTCTGCCCTTCCTCTGCTCTTCCTTGCTTACTATCAAGCAAACCTTCTGCCCAGAGGTAGACTATTCGAAAATAGGTTTCATTTTCTTCAAAAAAGTTCTTTTCAATTTGTTTTTTAAAATAGAGGGCATTGGTAAAATCATCAATTTCAATACAGGCCATAAAAGCATTGAGGAGCAAGGTATGCATTATATTTCGATTTTTCCCAACTCCTTGCAAGAAATCTGACTTCCGCAACATTTCTCGAGAGTACTTTGTAAAAAGCTGGACTGATAAAAGCGGAGAGCAGGAAGAAAAGAACAACAATTCATAGTGTCCCCAAATTTCGACAGAAAATAGATAATCATGTAGGACTCTTTCTTCCTCAGCGGTCAATGTAACCGTCTCATCAATGGCTTTCATATAGGATTTTATTAAAATAGCATTGAGAATATGTTGCTGTCTATCTTTTGAAAAAGGAAGTTGTTGATACTCTCTCTGGTAGAGAGTGCGCAAGGATGTCAAATCTTGAGGGTCAATAGCCTCAACTATTCTGTTTCTAAATTCAGAATAGGCATCTTGATGAAAACCTCTCGCCAAAAATAACAATTCTTCCATACTCGCATGAATATTCTCCAAAGCTGTTATTAACTTTGGAGCAGATATTTCACTCTGACCATTTTCAAAACGCGACAATAAGGATGCTGAAAAGCGTCCACCTGTTGCTTTTCTCAAGGAAATTTTTCTTGATTCTCGTAACTCTTTAAAAACTTTTCCTAAATTCTTCATCCTCTTACCACTCGTCTTTTATTTTTTCCTATTTTACCACATTTCCTAATAAATACTAGTTCCAAACCAGCATTTACAATCTGCCACAGGCATGATACAATGAATAACATCAGATATACGAAGGAGAACTTATGAAAAAGAATATCTTGACGACCCTTGTAGCTGCCCTTGTCTACTTTCTCTGTATCGGAGTGGGTGTTCTACTAGGAAACCTTGTCGACCACACTGGAAATATGTTTTACGCCCCTGCCTTTTCTGCTCTTGTGGGTGGTAGCGTCTATATGATCCTTTTAGCAAAGGTTCCTCGTTTTGGAGCGATTACTACGATTGGACTTGTAATCTCTCTATTTTTCCTCGGGAGCAAGCATGGTGCTGGAGCCTTTCTGCCAGGAATTATCTGCGGTCTTGCAGCAGATGGCATCGCTCATCTTGGCCACTACAAAGATAAGGTTAAAAACCTTCTTTCCTTCCTAGTTTTTGCCTTTGGTACTACTGGTCCCATCCTACTCATGTGGTTGACCCCTCAAGCCTATATCGCAACTCTAGTCGCTCGTGGAAAATCTCAGGACTATATTGACCGCATCATGGTCGCGCCTAACCCTTGTACTATCCTTCTCTTTGTAGCAAGCGTCCTTATCGGTGCTTTACTTGGCGCCCTTATTGGACAAGCGCTGAGTAAGAAGTTTGCAGACAAAATGTGATAGAAAAAGAGCCACACAGCTCTCAGTAGGTAGACAAAATTTTACTACATCTTGAAAACTCTTAGAAATGCTGATACATGCTATTTTTAAGAGTTTTTTTATTTTCTCTAGTAAAAGAAAAAGATTGAAGAAAATTGTCCAAAATTCAGATTGAAGACAAAGTCCTTGGAAGTCAAGTTTCTAAGGGCTTTTCTTTGTGTAAAGTCGTATAATAGAGGTAAG
>NZ_JARZZP010000007.1 GCF_029948085.1 Streptococcus taonis | reverse complement strand
GGCTTCCGGAACTTTGAAAACTTTAAAACTAGAATCCTCATTGCTTTGAACATCAAAAAGGAGAGAACCATGTTGGTCCTCTCCAGGTTATAACTTTTCATCAACCCACTACAGTTGACAAAGAGCCGTTATAACTTTTTATCAACCCACTACAGTTGACAAAGAGCCTCTTTCTTTTTATCTATTGTATTTTCGTCTTCCAGCTAAAGCAAATAGTCCAACACTTGCTCCAAGCAATGCTAAAAGTCCTGAATCCTTCGTTCCTGTATTTGGAAGTTGTTTCTTAGGTTCTGCTTTTGCATTTGTAGCTTGTGCAGGAGCTTGATATGTTTTATCGTCTTTAGTTCCCACTGTCGCAACTACAGGTTTATTTTGAGCCTTAGCATCTACGATGTCAACTACTTTACCGTTAGCGTCAGTAACTTCTTTAGGTTGACCACCTGCCTTACGGATTGCATCTGCTTTATCTTTCAAAGCTTGCAAACGTTGTTGTTCAGCAAGGTATGCGTCATGGTCGGCTTTGAGTTGCTTGAAGTTCTCATACCTACGAGCCTTAACTTCTGCGATACCCTCTAGGCGAGCCAACTCTTTCTTAGCAGTGGCAATATTTGCTTCCGCAGATGCAACAACTTCTTTTTGTTTAGCTACATCTTGATTAGCCTTGTCTGACTCAGCCTTAGCCTTATCAACATCAGCTTGACTAGGAACTTTAGGAACTATTTCGTCCTTAGCAACAACCGCACCATTACCAGCCCTTCCAGATGCGTCACCCGCCTTGCGAATTTCCTCTTCTTTTTCTTTCAAAGCTTGCAAGCGTTGTTGTTCAGCAAGGTATGCGTCATGCTCGGCTTTGAGTTGCTTGAAGTTCTCATACCCACGAGCCTTAACTTCTGCGATACCCTCTAGGCGAGCCAACTCTTTCTTAGCAGTGGCAATATTTGCTTCCGCAGATGCAACAACTTCTTTTTGTTTAGCTACATCTTGATTAGCCTTGTCTGACTCAGCCTTAGCCTTATCAACATCAGCTTGAGTAGGAACTTTAGCAACAACCTCGTTATTGGCAACTACTTTTGTTGCTGGCTCATTAACTGCTACCTCAGTCTCATTAGCAGATACCCCAGTAGTTACCCCAAGAGCCGAGATTGCAAGCGTTGAAATAACCGCTTTTTTGATGGCGCCATGGCCTTGTGCGTTTGATTCCATCATATAAACTCCTTTTGATAATTTTATAGTCCTATTTTATCATATTATACAGTTTTTTAAAACTATTTTATGTAGTATTTCTCTTCAATAGTAGTTGGGGCACCGCTTATTTCATCTAATTTTAAAGTACTTTAAAAACAACATTTTCCTAGTTTATATTATCATTCCTATAATACCCTTAAATGCAACATTTGTTAAGAAAACAAACAGGACAACATCATAATGTGAGAATAGTTAAAATTTATAAAAAAAAAGCCTGAGGCTTAGTCAAAAATTCCTAAAACGCGGGAATCTCTCCTACTTCAAACTTATAATTCGTATACACGAATTATAAGAATAATGAGGTTTCACCTCAAACACCAATTTATTCATAAAAAAAAATTTATTTTCAATTGTTTATTCCCTAAAGGGAATTATACTCCAAAATCAAGATTCTGTCAAGTTAAATTTCAGTTACAAATCTTTGCCCTACCCTCCCCCCACAAGTGTTGTGGGGGATTTTTTGTTTTTTCTGAACTTTTTTCACTTTTTAGTCCGAAAACTCCCAAAAAATCTCCTTATAAACAAGAACAGCCATCCAGCTCATGATGTTAAACCGAGCAAGAACACGTTAACTATTTTTGTCCATAAGAAAGGTAAAGAATCATGGCAAAAGAAAATTCAAAACAACCCAAACCTGACAAGGTCGCTATCCGAAGAGAAAAAAAATTAAGGAAGCGGCTGAACGTGACAACTGGAAAAGAGTTGTCCATCTTTTATCATTACCATTCGATAACGCAGAAAGGAAAGACAGGTATCATGGAAAACTCAGCCTCAACTTCATCTATAAGAGGAAAGAAATGCTTGACTTTCTACCTGACAATTCCAGACACTCCAGTCCTCTTGAGTTACTTATTTATGAAGAAGATATGAAGATTGTCTATCAGACAATTGATAAGTTTGACGATATCGTACAAAGCATTATCTATGGTTACTTCTTTGAAGATAAGAATTTTACTCAATTAGCTGAAGAAGTTCACCTCAGTGACAAAACAGTCAAAAGAAGGCTAGAAAAATCACTCAAACTTCTGAGGGAAAATCTTGAAGAATAAATAAAGAACTGTCCAGCTCATGACATAAAACCGAGCTTGTTTCTTCTCACTTTTAAATTTGCTTATAGAAAGGTCTATCCATATGAAAATTAAACCACAACACCGCAAAGGCGGTTACTCAAAACACATCGCCCAACAATACGTTGACCTCAACGCTCCTATCTACTTACTGAGTGACGAACTCGAACCCCAACAAAAGTACGAAAACAATAAACCGACAGGGGAAATTGTCGCTTATAAAGCTTGGTTTGGACAAAAAGGTCTCCCTCCTTTTCAAGTGAAATTTACAGAAGCACCTGAACTACCAGACTACCTATCTCTGGTTTCATTTGAAAGTCTAATGGCATGCGAAGTTAACTACAATGTCTACTTCAAAGCTGACGGATTGAAAGAGGTGAACTAATGGTTTCAACTCTCACACAAAGAGAGTTGGAACAATACCTGTTGCAGAGCCTAAATATGGGTTTGGGCTCTGTCTTACAGGGTGAAACATCCTACACCAACTCTTTTAACATTCTTGTCAAAGAAGACGGTTTTATCTTTGTCCCTCGCCTTCCTTGTGGCTTTATCATTGATGATGACTTGTATCAGAAGATTTTCTTAATTGCTAATGCGTCATTATATCCACAGTATACATTACTAAAGCAAAATTCGGCTTACTTTGTCGCATTAAAGGCAGAGGATATTCATGTTCAGCGAGGCTTATTCTTCCCATGGAAAAGAGGAGTTTCGGAACGCTTGGTTATTCCAGACCTTGAAACATTTGCCTCATCTCTAAAGGGCAATAATATTCCTATCATGAAAAATCTAACCATTAACTATGATAAGGTAACATCACTTGCGATTGCAGGAAATTCAGGTAGTGGGAAAAGCTATGCGCTTACATACCTTTTAAGTGTCCTCAGAAACTTCTCAGACTTGATTATCATTGACCCTAAATTTGATACACCATCACGTTGGTCAAGAGAACACCAAATCCCTGTCATTCATCCCCATGAAAACCGTTCTAAGTCTGATTTTGTGTCAGAAATTAACGAAAGTTTGAGCCAGTGTTTGACACTCATCCATAAAAGGCAAGGGATTTTATTTGAAAATCCACGATATGAGTTTAAGCACTTGACTATTGTCATTGATGAAGTCCTTGCCTTGTCAGAAGGGGTCAATAAAACCATAAAAGATTCCTTCTTCTCTTTATTGTCTCAAATCGCGTTACTGGGACGAGCCACACGAGTTCATTTACTTCTAGTCAGTCAACGCTTTGACCATACTACCATACCAGTTTCTGTTCGAGAACAATTAAATGTTCTGATACAAATTGGAAACATTAATAAAAAGACCACACAGTTTTTGTTTCCCAACCTTGACCCAGAAGGCATTGTTATTCCAATCGGAAAAGGAACTGGCTTAATTCAAATCATTGATAACGAACATCCCTATCAAGTTCTCCCCCTCCTCTGCCCCACCTATTACACCACGAAAGGAATTTTATAGACTATGAAAAAAACGAATTTTCAAAAAAACATACATCCAGCAACTACCCTTTTTATAGTAGGAATCCTATCTATGCTTATTTCAATCTTATTGAGGCTTGGAATGAATCCCTTGGAAAACAGTATCTATTTCACATCTCTGTTTGACTTCCTGAATTTACTTCACTTTATCAGCTCATCTATTTCTTTCTTGTCCCTTCTCTTATTCTTTGGATTGCTTGGCTATGAAATCAAGATACGCCAGAGTGAAGATAGAATAATTAACCTCTTTAAATCCATCATACAGACCTTTTCTCTTCGTCTTTTTCTGATTCAAAGAGAACACTCAGAAACGGTAAGCACAAGCGAGCAAGGAAATGTAAAGAGATACAACCTTATCAACAGACAGTTCAATAAAGCGATTCAGAAAGTGGTTGTAGATATACGAGAGGAAAGCACAACCTTGATTATTCCTGTCCCCAAATCTCAACAAGCCATTAGAATTCTAAAAGATTTAGAAACAATCATCAGTGAAGAAATTTCTAGTCGCAATCCTGACTATTATTTTTCAAGACCTGAAAGAAAGGGCATGGACTTCTACTTTATCGGAACAAGACGTAAATGATAGGACGGGCGCTATGGCGCACGAAGTGAACGCCACCTAGCGCCCGTCTGCTTGGTATATGGACTAACGGGTTACTACGACCCCGTTAGTCCAATAATCAATAATCACAAAAATATCAAAAAAACGTCTTCCACCTTCCGAAAGAACCCTTCTAAATCTCCTTATAGATAGTAATACAATTTGAAAGCGAGGTATGTTGCATATGTCAAAAGAACAACGTTCCAATAAATGGGCTTTTCTTTTCTACAGAGAAAGCGCCCCTGAAGACTATTTAGAAATCCTTGAAGGTCTTCATATTCCCTTTATCTTATCCCCTTGGCACGATAAAGATGTTAATAGAAAAACAGGGGAGCTTAAAAAAGCTCATAAACATGGTGCCTTTTTCTTTGATTCACTCAAAAGTTATTCTCAAGTATCTGAACTCATCAAGGATAAATTAAAGGGGCCTGCCCATGTAGAGCCTATTATGTCTCCCAAGGGGATGTATGACTACTTTGTCCACGCAGAGAATCCTGAGAAAAGTCAGTACGATATTAAAGACATAGAGACCGGATGCGGATTTGAATTAGACAAATTCCTCATAAACAATAACAACGATGATTTTCTATCAACTATTATTGACGTGATAGACAAGAAGAATTTCACAGAGTTTAATCATTTGGTTAGATATGCGAGAGAAGAAAATCCGAGCTTATTAAGGCTTATCGTAGATAAAACATACTTTTTCGCCAAATATTTAGATTCACGAAGGTATAGCACAGACAAAAGTAAAATAACTTCATCAGAAAATTCCTTGACGAATACTCCTAATGAAACTAGTGACGTCATATCAAACAATACTTCAATAGAAGTATAATGGAGGAAAAGCTATGCAAGTAATCTTACCAGATGAACAAATTCAACAAATTCAACTTTTACTCTCTAATCTTATAAATAAAGAAATCAGAGAGCAATTAAACAAGAGCGGTATCGATAGTCCCTATTTGAACAAACAACAAGCTTGTAACTATTTAGGTATATCAAATAATACACTGGATTCTTGGATTGTAAAAGGCTTACCCAAAATCAAAATCGGTAAAACGATTCGATTCCATAAAGACGCTATCGATCAATGGCTAAACTTACATAACTAGAAATATCAAGATTTTTGTTTTATAATAGTCATGATATTTTCTGGTTCGATACACAAGGAGAATATCATGACTATCAGTAAGACAAAAAACGGAACTTATCGCTTAAAAGTCTATATCCCAATTGAAGCACGAATGCCACTTGGTATTGTTAATAGCAATTATTACGATAAGCGATTTAAAACTAGAAAGGAGGCAAGGCAAGCTGAAATAGACTTGCTTACCAAGTTAAATCAAATAGAAGATAATGAATTTACAGGACTAGCAAAAGGAGATATTCTTTTCTCAGACTTCTATAACAATATCTGGTGGGACTCTTATAAAGCAGGACAAACTACATCTACTTCTAAGCCACCAAACAGGTCAACAGTTGCTAATACCAAAACATGTTTTGAAAAACATATACTACCACTTCTTGGAAACTATACGATACAGTTTCTAAATCAAAATAAGCAAGTTATCCTAAATCTAATGACATCTAAGGCTAATGAATATGCCAACTTCAAATCTTTACGTAGCTATGTGATTTCCATTTTTGATTGGGCAGAAGAACTTGAGTATATAGAAGCTAATAAAGTTGCAAAAATACTAAGAAGAATAAAAGCCACTAAAAAGATTCAACTTGCAGAGGCAAAGAGAGAGGAAGATTTATATCTAACTCATGAACAACTCCAAGAATGGTTCTCAGCATTTCAAGAAGATTTAGAGAATGATAAAATAACCCTTAAAGATTATGTCCTTTTCTATCTCACTTTTTTCCTTGGAGATAGAAAATCAGAAACATATGCTCTCCAGTGGAAACATATCGACTTTTCAAAATCTCAGATTCAGTTAATTCAGGCTTTAGATAGATATGGACAAGTAAAATCTACCAAAGGAAATAAAAAAACTATCTTTTCTATTTCTAGCGACTTGCTTCAACTTCTAACCTTATGGAAAAAACAACAAAAATATGAACTAGCAAAGTTTGGTATCATCACTAATCCGGAACAATTCATCTTCACTTACATAGATACCAGAGGAAACATCAATAAACCTTTACACTCTGACTATCTCAATAATAAGATGAAAACTATCAGAAAGCGACACCCAGAACTTACACACGCTACACCACATAAACTACGTCATACGGGAGCAACACTCGCTAAACAGGCAGGAATGAGCTTAGAAGCTATTTCCGAAGCTCTAACACATAGCGACACAGGTACAACACAGATTTATGTCAATACTTCGAATGTAGTTCCTATTGCAGTTGGTGCATTAGCTTTAGAATCTCTAAATCAATAAGGTGAAAATAAGGTGAAAATAAGGTGAACTTTGAGGTAAACTTTTTAAAAAAACACGAAAAAAGCACCCATAAGGTAAACTTTTGCGTGCTTTGAAACGTTGATAGTATCGTATTGATTAACGTTTTGAGAATTGTGATGCTTTACGAGCTTTCTTAAGACCTGGTTTCTTACGCTCAACTTTACGTGAGTCACGTGTAAGAAGTCCTGCGCGTTTCAATGAATCGCGGAAGTCTGGGTCTACTTGAAGAAGGGCACGAGCGATACCGTGACGGATAGCTCCTGCTTGACCAGCGTAACCACCACCTACAACGTTAACGAAAACGTCGTATGAACCTGCAGTTGAAGTAACTGCGAATGGTTGGTTGATTACAAGACGAAGGTCAGCGTGTGGGATGTACTCTTCAACATCTTTTTTGTTAACAGTGATTTTACCAGTTCCTGGAACAAGGCGAACGCGTGCAACAGCGTTTTTACGACGTCCAGTACCTGCATATTGTGCTTGTGACATACTTTATTGTTCCTTTCCTTAGATAAGTCCTGAAATATCAAGAACTTCTGGTTGTTGTGCAGCGTGAGTGTGCTCAGCTCCAACGAATACTTTCAATTTCATACCTTGAGCGCGGCCAAGAGTATTGTGTGGAAGCATACCTTTAACTGATTTCTCGATCAAACGAACTGCATTTTTAGAACGAAGTTCACCAGCAGAGATTGATTTCAATCCACCTGGGTGGTTTGAGTGAGTGTAGTAGATCTTATCAGATGCTTTTTTACCAGTCAATTTAACTTTTTCAGCATTGATAACGATTACGAAGTCACCTGTATCAGTGTGTGGTGTGAATGTTGGTTTGTTTTTTCCGCGAAGTACGCTAGCAACAACTGCTGAAAGGCGTCCAAGAGGTACATCAGTTGCGTCAACAACGTACCATTTGCGTTCTACTTGGCCTGGTTTAGCCATGAATGTAGTTTTGTTCATGATTTCTCCTATATGAATATCGTTTTTGTTTACAGGGCGGATGTTCCGGTCCGCAAGTTATTTGAAAGGTTCCGGGGCCTTACAAATGGGGTAAACAATACCGTCTACTATTGTATCAAAATTCTCAGATAAAAGTCAAGAGATTGGGAAAATATTTTTTTATTTCTGCCAGATTTTCAACCTTTTTTCTGCCTGATCCTGAAGGATTGTCTGAAAAATTTTAGAGACTAAGTAAATAGCGCAAGTCAAGAATAGCGTTACCACTAGATAATTGATCAAACGACCGTGGTCTCCAACCAATGGTGGTCTTGTCAAAAATCCATAATCTCCACCTGTTACTAAATTAATCACGAAAATCAAAGCATTGAGCGAAGACGTGATAATTAGGATTCGTTTGAAATCCAGTAAACTAGCATCGTAGTCCTTCAGGAGATAAATCAAGGAATTTCCAAAGAGAGCTAAGTGTCCGAAAATAAAGGACAGGATGGCAATGTGGGGAAAGGGATAGGGATCTGGCACTGGATAAATAAAAGCTGCCAAAGTTCCAAAGGTTCCCAATACAGCAAAATACTGTTTGACTCTAGAGACACCCGGGGTCAAAAGCACTACAAACATAGCCAAACGGCAATGATAAAGGGGTAGACTTTCAGTTAGAGGCATCTGATTTACTAAATACCATCCGTAGAGCAGGATTAGCTGTACCGCCTGTAAAATCTGGAAAAATCGCTGACAGGCCTTTTTCTCACCATAACGATAGGCAAGAAACACAGTCAATGCTAATAAGGTAAATAGACTTCCATACCAAAGAAGGTCAAACTGGGGTGGCTCCGTCGGCTGCGTACTAAATAAAGCTTCCCAAAAATTCATGTAACTTTCCTCATTTTCATATAAGCCAATCTCTTACTGATTTTTATAGAGCCTAGCTTACATTTATTTCTTATAATTTTGTGTAAAAGAAACTGTCGATCTTAATATAAAACAAAGCTTCTAATCGACATATTGTTCCCGCTCACCCTGATAGACCTGCCATAGAATTTCCATTTGTTCTTGGGTTATTCGTTTTTCAGATAGGGGTGGGAGATTCTTGATATCAAAAAATTCAAGTTCTGCAATTTCTTGATTTTCTTGAAATTGTCCATCCAATAACTGACAGTCAAAGACGAACTTGGCATACTGTTTGTTCTGAAGTTGAAAGCGATTGGTATCAAAAACCGCCAATAAAGAGCCTACTTCTGCCGAAAAGCCTGTTTCTTCCTGAACTTCTTTTCGGATATTTTCCTTAGGCGAATAACCTACTTCACCAAAGCCACCAGGTAATGCCCAAGTATCCTCTCCTTGTCCTCTAACCAGGCAAATCTTCTGATTTTGAACAATCCATGCCCTTACATCCATCAAGGGAGTTGCATAGCTACCTGTTGGTTTTAAAATTGCAGTCAATTCCTCTTGATCGAGCTCCGTTTGATCCTGCAAGACACTCCATAAAATCTGACGTAAATCCTCATAACGTTCACGGTCATAAGAATCCTTTGAATAGGTCAACCCAGTATCAGTGATAGCTAACATTCTCTGAATAGCTTTGGCGAAATCAGTTGTGCTCATTTTCTAAACTTTCTACTAGCTTGGCTAGATTCATAGAGTTCGAACCTTTAAGCAGAATCTGGTCATGTGCGCCAAGACTTTCCTTGACCTGCTTAACCATAGCTTCAAACTGGTCCTCATCGGCTGTTTTCTTGAAGTAGTACACATGACCAATTGGGAACATTTGACTGGCTAATTGAGCCAATTCAGCAATGTCTTCACCGTAAAAAATAACAGTATCAAGGGCATCAGGTGTAATGCTCAAAATCATTTGATTATGAAGTTGAACAGACTGGCCTCCAAGTTCTTTCATGTCCGCCAGAACTGCGAGTTTCTTGCCACCTTCATTAGCGGGGATAACTGAAAAAGTTTCTAAAATCAACTTCATAGCTGTTGGATTAGCATTGTAAACATCTGATAGGATATCTGCCCCATTGGCAGCTTTTTTCCACTCGGTACGATTACGGGTCAATTCAAGATTTTGGAAGGCTTGACGGATTTGCTCTTCAGTCACTCCTTCTTGAAGAGCAACATAAGATGCAATCATAGCATTAGTCGCATTGTACTTACCTGTTACTGGCAAATCAAGGGATTTCTCCAAGAAATTAGCCTTGAAAGTCAAGCTATCCTTACGCTCAGTTAATTCTGTAATTTCTAGTTCTGCACCTGGGCCAAAGCGAACCACTTTTTTGTCAGTAGGTAGATAATCCTCTACAATAGGATCAGCTGGCGCCAAGAGCAAGCCACCGTTCTCCATTCCATCAGCAATCTGTAATTTCCCTTTGGCAATTTCAGAACGGTCCTTGAAGAAGGCCAAATGTGCCTCTCCGACCAGAGTCACAATAGCTGTCTTTGGATGAGCTAGTTCAGATAAGAGATGGATGTCTCCTAGGTGATCCTGTCCCATTTCCAAGACCAGCTTTTCGGTATCATCCGGCATATGGAGAACCGTGTAGGGAAGGCCAATCTCGTTATTATAGTTCCCTTGTGTTTTGTAGGTTTTGTAGCTTGTAGAAAGCAAATGGGCCAACATATCTTTGGTAGTAGTCTTACCGTTCGAACCTGTAACGGCAAAGACATCTACACCGGTCTTTTGAAGGTAGTAGGCTGCGAGAACTTGAAAAGCAGTTAAAACATCATCTACTAGAATATAGGGATGACCTTCTACTTCCTTCTCTGATAGAGTTACAGCAGCGCCATTTTCAAAGGCTGTCTCGATAAAATCATGACCATCACGCGCTCCCTTGAGAGGAATAAACAAATCCCCCTCAGCAATCAAGCGACTATCAAATTCTGCCTTAACTAGCGGACTATCCGGATAGACTGATACGTCATTTTTAGCACCAACAAGACGCGCAACTTCGTGAATCGTAAGTTTCATGTTTACTCCTTTAAAAAGGGGCGAGGAGTCCCTTCCTGCCCTTATGTCTGTCTTTACAATAGGTGCGCTTCACGCTTGTCAAAGCTTTCTTTGGCAAGTTCCACCAAACGCTCGATTAGTTCTGGGTAGCTAATCCCCATATTGTCCCAAAGTAAGGGATACATAGACCATTGGGTGAATCCTGGCATCGTATTTAGCTCATTTAGGAAAACTTCCCCCTTATCTGTATAGAAGAAGTCGCAACGCGACAATCCAAGTCCACCGATAGCACGAAAGGCCGTTTCTGCATTTTGACGCATGACAGCTACCACGTCATCACTAATCTTTGCTGGGATATCCATAGTAATCTTGTTATCGACATATTTGGCATCATAGTCATAGAAGGCTACGTCTTTGACAACTTCACCAGGAAGAGTGCTCTTGACACCATAGTTTCCTAAAAGTCCAACCTCGATTTCACGGGCATTTACCCCTTGTTCTACCAAGACACGACTATCGTACTTGAAGGCAAGCTCTAGAGCTTGATGGAGTTCCTCTTTATTTTCAGACTTAGAAATACCAACACTAGAACCCATATTAGATGGTTTGGTAAAGACTGGATAAGTTAATTTTTCTTCTACTTCTGCAATCTTAGAAGCCAAATTATCTCCTTCAACGATAGCTACGTAAGGAACTTGGGCAATCCCAGCAGACTCCAAAACGCGCTTAGTTGTGATTTTATCCATGGCAAGGCTTGAAGATAGGATGTTACAGCCAACATAAGGCATTTTCAAGACTTCTAAGAAACCTTGAACAGAACCATCTTCTCCCATAGGTCCATGAAGAACTGGAAAGACAACGGCTCCTTCTTCGTAGATAGCACTTGGAGCAATTTTCTTGTCCCAATCAATCGTTTCATTGGTCATGAGACGTTCATCTTGTCCAGGAGTCTGGGCAAATTCTTGGGTTTTGATGAAATCACCGGACTGGCTGATAAAGAAGGTTTTGACTGCAAAACGATCATAGTTGACCGCACGCATGACACTCTCAGCTGACAAGACAGACACTTCACGTTCTGCACTGCGTCCACCATATAATAGAATAATTGTTTGTTTCATATGATTTGTTCCAATTCTAATAGAATACTCGTCCTTTAGTATATCACATTTGTCTCTTTTTTTAAACTTGTACAGCAAAAAACAAGAAAAGAGCCTGAATCAAAATGGGATTCAGGCTCTTTGTACTTTTAAATGATTATCTGCTGCTAGTTCATTGCCTCTATCGTCAATCTTACAGACTAGAGTTCTGTACGATTTTCAATGGCTCTTAAGAGTGTTACTTCATCCGCATACTCGATATCAGCTCCCACTGCTAGACCTCGTGCTAGACGAGTAACCTTGATCCCTGCAGGTTTAAGAAGTCGAGAGATATACATAGAAGTCGCCTCACCATCAGCTGTCGCATTGGTGGCTACAATGACCTCTGAAACCTCGCTATCCATGAGACGTGTCATGAGACTTTTGAGATTGATATCGTCAGGACTAATCCCATTCATAGGGGAAATCAAACCGTGTAAGACATGATATAGTCCATGGTATTCTTGGATATTTTCCATAGCAGCGACATCGCGACTATCCTCCAAAACCAAGATAGTTGATTGGTCACGGCTAGGATCAGTACAGATGGAACAAGGATCATCATCTGTCAAACGCCCACAAATAGAGCAATAGGTCAATTCTCGCTTGGCTGCAAGAAGATTTTTTGCAAATTCATTGACGTCATCATCCGACATCCCAATGGTATAAAAGGCCAGTCGGGTAGCTGTCTTAATCCCGATACCTGGAAGTTTAGAATAACTGTCAATCAGCTTAGCTATAGGTGTTGGGTAAAGCATGGCTTCCTTTCTAGTTCATTGGATGGTGTTGGTTGTATAGATTGATAATGTCGCGAGCAATCGAAGGTCCAACACCATTAGTTAGATTCGTATTATGCGGGAATACTACCGCAACCGCAATCTGCGGATTATCTGTCGGTGCATAGGCCACAGCGTTGGTATTGTCGGAATTTTGACCACCATTGACATAACTTTCGGCTGTACCGGTTTTCCCACTGATAGAGACTGCTGCCCCATTTGAAAAGGCGCGACCTGTCGTGAGAGCACTTGTCCCGTGCGATACTTGGTAAAAGCCTTGTTGCAAGATAGACATGTCAGACTCAGAAATATTAATCTTATTCATTTCTGTGCTGTCCGTTTGCTTAATGAGTTCTCCTAGACCACCTTGTTCGTTGTTGTCGTAGACTCCTTCCACGATATGAGGAGCTAAGCGGACACCATTATTGGCAATCGTTGCTACATACTGAGCTAACTGCATCGGCGTGTAGTTGTCAAACTGTCCGAAGGCATTATTTAGATAGTTAGCCAAATCGTAGTCTTTAGGAATAAACCCTGTTGACTCATCTGGTAGGTCAATTCCTGTTGACACGCCCAAACCATATTCACCAAAGGTTGAACGAAGTTTTCCCATGGCAGATTCAAGATTGTTGGTTCCCACTGTCATATTCGGCTGATAAGTTTGCCCCATGATGCCGAGGGCAGTTTGAACCATGTAAGTATTGGATGAATACTCCAAGGCCTCAACGGCTGTAATCGGAAAAGAACCATAATAAGGGGTATACCAGGAATTGATAGGGGCAGAACTTTGGAAGACGATTGGTTGATCTGTCAAGGTTTGATTTCCTGACAAGACCCCATTTTCCCAACCTGAACTGATGGTAGCTGCCTTAACGACAGATCCTGGAACAAAAACGTTGGTCACTGTACCTAGTGAGTCTGGAGTCAATTCACCAGATTCCAGATTGTGCTTAATCCCTGACATGGCTAGAACAGCTCCTGTCTTAGGATTGAGGGCAACCGCATAGACACCTTCCGAATATTGGGCACCTCCATTAGCAAGCTCAGAATTAAAATAGCTTTTCAGAAGGCTATCCACACTATCTTGGAAGGCCAAATCAATGGTCAGTTTGATATTTTTACCCTTGCTACCTTCCTCAATATTTTCTACACTTTCCATATCTCCATGTTTGTCGAGATGAATTTCCTTAACAGTACGTTTCCCTTGTAGGACTTCCTCATATTGTTTCTCAAGGTAAGAGGTTCCAACACGGTCATTGAGAGAATAACCTTTTTTTAGATAGGCATCTACTTCCTCAGCTGGAAGACCTGACTTTTCACTTGAAACACTTCCCACTATAGAAGCAAGAGAGGTTTCAAGGACCTTGCGATCCCACGAGGTAGAGATGCTAATCCCAGGCAACTCTTTAGATGCAGAGGCGATTAGAGCGACTTGAGTATCACTTAAAGGATCTGTTTGGATATTGCCTGTTGCAAAATTTCCAACTGCATTGAGCTGACTAAAGAGATAAATAGCCTTCTTTTCATCCTCTGTATAATTAGTTTGGCTAGAGCTAACACTCTCAACAGCATTGTTATAAAGATCCGATTCAGAAAGTTGATTACCATCTGAGTCAAAACGCTTATCTTTGGGTAGGGCCTCTACCGTTTTTTTATAAACTGCTGGATCAGCTAGATAATAGTCAGCAATTTGACGTTCTGTCAAATCTGGAGAGGATACCGTCACATAAGTTAAAAGTTTAGTAGAAATATCCTTTAAATCTGCAGCCGTCATCTTGTTGTTTCGTGTAAAAGCAACCACTTGTTTGACTGTGTTTTCTACCAAAGGTTTTCCTGTAGCATCGTAGATTTCCCCACGAGCAGAACTCGTTGTAACCCGCGTCTGGCTAGCAGACGCTAACTTGGCTTCATAGAAATCCTTATTTACGAATTGCATATAGAGCAAGCGACCAATGATGGTCATGAAGAGCAAAATAACGATTGCAAACAATAAATTAAGCCGAGTCGGTATCGAATGGCTATTAAATTTTCTCATACAAAGTAGTCTCATTTCTAATCAAAATCTTACTCTTCATTGTACCATAATTTAAAGAGAAAATTATGGAAAAAGAAAAGACTTTTCCTTTTTATCCAAAAAACAAAGCAACTGTGGTATAATTAAAGTAAGCGCTATTTTATAGATTTCATTGATAAAAATTTTAACCAATAACTACAAGGGAGGCCCATGAACAAGCAAGATATCTCTACGATTATTGATCTTCACTTTGAAGAAATGACCGATTTAGAGCAAGAGATTGCCCGCTATTTTTTGCAGGCAGATACCATTCACGATGACTTGTCTTCTCAGCAGGTCACTCAAAAACTTCATATTTCTCAGGCGGCTCTCACTCGTTTTGCCAAAAAATGTGGCTTTACGGGTTATCGGGAATTTATTTTCAAATACCAACAACAAAAAGATACCCTTTCCGTCCCACAACAGGATATGAATCCTTTGACCCAAAGAGTCTTGAGGAGCTATACAAACATCCGAGAAATGACACAAGAATTGATTGATGATGACCAACTGGAGCGCATTGCCCAAATGATTGATCAATCAGAACGCGTCTATTTTTTTGGCACTGGAAGTTCTGGCCTCGTTGCGCGTGAGATGAAATTGCGTTTCATGAGACTTGGAGTCGTTTGTGAGGCTTTGACAGATCCAGATGGTTTCGCCTGGACAACCAGTATCATCGATGAAAAATGTTTGGTCTTTGGCTTTTCCCTTTCAGGAACAACTCCATCCATCATTGACAGTCTACTAGACGCTCAAGATATGGGGGCTAAAACTGTTCTTTTTACTAGTACGCCTAGCAAGGAAACTCAGGAATTTACAGAAACTGTACTGGTAGCAAGCCAGAGTCAGGCTTCCTATATCCAACGCATTTCTGCCCAACTTCCTATGTTGATCTTAATTGATCTACTCTATGCTTATTTCCTAGAAATTGACCGTGAGAGTAAAGAAAAAATCTTTAACAGTTATTGGGAAAATAAAAAACTAAATGGCTATCGTAGAAATAGAAGGTCTAGATAAGCCTTCATCCCTATCAAGTAAACAAGCATATGAGTAACCAGCGATTAAAGTCGCTGGTTTTTAGTTTGCTCAAGTCCTATAACTGATGACTTATGCACATAGAACTTTACACCTGATTCTTGATATAAAAAAGCGAACAAGACCAGCTTCTGTTTATCAGAAAACTCGTTTTGCTCGCTTTTTATAATTGAGATTAGTTATTGGTTCCAATCTCTAAAGTTTGGACAGTTATTACAGCAGTTTCTTTAAACAATGCTACTATTCTGCAATAACTTCCCACGAAATCTATACTTTCTCAAAAGTGTTTCTTGAGTTTGACAGATTCTATTCGTCTTCTTTTTTCTTTCCCATTGCAGCTAATCCAAGAAGTGCTCCTACAGCTCCCAAGCTTGCAAGGGTAGCAGTTTCTTTTGCGCCTGTTTCAGGGAGAATATCTTGACGATTTGCAGGTACTTGATAAGTCTTGTCTTGTGACATAGCCTGAGCTACATGTAACTGCTCATCCTTGTATTCTGGGAGCTCATGGACAGTTGCCTCTGCTCCATTGACATTACCAGTAAACTCTGGAAGCTCATGACTAGCTGCTTCTGCTCCATTGACACCACCTGTGAACTCTGGATCTTCTCCACGAACAACTGCTTCTGAGCCATTTACTCCACCAGTAAATTCAGGAAGTTCATGACTAGCTGCTTCTGTTCCATTGGCACCACCTGTGAACTCTGAAAGTTCATGACTAGCCGCTTCTGCTCCATTGACACCACCAGTAAACTCTGGAAGTTCATGACTAGCCACTTCTGAACCATTTACTCCACCTGTGAACTCTGGATCTTCTCCACGAATAACTGCTTCAGAGCCATTTACTCCACCAGTAAATTCTGGAAGTTCATGACTAGCTGCTTCTGTTCCATTGACACCACCTGTGAACTCTGGATCTTCTCCACGAACAACTGCTTCAGAGCCATTTACTCCACCAGTAAATTCTGGAAGTTCATGACTAGCTGCTTCTGTTCCATTGACACCACCTGTGAACTCTGCTACTTCATGGATCGCTGGATCTGTTTTACCTGATTCAACTTTCTTAGTTCCGACTAGCACAATCTCATCTCGCGGTGCTTCCACAACTTCGCGAAGTTTTTCAGTACGACTTCCATCCAATGCTACTTCTATGCTGACGCGTTCTTTACCTTTACGACCAGCCTGAACTACTCGAGTTTCACCTTCTGGAAGTGTTGGATCATCTTGCTTCACTGTCTTAAATCCGAGAGCTTCTTCAACAACTTCAAGGCTTGGCTGACTAAAGCTCAATTCTTTAACGCCATCACCTGGCACAGATGTTCCTTCAAAAGTACCAACTTCGATGACACGATCTTGAGCTTCTTCACGTTCAACCTTAACTGTCTTACGTGTGTCTCCATCTACTTCTATATAAGTCGTTACTTGACCTGCTTTGCCCTCTGAAACAACTTGTTCCTTGCCTTTGGCTAAGAAGGCATTCTCACGACGAACAGTATTAAAGGCGATTGATTCTGTCGTTACTTCAAGGCTTGGTTGCGTTTGAACTAAGACCTTATCTCCTTCAGTCGGAAGATTTGAATGTTTTACTTCCTCTTTCGGAGTCGCTTGAAGTTGGTTGATAGAAGTTAGAGCTGCTTGCAAGGCTTTGTCTACCGCATCCTGTGTCTTAGCTGCTTCAATCGCTGCGATTGCTTGCTCGGACAACTCAACTAGTTTCTTCTTAGCTTCTTTATCGCTACCTAGTTCCTTGCTCTTGTTTTGAATAGCTTCTGCCAAGCTTGCCATAGCCTTATCATAGTCAATCTTAGGCTCTTCCGGCTGTGCTGGTGGCTCTGGTTTTGGTTCCTCTTTCGGAGTCGCTTGAAGTTGGTTGATAGAAGTTAAAGCTGCTTGTAAGGCCTTATCGACTGCATCCTGAGTCTTGGCTGCCTCAATCGCTGCGATGGCTTGCTCTGATAACTCGACTAGTTTCTTCTTAGCTTCTTTATCGTTGCCTAGTTCCTTGCTCTTGTTTTGAATAGCCTCTGCCAAACTTGCCATGGCCTTATCATAGTCAATCTTAGGCTCTTCTGGTTGAGCTGGTTGCTCTGGTGTTGGTTCCTCTTTTGGAGTCGCTTGAAGTTGGTTGATAGAAGTTAAAGCTGCTTGTAAGGCCTTATCGACTGCATCCTGAGTCTTGGCTGCCTCAATCGCTGCGATTGCTTGCTCTGATAACTCGACTAGTTTCTTCTTAGCTTCTTTATCGTTGCCTAGTTCCTTGCTCTTGTTTTGAATAGCCTCTGCCAAACTTGCCATGGCCTTATCATAGTCAATCTTAGGCTCTTCTGGTTGGGCTGGTTGCTCTGGTTTTACTTCCTCTTTCGGAGTCGCTTGAAGTTGGTTGATAGAAGTTAAAGCTGCTTGCAAGGCTTTGTCTACCGCATCCTGAGTCTTAGCTGCTTCAATCGCTGCGATTGTTTGCTCGGACAACTCAACTAGTTTCTTCTTAGCTTCTTTATCGTTGCCTAATTCCTTGCTCTTGTTTTGAATGGCCTCTGCCAGACTTGCCATAGCCTTATCATAGTCAATCTTAGGCTCTTCCGGCTGTGCTGGTGTTTCTTCGACACCGTAGTTTTCTTCCTTATCAAGGATCGTTTGCAGAACTGTTGCTGTTTTCAGAACTTCTTGTGCATTTGCAGAACTTGCTGAAAGTTGTTCTGATAATTTGTCCAAGTTTGACTTAAAGGCTTGACGCGCCTCTGGAGTATTTTTCAAACTTGTTTGGTCAAATTTAACCAACTCATCCTTCCAATTCTTCATAGCTTGGATCAACTCTTCTTTGGTATAAAGAGCGCTACCTTCACCACGAGTGATGAACTGGTCAACTTGGATACCAATGTTTCTCGTAATATCATTTCGTTTTGGATCCAATTGCAAGGTTACAGCATGCCAACCTTCTTCTAGCCCAGTCAAACGAACGAGAGTCTGATCGCCTTGACGTGTAGCTGCTGTACCACTGAAGTACTTCTTGCCATTGACATCAGAGGCATTTCCTTGACCATCTTGATACTCAAGTTCTTTACCATCCAGAGTTACCTTGTAGATACCATGTCCAGGATCAACAAAACCTTTGATTTCAAGACCTGTTCCGTAGAAGTAAGCTGTTACGCTAGCATTTTTCTTTTGCTCTTCAGTCAAACGACCAAATGATGCCCAAGACTCAGTGTTTTGGTATTTGCCAGAAGAATTGGTTTCATGATGCCAACCTGGGCTATAGTCAAGTTGACTGGCCTGATCATCGTGACTTACTTGATCTTTTTGAAGCAATTCAGCCTTCATTACTCGAACAGTTGCTTCAGTTGCAAATCCAAGCAAGGCATCGTCTGAAGCGCTAGTCATTTTCACTTTAAAGTCAAAGATTGAATCAGCTTGTTCCGTAAAGTCAATTGTCGGAATTGTCAAAGTCTTTTCTGTTTCACCATCTTGGAAGGTCAAATCAGCCGTTGTATCTTTATATACCTTACCGTGAACCCCTGTTCCTGGCTCAGTCACAACATGAACTGTCACAGCTCCCTTGCTACCACCAACACGTTTAATGGTTACAGTAACTGGTTGACCTTTTTGAACTTCATAGGTAGTTTCTTTCAACTCAAACATACCTTTACCAGCATTGTTGAGCGTGTAGATACCTTCAGTTGCAATAGCTTTTCCAGTTTTGTTAACGAGTTTGATGGTATGTTCACCTGGAGCCAAGTCATCTGTTTCATAAACCATCTGGCTACGTTTTCGAGCTGCGTTATTGGTTTGTACATCTGCAACCTTTTGACCATCAACGTAAACCGACATTTCACCGTGGTTTGGATCCACTGTAGATACGACATAAGCCTTAGTTCCGTTGAAACGGTAAGTTACGCTTGCATCTTTTTGGTTAGTCCACATAGATGTTCCGCGGATACCTTCAGATTCGTCATACCAAGTTGTATTTGCTTTATCTGCTGTTGTATTTGAATGGTAGTCCAATCCTAGAGGGTAACCATCTGTCTTCTCGATACTGCTTGGAGTCTTATAAACAGAGAAGTTTGTCAAAATAGGAGTCGCTTGCGCACCAGTAATAGTCACACGAATCTTTTGTGCTTCTACTGGTTGACCTTGGATAAGGCGACGATAACCAACAGTTGAGCCTTCACCGTATGGTACCCAACGGCCATTGAGTTCAACTTCAACCTTGAATCCAGAGATACGCTGACCTTTAGCGATATCTTCTTTGAGTTCAATCACGTCAAAGCGTCTCTTTTGACCAAGATCGACAGTGAATTCACCTGTCTTAGCATCATTTGCTAGTGCCCAGCTAGTATCATCCTTACCATCTGTTAGGTGGCTTGCTTGATACAAGTGATTCTTACGAGTAGAGCTTGCCGTTACAGTTGCACCCTTAGCAAAGTCAGTCGCATACATTTGATCCAAGGTTGCGCGGAATTCTTTCAAGCGAGCCACGTCTGCATCTGCAAATTTACCTTCTTTATTTGGTGGAATATTGAGAAGAAGCGGCGTTCCACGACCAACAGACTTGAAGTAGATATCCATCAAATCTTTGATTGATTTTGGTTGTTGATTGTCATGGTAGAACCAACCTGAACGGATAGAAACGTCTGCTTCACCGACAGAGTACATATCTCCTTCTGGATCGCCATGGTTGAGATATTCATTCTTCACATCGTCAGTGATTTTAGCTTTCTTGACCTTATGCCAAACTGGATCACCGGCAATCCCACGTTCATTACCAATCCAACGTACACTTGTTGGTTGAGCAGAGAAGATAGCGATATCTCCTTCAGCTTTCTTGATGTACTCGAACCACTTGTCAAAGGTGTAGGTTACTTTTTGAGCTCCGCTACCACGCGCTCCGTCCATCCAAACTTCGATAAACTTACCATTATTTCCGTATTTAGGATTGCCAAGGATTTCCTTGAGCTGGTTGAGGTAGTATTCGTTGTACTCTTTTTCAGTTGAAACATGATATTTAGGGTTATTTGCATCCCATGGTGATAGGTAAACACCCATATTCATGTCATATTTCGTTGCTGATTTAGAGATTTCTTCGAGAAGGTCTCCCTTACCGTCTTTCCATGGACTTGCAGCTACCGTATGGTCTGTGTATTTAGATGGATAAATCACAAAACCGTCATGGTGTTTGACAACCATGATTGTTCGTTTGAACCCAGCATCCTTCAAAGTCTTAATCCACTGGTCTGTATCAAGGTTAGTTGGGTTAAAGTTTTGAGGATTTTCTCTACCATTTCCCCACTCAGAGTTGGTATAAGTATTCATACCATAGTGGATAAAGGCAGCCAATTCTTCCTTGTGGTAGTCCAATTGGGCCTTGCTTGGCAGTGGTCCGTAAGCAGCAATTTCTGTTTCTTCATCTTTTGGATCAACTGCTGGAGTGACTGGTGTTACTGGTTTTGGATCTTCAATTTTTTCGTATTCAAAAATAACTTGATTCACTCCTTTGTGTTGGATGGTAGCTTCTTGACTTGCATTTACTGCACGGTAGCCCGTGATTTCTTTAGCTTGGAATCTATGGACAAAGGAAACTTCATATTCTTTACCTTCATTATTGTCCACAGTTGCAGGTACCAATTCTTGATCTGTACCTTTCAAGCGGTAACGAATGTCGAAGGAACCTTTATTGACTTTATAAACAACCTTGATGACGCGAGTTCCTGCAGGAGCCTTGCTCACAACGCTATAATCATCTCCCCAAGCATCTTTTAATTGCTTGTTGACAGCTTTGCCATCAATTGAGACAATCTCATATTTGTCTTTGTTCTTCTTGTAGAAGTCAGTCTTCTCAATTTCTGTTTTATAGTTATAGTCAAATTGAGCTCCAACTTCTGTCTTTTCAACAAAAGTATCGTTTTCTTTGACTGGATTATCTTTCTGGTCTACGTGTTCGATAACAACTCGTCCATATTCAACACCTTCAAGGAGAGTTGCTACACCACTTTCATCGAAGGAATATTTGTTTTCACCGATAACAGCTGTCTTATTTCGAAGCATTTCTCCCTCTGGAGTGAAGTAATAACGATTGCCGTTATCGCCTTGATACCAACCTTTGACACCGTACTTGTCAATGATTTCTTTGACCCATGCCAATTGTTCTGGTGAGAGGACAAGCCCTCCTCCAAAGCGATCTTTTTCAGCAATGTTCGCATTATCGACAGTACCACGTTGGTGGATCCCAATGACCTTACCATCACCGTTGATAATCCCACCACCTGAAAGACCTGATACAGAAGTCAAACGATAAGTGACACCAACTGTTCCCTTATCATCATACTTTTCAGTACCTTTAACAACACCGTCCGCCTTATACAATTGACCTGGAACAATTGGTTCCTTCAATTCTGGAGAAGTTGAATCTGTAGGGTAACCGATGGTGCTAACAGGTTCTCCAGCTTTGTATTCTCGATGTTCTGCTAAAGGAGTAAAGGTAGCTGCCTTATTTGGACTTGCAATTGAAAGTGGAACTGGAGCTACAACCAAGGCTAGGTCATTCTTATAGCCTTCACCGAATTTTTCTTTATTCCAGAAATGAATATCTTTTTCCTTGAACAAAACAGTATTTCCTGAGCTTGGCAAAGAATTATTCTTAGCAGTATTTGAACCTACATTGTAATAGAACTTAGCCGTGTCACCACCACGGATAGAGCCAGCATTAGTATCCGCATCCTTGACCAAGAAGTTGTGGGCCACTGTCAAGATGACATTTGGAGCAACAAAGATACCTGAACCTGAGTTAAGGTATCGCTGACTACCGCCATTGGCCAAAGGTGAGCTAAAGATTGAATAAACCATAGTAGCAGATGTAGCTGGTTGACCTTCATAATTGATATGCTTAAGGTCTTGTCCGCCATTGATAATGGCTCTATTTTCTTTTCCAGCTTCAGATGGAGCTGCTTCTGCAGGTTTCAAAATGCTCTTAGTCTCTACTTGTGGGCTATCTTTTTCTGATACAATAGCTGCAGTATCGACTTTTTTCACTGGAGTATCAGGATAAGCACGATCAGAAATTTCTTCAGGGAGTAAATCACCAGCCACTTCAGCAGTCTTTCCTTCCTCTGCCACCTTCTCGACAGCAGGTTCTGTTTTTTCAGTTACTTCTTCTTTGACTGCTTCTTCTTTTTTATGATCTACATCTGCCACTTCTTTTGCTTTACTATCTACTTCAAGTTTTGGTTCTGTCACAAGTTCACTAGCCGCAACATTACCAGATGCAAAAAAAGCAAGACCGACTGCTACAGAAGCAACACCAACAGTCAGTTTACGAATACTAAATATTCTACCTTTTTCTAAAAAATATTGTTTCATCAAATACTCCTACTATTCTAGAGCAGTCAGCTACTGCCCAAGCCCAGCTTTAGCTGGCGACATTTTTTGTTTGATTCCCTAGCTTAAAATTCTTTCCCTGAGCTATTTATTTTTGGGCAAGCTCTTATGAGGAAATCGCTTACATTTTTTGGAAATAAAATAAGGCTCAAACTAGCAAAAATTTTACCTAGAGTTTCTGCAGTATAATAAATATACTATATTATCCTGAAAAATGCAAGGGCTTCCAAAGTTTTAACTGGATTTTTACTAAATACTTTTGCCACTATTTACCACTAAAAAATCCTAAATTGGCAAGGCCAACTTAGGATTGTTTTGTTTTGAAGTGATAGTAAGCTCCAAGCATACCCGCAGTATTTTGATGACGCGCAAACTCCAATCTTGTTTTTTCCGCTAAACTTGGAACAAGCGCATCTTTCAGAGCTGTACGAATTTTCGGTTTCAAAATCGCTTCCTGCCCCATAATACCACCACCTAGTATAACAACCTCTGGATTGGCAACATAACAGATGTTAGCAAGACCTTTTCCAAGATAGTCTACCATACGGTCAATTCCCTCCATACAGAGTTTATTGCCTTCTGTAGCTTCTTTGAAAATTCTACGACCATTCCAATGGGCTACTTCTTCATCATGAGCCTTAGCTACATACTCAACCAAGGCAGTTGTAGAAGCTAAATCTTGGAAAGCCCCATCTTGCATATGCATATAGCCAACTTCACAGGCAGAATTACTAAATCCATGGAAAATCTGGCCGTCAATGATTAAGCAACCGCCGATACCTGTTCCGATGGTCAAACATAGCGTTATTCCTGCACCTTTTCCAGATCCAGAAACAGCTTCTGCTAGCCCTGCACAGTTGACATCATTTTCAATTTCACAAGGAACTTGGAAACTTTCTTCAATTTCTTTCTTAAATTGAGTCCCTGCATAGTTCGGGATCTGTGGACCAGCATAGAAAATCTCACCCTTATCAGGATCAACCATTCCCGCTGAGGAAATAGCCACACCTGCCACCGGTCCTTTTTCTAGATAGCTAGCGACAATATCTTTTGTTTTCTGTAAGATATGTGGACCGCCCTTATGAGCCTCAGTTGCTACTTCGTGAGACTCTACAAGTTGTCCATCTTGGTCAATCAAACCATATTTGATATTAGTTCCACCAATATCAATTGCAACGTAATTAGTCATAAAGCCTCCTATTGATTAGAGGAAACGCTCCTTAGTTTCACGAATCAATTGAGCAGCTGCTTCTACAACTGGACGATCTTCTTCGGTCACTGGTGTAAGTGGAGAACGAACTGATCCGATATTAAGTCCTTCATTGATTTTCAAGACTTCCTTGATAACGCCGTACATGTTTCCATGTGCAGCAGTCAATTTACCAATGATAGCATTGATTGCATATTGCAATTCACGCGCTGTTTCTAGGTCTTTGTCCGCAATCAATTGGTTGAGTTTCAAGAAGAGTTCTGGCATAGCACCATAAGTACCACCGATACCAGCTTTTGCACCCATGAGACGTCCACCTAGGAATTGTTCATCTGGACCGTTAAAGACGATATGATCATCACCGCCAAGACTAACAAAAGTTTGGATATCTTGAACTGGCATTGAAGAATTTTTAACACCGATAACACGTGGGTTCTTCAACATTTCTGTGTAAAGGCTTGGAGTCAAAGCAACTCCTGCCAATTGAGGAATGTTATAGATAACATAGTCTGTGTTTGGTGCTGCTGCACTGATGTCGTTCCAATATTTTGCAACTGAGTACTCAGGCAAACGGAAGTAAATTGGTGGGATTGTTGCAATAGCATCAACACCCAAGCTTTCTGCATGACGAGCAAGTTCGATACTGTCTTTAGTATTGTTGCAAGCCACGTGAGCAATGATAGTCAACTTGCCTTTAGCAACTGCCATCACTTCTTCCAAGATTAATTTGCGGTCTTCTACGCTTTGGTAGATACATTCACCTGAAGAACCGTTGACATAAAGCCCTTGAACACCTTTATCAATAAAGTATTGCACCAAAGCACGAGTACGTTCTGGGCTTACTTCGCCCGCATCATCATAACATGCGTAGAAGGCAGGAATGACGCCTTCATATTTTTTTAAATCTGACATAGATTTCTCCTAAGATTTCTTATTATCTGCTCTGAGCAGATGATTTTTTACTATTTTAGTATACACCTTGTAAAAAGCGCTTTCAATACATCTCAGCCACTTAGATTTTAATTTCTATTCATCTCCCATAGCTTTTCATGTTTGAAAGTAGTTTCATATCATTTTCAATCTGCTTGATATTTAGCAAACAATTTTTCCATTAATCCAGCCTGGCAAAAGGCAAGAAGGCCAAAGCCAAAGAGTAGAAATGCTGAACCACCAAGTACGAGCGTAAAGCCTGATAGATAGAGAAGCATCATGATTAATAAAATAATCGCAAGCATCAAGAAGAACCACACGAAGTTAAAGCTAACTAAGAGCAAGCCCTTTTGGAGTACTTCTTTCCAAGTCAAGTCATAGCGTGCTGCAATTGGATAGCTAGCCAACATAACCAGAGTTAAAAATATTAGAATTCCTAAGCAAATGGCTTTAATGAGCTGGAAGCCTAGGCCTGTTTGCCCCCAGAATAGAGACAAGTCAACTACACTAATTAGAAAAATTCCTAGTTCCAACAAACCTAACTGGAGGCCTAATTTCAAATTTTGCTTAAAGGCTCTCATATACGTTTTAAAAACAGGAACACGACGACTACTCTTAACTTCGAAGATTGTCTGATAGAGACTAATTTTTGCTACTCCGATTGTCACAATAGGCAAACAAGACACAACAAAAAGTAGGTTGACCGTCACGATATCTAACACTTTCTCACAAAATCGCATCAGAAAGTTATCCGTATCGAATGCTGCTTTTATCAATCCAGATCCTTTATGTGCCATTGTTTGCTCCTCCTAACTGACTAATCGATTAAAATTTTAAATAAGTATTTGCGAACTTTATCTTCCATACCTGCATAACCATTAGGTTGATGAGGTTCACCTGGGAAGAAGATTGCAAAATTGTGATAACCCAACAAAAGTGGGTAGTGTTCGTGACAATGGACAAAGCCAATATCACTGGCTTCATCAAAGGCTACAGCCTCGTCTTTTACACGAGAACCGTAACTAGAATACTCATGTCCTTCAACTAACAAATGCAAATCTGCATAGTTTTTATGATGCTCAAAGCGATCATTTTCATCTTGGTTGAGAACATTTTCCTGTACAACTAGAAAGACTTTATCCCCATCAATCTCGTATTTGCCTAATTCAAAGCTATCCTTACGATGCTCATAGAGATAATCAATAGCCTTATCTAGATTAGGATGAATTCCCTTGTAAAAGCTAATGTTTTTTAAATCATCAAAAATCATAGTAATTTCCTTTACCTGATTGTTACCTTCAGACATACGATGTCTAGCCAGTAAGTTTATAAGTGTCTAACAAAACTTCATGAAGTAAGCAACTCCTCTCCATTTTGTAGACACTTATATATCCTGTATTCTCTTAGTCTATCAACTATACTGCTGCATACTGATAAACAGATTCTACTATATTCAATTTTCGCAGAGGACTATCCTTTGACAGCTCCCATAGTAATCCCTTGAGTAAAGGATTTTTGGAAGACAAGGAAGACTGTTACGATTGGCACAGCTGCAAGGGCAGCACCTGCCATGATCAAACCATAGTTGGTTGCCATCTCGGCCTGCATAGTCGCAACCCCGAGTGAGATGGTCAAGTTTTGACGTGAAGTCAACATTACCAATTGCATGAAGTAGTCATTCCAAGTATTGATGAAAGTGAAGATTGCAAGAGCTGCAAATCCTGGTTTTACAATAGGGAAGGCTACGCTCCAGAAAGTACGAATCTCACCACATCCATCGATTTTAGCAGATTCGAGCAATTCTGTAGGAATGTTTTCACTGAACTGTTTCATAAGGAAGACCCCGAATGGCCATCCGATTAAAGGCAAGATAACTGCCCAAAGAGTGTCATGGATTCCCATGAAGTTGACGATACGTACCAATGGTACAAGGACAACTTGTTTTGGAAGAGCCATGGCAGCGATAAAGATTGCAAAGAGAATGCGTTGTCCATAGAAACGTTTCTTAGCCAATACATAACCTGCTAGTGAAGAGGTTGCACAAACCAAGAACATGGTTACCAAAGAAATGAATACTGAGTTCCACATCCATTGCAAGGCTGGGTTTTGCACCATCAATTGTTGGAAGTTCTCCATTGTTGGAGCTTTAGGGAACCATTGTGGTGGAATCATAATGGTATCTGGTTGTGATTTGAATGCACCTGTCAAGATCCAGTAGAATGGGAAGATAAAGAGTACAGTCAACAAGAGCAAAATGATTGTTGAAATAACAGTAAAGGCTGTTAAAGGTTTCTTTTGTGTAGATTGCATAGCTGTCTCCTTTCCTTAGTATTCTACGTCGTTTCCGAGGATCTTGAATTGAGCGAAGCTGACAAGGGCAATCATAACTGCCAAGAATACACCAATAGTATTGGCATAGCCATATTCAGTCAATTGGAAGGCTTTTTCGTAGAGGTAGTACATAAGTGTACTTGTTGAGTAGTTTGGACCACCAGATGTCAACAACTGAATCAAGGCGAAACATTGGAATGAGTTGATGGTTGTAATGATTGCAATATAAAGAGTTGTTGGAAGAAGGCTTGGCCATTTAATCTTCCAGAATACTTGGAACTCAGTCGCACCGTCAACACGAGCCGCCTCTACAAGTGAGTTATCAATATTACCCATTGCAGCGATGTAGAGAATGATTGGTTGACCAACTGATGTTGTCAAAAGGATAATCATAATCGCCATCAAAGCCCAGTTTTTATCTCCCAACCAAGAAATGTTTTGGCTGATGATGTGGCTTGACTTAAGCACGAAGTTCAAAATACCTGATAGTGGATCGTAGATCCATTTCCATACTACTGTTACGGCAACACTACCTGTTACTACAGGAAGGAAGAAGACGAAACGGTAGAAAGATCTAGCGATGGCATTTTGTTGGTAAGTTTGTGATGCTACAAAGAGCGAGAAGAGTACAACGACTGGTACAGACCCGATAACCAAGATTACGGTATTAATCAAAGATTTTGTAAACACAGGGTCTTTAAACATACGAATGTAGTTGTCCAAGCCCACAAACTCAAAGCTAGTCATCGAATAGTTGAAGAAACTTGTGATGAAGCCCATGATCATTGGAGCTAAAACGAAGACGGTAAAGAAGATTAATACTGGTGCTAGGAATGCGTAGGAAATAATAGTTTCCCGCATGCGAATTTTATTGATTTTCACAGTTGGCACCTCACTTTCACATAGTTTTGTTTTTTTGACTGTTATCTGACCCTGATCTAAAATCAAAATGAAATTTTTCTAAGATTCGTCAATGTAAAAACTTCATTTTAATTTTGACCTGTCAGTTGCTTCTATTTCAAACAAAAGTCCCCCTTTTCATACACAGATATGCTCAGGGAAAAGGGGGGAACTCAGTTTTTATTTAGGGCTTATTATTTAGCTGCTTTTTTGATTGTTTCATTCGCTTTTTCAGTGAATGCTTTCAATGCTGCAGCAGGTTGTTCGTCACCATTTGATACAGCTTGCAACATTGGGAACCAAAGTGTTCTCATTTCAGCAAATCCGTCGATTGTGTTGTAATATGGTGAGTAGTATTGAGTCCAACCACTGATTGTTTCCATACGTTTGTCATCGTAAAGTTTTCCAAATGAAGTACGAACTGGGAATGCTCCTGTACGAACTACGTCTTTAGGACCCCACTCTTTATCATCAGCGATAAATTGGATAAATTTCTTAGCTGCAGCAACTTTCTTTTCATCTTTGTTGTTAAATACTGCAAATCCGTTTACAAGGTATTCAAGAGCTGGTTTGCCAGAATCAGATGGGAATGGAACTTCAACCACTTCAACTTTACTTGCTTCCAAAAGTTTAGCTTGGATACCGTTTTGAGCTGGTGCCCAAAGGATTGTGTAAGAAGTTTGACCGTTTGCAAAGTTTTGGATGTCTGCTCCACCGTCAAATTGTGAACCGTTATTCAACAAACCATCTTTGATCCAGCTAGCTGCTTTTTCAAGACCTTTAACGAATTTAGGATCGTCAGTTGTGTATTTAGTTACTTCTTTATCAGTTACAGAACCGCCGTAAAGGTTAGAGATGAAGGCACGTGTTCCTTGGTCTCCCCCTTGACCAGAACTGAACAATGAACCTGGAGTGTATCCTTTATCTTTAAGTGCTTTCAAGACTTTTTCAAAATCATCAGTTGTCCAACCTTCTTTAACAAGGTTAGCTACACCAGCATCTTCCAACATTTTCTTGTTCATAGCCATGTAGAATGGTGCAGAACTGATTGGATACATGTATGCTTTGTCACCAGCTTTACTTGCTTGTACGATGTTTTCGTTGTTAACATCTTTCACAAATTCATCTGTAAAGAGGTCATTCAACTCAGCCAATTTACCATTTTTACCGTAATTGATGATACGACCTGGTGCATCGAAAAGTACATCTGGAGCTGTACCAGCTTCGATAGCTGTTGTGATTTTTTCTGGTCCAGATTTGAAGTCGATTGTTTCTAATTTAACTTTGATATCTGGATTTGCTTTTTCGAAAGCTTCGATGATAGATTTTTCATAAGTTCCAACACCGTCACCAGATTTTTCTTGAGTAAATACCGGGAATGCCCACCAAGTAATTTCTGTTGTTGCTGCTGCATCGCCTGATTTGGCAGCATCTTTGTTAGCGTCTGATTTGCCACAAGCAGCAAGTGATAGAACCGCAGCACCCGCAAGTACTGTACAAGCTAGTTTTCTAAATTTCATTTGTATTCTCCTAATTGATAAGCGTATCCATATTGGATAATGAGCAATGTCGACTTTGTATACGTTTTCATTTTTTCCTACTAATCAACCACTCTCCTCGTTTTTTATATTGTGTTATTTAAGACCCGCAACAAATCGTTCCGTAATCTCTTTTGGTCTAGTAATAGCGCCACCAACTACGATACCTCGCACTCCGTAACCTAGGATTTGCTTAGCTTGTTCTGGTGTGTGAATTTTTCCTTCAGCGATGACGTCCACCCCTGCATCACAGAGTTTCTTGATGAGTTCAAAGTCTGGGCCATCCACTTTTGGACTGTAAGAAGTGTAACCTGATAAGGTTGTTCCGACAAAGTCAATTCCCGCTTCAACTGCTGTTAGACCTTCCTCAAAGGTACTTGTGTCAGCCATCAAGAGTTGATTTGGATATTTTTCTTTGATCTGACGGATAAATTCTTGGATCTCCAAGCCATCATGACGTTCACGCTTGGTACAGTCAAGAGCAATGACTTCGATGTCAAGAGCCGCTAGTTCATCCACTTCCTTCATTGTAGCAGTAATGAATGGTTCTTGCGGTGGATAGTCCCGCTTGATAATCCCGATAATCGGAAGTTTAGTGACCTCTTTAATTTCCTTGATATCTCGAACACTGTTTGCTCGGATACCGACTGCACCACCTTGTTCAGCTGCTTTCACCAACAAGGGGATAACTCCTCCCGCTTCTGTGTAGAGCGGTTCATGAGGAAGTGCCTGACAAGAAACGATGATTCCATCTTTGATTTGTTCAATCAAGGCTTCTTTACTAATTTGTGGCATCTACTTTCCTCCTTTTCTTTTCCTTTGTGTTTATGTGACTATTATAGCTTATTATTAAAGCGCTTTCAACAACTTGTGCTAGAATAGATTGGAGTTTCAAAACAATTTTATGCAACAGTTTCTTCTGAAAGTAGTTTCAGGGATCTAACATCTATCCCAACACCTCTTAAATCTTAAAACCAGCCCTTTTTTAAAGAAAAAGGCCGTAACTAATTTTCGTTACGACCCTTTCTAACTAATACTCTTCGAAAATCAAATTCAAACCACGTCAGCGTCCCCTTGCCGTACTCAAGTACAACCTGCGGCTAGCTTCCTAGTTTGCTCTTTGATTTTCATTGAGTATAAGATTTAGTTTCACTAAGGAAACCTTCAATTTTAACGATTTGACTAATCTTCTTTTCTCTTCCCCAAAGCAAACATACCAAGGAGCATCCCAACAAGTCCTACAAAAGCAAGGACAGTGGCATCTTCACTTCCTGTCTTAGGAAGAACATCTTGACGAACTGCAGGTGCTTGATAAGTCTTATCTTGTGCCGTAGCCTGAGATACAATAGACTGCTGACCTGTGAACTCTGGGACTTCCTGGACTGCAGATTCTGCAGCATTGACTCCACCTACAAATTCTGGAAATTCTGCTTTTGCTGCTTCTACTGCATTCACACCACCTGTAAATTCTGGTACTTCATACACAGCTGCTTCACTACCATTGACTCCACCTGTAAATTCTAGAGATTCTGCTTTTGCTGCTTCTACTGCATTCACACCACCTGTGAATTCTGGGACTTCATGCACAGCTGCTTCACTACCATTAACTCCGCCTGTGAATTCTGGAAGTTCTGCTATCGGTGCTGCTTCTTCGCCTACTGTACCAATAGGTTCAGTATACTCTGGGAGCTCCGTTACAGCAGCCTCTTCGCCATTCACCCCACCTTCGAATTCTGGTACTTCATGTACAGCTGCTTCGCTTCCATTAACTCCGCCTGTGAATTCTGGAAGTTCTGCTATCGGTGCTGCTTCTTCGCCTACTGTACCAATAGGTTCAGTATACTCTGGGAGCTCCGTTACAGCAGCCTCTTCGCCATTCACCCCACCTTCGAATTCTGGTACTTCATGAACAGCTGCTTCACTACCATTGACTCCACCAGTAAATTCTGGAAGTTCAGCAGTCGCAGCTTCTACACCATTAACTCCACCTGTGAATTCTGGTACTTCGTTAACAGCAGCTTCACTACCGTTGGCAGCTCCAGGAATACCTGCTCCTTCAAGACTCACTGGAAGGTTATGCATACTCTCGATAGCTCCAGAAGCAAGTCCAGTTATCTCCTGACCAAGATCTGACTTGTCTATTGTGAATAGAAGAGTCTTAGTATCGTACTGGGTCATAAAGTTTATTTTTTTACCATTTGCCAACTGAAGTGTTGGGATTTTGTTAACCAAAACTTCTGAATCAAATTCTACTGCAAGAATTCCTGGCCATTTTTCAATAACATTTTTAACTTTGGCTTCTTTAGGAGAAATTCTTTCCTTCGTTAAGAAATCCCAGTTGAATTTCTTGAAGGATAGAGTATAAGGATTGCCACCAGCTTCATGATGTTCATACAAGAGACCAAATTCTTTTGGTCCGATCTGTTGAAGTGAGTTATAGGCATACTCCCCTTCTTGAATCAAATGATGATGCAGCCAAGTCAACTCGCCATCTTCTTCTACGCGAGCCACTCGAATATAACCATTCTTACGACCTGGGCCATTGGCATTTGCTAGAAGGATGTACTCTTTACCATCTTGAACTGTATGTGTCGCCGCCATTTGAACATAAACATCAGGTACATCATAGCGTGCTACATAGTTGTCCCATGTAATACCACCATCATGACTTGTCGCAACCTGCAAATCACCAGTCAAACCACGCATAAAGAGTTTCAACTGACCATTGTTCAGCTGAACAACTGAAGCCTCCGTATTTTGAGCATAGTAATTATTCATGTTGCTTGAATCAACTACTGTGCCATCATAAAGTGTACGGTTGTCATTGACACCGCCACCCATATGCCAAGTCTTACCATGGTCATCTGAGTAGATGATACGAGATGATTGAGAACCATTGAGGTGGTTTGTTCTATTCGTCGTATAGACAGGAACGACAATCCGACCTTTATGAGGTCCATTCTGGAGGGTAATGCCCACTCCAGGTCCCACACCTAAAAATTTCATCCAATCAGCTTTAACCATTGGAGTAATATCTTGTGGTGCAGACCAAGTCTTACCATCATCATCACTGTACGACATCCATAGGTAGCTGTCTTTAGCAACTCTAAATGGAGAAGTTTTATTACTTGTAAAGTAGATATTTCCTAGTAACTGCTCACCCTGATAAAGATCACCTTTATCGCTATAACCAGGCTTGACAGGATTTACAACAACACGGTAATCCGTTGCCTGGCCATCTGGTGTGTAGACAAGGCCATTTTCACGAATTGTATAGGCCCCATTTTCTCCTTCACGGTATAGAATTTGATAAGTTTTTCCATCAATTTCCTTATAGGCAACTTCTCTTTCAGAAGACATTCCGAAGATTCCTTTACCTTCTGGGAACATATCATAGACTGAGAAGATGCGTTTAGTTTCAGTATCTTGAACCAAGACCATGTCGATATTCACTGGTGAACCAATGTTTGGATCCTTGGCTTTTGGATTGTCACGTAGATTCGTAAGAGTGATGCGATCGCCCCATGTTTGGCCCTTGTCTTCACTTCGTTTAACGACCATACCGATATCACCCCAGTCAGAGTGGTGTAAGCGGCGTTCGTCAGCTCCAGCAATCAGAGTTCCCTTGTCAGTCTTAAGGAGGGCTGGAATACGATAGCTATTAATACCATCTGGATTTGACTGCCCATTTTTACCAGCTTCAAAGACATCCTTTTTATCTGTTATCTCAGCTCCTTCTGGAAGCTTTTTCTCTAATTCGGATCTTTCAAATAGGTAGCTACGATTTTGAACTTCTTCTGGACTCAAGGCACGATCATAAACAGTTAGATTACGAACTTGTAAACCTGCCCCCCAAACCATACTTCCTGCACGATTTGTGGTACCAATTTGCATATGATTCACATCAGGCATATCTTTGATAAAGCGTCCTGATTTCTTACTTGTTCGTGACAAAACTCCGTTTACATAGAGACGAACTTGCCCATCTGGAGAATCTGCACTTGGTCTTTCAACTGTAAAGGTTACTGAGTTCCACTGACCTGGTTTGACAGTTAATGGTGCGTCTGTGTATCTATCATAAAATTGGTCGCCGTTTTGATCGCGGCCCTCAATCAAGGCAACGTTGTTGTAAACAGCCATGGTGAAATATTCATTTCGAACCTTATCACTTGAGACTGAGAAAAGGTTGTAAAATGCTGGCGCAGAAGCATCTGGTTTGAACTCCATATGAATGGTCGCGTTTTGAAGTTGTTTCAGTTTGCCTAATTGCTCTGTCAGATCAATTCTATTGCTATTTGCAGCATTAGTCTCTACATCTTCCTTTTCAAGAACAGTATTGACATTTTCCAACTCTCTAGCATAGTAATCACGTGGAAGCGCAGCTGGATCTTTTTCGGTTTCTCTAGTTGCTTCTGCCGTTGTAGTTGTCTCTGTTCCAGTATGTGCTTCTGTAGATGCATGTGTAACTGTATCTACCCCATTAGATTCCGTAACATTCTTTTCAACGATCTCTGCTTTTTCAGGCTGTTCCTTTTCGACACTAAGCTCGGCGGTCTCTTTACTAGTGACCGTTGACTCTTGTGCTAATACTGGCGATGCACCAAAAACAACTGCTCCAATAACGACTGAAGCGGCTCCTACTGTAAATTTGCGAATTCCGTATCGTTGTTTTCTATCCAACTGATTATGCTTCATCTTTCTTCCTTTCATTTTTAAAAATAAAGCGCTTTCTTTTTCGCTTAAAATTTTTAGTCATCTGACTAAATGACAAAAATTACTTTTTCACGAATGGTTACACTCGCTCTTTCAAATTTTCTCTCACTTAACGACCCATCGTTAACTAGAGTCTCCTACTCCTTTCAAATTTTATCTTATTCTCATTATATAATAAATCCTCCCCTTTTAAGAGAGATTGAGATAGAACAGATTATACTTTCAGTTTTTAAAACATAAACTCAGACATTTGAAACTACTTTCGGGTGCTTTGGATTTTTCTAACATAAAATTGCTTCATTCGGTTGAATCGTTTTTTTAATGAACTTTATCTCAAACTTATACTCAATGAAAATCAAAGAGCAAACTAGGAAGCTAGCCGCAGGTTGCTCAAAACACAGTTTTGAGGTTGTGGATAGAACTGACGAAGTCAGTAACACATATACGGTAAGGCGAAGCTGACGTGGTTTGAAGAGATTTTCGAAGAGTATTAACTATTTGACTCCTGATTTATCTAGATCAAAAAGGCCGTAACTAGTTCTAGTCACGACCCTTTCTAATATAAGATCAAATTTCTCTATGAATTTCGTTGATTTTAACTATTTCATTGATCTTCTTTTTTCTTGCCCATAGCAAACATACCTAGGAGCATTCCTACAAGTCCTAGAGAGGCAAGAGGAGCAAGATCTTCACTTCCTGTTTCAGGAAGAAGTTGCTGACGAGCAGCAGGGGCTTGATAAGTTTTATCTTGTGCCATAGCTTGAACCACAATTGACTGTTCTCCCTTATACTCTGAGACCTCATGGATAGCAGCTTCTAGCCCATTAACACCACCTGTGTACTCTGGAACTTCTAACTTAGCAGATTCCACTCCATTGACACCACCTGTGTACTCTGGAACTTCTAACTTAGCAGATTCTACTCCATTTACACCACCTGTATACTCTGGAACTTCTAACTTAGCAGATTCTACTCCATTTACACCACTTGTATACTCTGGTGCTTCTAACTTAGCAGATTCTACTGCATTGACGCCACCTGTGTACTCTGGAACTTCTAACTTAGCAGCCTCTACTCCATTGACGCCACCTGTGTACTCTGGAACTTCTAACTTAGCAGATTCTACTCCATTTACACCACTTGTATATTCTGGCACCTCTAACTTAGCGGATTCCACTGCATTGACACCACCTGTGTATTCTGGAGAATCTAACTTAGCGGATTCCACTGCATTGACACCACCTGTGTATTCTGGAGCTTCTAACTTAGCGGATTCTACTGCATTCACACCGCCTGTATATTCTGGCACCTCTAGCTTAGCGGACTCTACTCCATTCACACCGCCTTCGAACTCTGGACTCTCTGACTTAGCTCCTTCTTCGCCATTGACACCACCTTCAAAGGTTGAAGTGTCTGACTTAGCGGACTCTACTCCATTCACACCGCCTTCGAACTCTGGACTCTCTGACTTAGCTCCTTCTTCGCCATTGACACCACCTTCAAAGGTTGAAGTGTCTGACTTAGCGGACTCTACTCCATTCACACCGCCTTCGAACTCTGAACTCTCTGCCTTAGCTCCTTCTTCGCCATTGACACCGCCTTCGAAGTCTGAAGCGTCTGACTTGGCTGCTTCTACTGCATTGACTCCGCCTTCGAACTCTGAAGTGTCTGACTTGGCTGCTTCTACTGCATTCACACCGCCTTCGAACTCTGGACTTTCTGCCTTAGCTCCTTCCTCACCATTGACACCGCCTTCGAAGTCTGAAGTGTCTGACTTAGCTGCTTCTACTGTATTCACACCGCCTTCGAAGTCTGAAATTTCATGAACCGCAGCTTCCCCTTTTGAAGTTTGCACTGGAATATATTCTGGAACTTCATGGACCGCGGCTTCTTCGCCGTTCACACCACCTTCAAAAGCTGGCACATCATGAACGGCTGCTTCGGCACCATTGACTCCACCTGCAAATTCCGGAACTTCGTTAATAGTTCCTGGTGGATTTTCTTCAACCTCTATTTCTGGAATTTCATGAACGGCTGCTTCCTCGCTGTTCACACCACCCTCGAAGTCTGAGACTTCATTGACTGCTGCTTCAGCACCATTCACACCGCCTTCAAATTCTGGGACTTCGTGAATAGTTCCTGGTGGATTTTCTTCAACCTCTATTTCTGGAACTTCATGAACAGCTGCTTCTTCGCCGTTCACACCACCTTCAAAGGCTGGCACGTCATGAACGGCTGCTTCCTCACCGTTGACGCCACCATCAAAGGCTGGATCCTCATGAACTGTACCTTCACCATTGACTGCACCTGTAAATTCTGGGACTTCATGAATTTCTGCCTTTGCAGCATTTTTCCCACCAGGGACTCCTGCACCTTCGAGACTTACAGGCAAATTATGCATGCTCTCAATTGCACCATCAATGATTTCTGTAATTTCTTGACCAATATCTTCCTTGCTAGCTGCAAATAACAAGGTTTTTGAATCATACTGCGTCAAGAAGGTAGCAAAATTCCCATTTGCCAGTTTAAGAACTGGTGGTTGATTCACCAATACTTCTGAATCAAATTCTAAAGCGATGACATTTTTGCTCATCTCCACAGCATTTTTCACAGTTGCTTTTGTTGGAGAAATTCTATCCTTACTTAAGAAATCCCAGTTGAATTTTTTATAAGACAAGGTGTATTCATTTTGAGTGGCAGTTGCATGCTCATAAAGCAAACCAAATTCACCATTTCCAAGATCTTGCAAGGAGTTATAAGCAAATTTACCGCTTTGAATTGGATTGTGCTTGAGCCAAGTCAAATCTCCGTTAGCTTCCACTTGTGCCAAGTGTACCAAACCATTGTAACGTCCTGGACCACCTGCATTACTGAGGATGATATATTCCTTACCATCGTGCACCGTATGAATGGCAGACATTTGAACATAGACATCTTTGACATCTGAATAGCGTTTTACATCTTTTTCCCAAGTTGCTCCACCGTCTTTACTCGTTGCAACTTGCAAATCCCCTGTCAATCCACGCATGAAGAGTTTGAGATCCCCATTATTCAACTGAACAACAGTTGACTCAGTATTTTGAGCACCTGGATTATTCATAGTTGAAGAATGAATTGTTTGGTTACCTACTGGACGGTTATCATTGACCGCTTCACCAGCGTGCCAAGTTTCACCATGATCATCTGAATAAATAACGCGTGAAGACTGGGATCCACTGAGGTAGGATACGTTATTTGTAGTGTAGGCAGGGATAACCAGACGCCCTTTATGAGGTCCTGAATGTAAGGCAATACCTGTACCAGGTCCAGTACCTAAGAAGTGCATCCAGTCCTTACGAATGCCGTATGTAATATCTTTAGGTGCAGACCAAGTTTTTCCATCGTCATCGCTATAAGACATCCAGAGATAGTTAGTGTTTGAAACTCTAAAGATATTCTTGTCGCTATAATCGAAGTAGACATTACCAATCAGTTCTTCACCCTTGTATAGATCACCCTTATCACTATAGGCTGGTTTCTTAGGATCAACTACAACACGGTATTCTGTCTTTCTATTTTCAGGGTCAAAAACTTCGCCATTTTCACGAATGGTATAACGTCCTGCATCACCTTGTTTGTACAAGACTTGGTATACCTTGTCACCAATTTTCTCATAGGCTTGTGGCGCTTTTCCTGGCAAATCTCTAACAGCTTCGCCTTCTACGAACATATCATAAATGGCAAAGATTCTCTTAGTTTTCGGATCTTGAACTAGAGCCATGTCAATGTTGACTGGTGATCCTGCATGAGCTCTCTTAGCCTTCTCATTGTCACGAGGATTTGAGATGACGATTCTATCTCCCCAAGTTTTACCCTTATCATCACTACGACGAATGACCATACCGATATCACCCCAGTCAGAGTGATGCAAACGTCTCTCGTCTGCTCCAGCAATCAAGGTTCCCTTATCAGTTTTCAGCAGAGCTGGAATGCGGTAGCTTGCGATACCATCTTTATTTGGTTTGCGGTTCTCACCACCTTCAAAAACATCCAGTTTATCAGTAACTTTTGCTCCTTCAGGAAGTTTCTTCTCCAACTCTCCTCTTTCAAAAAGTTGGCTACGTTTTTTAACTTCTTCTTGAGAAAGAGCACGGTCATAAACAGTCAGATTACGGACTTTAAGATTAGCGCCCCAGAAGTTTTTGCCTGTGCGTTTTGTTGTACCGATTTGTACATGGTTGACATCTGGCATATCTTGAATGAAGCGACCAGACTGAGGACTTGTACGCGACAAGACACCATTCACATAGACACGAACTTGACCTTTTGGTTGGTCAGCATTTGGTCTTTCAACTGTAAAGGTTACAGAGTTCCACTCACCTGGCTTAATCTTCAAAGGAGCAGTTTTATAATCACCATAGAATTGATTTCCATTTGCATCACGACCTTCAACGATAGCTGTGTTATCAAGGATGGCCATGGTGAAATACTCATTTACTTTGGTATCACTAGAGACTGAGAAAAGGTTGTAAAAACGTGGAGCAGATGCATCTGGCTTAAACTCCATATGAATGGTCGCATTTTGAAGTTTTTTAAGCTTGTCAAGTTCCTCTTTCATGTCAATTCTTTGACCATTTGAAGGATTGGTTTCCACATCCTCTTTTTCAATAACAGTATTGGCATTTTCCAACTCTCTGGCATAAAAGTCACGGGGAATATTTCCAACTTCCTCGTCTTCACTCTCTGTAGCTGGAGTTTCGTTTGATGCTTCTGTTTCTGTTGGTTTTTCAGACCCTGGGTTTGCTTGCAACTCTTCACGGCTCACTTCTGTTCCACTATTATTTACTGTGGTTACTTGGCCTGCAAGCTCCTTATCGAGATTCGTCAGACTTCCTGTCTCTACTTCCTTAGGCAATTCTGGCAAAGATTGCCCCGCTGTTTCACCATTCGCTGATGGTAGCTCTTGAGCCAAAGCAGGGGCAGCACCAAAAACAATGGCTCCAATCACTACTGAAGCTGCTCCAACTGCAAATTTCCGAATTCCATATCTCTGTTTTCTATCAAAATCTCTCTGATTCATGTTTTCCCTTCCGTTATTTTAAAAAATAAAGCGCTTTCTTTTTTGCTTAAAATTTTTAGCCTTTCAGACTAGCTGCAAATAAGAAACTGTATTATTGAATGGAATTGCCATTCTTTGTAAATGAAATGCTGTTGCTCTTTTATAAATTCCAAGTTAAAAGATTCGCAACTAGCTATACTCCTTTCACTTTTTATCTTAACCATATTATATAATAAATATTCTAAATTTTAGACTTTATAATCCATAATAGATTCTACTTTCAAAGATATTTAGAAGTTTCAAACTACCTGAAACTACTTTCTCATTATCTGAGTCACATAAAGAAAAGACTGTAGTTCATTCGAAACTACAGAGCTTTTTTTCAATTTTTAGTGACCAAGATAGGTAAAGGGGATCTCACTACCACACAACCAGTTGTAAACTTGATCATTGACATGAACATTCATGGCTTCGTGAGCATATTCAGGCATGATACGATAACTCTTTTCACAAGTCAAACGGTTGTAAATAGCAAACTGAGTGATTGGATAGCAGACATCGTCATCAAGTCCAGTAATCATCCGAACTTCCCCCTTAATACGATGGGCAAGATTTTTTACATCGATATAGCTAAGTGTTTCCATAATCTGCTCTTCTGTCTCATGGAATGGATCATGGAACTTAAAGTAACGAAAAAGCTCATCATAGGCTTCGCTGGTATTTCCAATCTCTAGCACTCGTCTAAAGTCTGATAAGAATGGATAAATAGCTACGGTTCGCTTAATCCGTGGATTTAACCCCGCAGCCACTAGAGCCAGCGCTCCTCCTTGAGAAGCTCCATAGCTTGCTAATTGGCCTTCATCCACTTGTGGGAAGCTAGCTACAATCTCAACTAATTGATAAATATCAAGATAAACATCCTTATAGAAGAGTTGCTCTTTTCCTTCTACTGCACCACGAATGATTTGGCCCTTAACAGTATTTCCGAGTGGCGAGCGCAAGCCATCTTGTGAGTAACCAGACTGACCACGGACATCCATAGATACAACGCCATAACCAGCGACTGTAAAGGCCAACATATCTGCCCAATCCCAGCAACGTCCCATATAGCCATGGAAGTGAAAAATAACTGGTACTTTATGTTCAGATTTTGGTAAGACCACACGCGCATAAACAAGACCTTCCCGAGTGCCCTTAAAAGTTAGCTCATAACACTTCACATTTGGAATATGAAAATCACGTTCTTCTAGTTGGTAATCTGGCAAGACCGAAACCTTCTCTATTTCCCCATCCCAAAAATCGTCAAAGTCTTGCGGAACTTCATCTCGACCTCTGTAAGTTTTCATTTCTTCTATTAGTGCTGAATTTCTCATAAAACCCTCCTTAATTTTGTAAACGTTACCATAACTCTAGCACATAAAGGAAGGCAATGCAAGACTGATATTTTAAATAGAAAGTGATTTTAATTTTGAAGATTCATAAAAGCTTATCTGAAAGTAGTTTTATCCATTCCATTCTGTATAAATTCAATACACTTTCAAAGAATAACAGCTTCTTTTCTCTCTCCTCCAAGAGTCATTGAAGACTAGGCTTATACTCAAATCCAAACTAGGTCAGCTTTATCTGCAACCTCAAAGCCGTGCTTTGAGCAACCTACGGCTAGCTTCCTAGTTTGCTCTTTGATTTTCATTGAGTATTAGCATGTTTTCGGGTATATAGTTGTCTATCTTTAAACTAATGTTCTTTTACAAAAATAAAAAAGTTTCATAACCTTAATAGAATTATTCTACCAAGATTACAAAACTCTTTCTTATTTCAAATCTTTTTTATAGCGTTCCAACTCAGCTTGGTTTGCCCAAACATAGTGACCTGGACGAATTTCTACCATAGAAGGTTTATCAGTTTCATAGTCATGTTGATCTGGATCATAGACTTTCAAAACTTTTTTACGTTCCAAGATTGGGTCTGGAATAGGAACAGCTGATAGAAGTGCTTGCGTGTATGGATGAACTGGATTGTTAAACAATTCTTCAGTCTCAGCCACTTCAACAATGACACCCTTATAAATTACCGCGATACGATCAGAGATGAAACGAACTACTGACAAATCGTGGGCGATAAAGAGATAAGTCAAGCCTAATTCCTTTTGGAATTTCTTGAGCAAGTTCAAAACTTGGGCACGTACTGAAACGTCCAAGGCTGAAATCGGCTCATCCGCAATAACGAAGTCAGGTTGCATAACCAAGGCACGGGCAATCCCGATACGTTGACGTTGTCCACCTGAAAACTCATGTGGGTAACGTGTCAAATGTTCAGCCAAAAGTCCCACTTCACGAATAATATTTTGAACTTTTTCTTTTCTTTCTTCTTCATCTTTAAATAAATGGTGGTTATAAAGACCTTCAGAAATGATATAGTCAACCGTTGCACGTTCATTCAAACTTGCAGCAGGGTCCTGGAAAATCATTTGGATACGACGGATTAATTCCGAAGCTTGTTCACGTGATTTTTTACCATTAATTTTTTGACCTTCAAAGATGATATCACCTTTGCTGGTATCATTAAGACCGATAATAGCACGACCAATTGTTGTCTTACCACTACCAGACTCTCCAACAAGTGAGAAAGTTTCTCCTTTGTTGATAAAGAAGTTCGCATTTTTAACAGCGACAAACTTTTTGCTTCCTTCACCGAAGGAAATTTCTAAGTCTTTAATTTCTACTAATTTTTCAGACATTTCCTTCCTCCTAGTCCACAAGATGTGTAAAGCCCATCTTTTCACGAATCTTGTCGTGTAAATCTGCAATCACCGATGGTTTTTCAACTTTTGGAGCTTGTTCATGAAGCAACCATGTCTTAGCCCAATGAGTATCAGATACTGCAAACTGAGGTGCTTTTTCCTCGAAGTCAATCTTCATAGCATAATCTGAACGAAGAGCAAAAGCATCTCCCTTCAATTCAGTATAAAGCGATGGAGGTGTTCCAGGGATTGAGTACAATTCACCTTTGTCATCCGCAAGTTGAGGCAAGCTTGACAAGAGGCTCCATGTATATGGATGACGTGGGTCGTAGAAGATTTCTTCAACAGTACCATACTCGACGATTTCACCAGCATACATAACTGCAACTTTATCAGCGATACTTGCTACGACACCTAGGTCATGGGTGATAAAGATTGTTGTAAAGTGGTATTCGTGTTGAAGTGACTTCAACAAATCAATAATCTGTGCTTGGATGGTCACGTCAAGAGCTGTTGTCGGCTCATCACAGATAAGAATGTCTGGACGACAAGCAAGAGCAATCGCGATAACGATACGTTGACGCATTCCCCCAGAATATTGGAAAGGATACTCGTCAAAACGTTTCTCAGAATCTGGAATACCAACTTTATTCATATAGTCGATAGCCAATTCTTTAGCTTCTTGCGCAGTCTTGCCTTGGTGTTTAACAATAACTTCTGTGATTTGACTTCCGATTGTCTTGATTGGGTCTAGACTGGTCATTGGATCTTGGAAGATAGTTGCAATCTTCGCACCACGAATACTTTCCCAATCTTTATGAGAAGATAAAGCTGTCAAATCTTGCCCACGGTAATTAATACTACCTTGTGCAATACGACCATTTTCTTCCAACATTCCTGTGAATGTTTTTGTCAAAACTGATTTACCTGAACCTGACTCTCCAACTAAAGCGAGAACCTCTCCCTCGATCAGATCAATGGAGACACCTCGAATAGCTGTCAAAATCTTGTCACGAACATCAAATTCCACGACAATATCTTGAGCAGTCAAAATTACATTTTTTTCTTTTGTCATTTCTACTCCTATCTATGTGTACGTGGATCACTAGCATCCGCTAGGTTTTGACCTACTACGAAAAGGGACAAGGATACCAAGACCAAAGTTGTCAATGGAATCCAGAAGAGGTATGCATTGGTTGTTACGTTCTGAGAATAATCTGAAATCAAACGTCCCAAACTTGGTACTGTGATTGGCAAGCCAAGTCCAAAGAATGATAGGAAAGCTTCATATGAGATAAAAGATGGAAGCATTTGCGACGTACTCGTAACAATAACAGATACCAATTGGGGCATAATGTTTTTCATAATAATTTTGTAACTTGGTGTTCCCAAGGTACGTGAAGCAAGGTTGTACTCTAAATCACGGTAACGTAACATTTGGATACGAATTGAATGGGCAACACTAATCCAAGTGGTTACACTCATGGCAAAGATCAAATTCCAGAAACCTGCACCGATAGAGTAAGTCAAAACAATAACGATCAAAAGTGATGGAATATTGTTGATAACGTTGTAGACTTCCATCATGATACGGTCAACTGATTTTGAGATCCCCCAAATTCCACCAATAACAACACCGATAAAAAGGTTGACAAAGGTCGCAATGACAGAAATCAAGATAGAGTTACGAGCTCCAAACCAGACACCGTCAAAGAGAGATTTACCATTACTATCTGTACCAAACCAATGCTCAGCATTTGGCTTAATGTAACGAGCGCTAAAATCATTTACCTTACTTACATCATTGAAGTCAAAATCAGAGAACATTGGGTAAATGAAACTCATCAAAACAATTGCAATCAAGATACCTAGCATGATTACTGTTGATTTCTTCTTCAAAAACTGTCTAAAGACAGAACCCCAGTATGAGTAGGCAGGAGCATCAATTGCTTCAGAGGCATAATCATCACGTTTTACAAACTGAAATTTTTCATTACTAATTGTAGACATTATTTGCCTCCTTTCTCTGTCAATTTAATACGTGGGTCAATAATGGTCATCCAAATATCTCCAATAAGGTTTGAGAAGATTGAAACACAAGTGAAGATAAAGACGAGACCAACTACCATATTATTGTTTGAAGCCTTTACAGAGTCGATCAACATTTTACCCATACCTGGGAAGGCGAAGACTGTTTCAGTAAGAGTTGCTCCACCAATAACACCAATGATAGAACCTGGGATACCAGAAACGAGTGGTACCATAGCATTTTTAAAGATGTGCTTATCAGAAATCTCTTTCTCAGACAAACCTTTAGCACGAGCAAAACGAACGAAATCTTGTGATTGCAAGTCAATCATATAACGGCGAATCCAAATTGCCATAGTAGGTGCTCCTAGCAAGCCTAGAATCACTGCTGGAAGGACATAAGAACGCCAATCACCAGCACCCAAGATTGGGAATGAGTCTGGGAAGCCGATTGAAGAACCAATCAAACGAATAATATAGACTAGGGCAATCGTTGGAAGAGCCAACAAGAACGTTAGAGTCCCTGTAGCGAAACTATCGATCCAAGTGTTTTTGAAACGAGCCATTGCTGAACCAAGAGGAATCGCAATCGCATATGAAATCGCAAGACCAATCAAACCAGTGATAGCAGAACTTGCAATCATAGATGGGTACTGATAGTTGCTTTCAGTAGCTGTATATGGATCATCTTTACCGTAGTTCGCTACTTCACGAGCATCAGCTTGACTCGGAGATTTATAAGTTCTTGAGTAAATGTTAACTGATGATGTTTTCTTACCAGTTGGGAATTGAACTTCAGAAGTCTTCGTTTGTCCTTGTCCTTGTGTAATAACTTGAAGAACAGGAGTATTGGCATAAGTTGGATAAGAATCTCCTAGATTCAAGTTGACAAAGTTTTGGTGAACAAATGGGAACTGACTATTGAAGTATAAGAGGTATTTGTGTTTAGTACCTGAACCCACAAGAGACCAACCGATAGCAGGGTCATTCTCAAAGCGCAAATAACGCTCTAAGTTAGGATTCTCAGGGTCTTGGATCTTGTTTGTATGGTCAATATCAAGCAAGTTTGCATAGAATTTGAACACACGCTCAAAAATAGGAATTTCACGTGTAGCGTAGAATTGTCCACTCTCTGTAAACTCACCTAGAGTCCAACCATTCCCAAGTTGTTGGATATATTTTTCATAGATTGCTTTATTTGTATCATTTGCATCTACTGTAACAGAAGAGTCAATGCTACTAGCTTTTTCCTGCAACTCTTTCGTATCGTAATATTCGATATAACCCATACGCTCAAAGACAGTATTTTCATAGTTATCTCGTTTATCAGCCGTTGTCGCAATTTTATTGTAGTTAGTATCTTGTTTGAAGATCAACTTCCGTGGAACCATCGTATAGATGATTGTGTAAATCAAGGTCGTTACTAAGAAAATAGAAACCAACGACCGCAAGATACGCATAAAAACATATTTTTTCATATTATTTCCTTTAAAATCCCAAAAGAACCTTCTCCTTTAGGAGAGAAAGTTCTGATGAGCATTATTTATTTCACATGACTCGCTAACTCTTTTTGAGCTTTTTTGTTTGATTCAGCTTTTTCTTTGAGCCATTTTTCACGAGCTTCTTTGTACTCTTTGGTTGTTACAGTGTTAGCTTGCAATTGAAGATATTTGAAGTAAATATCTGAGCCTTTATCACCTGATTGAGTATAAGATTCTGAGAATGGTACTACGCGTGAAATAACTGGAGCAGCACCAGTAGACGACATAGCTGGAAGGAAGAGTGAGCTATCTGTCAACCAAGCTTGAGCTGCTGCATATTTCTCATAACGTTTGTTAAGATCACTTGTTTCACTAGCTGCATCATCAACTAATTTGTCGTAATCTTTCAAACCAACTTGAGCAACCGCTGGATTTGATGGATTATCATAGCCCATGTAGGTCTTAGTTGTTTCACTATTAGTTGATTTCAAGATATCAAGGTAAGTTGATGGATCATCATAGTCTGGATTCCATCCAACAGCACCTGAAAGGTCCCAATCTTCTGCTGCCGCACTAGCAGCGTAGTATGTGATATTGTGTAATTCATCCGTAGTGATTTGTTGGATATCGATAACTACATTATCTGTACCCAAAGCGGTCTCAACAGATTGTTTGAAGGACTGAATACGCGCAATGTAGTTCTTAGCAGTTTGGTCAACTGGAATATCCAAGTGGATTGGGAATTTTACGCCATCTGCTTCAAGGTCTTTTTTAGCTTTAGCTAATTCTGCTTTCGCTTTGTCTGCATTGTAAAGTCCATCTTGAGCATCTGCAAAGTTTACATCTTTCCACTCATCACCATAAGAAACAACTTTCTCAGTGACCAAGTCACCAAATGTTTTTTCACCTGCTGAAACAAATTCTGGTTTTACGAAGAGGTTACGAACAGCAAGTGCTGCTCCATCTTTACCATTAATCTGAGCCGAATATGCAGTGCGATCAAATGCAAAGTTCAAAGCTTGACGGAAATCTTTATTAAGAAGGGCTTTCTTAGTAGAAGTTTTTTCTTCGTCAGTTGTTTTTGAAGTATACTTATAGCTTTGGCGATCAATATTGACACCCAAACCAGCAACACCAGAACCTTGTGGGTTATAGTAGATATTATCTTTATATGTTTCTGCTACCTTAGAATAGTTCGAGCTAGTAGGGAAGAGACGGGCATAGCTGTATGCACCACTTGTAAAGTTACGCTCGATTGATTCTTGGTCCGAACCATCATAATAAGCAAGCGTTACAGTATCAATATGAACATTGTCTTTATCCCAATACTGTTCATTCTTCGCAAACTCGATAGAAGACTTAGCTGTCAATCCTTTAAGCAAGAACGGACCATTGTAAAGCAATGATGTTGGATCTGTCGCCTTACCAAAGTCTTTTCCTTTTGATTTTTCAAACTCTGCGTTCAAAGGCCAAAAAATTCCGTAAGACAGTTTAGAGTTCCAGTATGGTTCTGGTTGGTTCAATGTATATTGAAGAGTGTAATCATCGACTGCTTTAACACCTACTGCAGAGAAGTCTGTGTTGTTTCCTGACAAGTAGTCAGCCAATCCTTTAACAGAATTTTGTGCTAGGTAAAGGGCGGCTGATTTATTGTCGGCTGCGTGTTTCAAACCTGTAACAAAGTCATTTGCAGTTACTTCTGCATATTCTTCACCATCAGATGTGAACCATTTTACACCTTTACGAATTTTATACGTGTATGTTAAACCATCTTGAGATACTGACCAATCTTCAGCGACTGCAGGAGTAAGGTTACCATACTTATCATTCGTAAAGAGTCCATCGATACCGTTTGAAGTGGCAACTTTTGTACTTTGTTTACCAGAGATAAGGTAGTCCAATGTTTCTGGATCAGCAGTGTATACATAACCATATGCTTTTGGTGCTTCAGCATTTGATGATTTTGAAGAACCACAAGCTGCGAGAACGCCTGTTGCAAGTAGGGCAACCCCTGCTACCGCAAAAATCCGACCTTTTTTCATGTTTAGTTAACTCCTCTATTAAAATTAATGAGATACTGTTAATTATACCATAATCCCTTTCAAAAGTAAACGAATTTTCAGAATATTTTGTCGCATGCCTTTTTAAATCAGGAAAGCAGGATAACTTACATTTTCAGAAAAGAAACTATTGACGAGATTTAATTTAAAAGGTATAATAATAAAAGTTAAGGCGGTATAGCCAAGTGGTAAGGCACGGCTCTGCAAAAGCTTGATCGTCGGTTCAAATCCGTCTACCGCCTCTATATTATCAAAGGCTCCTACAGGGGTCTTTTCTTTTTTACTACTAGAAAAGCTTTATCAGTTCTACTCTGATAAAGCTTTTGTTTTATTCTGTTTCTTCTTCTGATTCGAGTGCTTGGATTTGAACCTTAAGCTTGGTTACACGTCCATTTTTGACTTTATCATTGGTTAGAGTGATATGCTTATTGCTACTTTCTAACTCATAGCTAAGTTTTTCTGATGTTGGAATAGTTCCCACGCCAGTCAAATAGTAACCAGCAATCGTATCTACATCGTCACTTTCAAGTTCAACATCGAAATAACTATTGAAGTCGTTCAAGTTCATCGTACCTTGAACAATATAGGTATTCTCACCAATAGTGTGAACATAGACTTCAGCTCGGTCAGTTTCATCATCAATCTCACCAACAATCTCCTCAAGGAGATCCTCCAACGTAACTAGACCAGCCATCCCTCCATACTCATCTAGTAGGATAGCCATCTGTCTTTGGGTATTTCTAAACTCTTTTAATAAATCATCCACAAAAATGGTCTCAGGTACAAAGAGTGGATCTTGTAAGATTCGCTTCCAGACAATATTGTCAAAACCGCTGGCAAAGGCTTCTTTAAGAAGACTCTTAGTATGAATCAATCCAATAACATTATCCTTATCTCCATCATAAACAGGAATACGAGAAAAGTTTTGTTTCAAGATACTTTGGATAATGGTTTGAGTGTCATCTTGAATATCTACCATGAAAGCATCGGTTCGAGGAACCATGACTTCACGTGCCATGAGCTCGTCTAGCGAGAAAATCCCTTGTAACATTTCAATTTCATCAGCATCCAAGGTTTCTTCACTCTTAGACAACATGTACTCAATCTCATCACGAGTCATTTTTTCATCTGCATCGTCAAATGTCATCGGTGTCAATTGACTCAAGAGATTAGTTGACGCCGAGAGCATCCAAACGAAGGGACTCACAATCTTACCAAGAGCAATAATAAACGGTACTGTTCGGATAGCCAAGGCATCCTTAAGATTTAGAGCAATTCGCTTAGGATAAAGTTCGCCAAAAACAATAGAAATATAGGTCAAGAAAGCTAATGATAAGAAGCTAGCTACCGCATAGGCAGTCTCGCTATTTCCCATCCAAGAGGCGATCAACTCTCCAAGTGAATCTGCTAGTTTAGCCCCTGACAAGATCGTAATTAAGGTGATACCAACTTGAATGGTTGATAAAAAGTGATTCGGGTTTTCAAGTACCTTTAGTAAACGGATATAGCGTTTATCTCCCTCCTCAGCTTTTTGCTCAACACGTGAACGACTAAGTGAAACCATGGCCATTTCTGTTGCAGAGAAAAAGGCATTTAAAAAGGTCAAAACAACTAATAAAACAAATTGCAGTAACAAATCCTGACTGCTCGGGTCTTCCATTTTCCTTCTCCTAAAAAGTATAATTGAAACTATTATACCATATTTTCCAATTTCTACACATTAATTTTCAATTTCTATGATAAAGGGTCGCTGAATAGAGAACTGCAATCCCAGTCCCGACGCCCTAGTTCAAGCCTTGTAAATTTTCAAAAAAGCTCTTTAAAATCAGAAGAGCAAAAAACAACCAATCGTGTCAACAGTTCATGACTAATAAAAAACGAGGTTGGGATTTTCCCTCAACCTCTTGATCAATTAGTTGTTTTTTGTGACTGTGACCTCACCTGTTCGGTAATCTAACTGAATTCCCTTTTGGACATTTGGAATAACGACATTAAACTCCAATTCTCCATCAGAGGACTTAGCTTCAATCTGCGATGCAGACGGCACCAAGTCTTCCTCAGACGCATAGAGCAACGTCACACGGTAACGCACTCGTTTATTCTGATCTAGGGCTTTTCGAACCAAACTCTCATAGTAGTTTTGGCCTGTGGAATCTTCTGCACGCGCTTGGTTGGCCCAAGCTGTCTGTACGGCAATATTTTTAGGATTGCTGGTAGAAGCATCGAAGCCATCTAAACCACCTATCAAGGCATAGCCTAACAAGTGTCCTCTATCGACCGCATGGTTATAGCTTCCTTTTAGATTCTTAACCTGATGCCAACCCGCAGGCGTCCAAGATGTTGAACCATTGCCAGTTTCTTCACGGTCCTTGTACTGCCTTGTTGCTTTTGACATGATCGCATTCGCTACTGTGGGAACTGTCTCTCCTCCTACAGTTTTTGTCTTGTTATCTGCATAGGGTTTGCTTGAAACCTTAGCATCCAGATTGGTTTTATTGTTATTGACGATAAAGGCTCCTGCGCTATTCCACTCTAGAGTACCCTTGATTTGTTTTTTAACCGAATCTGTTAGGACACTTTCAGCCAGTTCTTTACTTGGAGTATCCGACGATTGTGATTTTTGTTTTGCTTGTGTTTGTGGTGCAGTGTTGGAAGACTGCATTTGTTTAATATAGTAGCTTCCTGCTGACAAGAGCAAAAAGAGCAAGAGGCCAATTAGGGCCTGCCTTGTTTTTTTATTCATATTTTCTCCTTGTACTCTTCGAAAATCTCTTCAAACCACGTCAGCGTCCATCTGCAACCTCAAAGCAGTGCTTTGAGCTGACTTCGTCAGTTCTATCCACAACCTCAAAACTGTGTTTTGAGCAGCCTGCGGCTAGCTTCCTAGTTTGCTCTTTGATTTTCATTGAGTATTACATTCACTTCCTAGAAAAAGACTGGTCTCCCAGTCTATTTTCCTGTAAATTTTGCGATGAGTTCTTGCCATTTTGCTGGTGCTAAAATAGCCCAAGGATCTTGACCTTTTCCTAGAATACCATAGCCAATCATCAAACCAATAGCAAGAGCTAAGAATCCTAATAGTAGTACTACAATTACTAGGATAAAGCGACGTAAGACATATTTGGATCGTTTATTCATCTTCATCAGCTTCCACACTTACCCGTTCAATCTTAGCTCCTAACTGGGCTAATTTTTCATGAAAACGGTAATAACCTCTATCTAAATGGACAAGCTTTCCTACAACTGTTTCGCCTTCAGCTACCAAGCCTGTCAAAATCAAGGCTGCACTGGCACGTAAGTCTGTCGATAGAACTTCTGCACCTTGGAGAGGCTGTCCTCCGACGATACGGGCTGTATCACGGATGATTTCAGAGTGCAAGCCCATACGACGCATTTCCTCTAAATGTTGAAAACGATTCTCAAATACAGTCTCTACCATAGTTGACTCACCTTGAGCAACGGTCATTAGAGCAGTGAACTGCGCTTGCATATCTGTCGGAAATCCTGGATGTGGAAGTGTCTTAACGTGAACAGCCTTTAATTTTTCACGTTGAGAACGAATACGAATTCCTTCGTCCTCATCGATGACTTCAACACCCATTTCCTGTAATTTAGCAATCAAGGGGCGATTATGTTCCCAGATAGCATCCAGAATCAAGACATCTCCACCTGTAATGGCAGCTGCTACCATGAAGGTTCCTGCTTCAATACGGTCTTGCACAACATTGTGGGTTGCGCCGTGTAGTTGTTCAACACCAGTAATGGTAATAGTTTCTGTTCCTGCCCCCTTGACTTTGGCACCCATTTTATTTAGGAGAACAGCCAAGTCGACAATCTCAGGTTCACGCGCAGCATTTTCAATGACAGTTACGCCGTTAGCAAGAGTTGCTGCCATCATCAAGTTTTGAGTAGCTCCAACACTAGGGAAGTCCATGTAAATGTGAGCTCCGTGCAAGCGTTCTGCCTTAGCTTCAATATAACCAGCCGTTTGGGTGATCTCAGCCCCCATTGCTTCGAGTCCTTTTAGGTGAAGGTCTATCGGACGACTACCGATAGTACAGCCACCTGGCATCGAAACTTTAGCATGTCCCACACGAGCCAAGATTGGCCCCAATACTACAATAGAAGCACGCATCTTGCTGACATACTTATAGGGGGCTTCTTCTGTGATATCTCCAGTCGCATCAACTTCAACAATATGTGCTTCTTGATCAAAGTCTACTTTCGCATTTAATCCACGAACCACCTGATTCATGGTAAAAACATCCGATAAAATAGGAACATTTTTTAAGACTGTTTTTCCTTCACTTGCTAAAATAGTTGCTGCAAGCAGTGGCAACACTGCATTTTTTGCGCCCTCGATGGTGACACTTCCAACCAAACGATTATCGCCACCTTGAACTACAATTTTTTCCATAGAGTATTTTCCTTCACTTACAATTTTAGAATAGTGTTCTAACTGCTTCTTGCCAAAGTTGGTAGAGATTTAGGAAAAAGGAACTAATCAGATATCCTAAACCGATACTACACAATACTACCAAGAGTCGAACCTTCTTCGCATTATCCTTTGTCACCTTCAAAATTTGATCCCATCTGACCAAATCTTTCAAGAGTTGAAAGACTAGGTAGACAAAAAACATATGACTACTAAGGGTAAAAAACAATTGAATCATTTGCCTATTATACCATCTTCTTTTTTTCTACGCTAGTTTAGGGATTCGCCTACTGTTTAGGGATTGTTTTTTAAATAGTCAATCGCATCTTGAAGCGTTTTGACTGGAACGATTTTCATGTCTGTTTTAATCATTTGAGCTGCTTCTAGAGCTGTGTCATAGTTACTCTTGGCATTTGGATTTGCCTTTTTAGCTTCCTCAGTTACTGGATTGTTAGGAGCAAAGAATACAGTAGCTCCCTTTTTAGCTGCGGCAACCACTTTTTTATCAATTCCGCCAATGTCACCTACGTTACCATCTCTATCGATACTTCCTGTACCGGCAATAATCCGTCCATTTCGAAGAGTAGGGTCTGCAATTTGCGTGTAGATGGATAAACTAAACATCATCCCAGCACTAGGACCACCAATGCCAGCAGTTGAAAACTTGATTGGTACATCACTAGATACTTCAGTACGGTCAATCAAACCGATTCCGATACCATTCTTCCCATTTTCTAGAGTAATGATCTTTCCTTCGGCAGTTTTGACTTTTCCATCCTCCTCATAAGTAACCTTCACCTGATCACCTAGAGTCTGAGAATTAACGTAGTCCACCATCTCCTTGGAGCTCTCAAAAGTTTTATCATTCACCGCTGTTACGGTGTCAGCAATATTGAGAACCCCTTTGAAAGTCGAGTTATCTGTTACAGTCAAAACATAGACACCCAGATATTTGAGCTCTATTTCCTTACCCGCCGTCTTCAGACCTTGATATTTGGCCATGTTTTGCGAAGTTTCCATGTAAAACTGGTTGATTCGCATAAATTCCGCATCTGATGAACCACCCGTCATCTCTTTGGCACTATGTATGTCGGTGAAAGGTGTTAGCCAGGCATAGACTAAGTCAACCATTCTAGCGTGCTTAACTCCAACCGTCACAAATTGGTAGGAACCTTCCTCTTGGTCAGGTTGGTTATTAACTTGTAAGACCTTTCGAATATCTTCAGAAGTTCCTGGTACCTCGATATAATAAGGCAGGGGCACTGTAAAAGCGATAAAAGTGATAATGAGCCCAATAATGAGATATAAGGGCCATCTAGTTTTTTTCTTCATTGTTTAACTCCTCTAGGACAGCATTTGGTACATACCCGCTGATATCTTGACCAAATTTCAATAGTTCTCTCACAGCCGAAGAGCTGATGTAAACATGCTCCGGCCGACTGTGAAGGTAGATTGTCTCCATTTCTCCTGCTAGTTGATGGTTGTAAAAATCAAAACTAGCTTCATACTGAAGATCTGTTGCATTACGCAAGCCACGCACCAAGACCTCTGCACCTAATCTTCTAGCAACATCAACGACTAATTCATCGTGAGAAGCTATCACTTCCACATTTTTGAGATGTCCCACTGCTTTTTCAACAGTCTTCTTTCGACTCTCTATCGGTAAAAATCCCATTTTGTGTGGATTATAAAAAATTCCCACATACAATTGATCAAAGAGCTTACTTGCACGCTCAATGAGATCCAAATGTCCATTGGTCATCGGATCAAAGGAACCTGTAAATAGCCCAATCTTATCTGACATAAACCGTCACCTTACTAATTCCATATATTTTTTCCTTCCAGATACCCAAACAGGCGATTTCTTCTGGAAGTTCTACTGATTTATCTGTTTCGCAAACCACCATGACATCCTCTGAAAAAAGATTTCTCTCCGCCATTTTTTCAATATCTGACACGATTTGTTCTTTTGCATATGGAGGGTCCAAGAAAATAAGATCAAAGACACCATCCACTTGCTCCAATGCGCGACTGGATTCCATTTTCAATAATTGAAATTTAGAGGTTTCCTTGGTCATCCGAATATTTTCTGCGACTATATTCTGGGCTCGGCGATCCTTCTCGACCAGAACGGCACTGGACATCCCTCTTGAGACTGCTTCGATGGATAGACCACCACTGCCAGCATAAAGATCTAGCACTCGCCCACCTTCAAAGTAGGGACCAATCATATTAAAAATAGCGCCCCTTACCTTATCTGAAGTAGGTCGAGTTGTTTTACCGTCCAGCGTCTTTAAAGGACGCCCTCCGTAGATACCTGATACGATTTTCATACCGTATATTATACCAAATTCTTATCAAAAAAAGAAAATCGAACCTTACGGCTCGATTGATTAAAGAATATTTTCGTAGGTGTCTCTCACTTCTTGTGGCCAAACACTGGTTTGGACTTCACCGATGTGCTTCTTACGAAGCAGGAACATAGCCATACGAGATTGGCCAATTCCTCCACCAATTGTCAATGGGAAGAGGCCGTTTAAGAGAGCTTTGTGCCACTCCAAAGAAAGGCGGTCTTCGTCTCCTGTGATAGCTACTTGGCGACGGAGGGTGTCTTCATCGACACGAATGCCCATTGAAGACAATTCAAAGGCTGCACCCAAATTATCATTCCAAACAAGGATGTCCCCATTCAAGCCATGATAGCCATTTTCAGATTCAGTTGTCCAGTCATCATAGTCTGGTGCACGTCCATCATGAGGTTTTCCATCTGACAATTCTCCACCGATACCAATTAGGAAGACCGCACCGAACTCCTTACAGATAGCATTTTCACGTTCTTTTGGTGTCAAGTCTGGGTAGCGTTCTACCAACTCTTCTGTATGGATAAAGGTAATTTGCTTAGGCAAAATTGACTCAATATCATAGCGTGCTTCTACTGCTAACTCTGTCAAACGAATCGCCTTATAAATCTTTTCTACCGTTTCTTTAAGATAGGCAAGATTGCGCTGTCCGTTTGGAATAACTTTTTCCCAGTCCCACTGGTCTACATAGACTGAGTGAGTCGCATCTAGTGAATCTTCGTCTGGACGAAGGGCCTTCATGTGAACAAAGAGGCCTTCACCCTCGCCAAAACCAAAACGGGCCAAGGTATGGCGCTTCCACTTAGCAAGCGAATGTACCACCTCATAAGATTCATCTGGAATTTGCAAAACCTTAACAGAAACTGGATGTTCAATCCCTGAAAGGTTATCCTGCATCCCGTCCCCAACTTTACTCAAGATTGGACCCTGCACTTCTACAACTTCTAACTTATCTTTCAAATACTGGGTAAAGGTATTTTTTACAAAGGAAATTTCTTCCTGTTGATGGATAAAACTTTTCTTCATACATCTCTCCTTTTGAATAATAAGATGATTATACCCTTTTGCTAGTAAAAATAAAAGTAAAAATTTAAAAAAGAGCTCATTTGAGCTCTAAAAGTATTAATCGTCACTTCCAAAGATACGCAAGAAGCTAAGAAAAAGGTTGATAAAGTCAAGGTAGAGGCTAAGCGCCAAAGAAATTGCCCAACCTGTAGCGACTTGACCATTTGATTCTTCATAAACATAGCGAATCTTTTGGTTATCCCAAGCAATCAAACCTGCAAAAACAAGAACCATGACTATACTGATAATGTAGTCAAAGAGACCACTGTTTAAAAATACATTGACAATCATAGCTAAAATGAAACCTACCAAGGCTGCAATCAAAGCACGCCCGATACCACTCAAGTCCTTTTTAATCACAACTCCGACAATTGCCATGACAAAGAAAAGGGCAGCGCTGGAAATGAAAGCCGTTAGAACCGTTCCTGGTAGATAGAGCGACACGATGAAACTCAGTGAAAAACCGTTCACTACTGAATAGATGAGAAACATCGGAAGAGCTGCTGGGCTATTTTTATAAGCCATATTACTGGCTGCAATTACAAGAGCAACTTCAACTACTCCTGTCACGATTAGCCATATGCGGGCATTAAGCATCAACTGAACAAGAAGGTCTTGGAAGGTTGTTAACATCAAGGCTGAAACAAGTGCAGATAAGGCGATCCCAATTCCTACAAAAGCATAAACTTTTGCATAAAATTGATTCAAACCTGAACGTTCTTGAATAATTGTTTGATTCATATCTTTTTCTCCTTATGAAATCTTTTTACTGATTATAACAAAAATCAAATCATTTAACTCAAATAAAACATGAGTATACCTGCAGCAATGGCGACATTGAGGCTTTCTGCCTGCCCTTTCATGCTGATGTGGACCAATTGATCTGCCTGGTCTGTCATGAATGGACTAATGCCTTGACCTTCATTCCCCATGACTAAGACAAAATCTTCTAACCGAGTCAGTTCACGATAATCTTTAGAGTTTTGTGATAAGGTGGTTGCCAGAATTGGTAAACCGCTCTTTTTAGCTTGTTCCACAAACCCTTCGACAGACATGCGATAAATCGGCAAATGGAAATGACTGCCTTGCATGGAGCGAAGCGTTTTGAGGCTATAGATATCTGCTGACTTGCTGGAAACGATGACTCCAGAAAAACCTGCTGCATCTGCCGTCCGAATCATGGTCCCAACATTTCCAGGATCCTGCACATCTTCTAAGAAAAGATATTTCCCCCGACTCAAATCTGGTAACTGCTCATCCTCCTTTTGAACAATGGCAACAATGCCCTGAGGCGTTTGAGAATCTGCTAAATCGAGCAAGATTTCTTCTGTCACAAGGACAGTCTGAGGATAGTCTACTAATTTTTCACCATACTCTGCGAGAGCAAAAATTTTCTCAATCTTTGCACCAGCTTGAATAGCTTCTTCAAACAGATGCCATCCCTCAATCAGATATGAGGTTTTCCGATATTTTTTTCGATGTAATTTTTTGGCATTTTTTACCACAGAATTGGCTTTAGAGGTTATAATAGTCATAGAAATATTATAACACAATCAAGGAGTTTTGGTATGCAAAAGGTTAAAATGATCGCCCAAGGTCGCGTCCAAGGAGTGGGCTTCCGCTGGGGTGTCTATACCCTAGCTCTAGAACTAGGTGGCATTACGGGTCGTGTCTGGAATAACGATGACGGAACCGTTGAAATCCTTGCCCAAGCAGAATCTTCAGCCATCATGGCCAAGTTTATCCAAGAGATCCGAAAAGGCCCTACCCCATTCTCTAAAGTAACCTATCTTGATGTTCAATTGAGTAACTTTCCATCTTATTCAGACTTCAAAATCGCAAATTAGGTCTCCAGAACTATTGTATATTTTCTAAAAAAACAGTAGAATAGAAAGGTATAATTTTTAAAGAAGGAATAAAAACAGTGAAATCAATTAAACGAATCGCTCTCTCAGTCATGGGAGTGACTATGCTATTAGTCTTAACGGGTTGTGTCCAGGTTGATAAATCAACAGGACTCCCAACTGGACCTGTTTGGGATTTCTTGGGTGCTCCGATGGGAGAAGCTATCAAATACTTCGCCAATGATCAAGGCCTCGGTTTCGGTGTTGGAATCATCATCGTAACCATTATCGTCCGCTTGATTATCCTCCCACTTGGTATCTACCAATCATGGAAGGCAACCCTCCACTCTGAAAAGATGAACGCTCTCAAGCATGTCCTTGAGCCACATCAGACTCGCCTGAAAGAAGCAACAACTCAAGAAGAAAAATTAGAAGCTCAACAAGCTCTCTTTGCTGCTCAAAAAGAGCACGGCATCAGCATGTTTGGCGGCGTGGGATGTTTCCCTATCCTCATTCAAATGCCTTTCTTCTCTGCTATCTACTTTGCTGCCCAACATACTGAAGGAGTTGCCCAAGCAAGCTACCTAGGAATTCCTCTAGGCTCACCTAGTATGATTTTGGTTGCCTTTGCTGGTATCCTTTACTATCTTCAATCACTCCTTTCTCTTCATGGAGTTGAGGATGAAACTCAAAGAGAACAAATCAAGAAGATGCTCTATATGAGCCCTCTCATGATTGTCGTGTTCTCTGTCTTCTCACCAGCCAGCGTTACACTTTACTGGGTTGTCGGTGGTTTCATGATGATTCTTCAACAATTTATCATCAACTACATCGTTCGTCCAAAACTTCGTAAAAAAGTACGTGAAGAATTTGCTAAGAACCCACCAAAAGCAAGCAAAACTTCAAGCACTCGTAAAGATGTAACCCCTGAACCAGCAACAGCTATCACAACTTCTAACAAGAAGAAAAACAAAAAACGCAATGCTGGAAAACAACATTCTAAATAAAAAATAAAAGGCTTAGCTTAAATGCTGAGCCTTTTCTATAGTCAAAAAGAGGCCGAGAAAAAATCCCGACCTCTTCTTTCATTTTATCCATGTACACGTTTCATGTAATCTTGATAGCTTTCTGTATCCATCAATTCCTTAGCGTTTTTGACACGATCTGCTGTTGGAGGTTTAACTCCTTCAAGGGAATATGGAATCCCAAGTTCACGCCATTTGAACTCACCCATAGTGTGATAAGGCAAGATTTCAAACTTATCAACATTTTTGAGAGTTTTTACAAACTTACCAAGTTCAATCAAATCTTCATCGCGGTCTGTCAATCCAGGTACAAGAACGTGACGAATCCAAACAGGTTTACCGATTTCTGACAAGTACTGGGCACAAGCCAAGATGTTTTTATTGGTTTGACTGGTTACAATCTTGTGTTGTGCTTCGTTGATTTCCTTGATATCAAGGAGAACCAAGTCTGTCACGGCCATTAACTTGTTGAACTTTTCTAGATAGCGTGGTTTGTTACGGAATGGAAGGGCACAAGTATCCAAGGTACAGTGGATACCTTTTTCTTTTGCCTTAGTAAAGAGAGCAATCAAGAAATCAATCTGCAAGAGGGCTTCTCCTCCGCTGACTGTGATACCTCCCTTGTCTCCCCAGAAACCACGATAACGAAGCGCTTCTTCTAGAACATCATCTACTGTTCGTACACGAGATTTATTGGTTTCCATAGCCCAAGTATCAGGGTTATGGCAGTATTGGCAACGCATCTGACAGCCTTGCAAAAAGACAATAAAACGAATTCCAGGGCCATCTACCGCCCCAAAACTCTCTGTCGAATGCACCATTCCTGTCACTTGTCCATAGTCAATTATTTCCTCAGACATATCGTTACCTTCCTTGAAAACGTTTTATAGTCTTTATTATACCATGACTGAAAAGAAAAACCACAGATTTTGCCTATTTTTTAGAAAACAATCTGTTTTTCACTTTCAACTTTCATGATTTTCAAAATATTTATTAATCCTTGTCAAAGTCAAACCCATAGAGAGTCGCAAAATAGTCCTCTGGTCGCTCTGCTCTACGGATTAGTCGAGCACCACCGTCCTCTGTATAGAGAATCTCTGCCGAACGAAGTTTAGCATTGTACTGGTAGCCCATAGAGAAGCCATGGGCACCTGTATCATGAATGACTAACAAATCACCAATTTCTGTTTGAGGTAGTTCACGATTAACTGCAAACTTATCGTTGTTTTCACAAAGAGAGCCAACAACATCAACTACTTCAGTCTGACCATCAGGATGCATCATATTAGTAATGTGGTGGTAAGCACCGTACATAGCTGGTCTCATCAGGTTAACAGCTGACGCATCTACTCCTAGATAAGTACGGTAGGTTTTCTTTTTATGAGTTACTTTTGTGACTAAAATTCCATGAGGTGCCAACATAAAGCGTCCTAGTTCTGTAAAGATCTTAACTTGACTAAGACCTGCTGGTGTCAAAACCTCTTCATAAACCTGACGAACTCCCTCACCAATCAAAGCGATGTCATTAGGCTCTTGATCTGGGCGATAGTTAACTCCGATACCTCCAGAAAGGTTGATAAAGTCCAGTGAAATACCTAACTTTTCCTTGATTTCTACTGCCAATTCAAAAAGCTGACGTGCTAATTCTGGATAGTAGAGATGGGTCACTGTATTGGAAGCTAGGAAGGAATGAATCCCAAAGGTTTTAGCTCCCTTTTCCTTCAAGATGGCAAAGGCTTCAAAAAGCTGTTCCTTAGTCATCCCGAACTTAGCTTCACCAGGATTATCCATAATGTCCGTACCCAGTTCAAATACGCCACCAGGATTGTAACGGCAAGAGATGATTTCTGGGATGCCTGCTGCACGTTCCAAATGCTCGATATCTTCAAAGGCATCTAAATTAATCGTCGCACCTAATTCACGAGCATAGGCATATTCTCTATCTGGAGTATTATTAGATGAGAACATCATATCGGAACCTGCAAATCCTAGTTTATGACTCATTAAGAGTTCGACATAACTAGAACAATCCACTCCACATCCTTCTTCTTGCAAAATCTTCAAGATAGCTGGTGTTGGGGTTGCTTTAACTGCGAAGTATTCTTTAAAGCCCTTATTCCAAGAAAAGGCTTTGTTTACTGCGCGTGCTTTCTCACGAATCCCTTTTTCATCGTAAAGATGGAACGGGGTTGGAAACTCCTCAACAATCTTTTCTAAGGCATCACGTTTAATAAATGGTGTTTTCATAGGACTCCTTCATATTCATTATCAAAGAAAGGCTGGGACGAAAGTTCCAACCTTTGTATTTCAAGTCAATTCTTATTTTTCTGTATCGAAGATATTTCCAACTTCAACAGCAATTTGTTGGTTCTTCACATCAATATTTGTGACTCTCAAGAGTGACTTGTAGTCGAACTGTTGTTCACGGTCTTCCTGTGCATTATCAGCAAAGACAGCTACACCAGCCAACTCTGAATCAAACTCAGACAAGAGGCTAATCATCCCGTTAATGGTTCCTCCACCCTTCAAGAAGTCATCGACGATTAAGACACGACTTCCTGCTTTGAGGCTACGTTTTGAAAGGAACATCTTTTCGATACGGTCACTAGAACCTGAAACATAGTTGACACTAACAGTTGAACCTTCAGTGATTTTCAAGTCGCGACGGACAATGACAAATGGTACGTTGAGGACATTTGCCACTGCATTTGCGAGCGGAACCCCTTTGGTCGCAACAGTCATAACGGCATCAATCTTCTGATCCATAAAGCTCTTGGCAATAATGCGACCGATGTTTTTCAAAATAGCTGGAGTGCTCAATAGGTCAGATAAATAAATGTAGCCACCTGGAAGAATACGGTCACTCTCTGAAAGTTTATCACGAAGCTCTTCGATAATCGCTTTAGACTCAAGGGTAGAGATCGATGGTGTAAAAATAACACCACCACCAGCACCTGTCACCGTTTGAATATGACCGATTTCAATTTCTTCGAAAGCACGCTTAATGATGACGATATCTTCAGAAATAGACGATTTGGCAGATTCATACTTTTCCGCAAAAGTGTTGAGACTGGTTAATTTGTATGGATTGTTAATCAAGTAATTGGAAATGACAACCATCCGATCACTTCTTCTTAATTTCATTATATTTTTACCATTCTTTTTTATTTAGTCTTTTTCTCATTATATCACACTAAAGCAAAAAAACGAACTTTATTGCCTAAATAAAGTTCATTTTTTTAGTTTCTAGTCTAATTTCGGCTTGTAGAAGGAACGATTGTCCATAGCAAAGACTTTATTAGTCATTTCTCCCTCATCAACAAGGGCCAGAGCTGTTGTCATCATCATCATGCTGGCATCCAAATTATCAATCATATGAATAATTTCTGCTTCCATCACTCGAGGACGAACTGGACTACCATACTCAAGGAGACCATGGTGACTGAGAATGACATGGCGAAGAAGTACAACTTCTTCTCTGGTATCATCAACGCCAAGTTCCATTACCGCTTTGGTAATTTCGCTATCAATCAGAGCGATATGACCGATAAGATTTCCTCTTACTGTGTACTCTGTCTGGTCAGGACCTGTCAACTCGATAACCTTGGCAAGGTCGTGCAACATAATTCCCGCATAGAGCAAACTCTTATTGAGCTGAGGATAAATATCTGCAATTGCTTCTGCCAAACGAACCATAGTGGCAGTATGATAAGCAAGACCTGTTTCAAAAGCATGATGGTTGGTCTTAGCAGCTGGATAGGAGTAGAATTCCTTGTCATACTTGGTGTAGAGATTCCGAACAATTCGCTGCCAAATTGGATTTTCAATTTTGAAAATCATCTGCGCCATATACTCACGAATCTCTTTGGCATCTACTGGAGATTTAACCTTGAAGTCCGCTGGGTCATTTGGTTCGCCAGGTTGTGGTAAGCGAAGGGTGATTTGATTAACCTGAGGCGTATTGTTGTACACTTCACGACGACCTTGCATATGGACTACTTTCCCTGCTGTAAAGGTTTCAACATTGTGGGGTTGAGCATCCCAGAGCTTCCCTTCGATTTCTCCACTATCATCTTGGAAGGTGAAGGCTAGGTAGTTTTTCCCAGCCCGTGTCTGTCTCAGGTCAGCTGACTTGATCAGGTAAAAGCCTTCAAAAAGCTCATCTTTCTTCATGTGACTAATCTTCATATTCTTCCTCATCTTCTTGGAATTGGAGCAAATCAAGCGCAGGCTCACCTTCTGATAACTCAATGTGACGAAGCGTTCGCTCGATAGCTGTAGTACGACGGTTTAATAAATCATCAATATTGCCAGAGGCATGTTGGAGATGCTTTTGTGCCTTAACCAGAATCCCACCAAACTTGCCAAACTCGGTTTTGACACTAGCAAGGGTTTTACTGATATGGTCAGCACTCTTTTGGATATTGAGAGTTTTGAAGCCAACCGATAGAGAATTGAGTAGGGCTGATAAGGTACTTGGACCTGCAACGATAATTTGCTCCTCCCGTCTCAAATCATCAAAGAAAATTGGATTGCGAACAATTTCTGAATAGAGACCTTCTGTCGGAACAAACAAGACTCCAAAATTAGTTGTCCGAGGTGGCGCCAGGTACTTACTCTTGATATCCTTGGCAAAACGCTTGACGCTTGCTAAGAGAGACTTACGGCAGCGTTCGATTTCATCCTTATCACCTGCTTCATAGGCTTCTTCCAGACGGTAATAATCCGCCAGGGGAAACTTAGAATCAATCGGTAGATAGACATATTCCTGGTCACCTTGCCCAGGTAACTTGATGGCGTATTCCACACGTTCACTAGAATTTTCAACCGTTGCAAATTCTCGTTCATACTGGGCAGGTGTCATGATATCTTCAATAATCTGCCCCAGTTGTAATTCACCCAGAATTCCTCGGGTCTTGGTTCCAGAAAGAACTTTATTTAGCGCACCGACATCTCGCGCAACAGTTTGCATTTCACCCAGACCTCGATTGACAGATTCCAGTTGTTTAGAAACCGTTTCGAAGGAGGCCTGCAAGCGTGTCTGCAAGGTCTTTTCTAGCTTTTCCTCGACCGTTTGGCGCATCTGTTCCAAGCGTTGCTCATTTGATTCCTGCAAGGCTTGGAGGCGTTGGTCAGTCTTATCTCTGGTTTGGAGGAGGTTCTCATTCATCTCCTGCCGAACCTGAGTCAGACCTTGGTGCAATTCAATCCGCACCTCCTGCAAACGGTCACTGACAGCCACTTCTAAGTCCTTTTGATCTAGCTGACTAGCTTGTCTAGCTTGTTCAAAGCGATAATCCAACTGATCCGAAAGATTGTCAGCCTGATCTTCCAAGCTCTTGGTCAGATATTTCTCCTGCTTGTCCTGCCTTTGCCAAATAAGAAAGAGGCCGGCTAAATTAGCAACTAATAAAACAACAAGTAAACTTTCCATCCTACCTCCTGTCCATACTATGCAGCACAACCACATAGCCATCTGGGCAAGTCACTGACACTTCCCTATCTATATATTCGTTAGAAGCGTAAACTTTCTTAAAGAAAAAATTCTCCTCTGTCAGTTCATACTTGGCACCGAGTATTGTCAAACGACTATCCCTCACAGGCATAAAAGCAAGGTAATCATAGTCTGAACGTGGTTCAAGTTGACTGGTTCCTTCTGGACAGTAACGAATCAAATTTTGTCCATCCTCAATCTCTATCTGACGCATGTAGGGCGTCAATTTAGGATTGCTAGGCAGAAAGACATTAGCCAACATATGATCAATACGACCACCTAGGGCACCAAAAATGGTCACCTGAGCTTGAGGATTTTTTTCAAAAATCGTTAAAAGTGCTAGTTCCAGATCGGTATCATCTTTTTCTGGCTGGGCTTGAACAAAGTGCTGGGCACGTTTTTGAATCAACTGACGTTCTTCTACAGTCACAGAATCAAAATCCCCAACTGCAAGAGCAAGAGGAAGTTTTTTCTCTAGTACCCAAAGCGAGCCTCGATCCACACCGACATAGCAATCAAAATCTGTTCGATAGTGACCACGGTCTCCACCAGCAAAAACTGCAACTCTAGTCCAGTTCTTTTCTGAGAGCTTGCACTCGTTCATTGACATCTCCCTTAAAGACATAGGATCCTGCTACAAAAACTGTTGCACCAGCTTCTTTGGCTTGAGCAATAGTTTTATCATCAATCCCACCATCAACTTCGATTTCAAAGTTTAAGCCCTTCTCCTCACGAAGTGCCACCAACTCACGTATCTTATCCATGGTTTCTGGCAGAAATGCTTGCCCACCGAAGCCAGGATTCACTGTCATGACCAAGACTTGATCAACTAAGTGAAGCACATGCTTGATAGACTCAACAGGTGTACCAGGATTGATGACTACCGAAGGTTTGACACCGAGAGAACGAATCTTTTGAAGAGCGCCATGGATATGAGGTGTTGCCTCAACATGGATGCTGATGATATCCGCTCCTGCACGCGCAAAATCCTCTAAATGATGTTCGGGATTTGATACCATCAAGTGGCAGTCAAAGACCATCTTGCTGTGGGGACGAAGAGCCTCGACCACACCTGCACCAAAACTGATTTGTGGCACAAAGTGACCATCCATGATATCGATATGGGCGTATTCTGCACCAGTTGCTTCTAGGCGTTTAATTTCACGTTCAAAGTTGGCATAATCTGCTGCCAGAATTGACGGAGCAATCTTGTATTGAGACATAGGTTTCTCCTTATTTTGGAATTTTTTTGCTGACTTTTTTGTAGGTTTCTCTACGATTTTCAATTTCACTGAGGAATTGCAAATAGTTGTCAAAACGGAAGGTAGCAATGATGCCCTCTTCTACTGCTGGTTTCACTGAGCAAGATGGCTCATGGGTATGAGTACATGTACGGAACTTGCAGTCTCGGCTGACAGAGGCAATCTCTGGAAAGGCTAGATTAAGGTCTTCTGCTGTTGTTACTTCGTAATCCAGCGATGAAAAACCTGGTGTGTCTGCAATCTTACCACCATTGAGATTGTAAAAACTAACCGCTCGAGTGGTGTGACGACCGCGACCCAGACTATCAGAGATTTCTCCTGTTTCGAGATTGAGATCTGGTGCGATTTTATTGAGGAGGGTTGACTTCCCAACACCTGTCTGCCCCATGAAGACCGTAACTTTATCTGTCAACAAGGGCAAGAGTTCCTCTTTACTCGTCACAAAATCGTAACCAATAGCACGATAGGTTTGCTGGTAAAAATCCAGTTCTCCCCCATCTTCCAGTAAGTCCATTTTGGAAATATAGACGATAGGATGAATGTCCTTGTGCTCCAAAAGGACCAAGAAGCGATCCAGCAAGTTGCTATTAAAGTCAGGTTCTTTGACGGACATGATAACCACAGCTTGGTCAATATTGACAATGGGTGGGCGAACCAGACTATTTTTTCGTTCATGAATCTTGAGAATATAGCCTTCGGAATTTTCCTCCGCAGAAAAATCTACCCAGTCTCCAACATAGGGCGTATGACCTTTTTTACGGAAATTCCCACGCGCGCGTGTCTGATAGACCTGACCCTCACTTTCCACATAGTAGAAGCCCGCCAAGGCTTTAATAATTTGTCCCTGCATCTTAGAGTCCTTGTCCTTTAAGCGCATCTGCTAGACTGGCAAATTCTTCTAAGCCAAGAGCTTCACCGCGTACACTTGGGGATAGTCCGGCCTGGTCCAAAGCCTTAGTCAATTTATCCTTGACTTCTTCAGTCTTGCCAAAGTAACCTGTCAAGTTATTCCACAAGGTCTTACGACGATGGGTGAAACTAGCCTTGGAAACCTTAAAGAAGAAGTTCTCGTCTGTTACTGCTACAGCAGGTTCTGGACGACGTACCATTTTCAGGATAGCTGAGTCCACATTTGGTGCTGGCACAAAGACAGTACGAGGCACGATAAAGGCAACTTTGGCCGTCATGTAATACTGCACGGCAATCGACAAGCTACCATATGCCTTGGTATTTGGTTGAGCAGAGATACGATCTGCCACTTCTCTTTGCATCATAACCACAAACTCACTAAAAGGAATGCCACTCTCAATCAAGTGCATGAGAATAGGGGTCGTGATGTAATAAGGCAAGTTTGCCACTACCTTGATGGGTAAGTCAGGATTTTTGAAATTCTGGATATGTTGCGCTAGGTCAACTTTTAGAATGTCTTCGTTAACTACGGTCACATTGTCAAAATCCCGCAAGGTATCAGCTAAAATTGGTACCAAGCGGTGGTCAATCTCAAAAGCCATGACTTGAGCTGCACGCTCAGCCAGAAACTCTGTCAAGGCACCAATACCTGGCCCGATTTCGATAACATTAACCTGGCCATCAATCTCAGCCGTATCCACAATTTTTTGAAGAATATTGGTATCGGTCAGGAAATTTTGCCCGAAGGACTTTTTAAAGGTAAAACCGTGACGCTCCAGCACTGCCTTGGTCACGCTATAATCTGCAATTCTCATTTATTCTCTTTTCTATTTATTAGCTAAAAATAATATATAAAACCCACATAATTCCTAGTGCCAACAAAATCCAAAACACTAAAAGAACACGAGGCTTGTTCCCTTTTGAATCAGATCCAGTCATATCAAGCATTTTCTTATCTTCTTGGGGGTTCGTTTTCTTCAGTTCATTCTGATAGGCAACCGAATCTAGAATATTGTCTTCTGGCAATAATTCTGAAGCATAATAGTCAGGAAAGCCCATAGCAAGACCAATTAAGTTCTCTTCTGTCAAAGAAAAATCTAAATCTTTGGGTTGATTTTCCCGAATAGCCCGGATATTTTTTAACAGTTTATCAGCGACTACAGACACTTGGTCCATAAAAACAACATCTAAAAGATCAAATCCGAGCACATCACCATCTTTTACGTTTGCAAGAATATAACGAATAAAGGCATCATATAGTTGCACGGATTGCGGGGCATTCTTTTCTAAAAAAGATCGGTTTTTGAGGGCATTCTGCTGGAATTTTTCAATAGAAAGCAAGATATCTACATTCTGCTCTTGGTAAAATCTTTCTGCTTGCTCTTCATCTTCTTCCAGTTTTTCTGCTGTTTCCCAGAGAGCAATAGGAGATTTTAAATCTTCTTCATCCCAAAACAATTGCCAAAAATAGGGTATTATGTAAATTCCCTCTGTTAGAATACGAGCTTCATCTTCGTTTTTTAAGTAAATATAAGTTCTATTTGCCATATCATTTCCTTTCACAATCTTTGAAAAAGGTTAGTGGTTCAAGTAGGATGTAGATAAAACTATATAGTTTCCTAATGTAAAGAAACTCTCTAATCTTTAGCTCTGCCTTCTAGTTCCTCACTGAGCTCTTGCATCTCTTTAAAAGCTGTTAGACTAACATAGGCACCCGCTTCATAGTATTCCGTTGGATTAATGGCATAGTCAAAAACTTCAATCATGCCTCCCGCTTCTTCAATCATGCCATTCCATTTTTCGTCAAAGACCATTCGCAGACGTTTCCAATCGGTAAATACCGGCACAGAATTTCTGCCATCTTTTCCTTCTTTGACTGGAATGTTGAAACTAGAATCTTTTTCTAAAACGAAGGAATTTCCTTCCTGACTATCGCCCTTAAATTCCGAAGCCGCATCTAGAGGAATTAGGAATTTAGCTTTCGGCATAGCTTCTGAAAAGAACTTATAATAGAGCTTATAAATTACTTCTTCATCTTCTGTAGTCGGGCTATCCAATTGTCCCATCAACAACATCCATCTTACTAGGTCAGGATTCATTACAGGAACTTGTATTTCTGGCAAATTAGAATAATCTGGTTTTTGAACCAAGGCCGAGGCACTGATGCTAACTTCCTTGGAATTAAAGATTGCTCCCAAGGCACCATTTAAGTAAAAGGCTGTTCCAAGGAAATTCTCAATCCCTTTTTTATCTTCCCTATTTTCAATCAGTTTTACGACAGAGTTTGGTCGACTATCAATGGTTTCCTTGAATTGGCGATACCAAGATGGTGTCAAAAGCATGATCATGGGATCCGTACAGAGATACCCCTCTTCTCCCCTGTCATAGGTTGTTGAGAAAAGATAAGGTTCGCCTGTTTTTTCCGAATAAACTGCATAAACTGAATCTGCTGCTAACAACTTATCCTTGACAATTTCTGCTAGACGCTCCAACTTGCGGGTGTTAGCTTGATAGCTTTCTTCACTTTCAGTTTCCTGATTTTGACGGCATTTCCATAAAAAGAGACGTAAAATCTCTACACTGTCATCAAGGCTAGCAGCCAAATAGTCTTCATTTGTTAATTGGCCCTCTTGGATGGCTACAAATGCACGGTAAAGAGCATCTGAATAGCTAGATAATTTTTGTTCTTCCTCGACACCTGAACTAAAGAACACACTTCCTTTTTTCAGTTTATCCAAAGAAGGAATCCTATCAACCACTAGATGCGCGAGAACTTCATCAGTTAGACTATCTGCATCTTTGTTTTGACTGCTGAGTTTTTTAACCTCTACACTACCAAGACTTTCCATTCCTTGGTCGGGATTGCAAAATTGCAACTGATCTCCAACCTTGATACTACCTTCTAGACTCCCAACAATCAATAATTGATTCGTTTCCTTCATCGGGAACAAATCTAAAACTCCAATACATGCATTGTTTTTAGATTTTTCTCTTTCTTTCTGTGCTTCAGTTATTTCAGTTTCCTCTGCAGTTTCCATCTTTTTTAAAAAATCAAAGATTCCCATAACTTCTCCTCATTATCTCCAAGCAAGATTAATCCCGTGGAGCACTTTTCTAATGCTTGCTATCAAGCCTGATTAAACCGTATATGCTTACTTCTATTGTATCATATTCCCCCTACATTTTGGGACGGTTTCTCAATTCTCATACGATTTCATGGCATCTTCAACTTCAGCTAAACTGATGCCAAATAATTCCAAACGCTTGAGAAGTTGTTTCCCATTGGAATAACCAATACGAAGATTCTCTCCTAGATATTCTCTGCGTTTTCGACTATCTGCTCCAGCCAAAAATCCCAATCGAATCAAGTCACTACGGCTAATATCAAAGTCACTTTCCGCTTCAAATTGCTCTGTGACTTGTTCCAGCGCTGTTTTTAGATCTTCATAGCTGGCATGTTCGATTCCTAGGGAACGTCCTTTGGTCTTGGACTTAGGAACTGCCTCATCACGTTTGAGAAAAGCGTGTTGTACTGATGGAACAGCTGTCATAATCATCCGACGAATGCGTTCCCCATTAAAGTCAGGATCAGTAAAGACAATCACTCCATGACGTTGGTGTAGACGTTGGATTCGTTCAAGATCTTGCTCATTGATAGCAGAGCCACGAGTCTCATAGGTCTCCACATCAAAATAACGTTTGAGATTGGCCGTATCATCACGCCCTTCGACTACGATGACTTGGGAAATTTTCTTTTTCATGATTTACGTTCCAGTCCAAAAATTCGTTCCGCATTTGCACTTGTCGCAGCAGCTAATTCTTCTATCGACACGCCACGCAAATCTGCAATAAAGTCCACTACATAGCGCGTGTAAGCTGTCTTATTTTCGCGACCACGCTTGGGAACGGGTGCCAAGTAAGGCGCATCTGTCTCTACCAAAATCTTATCCAAAGGCAAGTCTTTGGCCGCCTCTTGAATGTCTGTCGCTTTTTTAAAGGTCACCACTCCAGAAAAGGAAATAGTCATACCCAGATCCACAAACTTTTCAGCCCATTCCAGAGAACCTGAGAAGGAGTGCATGATGCCACCACGGGGACCGACTCCCTCACTTTTGATAATTTCATAGGTATCTTCTAGCGCATCACGGGTATGGACCACAAAAGGCAAGTCCAGTTCCTTAGATAGCTGAATCTGACGACGGAAAACTTGCTCCTGCACTTCTTTAGGGGCTGTCATCCAGTGATAGTCCAAACCAATCTCACCCAAGGCAACCACTTTAGGATGTTTGAGCTTGTCCAACAGGTATTTCTCAACGTCTTCTGTATAAGTCCCTGCTTCTGTTGGATGCCATCCAATTGTCGCATAGAGTTGGTCATACTTGTCCACTAATTCTAGAGCACGCTCAATGGTCGGTTTGTCAAAACCAACAATATTCATCCGAGTCACACCCATTTCAGCTGCTAAGGCTATTTCTTCTGCTTCTCTTCCTGAAAATTCTTCCACATTCAAGTGGGTATGTGTATCAAAAATCATGTATATTCCCTCGTTTTTTCTACCTTCTATTATACCAAAAAACTGCTCTCATCCTTATAGGAAAAAATATTTTAAAATCACTCACTTTTTCTTGACGACTTATTTTCATAGCAGTATAATAACTCTTGTTGAAATTTTCAGAAAAGGAAAGAAAATGTTTACGAAATTAAAATATACCTTTATTGGTCGTCCCCTTAAGTCCTTAACTGAAGGCGAGGGAGGACTACTTGGAAAAACACAGGCACTTGCAATGCTTTCAAGTGATGCCCTATCTTCTATCGCTTATGGACCTGAACAGGTCGTTCTTGTCTTGGCTAGTCTTTCTCCCCTCGCTATTTGGTGGAGTCTTCCTATCGGCATTTTTGTCCTCTTGCTACTTGCTAGTCTAACCATTTCTTACCGACAAATCATTCACGCCTACCCTCAAGGTGGGGGTGCCTATATGGTAACACGAGAAAATCTATCTCCTGAGCTCGGTTTGATTGCCGGTGGAAGCTTGCTTGTTGACTATATGCTAACAGTAGCCGTATCCGTGGCCGCAGGAGCTGATGCGATCACAGCAGCACTTCCTGCTCTCCATCCCTACAACCTCCACATCTCCATTTTTTTGGTCTGTTTACTCATGCTTTTGAATCTGCGAGGCTTGAGGGAATCTGCTAGTTCTCTGATGATCCCTGTCTATCTCTTTATCTTTAGCACGGTCTTCCTCTTATTATTTGGCTTATTCCAACTGTTGACAGGTTCTCTCAGCTATCATGCAACTTCTGCAATTGGTCAAACTGTCCCAAGTCTCTCAATCGTCCTGATTTTAAGAGCCTTTACCAGCGGTTCAGCTTCACTAACTGGAGTTGAAGCTATCTCAAATGCTGTTCCATTTTTCAAGACTCCTAAAGAGAAAAACGCAGCCCAGACGCTTACTATCATGTCTCTGATTCTTGGATTTCTATTTGCAGGAATTACCTTCCTAAACTACTGGATGGGGATTACACCTCAACACGGAGAAACAATCCTTTCACAGATGGCTAAAGGGATTTTAGGGGATTCTACTCTCGGTCAGATTGTTTATTATCTCTTCCAATTCTCAACAGCCCTAATCCTAGCCGTTGCTGCAAATACTGGTTTTTCTGCCTTTCCGATGTTGGCTTACAATATGGCCAAGAACAAGTACATGCCCCATCTCTTTATGGAGAAGGGAGACCGCCTAGGTTACTCAAATGGTATCTTAACACTAGCCTTTGGCGCTATGATTCTTCTGCTCATTTTTAACGGAAATACAGAACGCTTGATTCCTCTCTATACTATCGGAGTTTTCGTTCCTTTTGCACTTTCTCAAACAGGGATGATTCGCCACTGGAAAAAAGAAAAAGGCTCTCATTTCTTAAAGTCTGCCTTTGCTAACATCCTCGGCGCTATCATTTGTTACGCTATCGTCCTTATTCTACTCCTCTTCAGGCTTGGAGATATCTGGCCATTCTTCCCAATTATCCTGGTCCTAACCTTCCTATTTCTGTCCATCCACAGTCATTACCAAAAAGTGGCCAAACAACTTCGACTCTATGAAGGGATTCAAAAGCAAAGCTACGATGGCAATGTCGTTCTTGTATTAGTGGGAAATGTTACTCGAGTCAGTGTTGGAGCGATTAATTACGCTCAAAGCATCGGAGATGAAGTTTTGGCCATGCATATTTCCACCAAGGAAACCGAAGAAAAAGACCAAGAAATCCTCCAAGAATTTGCCGACTACTTCCCAAATATTACTCTTAAAAACATTAATACCAGCTATCGCGATATTATCACACCTACAGTTCGATATGTTCGAAAAATATCTCAAGAAGCCAAGAAAAAGAACTACACGGTTACAGTTCTTGTACCCCAGTTTATCCCTAACAAACCTTGGCAAAATATCCTCCACAATCAAATGAGCCTTAAATTAAAATATGCTCTCAGATGGCACGAAGATGTCGTTATTGCTAGCTATTCATATCATTTGAAAGAATAAAGAAAAGGCATTACCAGAACCAATAAGCTCCTGGTAATGCCTTTTTTCTGAATCTAGTCCCTAAAATTAGACTTATACTCAATGAAAATCAAAGAGCAAACTAGGAAACTAGCCGCAGGCTGCTCAAAGCACTGCTTTGAGGTTGTGGATAGAACTGACGAAGTCAGTAACCATACCTACGGAAAGGCGACGTTGACGCAGTTTGAAGAGATTTTCGAAGAGTATTAAAATTTTATTGATAACCTTCTTCTATCGAACGTGGTTAACCAAATCTTCTTGGGCTTTTTTATTAGACTCAGCTTTTTCTTTTTGCCATTTTTCATAAAGTTCTTGGTACTGTTTAGCTGTCACAGGTTCCTTTTGCAATTCAACATATTTGTAGTTGTCCGCATCTCCTTTGTGCCCAACAAATGAGAAGGCCCCTGTAAACGGAACTGTCTTACGGAAGATAGGATTAGCCCCTCCACTTTGAACTGGTAGGAAGAGAGCACTATCTGTCAACCAAGCTTGAACTTCGGCAAATTTTTCATAACGTGTTTGCGTATTTTCATTCTCTTTATCTGCTGCATCCAACAACTCCTTGTAGGTAGCTAAACCGAGTTTTTCCTTGACTTCATTGTCTTTTCCTGGAGTCAAGCCAAGATTTTTCAACTGAGAACCAGAGTCTGGATCCAAGAGATCAAGATAGGTTTTCGGATCTGAGAAATCCCCACTCCAACCTGAGATGTCGATGTCATAGTCCTTTTGATCGGCGGTATCCGCAAAGAAGGTAGCATTGTCTTTCTCATCTGGAGACAATTGAATGATATCAATAACAAGATTATCTAATCCAAGCGTTGCTTCAACGGTCTGTTTGAAGGAGCTTGCTTGCTGTACATCCAACTTAGCAGTCTGATCAACCAACATATCCAAGTGGATAGGGAAGGTCACACCTTCTGCCTGCAAACTTTCTTTAGCCTTGGCAAACTCAGCCTTGGCTTTTTCAGGATCCAAGAAAGCAGCTTGAGCGTCGTTCAGATTGATGTTAGACCACTCTGTACCATAGTTGACCATCTTTTCATTGACAGCATCTCCAAAGTTTTTGCCACCGATTTGAACAAAGTTACTTGGTGTGACTGTGTTTCGAAGGATTCGATCAGCACCATCTTCTCCATTTGTCTGTGCAGCATAGGCATGACGGTCAAAGGCAAAGTTAATAGCTTGACGGAAGTCTTTATTTTGCATGGCTAGACGAGAATCCGTCTTTTCTTTATCCGTCTGTTTCATAGTTTGCTTGTAACTTTGACGATTAACATTGAAAAGATAGTAGAAGGTTATAGCATTTTGAGGAGTATAAGTAATCTTGTCCTCGTTCCCTTTTTTCAACTGATCAAACACAGAGCTTGTTGGGAAGATACGACCGTCTGTATAGTTTCCTTCCAAGAAACCTCTAGCCAAACTATCTTGGTCTGAACCATCATAGAAGGAAAGTTTTACTTTATCAATCTTCACATTGTCCTTATCCCAATAATTAGGATTCTTTTCAAACTCAATTAAAGATTTTGATGTGAATGATTTGAACAAGTAAGGTCCATTTGACAGGATACTAGACGGAGTTACACTTCCAAATTCATCCCCCTTAGATTTCAAGAAGGCTTCATTGACTGGACTTAAAATTCCACCTGTAGTCTTAGAATTCCAATAAGACTCCGGCTTGTTTAAGGTATATTGGAGAGTATAGTCATCGACTGCCTTGATACCAACAGTCTCAAAGTCTGATGATTGCCCCTCAATATAGTCCGCCAAACCTTTGATAGAGTCTTGCACCAAGTACAAGTTTTCTGCCTTTTTATCCGCAGCATACTTGAGGCCTGTCACAAAGTCATGAGCTGTTACTTCAGCATATTCTTCTCCTTCAGAGGTATACCACTTAACACCTTGACGGATTTTATAGGTATAGGTCAAACCATCTTTTGATACTGTCCATGATTCAGCCATGGAAGGAACCAGATTGCCATACTTATCATTTTCCAACAAACCATCAATCAAGTTTGTCGTAATGCTAGACGTCGAGCCACGTGTCGAAGTAATGTAGTCTAGTGTATCTGGATTGCTAGCAAATACATAAGAATAGGTTTTATCAGATGCATTTGACTGTGTCGAGCTACAAGCCACCATCAAGAAGCTAGCACTCAAAATTCCAGCCCCTAATAAGAGAGCTTTTGATTTCTTCATAAATATTCTCTATTTATATAGTATATGAAATATTATACACTATTTCAGAAAAAATACAAAGCTTATACAAAATATTTTTAGAGCAAAACAAAAGCCAGTAGACTCGAGTTCCTACTGACTTCATTGTTAAATTTGTTTGGATTATGCAGCCAAAACTTTGCGTCCTTTACGACGACGAGCTGCCAATACGCGACGACCGTTTTTAGTTGACATACGGTTACGGAATCCGTGTTTACGCGCACGACGTAGTTTACTTGGTTGATAAGTACGTTTCACGATGAATACCTCCTCATAGATTTTGTATTCGTTTAGCCGGCTATAAAGTGATCAGTTACTAAACATACTTTACTATTCTATCTGATTCTTTTGCATTTGTCAATAGCTCTGACAAATGTTTCCAGCTTTTTTGCTGAGGAGATAATTTGAAAATCCTTCCAATTTACTTTCGAAATCTATAAAATATCTAATGTACTAGTAATTTACCCAATTGGTACACTCAAAGTTCCAAGTTTTTCCTCTTGAAACCTTCCGCCTGCCTATTAAATGTAAAAGGTGTTTTCTATATTTTCCTTCTGTCACTTCTTGCATTTAAAAAGCAACAACACCGTAGGATGACGATTCTACCGTCTTTTAATTGGCAATAAACAAGATATTTAGTAATAATCCTTTCTAGTTATCATCGATTAAATCTCATTTTTAAAAAAACTAATATGTGTAGTTATCTAAAACCTCTATCTATTCTTCTTAAACAACACAAAAACGCTCTAGACGTAAAAATAGTTGTTATCCTAGTTGATTAAAAAAATCTCTGATTTCCTCATCTTTTATAAAATAATATATAATTTTCCCCTCTCTTCTAGTGTCCAAGATGTTTTGATTGGCTAGTTTACGAAGATGGTGGGAGGCAGATGCCATACTGAGATCTAGTAAACAGGCTATATCACAGACACAGAGTTCTTCAACAGCAAGGAGATAAAAGATGATATTTATCTGTTTATTATCGGTAAACTTTGATAAAATACGAAGTGATTTTTGGACTTTTTCCTTTTCAAGGTAGTTCGTTGCGGTTGTAACATTTTGTTGATTTATAATATTCACTTGGCATATACTATCTTTTTTCATAATTTTTTCTCCTAGCCGAACACAGTCCTTAGCATGTCAAAGCTGTTGTTTTCAATCAGGATATACATCCCCAATCCTAAATAAACAACGGCAATAAACCATCTGCTATATTTTTCCAAAGTTTCTCCAACAGAAGGGACTTGTGCCAATTTTTGGGCAGAAAAAACCAAGAGATAAATCATGACTAGAAAAGTAAGTAAAGCCACTATCAAATTCGCTAAATTTAAGGTAATAAAATATGGGACAAAAACACCAATATTATCAGCACCACAACTTGCAAAAGTAATCATAGCGACTAGAAAAATCAGGTTTTTATTATCTTTGCGCAAACCATCTTTTGCAATAGCTTCTCCATCAGAATCTCCTAAAAGCAAAACTTTGAATCCTAGGAAAATTGGAATCAAACCGAGCAAACCTAAAATCTCTTTACTAGGAATATAATTTAAGACAAATGCAAAAAGTAAACTTAGCAATATTAGACTAACAGAGCCTAGAAATTGTCCTAAATAGATGTTAATGATGTCTTTTCTGCTTTTTCTTTTGGCAAAAAATAACATTAGGATAATAAGTAAGTCTACGGCTGTCCCAGAATACAGGATTATTGAAGTAACAACATTTTGAATCATAAAATACCTCACTCAAATATATTTTTGAATATATTTTAACATTAAACTTTATAGATGTCAACTTCAGCTCCATCAAAATATAGATAAGAAGGTAGTGTACCAAACATTAAAAAGCCCTGCCATCGAAATGATAGCAGGGCTTAATTTCAATATCTAAATGATATATTTATCTAAAAAAGGTAGAGATTGAACTGAAATATAGTGAAATTAACAAAAGAAAAAAACGCTTAAAATCAGCGTTTTTCTTATGTATTGATTTGTATTGAATGCTTACTTCACTTCTGTAAGGAATACTTAAAATCTATTTTAGTTGTGATAAACCCTATTAAATCAATGTTTATAAGCTATTGATTTGGATAAAACTGTCAGAGGTTGCCAAAAAGGTTGCCATGAATTTTATGAGGTTAGCTCCGCAATTTTATTTAGATAAATATCTACCGCTTGTGTTTGATTTTTAGGGGCAAGTTCGGCATATATGTCCATAGTAGTTTTGATAGACTTATGTCCCATGCGAACCTGTAACTCTTTCCAATTCATACCAGCATTTAACATCATAGAAGCGTGTGTATGACGGAATAAGTGAAAACCATAGTCAGGTAGATCAACTTCCTGTAATCGTCTTTTGAGTGTAGCACGTTCATTCCTATCGCACATATAGTTTCCGTAAATTGTTGGGAAAATCAACTTGCTTTTTGAAAGACCGTTCTTCTTGAAATAAAGATTCATTTCATCATGGAAGTTTTGAAGTTGCTCAATAATTTGGTACGGAACAGCTATTTTTCTATTGCCTGAATCAGATTTAGGAGTATTTTTACAAACAACCTTTCCTTTTAATCCTAACTTAGGGTTTGCATTTTTCCATACAAGAGTTTTAGTGACTAATATTTCAGAACTTTCAAAATCAAGGTCATATATAGTCAAAGCTAATAGCTCATTGATTCTCATTCCTGAAGCAAGTAGACTGTCGCAGATAACTTTAAATCGCCGATTAGCCCTAGTATTAGGTAAAGTATCGACGAAATTTAGCCAGATAGTTAAATCTTCATCATGAAGAACCATAATGCGTTTTTGATTGCTTTTTGGTTTTGGTGGAATCTTGATAGATTGAACAGGATTATATTTGAGTTCAAAATGCGTTATTCCAAAATTAAAAATCTCTCTTAATTTGTGGGCGATTGCTCCGAAATCTTTTGCGCTTCCTTTTTTAGCTCGTTTATTACCGGCATCGACAGATTCTTTAGATTTTTGGGCAAGCTCGTTAATCCATTTTTGTATATCGGAAGAAGTGATTTTATCTGGTTGATAGTGTCCGAATTTGGGGAGGATATAGGTGTCTAGATAGTTCCTCACTCGGTTTAGAGTGTTATCTGAGCTGACCCAAGTTTCGTAGTTGGAGAACCACATTTCAGCTAGATCTGACAAGGTAGCAATGCTAAAAGTTTCTTTCCTTGTTGAACCATTTTCTTCCCAATCAATTTTAGCTTGAATAATTTTACGATCTAAGGATCGTAGGGTTTTAGCTGTTACAGTTGTTTTTACAGGTTTTCCAGTCTTTATATCTAAGCCTAGATAGACGCTCTTTACTGAATAACTAATCTCGCCATTGTCCTTTACTTTCTTGAGGACGGTTTTGCCTTTATGGATGATTTTTTCTATATTCATAGTTGCTCTCCTCAATCAATCGAAGAATTGAAAAAAGCTAAAATAGATAGTATCTCACTTTCTTTCTTTTTTGATACTTCTATTCTAGCACATTTCACTTCTAGTTGTGGCTTAAAAACTCTAAAACAGTATCAATATGATAGTAAACGGTTCTAGTACCCTCAATAGGTGGTTCTAAACGTTTTAGACCTCTATTCTCCCATGACTTTAATGTGTTAGGGGAAATACTGAGCAGATCTAAAATCTCTTTTTGTGTGTAGATGCATGAACTTCTTTTTTCGCTGTTCAAATTCTTTAGCATTTCAATGATAGTGTGAAGCATGAGTTCGATTTGCTTTAAATCAAAATTATTGCTAGACATACTATTCTCTCTTTCTTTGGTAAATATAATTGAAATATGAGATAATAGCAGTAGGGGTAAGCTACTGCTTATCTCTTGCTAATCCGCAACATCACTTTTAGGCTTCTTGGCGGAATCTTTAGGAGTGATGTTGTTTTTTTGGTAAAAGATTTGAAAGGCATCTTCCAGAAAATCTTTAAAATTTAGTTTTGACAGTTCACCACCGAATTTGTTTAACCATATCCCAACATCTGGATTTGGGATGTAGTTGAATTCGTATTCTTGAACTAACCTGATGATGAAGTGATTACGGGCTTGCGTACCCCAAATTTCCTCAATTTTCTTTAGAAGTGGATAAAATCCGCTACCTTTTAACAAATAAGAAATGGTTGCTAATAAATCATTATTTCGAGAGTTTAAGGATTCAAGCTCTGGGAAGATACCAAAACCTTTAAGTAAATCACTAGTGAATGGCAACAGTTGACCAGTATCTGCATCATGGAAACAATATTTATCAATCATTTTGTTGACAATGAGCTTGCTCAAATCTTGAGAGCTATCAATAGCAAGCAACAAGGTTAGAATTTGATTGCTATAAGTACCTTTATAGGAAGCCTCCATGCGTACCCAAGAATTGCAATACTTAGTTAAGTGCATATAGCGACCTTGATTGTCTAATTGTTCCTGATACTTGTTATAGATCCGCAACAGAGCATTTACATTCTTTTTCTTGCTACCAATATATATCGTTTGCGCTTGACCATTCACTTCTTGAGCGCTAATGTTAGAAATATTTTTACGTCCTTTATGATTGGTGATAATATATTTTTTGATTTTTAACCCTTGGTAAAGGTCATTGACAGCCATTGGATAATTAAAGTAATCAACAGCAAGGTCAATACGAGAAAGGCGCAAATCATAATAGTCAGCGTACAGCAGTTGTGCTATATTGTGAACGTCAATTGCTTCACTATAATAGTCTTGATAGGAAGCTTTATAGTGAGACAAAGCCGATGCAGAAAATTTCAGGATAATTCCCATCGTGAAATTAGTCTGATGCCAAGCAATCGCAAAATAATAGGGAAGATTCTGAAAGGTAAAGCCATCAGTATAGCCTGCTGGTGAGGTTTTCAGTGGAACATAATCTCCAAATAGAAGTGGGAGGGATAGATTTTCTGCTACTGTTTCAGACAGCGATAAAGCAATTTGATGCCAATTATCAGGATATTCTCCTACAGTATCTTCTGTCGGTTGGATGACAAATGTAGCTTCATCGACACTGGTCATAATGACTGGGTTATGGTCGCTATCTTTTTTAAGATATTTTTCAATTTCATTTTTACAAATCATTTTATTTTCTTTCTATCCGCCTAAAGAGTGAAAGTTAGCCGAGCGGTAAATATTGATTTGGTTAACTATTTATTGTAATGTAGCGAAATTTCTACGCTTTTATTCTCTCACAGTTTCAGGAAGTAATCACCCTAAATAAAAAGTTATAGAATAACGTTGATATAACAGCGTTTTAATGGGATTGAGCATTTTACCCTAAAGTGGAATTTACAAAGCTTTAGAACAAGGTCAAATGGAACGGGGGTCTTTACATGTCCCCTGTATAACAGCCAGCTAAAGCTGGCGAGGCTGTAAGACCATCTGATTCTCTAAAGTGAATCAGGGTCAACAGCCTCAACAACATTAGCAGACTTTCCTAATATATCAAGAACTCGTCCCTTCAGTAAATTTATATCAGGTACTTGTTTAACCTTAATTTTAATAACATTAGAACCATCATCAAAACGCTGAAGATAGCCAAATCTTTTGGGTAAATTTTTTTGTAGCTCTTGTCCTTCCTCTAGTTCAAAAAGTCCCTTCGTTACTGATGACCTCAGTGACCCCAATGCAATGACTAAAGAAAATTGATTCCGAGCAGATCCCTCCCCTAGTGCAGAAGCAAGCAGATCTTGTGAAACGGCTAATAATTTGATATTAAAGGCCCTCCCAGTATAAAGAATAACTCTAATTTTCTCCTGATATTCTTTCTTAGACTTTCCTGCTAATTCAAATAATGAAGTTAATTCTTCTACTACAAGATAGTAGGGAGTTTTTTCTCTTCCTCTATTCTTTTTTCTTAACTCAATCTCATTAAAAGCTACATCTATAGCTAAAATAGCTCTGTCACCTAAATACACATTGGGTAAATGTTCCGCAAATAAATAATCAGACTGTTTCATCTCAGAGATAATAAATTTACTTGCAGGATTTTGATTGTATAGATAATTGATGATAGCGAATACAGCCGTAGATTTTCCAACACCACTACTCCCCAGCAACAGAAGATGTATGAAATCTATATCTGGCGTTCCGCCCCCAGCTTTTAGAAATGGATTTTTAGAGCTCAATGATTTCATCAAGGTCAAATTCCTCCTGAGTTTTAGGTTCTGTTGCTCTAGCATTCTGATTAAAGGTAGCGTCCTCAATAGTTTCTAATTTTAAGAAAATAAACCACCCTCCGTTTACTAACTCAACTTGACTGTAATCAATAGTATAAGAAACTTCGTGGTTTGCAATAATTCCTTTTACTATATTCTCAATCTCACGCTGTTGTTCTGATGAAATATTGGAACCGAGTTGAATTATTAGATATTCACCACTATCAGAAAGTTTAACTTGCTCTTTAACCTTTAAATGTTCTAGCGTAGGTAGCAGAGAATAAATATTCTGTTGGACACTACCTATCTTATACCACTCTCTAGGAGGAGAATATTTATTGTTTAAGTAGTTAAAGAAAAGTTGGTTTAGGAATATTTTATCAAATTGATATATTCCCCAAATGACAAGAGTCATAATCCCTAACAATAGGATAAATAGTAGTAAAATAGAGTACAGAAAAATCATTAGTTTTCCTCCTTGCTTTCAGGCTCCCTCATTCGATAATTAAAATCTACGTAAGAACCATGAATATCATAAGAAAATTCAAGTATTTCCTTGATATGTTTATAAACCTGATTAACTACAAAGTCTGCTATATCTACGGAAAAATCCTCGGTTACCCAGAATCTGATACGACCGCTGTAGAAATTACCCCTAGGAAGATTTATAGGGTGATTATCGAAAATGATAGGTGTTTTACTTCTATCAAGGTATGATGATAAATTTAAATCAATCGTTTCATGTAAACTATTTAAAATGAACATAAATTAAACCTCCAATAAATGAGAGGGAGGAAAACCTCCCCAATAATTTAAACAAGCTCAATAAAAGCAGACTTAGCTTTTACTGAGAGCGCAGCACGATTTCCACTGTTATAAGCATTGATAGAAACACCTTCAAGAACAATTTCTACTTTTTCATCAAATAAAGTTGTAAAATCAGATACATTAACCATATCAGCCTTGATATTTGTTTGATTGAATCGACCGTCTGAAGTTCGTACACCGATAGTCAAATTTGTTTGACCAGTGCTGATACCAGATGTATAGTCTTTAACTTCCGATGCCCCAATTAAGCGACCTTGTATTGTTGTTTGTGTAGCTTCCATGAGTTATCCTTTCTAGCCGTTTTATTAAGAGCATCAATATATTTACGGTCTTTTGAATATATTGAAGATATGTATTGTGTGATAGCTACCTCACATCTTAATTATTCCATAAAAACTGACAAGACTTTACCTAAACTCACTTAAAATGTAAGTAATAATTTTTCTTGGTTTTTTTTAAGATTTTTTTCTGTTCTCACTATTGTTTAAAGCTTGCTACATAGCACTTTCAGTGGAATATAATTTATTATCTACCGAGATTATTTGGTTCAAAAAAAAATAAATTTTTGTAAGATTGTTATTGAAAACGTTTTACCCTAAACTTTTATAAAAACCCGTTAATATCTTGACGTTTAAAATGTATTAATGCTAAAATGATACATAAACTTTTTTGTGTAAAGGATGTTTGCTATGGAAGAAAAAAAAGAAGAACGCATGCTTGTTGCAGTTACAGTTAATTTGATGCACAAAATGGAAGAATTTAAAGGGTTTAAAGAAGAACAAGGGATTAGTGGAGATTATGAAGCTAAAATTGCTTATCTAGCAGAAAAGTTTCACATGAGCGACCAGACAGCAGAAAATTTGTTGTCTGGTAAGGTAGTTTCTAAAAATAATTATTTAGCTATTTTTCCTTCCTTTGACAAAGATAATATAAACAAAAAATCTACTGCATTAGAAAGATTTGCAGAGACTATTGTGGATGAAATAGAGAAGGAAAATGAAGATTATATTACAGAAGTATCTAATATAATCACTAATAAATTAGAAAAACTTGATTTAAAAAATAAGGCAAAAGCTGTATTATCAGATGATAAACGAGCGGAATCATTAAAAAACTCCATAATATCAAGCTTAAAAAGTGTAGAGTTCCCAAATAAGAAAACTAAAATTAATGACTACGCTCTAATTGTATGGATTGATCACTTTTATAAGAGTATCTCTGAACAAGATAATCTATTTGAAATTACTAGCAAATTAGATACTATCTCGAAAGCTATTGAATATCTTCCTCTTGTTGAAAAGATATTTGAATCTGAAGAAAACATCGAAATATTTTCTCAAGTAGCTAATCGTCTTGACACATTTAGGATTGCTGATGAGTACGAGGATTGGGATAATATAGAGAGCTTTATCAAGGACGTACGAGAGCGAAATGGATTTGATAACTACTTGAAATAGAATATAAAAAAGCCAAGTCATGCTATATGTGACTCGGCTTATTTTTCTATCTCATCTAGGAAATCAATCAAAAGTTTTGTGACCCTCTCTTGCTTACTAGGTGCTAATTTTTCCAGCTTAAACAATAATTGATTTATCAGCGGATTACTTTCTGTCAGAGAAATGTCAAAAAAACTTTCTATATTTGTATCCAGAGCATCCATGATTTTTTCAAGGGTCTTGATTTTGATATTTGGTTCAAGGTTTTCTAATTTATAAGTATATTTTAACGGTAAGTCCGCCAGCTCCTCTAGTTGCTGTTGGGTGATATTTTTTTGTAATCTCAGTAGGCGGATTCGCTTGCTGATATAGGATTGTAGGTTCGTTTTTGTCATCTCAGTACCTCTTTAAATCCTATCATACTGAAATTTGTGTCCTTTAAAAACTACTTAAAAAGCGAAAAAAACAGTTGTATAGTTTCAAAATACTACAACATGTGATAAAATAGGACTATAAAACTATCAAAAGGAGTTTATATGATGGAATCAAACACACAAGGTCACGGAACCATCAAGAAATTGCGTACTGGCGCAGTTATTTCAACGCTTGCAATCTCGGCTCTAGGGGTATCTACTGGGGTATCTGCTAATGAGACTGAGGTAGCAGTTAATGAGCCTGCAACTAGGGTAGTTGCCAAGGACGGGGTAGTTCCTAAAGTTCCGAGTCAAGCTGATGTTGACAAGGCTAAAGCTGAATCAGATAGGGCTAATCAGGATGTAGCTAAGCAAAAAGAAGTTGTTGCATCTACTGAAGCAAACATTGCAACTGCTGAAAAGACTATCGCGGACACTACTAAAAAAGTAGAAGAAGCTAGTTCTGTTACACCTGAAAAGGTAGCTGAGGCTAAGGCTGACGCAGAAAAGAAAGCCAGTGAGCTTGCAACAGCTGAAAAGAATGTAGCTGATGCGGATAAGTCTGTATCTGCGACTGCTGAAAAGGTAGCTGACCAAACTAAGGTAGTATCTAATGCTGAGAAAACTGCAACTGCTACGGCTAATAAGGTAGCTGACGCTCAGAAGAAAGTAGATTCTCTTTCATCTACTACTGACACCTCCCAACTTGAAAAAGAGGTAGCTACACTTACTAACCAAGTCGCTGAAGACACTAAAGCCGTAGAAACTGCTCAGACTAACCTTGACAATGGTAAAAAAGCCCAATCTAACAAAGACCAAGCTATCAAAGACGCACAAACTGGGGTATCTGAAGCTGAATCTACACTCGCTCAAGCTACTACAGCCCTTGCTAATGCTAAAGCTGACCAATCTAACAAAGATAAGGCAGTCACTACTGCTAAAGATGACCTCGACCGTGCTAAAGAAGAGATTGCTGACGCAGATGTTGCAGTTAACACTATCACTTTGAATCCAGAGTATATGGCTCTCCTTAAAGAGTACCTAACTACTGGCAAACCTGAGGCACTTTCTCAAAAACTAAAAGAGCAGGGTATCAGAGAGTTGCAGAAGACAGGTACAGTGACTCTTACTAAAGATGGTGAGATTTACCGTTACGACCTACCGTTTAACTCAACTAAGAAAGACCAAAACACCAAAGTTGACATCAATAACCTTGACTCAACTGTAGAAGAAGATTTATCTCTTTTTGCAGCTGACTTGATTAACCAGATTCGTAATCAGTTTGGTACAGAGCCTGTTAAAGTTACTAAAGGTGCAGTTAAAATTGCTCACGAAGTTGCTCGTACCTCAAAAGAGATTGACTACCACGATGTAGAAAATCTTGACCGTGTAGGTGAAGAAAACAAAGTTCTTCTTTCAGAACTTATTGGTAATGATATTCACAAACTTACTACGGTTGCAGAAATTAAGCAAGCTATCTACAACGACGTATACGCTATGCTTTACTGGGACTCTCATGCTCGTTGGGGGCACGCAAAACAGTTGGTTCGTTATCAGCCAGAACCATTTATGTCATCTATCCAATATGTAGGTGTAAGCACTCATTATATCGAAGGTGATGTTACAAAAATTCACTACCTAGGTACTTCAGACAACGTAATCTCAGACGGCTCAACATTCGATAAAACGGTAGTATCTGCCCCAACAACTGCCGAAAAAGTTGCCAAACTTCAAGAAAAACTCTCACTGGCTCAATCAACTTATGACGAAGCCCTCAAAGCCTCTGAAGAAGCTAAAACAGCTGTCCAATCAGCTCAAACTGCCTACACCAACGCTGAAACAGCTCTTGCTACTGCTCGCACTCATCTATCTAACGTAGTAGGTAACAAAATTGATGTTTCAGCTCTTGAAAAGGCTCTTGCTAACGCTAAAGACAAACTAGCGCAGGACACTCAAGCTTTGCAAACAGCTAAGGAATCGCTTGCTCTAGCTAAATCAAATGCTACTGACAAAGCTAAGGCTCTTGCTGAAGCTAAAACAGCTCTTGAGACTGCTAAAGCTGAACAATCAGATGCTGACAAGGCTCTTGAAACTGCCAAAGGTGAATTGGAAGTCCTTACTAAGGCTCATGATGTAGCAGTCTTAGCTCGTAAGTCAGCTGGTCAAGAACTTGCTCGTAAACGTGAAGCGTCTAAAGAAGCTAGTGACACTCACACAGTTCTTGAACTTGCCCTTACACACCGTGACGAAGTCCTTAAGGCTTTAGAAAAAGAGCTTACTGACGCTAATGCTAAACTTGGGGTACTTCGTGCTGAGTTGGAGACTGCTAAGGGAGAGTTGGCTCGCCTTGAGGGTATCGCAGAAGTTAAGGCTCGTGGGTATGAGAACTTCAAGCAACTCAAAGCCGACCATGACGCATACCTTGCTGAACAACAACGATTGCAAGCTTTGAAAGACAGAGCAGAAGAAATCCGTAAAGCAGGTGGTCAACCTAAAGAAGTTACTGACGCTAACGGTAAAGTAGTTGATGTTGTGGATGCTAAGGCTCAAAATAAGGCTGTAGTTGCGACAGTAGGAACTAAAGACGATAAAACATATCAAGCTCCTGCAAAAGATACAAATGCAAAAGCAGAATCTAAGAAACAACTTCCAAATACAGGAACAAAGGAGACGATGCTAGGCTTATTAGGTTTTAGCTTATTAGCAAGTTTAGGATTAGGGTATACCAAAAAGAACTTAAGAAAGTAAAAAATAAAAAATCTTCTTACTTATTGTAGGAAGATTTTTTTGGATTCCTAAAATTTATTGAAAAGACTGCGCTATTCCAACAATTTTTAGGAATGAAAAAAGTCCTAGAAAATTCTTAGGACTTTACATTCTTCGATTGTTGACTTTCTTTTTTATTTCAAAAAAGGTTGCCAAAAAGGTTGCCATAGAACTGATTTCAAATGATTTGTAATGAAATTCAATGTTTTAAAAATCGCATGAAATCAATGTTTTTCAGTATGTACTGAAATGTAATGAAACCTTATTTAACTTCTGTAAACACAACGTGTTTGCGAAGTTTTGGTGAGTATTTCTTCAATTGAAGACGGTCTGGAGTGTTACGTTTGTTTTTAGAAGTAAGGTACAAGCGTTCACCAGATTCTTTGTGTTCAAGTGTAATATTTACGCGCATGGTATCTCCCTTCTATTATTCAGCTGATGCAGCTTTAGCGATCTTACGTCCTTTGTAGTATCCTTTAAGTGATACACGGTGAGAACGTGAGTAATCTCCAGTAGTTTCGTCAAAGTTTACAGATGGAGCTGTTACTTTGTAGTGTGTACGACGTTTGTTTTTCTTCGCTTTTGAAGTGCGACGTGCAGGTACTGCCATTTTGTTTTCTCCTTTTAAGATATAAATTCAGTTAGGTTTGATTTTCATCAACTTTAATAGTATATCAAAACTTTTTTGTAAAGTAAAGTTACTTGACAAAAAAAGATAAAAAAATTTTCCTATCCAATCTTATGGATAGGAAAATAGACTAAATATCAATCTCGAAGGGTTCATCAATGGTTTCTGAGACGTATTTTCCGTCTTTTTTCCGTTGTTTGACGCATTCGGTGAGAAGATATTCGATTTGCCCATTAACTGATCGGAAGTCATCTTCTGCCCATGATGCGAGTGCAGCATATAACTTATTCGAGAGTCGAAGGGGGATTTGCTTTTTTTTAGCTTCTGTCATTTCTAATAAAGGCTTCCTGTATTGACAATTGGTTGTGCATCATGATTGCCACAGAGAACGACTAGGAGATTTGAAACCATGGCAGCTTTACGCTCTTCATCTAGTTCAACCAGCTCTCCTTCATTGAGACGTTCCAGTGCCATTTCAACCATTCCTACAGCGCCGTCTACAATCATTTTACGTGCATCGATAATAGCAGATGCTTGTTGACGTTGAAGCATGACAGCTGCAATTTCTGGTGCATAAGCTAGGTATGTAATACGTGCTTCAAGGATTTCCAAACCAGCGTCCTCTACGCGACTTTGAATTTCCTCACGAATACGTTTAGCTACAATCTCACTAGAACCACGGAGGCTTCCTTCATCGGCTTGCCCATCACCTGTAGTATCCACATTAGGAGATACATCGTAAGGATAAATGCGGACAATATTACGAAGGGCGCTATCACATTGCAATGAAAGATATTCTTTGTAGTTATCTACGTTGAAGACTGCTTTGGCTGTATCAACAACTCTCCAAGTTACCGCGATTCCGATTTCAACAGGGTTCCCTAAACAATCGTTAATCTTTTGACGAGAATTACTCAAAGTCATAACTTTGAGAGAAATCTGTTTCTTGCCAATTTCAATATTTACATCATTGCCATTGGATGATTTCATTCCTGAAAAAGGAGATTTTGTGCTAACATCGCCACTTTGTCCGAGTCTGGTGTGGATTGCAGGATTGACCGCTATACTGAAGGGATTGACAAAGTAAAAACCAGGTTCTTTGATAGTCCCAGTATAGTTACCAAAGAGGGTCAAAACCAGAGCTTCCTGAGGTTTGACAACTTTTAAACCAGCATGAGCTAGAACTGAAATTAAGATTAATAAAAGTCCGATAATAATTCCAAAAACGTTTTCCGAACCAGCACCCATGATAAATATAAAGAAACCAAGTACGAGTGCCAACTCGATAAGTATCAAGGCTACTACACCATTTGGTTTTGAATTGATTAGTTTTTCAGTCATCAGAATGACCTCCTGCATTTGATATCTAAATGATATCACTTTAATTTTAAATGTCAATAAAAAAATGCAATATTTTTTAAGAAGATTTCAATGTATTGAATTTTCTGAAAATTCAAGAATTTTCTTCTGTTCATTGCTTTTAAAATGTGCTATAATGGTAAAAACTGAAATGGGAGGGAACTTAATGACAGAATTAGATAAACGTCATCGCAGTAGCATCTATGATAGCATGGTTAAATCACCAAACCGTGCCATGCTTCGTGCGACTGGTATGACAGATAAGGACTTTGAAACACCGATTGTGGGAGTCATTTCGACTTGGGCAGAAAATACACCATGTAATATCCACTTGCATGACTTTGGGAAATTGGCTAAAGAAGGTGTCAAATCTGCTGGTGCTTGGCCGGTTCAATTTGGAACCATTACGGTAGCAGATGGGATTGCCATGGGGACGCCTGGTATGCGCTTCTCTCTAACGTCACGTGATATCATTGCGGACTCTATCGAAGCTGCTATGGGCGGTCACAACGTGGATGCCTTTGTGGCTATCGGTGGTTGTGACAAGAACATGCCTGGTTCTATGATTGCCATTGCCAATATGGATATCCCTGCTATTTTCGCCTACGGTGGTACGATTGCCCCTGGAAAACTAGATGGTAAAGACATCGACTTGGTTTCTGTATTTGAAGGTATCGGAAAATGGAACCACGGTGATATGACGGCTGAAGACGTCAAACGTCTCGAGTGTAACGCCTGCCCTGGCCCTGGTGGTTGTGGTGGTATGTATACTGCAAACACTATGGCTACTGCTATCGAAGTTTTGGGGATGAGCTTGCCAGGTTCTTCTTCTCACCCAGCTGAATCTGCTGATAAGAAAGAAGACATCGAAGCAGCCGGTCGTGCAGTTGTCAAAATGCTTGAACTTGGTATCAAACCTTCAGATATCTTGACTCGTGAGGCCTTTGAAGATGCCATTACAGTGACAATGGCTCTCGGTGGCTCTACAAACGCTACTCTTCACTTGCTCGCCATTGCCCACGCAGCTAATGTTGACTTGTCACTTGAAGACTTTAATACCATCCAAGAACGTGTGCCTCACTTGGCCGATTTGAAACCTTCTGGTCAGTATGTCTTCCAAGACCTTTACGAAGTTGGTGGTGTGCCTGCAGTTATGAAGTACTTGTTGGCGAATGGATTCCTTCATGGAGACCGTATCACATGTACTGGTAAAACTGTCGCTGAAAACTTGGCTGATTTTGCAGACCTCACACCAGGGCAAAAAGTCATTATGCCACTTGAAAATCCTAAACGTGCGGACGGTCCATTGATCATCTTGAACGGTAATCTTGCTCCTGACGGTGCAGTTGCCAAGGTATCAGGTGTTAAAGTTCGTCGTCACGTTGGGCCAGCCAAGGTATTTGACTCAGAAGAAGATGCTATCCAAGCTGTCTTGTCAGATGAAATCGTTGATGGCGACGTTGTCGTTGTTCGTTTCGTTGGACCTAAGGGTGGTCCTGGCATGCCTGAGATGCTATCACTTTCATCAATGATTGTTGGTAAAGGTCAAGGAGACAAGGTTGCCCTCTTGACAGACGGACGCTTCTCTGGTGGAACTTATGGTCTGGTTGTCGGACATATCGCCCCTGAAGCCCAGGATGGAGGACCAATTGCCTACCTCCGTACAGGCGATATCGTCACTGTCGACCAAGATACTAAAGAAATTTCTATGGCCGTATCCGAAGAAGAACTTGAAAAACGTAAGGCAGAAACAACCTTGCCACCACTCTATAGCCGTGGTGTCCTTGGTAAGTATGCCCACACCGTATCTTCTGCATCACGTGGTGCCGTGACAGATTTCTGGAATATGGAACAATCTGGTAAAAAATAACTAGAAAATAAGCAGTCGCTAAATGACTGCTTTTTCTAATCCTTTGTCTTATCTCGTGAAATGTGATAAGATAATTGCTCTAACTATGATTATGAAGGAGAGACAATGTTTTCAAAAAATACAGGAATTATGCTCTACGTAGATGATATAGCAGCTGAGAGAGACTTTTGGTCTGCTATCGGTTTTGAAGTTTTTAATCAATCAGAAATTATGGGGTTTGAAACTTTTGAAATGAAACCTCACACGGACAGTACACTGACTTTTACTGTCTACGCCAAAGACTTTATTCGTCAGGTATCGCCAGAGGTAGTTGATATGAAACCTAGCCTACTCTTTGAATCAGCGGACCTTTGCAGTCTTCACGAGCGCATAGCTGCAGTAACTGATACCACCAGTCCGATCAGTACTCAACCTTTCCCTAACTTTAACTTTGCAAATCCAAGTGGACACTATTTCGCAGTTAGAGGAATCTGATAACAAAACAGCTCTCTGTTTATTAGCAGAGAGCTCTTATATTTTAGCGTGGTGGTAGACCAAGCGCTATGCGACCATAGCGACTGATTCGCGTAATCTTCCAAGCAGGCGACCAGGTAACTTCAACCCTGACATCTTCAATCCCTTCAATCTGTTTCAAGCCTGCCACGATTTCGATGGGTAAACTTTCTGCACAGTCACAGGCAGTATCGGTGAAGGTCATGACAATTGTACAAAGACCAGCCTCGTCCAAATGAATCTCGTAAATCAAGCCAAGATTATAGACATCTAGTTCCACATCTGTATCGTAAACTTTTTCTAGCTTGTCAATGATTTGATCCCCTAATGCTAAAGCACGATCATTGATTTTGATATCTTCTCTCATTGCATTCCCTCCATTTGTAAACTGCACCTATTTTCTCATAATTCTGACAATTTGGCAAGTTTTTCCCAATCAAGACTGGATTCGCCATAAAAACGAAAGCATATAGATTGCCATAGTTGGTCCAAACTGCCCAGAGAGCTAACAACCTAGAGCAAGAGGATATTGGCATAGGTTAGAGAGATAAACTTAGAGAATGATTGAGCTTCTAAGAAATACTTTCTAAAAACAAAAAGTAGAGAACGGTCATCTCTACTTTTTAAATATTATTTTGACTTCACAGGTTTATCTGCCAAGGCCTTGATAGCTGATGCTATCGTTTCTGCGTAGAGCTTAGCTCCCTCTTCTAGTTTGGCATTATCACTTCCAAAGTGAACCTGATCCGTTCCTTTCCAGATGTCTGGATGATCTTTAGATACTTGATTCCAGTCTGCAACCTCAATGTAAGGATACTTTTGAGCCACTTCACGCACATAGCTAGCATACTGTTCTACATAAGGCTGAGTTGCTTGAGTTGTATCACCCTCATAAGGTGTCATAAGTACAAGTTGATGTCCCTTGGGTAGATTCGTTATCAAAGAATCGATATCAGCCTTATAATCCTCAGGGTTATTCACTCCAGTAGCAATAACGACTATTTTAGGGAGGACTTTATTCTGACTGTGATTGAGCATAATAGCATTGGCTTGCTTGGTATTTCTACTTACTTGACCATCTGTCTGAGCGTCTGGTAGAACCTCTTTAAGTCCAGGTGTTGCACGCAAGGTTACAGAATCTCCAATGATGGATACACCTTCGGCAATATTGTAGCGACTTGCTTCTGCTTGATCCGCCATGGTTTTCGTACGGGTAATATTGGTTTGGGCTTGATTGAGGCCATTTACCATCAAATCCGTTTCAAAAGCGCCTACTTGGGGGGCAATAAGCATCACAATCAGTGTCAGCAAGCCAAGAAATCCGACGCTACCCGCAAAGATTGGTTGAATATGCGGAATTTCTTTTACCTTTTGCAATAAGCTACTGTTCTTCCCTGCAATGAAAGGTTCAATCACATAGAAGGAAAGGCTTGCAAAGAGATAAGAAAAGATAGTGGTGAGAATCACTGCTAGTATATTTCCCATTAATTGGGAGAAAATAATATAAAACGGCCAGTGGAAGAGATATACTGCGTAACTGGTATCAGCTAGGAAGCTAATCACCCTTGGCTCCTCAATATTTGGTGTTTTCTCATGCAAGACTCGAGTAGCAAGAATCATAGCAAGTGCAGCTAAACTTGCCAACAAGAAGCCAAGCAAGTAGGCAAAGAGATAATTGAATTTCACGAAGAAGGTCAATAAGAGCAAAACTCCGAGACCTGCCCCGAATACTAGCAAGGTCTTTTTCAAATCCCAGGTATTATTTAAACGCTTAACAAGAGTAGTCGTTTGACGAACACCTACCAAAGATGCCAAAATACTGCCTAGAAAGAAAGGATAGACGTGAGTAAAGCTAGAAAAGTAGAGCGTCGAGTAGGAAGAAACGATAAAGCTACCGATAAACATTGAAAGAAAACCGATGATAAAGACAGCTGATGATAGAAGAAAGACTAGACCTCTTAATTGTCCAGATGATTTTACCCGCTTGGACAAGAACCAAACCGCCAAGCCCCACAAGATATAGTAATGAACCTCAACAGCCAAGCTCCAATTATGAACAAATAAATGAGGAATGAACTGAGATTCATAACTTCCCCCTGTTAACATTTCATAGAAGTTGGTCATAAAACCAAGGACACCAGCAATCTGACCACCAATCCCGGCTATATAATCCTGCCGAACCAAGAAAGTAAAGGGCATAACGACAAGGATCATTAAAACGACCGGTGGAAAAATCCGATAAAAACGTCTTCTAAAAAATCCTAAGATATCAATCTTACCTTTTTGTCCAAATTCTTCTAATAAAAGTGACGTAATTAGGAAACCTGAAAAGGTGAAAAAGACGTCAACCCCGAAGAAACCTCCTGGGAAAACCGTCTGAAAAAAATGGTACAAGAGTACCAAGAGTAAGCCTGTAATCCTAATCAAGGAAAACCATTTTATACGCATACGAGTTTATTCTCCGTTCATTAGAGTAGTTAAAAAACCATCTAATGTTCATTCCATACTACCTTTATTTTATCAAAAAAAGAAGAAAAATCCTAAGAGAAAACTTAGGATTTTAGCTTTGGTCTACTAATCTTAGAAATTACGACCTGATTTATTGTAGCCATATTTTTCAACAAAATGCTCACGGAATTCCAAGAGATTATCATCCATAATAGCCTGACGAACCTGCTTCATAAGGTTGAGCAAGAAGTAAAGGTTATGGTAACTTGTCAAACGAATACCAAAGGTCTCATCGGCCTTGAGCAAGTGACGAAGGTAGGCACGGGTGTAGTTCTTACATGTGTAGCAATCGCACTCAGGATCAAGTGGGGTAAAGTCCTCCGCAAACTGGGCATTCTTGACAACCAAACGTCCTTGGCTAGTCATACAAGTTCCGTTACGAGCGATACGAGTCGGCAAGACACAGTCAAACATATCGACCCCACGAATAACCCCATCAATCAAGCTATCTGGCGCTCCCACTCCCATCAAGTAGCGAGGTTTGTTTTCAGGAAGAAGTTGAGTGGTGAAGTCCAAAACTGCATTCATCTCTTCATGAGTTTCACCTACTGCCAACCCTCCGATAGAGTATCCAGGGAAGTCCATGCTAACAAGGTCGCGAGCTGATTGACGACGAAGATCTTCAAATCCTGCGCCTTGCACAATCCCAAATAATCCTTGGTCATGTGGACGACGATGAGCTTTTAATCCACGCTCAGCCCAACGGCTAGTACGTTCGATTGACTTTTTCACATAATCATAGGGTTGGTAGAACTGAGGACATTCATCAAAGGACATCATGATGTCTGAGCCTAGATTATTCTGGATAGAAATAGCCTTTTCAGGTGATAGGAACATTTTAGAACCATTGAGGTGGTTTTTGAAGGTTACCCCTTCCTCTGTAATGTTACGGCTATCAGCTAGAGAGTATACTTGGAAACCGCCACTATCCGTCAAGATAGGTTGGTCCCAGTTCATGAACTTATGAAGCCCACCTGCTCGAGCAATCAACTCATCTCCAGGACGTAGCCACAAGTGATAGGTATTAGAGAGGATAATCCCTGACCCCATCTCTTTCAATTCTTCTGGCGATTGGGTTTTAACCGTTGCTTGAGTTCCAACTGGCATAAACATAGGAGTTGGGAAAGTTCCATGTGGCGTGATAATCTCACCCAGACGAGCTCCCGTGTGTTTTTCTTTTTTAATCAAACGATATTTGATTGGTGAATCTGACATTTTTTACCTCCGAAGCTGGGAAAGACAGTCCCAGTTCTTACTTTGTGCCCAAGGGCATACTGTATGATTCTATCAAAAAAAACAGGAACTGTCACGAACTATGGTATAATGAAAGAATGAAATACCCAAAAATTGATTTAAAAGAAGTTCGTCAACAAGCTAAACAGTTTCAAGCTGAACATCCACGTCTATTGCTTGTCTTTTTATTACCAAGCATTTTCCTGATTCTATCCAGCTTTATAAGTCCATTATCCCTACTTGATGAGGGGATTCTTGAGCAATCCTTCTTTACTTTTTTGATGAGCTTGATCCAGTCTTCACTCTTTCCTCTAGCAGTCGGATTTACAAGTTCTATTATCCTAGCTGGTGCTCTTTTTACAACCATTAATCTTTACAGAATTTCCGAGATAGAGCTTTCCTTTAAAGATAGTCTGTCCTTACTTGACAATCGCTTCTTCACCCAGACCTTTTTGACTCTCTTGCTCAAGCGTTTCTATCTCTTTTTGTGGAGCATCCCTAATCTTTTTGGTGTCTACTTGCTCTTCTATAGCAGTGCCATGGCCCGTAAATTTGTAGAACTTCATCCCGAATTTCCAGCCGTAGACGTCACCAATTCAGATATCGAACATTTTCTGCTCACTTTTGCACTCTACTTCTTTGGTAGCGTCTTTCTGATGATTTTGGGAACCATTGCCTATCTGCCGCAATACTACGCTTATTCCCAAGTAGAGCTTCTCCTATGTGATACCCTTGCAATTGGAATTGCCAAGCCAAGTCGCGTACTCAAAACCAGTCGCTTCCTTATGAAAGGTTATAAGTTCCAACGCTTCGTACTTGATTTACAGCTACTTCCTTGGTATCTCCTTATCTGGATCAGCTTCGGAATTGCGAGCATCCCTACTTTCCCTTATATCTATAGTAGTCAATTCTTCTTTTATCAAAGATTACTCGAAATCAAGCGGAGAAAAGTTTAATGTGAATGATTAAAACCAGCACCTTCAATAGAAAGTGCTGGTTTGTTTTTATTTAAATGGTTACTTGATCTCTGTCTTTAATCATGTAGTGTTTTAATGGAGTTAGGCTTGCCAACCAATATAGGAAGCCACCAAAAATCGCCGTAAAGCCACTACCTGTTGTGATTAAGAAGATCGAACTTTGAATTTGTTTAGTTAGGGGATTGTAAACAAAGAGTACCGCAACTAACAGAGATACGAATACACAAGACAAACCAACTAAATTAAATCCCTTAGTAAACTCATAAGCCTGATGTCCATCTAAGAAATAAGCTGATCGTAAATCTAATTTCCGTTTTCTTATCAAGAAATAATCAACAACAATCATTCCAATAATAGGTCCTTGAATATAAGCTGCAAGCGAGATAAAAGAACCAAAATATTCTTCTACGCCACCCCAAATTGTTAACGCACTCACATAAATCATGGCAATCCAAACCATTAGTTTATAGCTCACCTTAGGCATACCGCTTTTAACAATCATACAGTTCACATAGGATCCTGTCCCTTGAGTTCCAATATTTGCAAAAGCTACTAGCAATAAACTAAGAAGAGCAAAGGTAGGAGTACTCAGGGTTGAAAGCATCGCAGTTGGATCACTCTCGTAAACTCCTGTTCTTACAAACATAGCTAGAGCCATAACCCCCCCCGTCGCAGCAAAGAATGGTGCTACCACGCCATAAGATAAAGAAGTAGCCCAATACCCACTACGTTCTGATTTTGCTAAACGTGGTAAAATTAATGCTTGCGTCGACCAAGAAAAGGCAGTCGCTACATTCCCCTCTCCTGAAATCATAAATCGCTCTAGCGGGCTCAAATCTCCTTGTACTGCTGGTTGAACGTTCATAATGTCAGTAATCGGAACTGCTACAAAACAAATTCCAACGATAATCAATCCAACAACTAGTAAAGCAATTACCATAAACCGATTAATACCTTTTATAACCTCCGGTCCACCAAGGGCAATCAAGGTCCCTAATAAGACACAAAGTGTCCCAAGAATTGGTGCCCAAATCCCCTTCTCCAGTCCAAGGCCAAAATTATTAGCTAGATGAATCATAGAACTGGCAAAAAGATTTGCAGTAACTGCATACCAACCAAAATTTGCTAAACTGATAGTTGTTGACAAAAATGCCACTCCGCGCTTCCCTAAAACCGCTCGAAGCCAAATCCATAAATCAATTCCGTATCTCACTGCAAACAAGGTGGGAAGACACTCGATAAAGACCCAAATAATATTAAAGCTAAAAATATTGATTAACATCTGGCTGAAGGTCAAATATTGAGCAACATACGCTCCTTGTGTGTAACACCAAGTTGCAATCGCAAAACCACTTGTTGATAAGAATAGATCCCAGAAGGAATATTGCCGATCCTTACTAGTCATTGGAACAATCCCAGTTATGGTTTCTTGTTGAATAAAGTCGGTCGTTTTCGACATTATTTAATTCCTCCTGTCATAGCTAAGATAATCAAGATTAGATTAATTCCAATGATAACACCAATCAAAGCAAAATCTTTTTTTAAGAATGGTTGCGCAAAATCATAGTCTGGAGATTCCATTTCTTCCAGTCTTCGTTTCGTTTCATCTGCTACCAATTGTTCAATTTCAGATACAGATTTCATCTTATTTTTCTCCTAGATATAACTCTAATGAAAGTTGTCCGTATTGTCTGGTAAATCGATACCAAGTATAAAGAAATTCTCCCACAGGTTTTCCAACACTCTCTTGGAATAAGGCCCACAAGAACCAATAATAAGATGTCACTGCCACATAGGCTAAATAATGACGTCTTGTTTTTGTATCTGGAACTTCTTGCAAGTAAATCTCAAGTACTTTCTCAGCTTGTTCAACAGTATAATTCGAACAACCAATGAAGGTACCTAAATCCCCTGCAGGGTCCCCCATACCAGAATACTCCCAATCAATCAGACTCATCTCCTCTTGTTCGTTTAGGAGAAAATTAGGACTATAGGAATCTCCATGACATAAAACTCTCTCAGTGTCATCCTGTTTTAAAAATTCTCTAATAGTTGAAATGTTTTTATCGAGTTCATCAAGTCCATCAAACTCAAAACGATTGCTAGCCTTCAATTTTTCTCTAAAATCATCAATTCCTACAAATAAATCAAAATTATGAGTTGTCTTCTCTCCAGACTGATGTAGTTTTCTCAAGAGCCCCATAGCTTTTTCTACATGATCCCAATTATCATAATCAAGCGGTCTAGCGTTAGGGATAAATTCTGAAATCTTCCACCCTTCGTTTTTATCCATTGCAACAAATGTTCTGTCTATTTGCAGTTTTGCTGCAATTTCCATAGAAGCCGCTTCACTTGATCTGTTGATATATTTTTCAGTTCCTCTTCCAGGATGACGATAAACATATTTTTTATCAAGACAATCAAAGCTAAAGGATGTATTGGTCAAACCATCTTTGAGTGGTTTAATATGAACAATATCCGAAGCATCACAATTCAAGGTCTTGCAGATGTTATCAATAATCTCAGAATTAGAATTCATCAAGTAGCGGTCATCAAATTGACGCAACTCATCTAAGGAATCAAATTCTTTAACAATATCCGCTGAATAATGACGAGCTTCTAGATGCAATTCATGAACATTACGGGTATAGTAATCTTCCCAGAGCTGTTCTTTATAGGGCTCGTGTTTAAACTCAGTTTCTAAAATTTTTACGAATTTTTCACTAAAGGCACGGTCAAAATACACATGTCCCACCATAGCCCAAGTGTCTTTACCACCAATCTGTATGTCAACAATCATGTTGTTGGAGTCTTCGGTAGCACAATATTCGTCTGTCTCGCCTTCCACAAATATTGTTGAATAGTAGCCCCTATAAATATACTTCTCAAATGGATTTTCGGCAAAATAATTGTCCGATGAACAAATATAAGTATTTGATAGTTGATCTCTAACCAACATTAATGAAGAACAGTTATTGTATTTATAGTAATCATTATTGACAACGATTTTTACACCATATTTTTCAGCAAGGTAAAACATTTTTTCTTGTAAATAACCTACAATAACTGTAATATCTTCTATACCGGCTTCCTGTAGTTGTTCAATTTCCCTTTCAATCAGGCGTTCCCCTTTGACTTTTAACAATCCTTTTGGTACTTCGTAAGACAAAGGTGCAAATCGACTACTCATCCCTGCAGCCATAATCACTGCGTTTTGTACTCGATAAGGCTCTAAAGCTTCTTTTCCTAACTCAGATAGGTGACCTTCTTGATCAATCCAATTAGCTTCTTTCATTTCTTTAAGTAGGGAATTAATTGTTCCTAAAGAAACTTCCAATTGTTCCGCTAACTGTCTTTGTGTAAACTCCTCCTGTGGATGCTCTTGCAAAAAAGACAGTAGTTTAAATTGTTTTTCTGAAATCATATTGATAACCTCTTTTTGTTCAATGTTTGTTTAAAAAAGATTATAGTATGAACAATCGCTTTTGTCAAGTATTATCCCAATAAACTTTAATAGTAAAGAAGTAGTCTTGAATAACATGACCACGCATTTCCATAAGTTTTTAAAGATTTACAAATAGCACTTCCTTAATCACACTGAAGTAAACCAACTTAAAAACAAAAATTCGTATAAAAATCTAATCGTAAATAAAAAAGCGAACCATACTTGTTTCTGATACTCAGAATTCTATCTTGTCCGCTTTTTTATTTAATTTATCAAGCATAAGGATTTATAATAAAGGGTTCTTAAATCCAATATTTTTTCCACCTCCGCATTTTATTTCAAGAAAAGGATACTCAAGAGTGCTAAGATTGCTGGACCACCTTGCTTTAGAATGATTTTTTTATCTGCTGTTAAGGCACCGTAAGTCGCTGCGCCTATGACAAATAAAACAAAGATTGTTACGATTTCTAAGCTATGTGAGAAATAGATTCCATATAGAAGAAACACGCCAATCAAGGCATTATAAATCCCTTGGTTTTTAAACAGTGAGGTGACAGAGGGGCGAGTCAATTCTTCCTTGTCCATATTAAAGACTCGGCTGGTTGCGTCTGATTGGGTTGCGATACTCTCCAAATAAAAGATATAAAAATGCTCGAGGGCAACAAAGGTTGCTAAAATAGTAGTAATAATTGACATCGTTTTCTCCTTAAAATTCTATTTTTTCTAATTCTGATACTAGTTTTGCCAACAAAGCTGTCAGGTCTTGCTGCTCAGTAGAGGATAAGATGTTCGCCATCTGCTCCTTCACTTTCAAGTGATGTTTAGGCGGACTGACTAAGAGTTGATTCTTGGCTTCTTGGGTTAATTCAACTAAGACTTCTCGTTGATTAAGCGGATTGCGTTTGCGACTGACATAGCCCTCTGACTCTAGTATCTTAAAATGACGGGTCAAGGCCGCTTGGTCGATTTGCAACTTCTCCTGAACGGCAATCTGGTTGCAGGGTGACTGCTGCAGTAAAAACTGCAGGATTTGATAGCGGGTCAAACTAACTCCCAATTGTTTCTCAAAAAGTTGAGTAATGGTCTGATCTGTTAAATGAAGCTGGTACAATAATTCATGCATTTTTAGTATTTTTTCTCCTTTTGTTAATATTTGATTAATCAACTATTGACTTATCAAGTATAATACAAATAAATTGACTTTGCAAGCCTTTTGCTTACTCCGTTAAATTAGTCTCCTAGTCACAATCCCTCAAAGCTATGTTTTTCTATTTTATGCCTGGAGTTTATTTACGCTATCTAAAAGTTTGAAAACAAAAAAAGAAGCGGAAACTCAAGTTCCCAACTTCTTATTATTCTTAATTCATAGATACGTGAACGTGGTCATAGTGGTTTTCTGTGATACTACCACGGTCTGGCATTGGATTCCAAGTGTAAGCCGGCCCATATTTACTTGGGTATGGTGCGTAGAAACGTTGTTTCCAGATGATGTAGCTAATGCCACGGCTAGCCATATTTTGGATCGCATAATCTGCAATTTGGTCTCCAAGGGCTGAGCTTACTGGAACCATAAAATCAATTGCAAGGCCTTTTCCGTGGTCTCCACTATCTCCAGGACGGTAGCCGCTAAATGATGTGATACCAAACAAGTTAGCAATTTCTTCTTTAAAGGCAGCTGTTTGTGGTTGAAGTCCTGCATTCTCTGATTTTGCTGCAGCAAGTCCTGCATAGTCAGGAGCTGCTGGGGCTGCATAAGTCGCTGATGAACCTTGGCTTGCTTCAGCTTGGTAAGTTGATGGTGTTGATTGAGTCTCTGCTACAGTTTCTGTAACAGGGGCTTCTGTTGTAGTAGTTTCTTCCACTACAGGTGTTTCTGCTACTGCTTCTTCTACTGGTGCTAAAACTTCTGCCATAGTTTCTGTAACAGGTTCTGCTACTGGTGCTGATGCTTCTGTTGTAGTTTTTGCTACTGCTTCTTCAGTCGCTTGTGGTGCTACTGCCTCAACTTGAGCCTCTGTTTCTTCAACTGGTTGAGTTAAATCTTCAACCTGTACAGTTTGGTCATCTATAGTGACTTGGTTGGTTGTCAAATCTGCTGTAGCAGTTGTTCCTTCGCCACCTTGAACTGTATCAGGGGTTTGAATTTCAACTTCTGTCACTTCTTCCTCATCATTAACAGTTGTTGTAAGGACTGTCTCAGGGAAAATCAGATCAATATTGCTGATCTTGTTCAAGTTAGCAAGAACGGTCACATCCACTCCCAAAGCTTCAGCAATGGTACTTAAGGTATCACCATACTGAATCGTATAGCTTGTTTTATTCTCATTCTTAGTAACATCGTTTTGAATTTGCTCAACACTACGTGCTGTCCATACTAGTTCTTCTGCTTGAGTTGCCAATACAGGGGCAAAGGACAAGGCTACTGTTGATGCTAAAATAATTCTTTTCTTCATACTATCAAACTCCTTTTCAAATGTAGTACCTGTCTATCATAACACAAAGAAAATAGAAAAAAAGCCCTTTTGGGGCTATTTAACAGAACTGTACATTCCTTGTAACAAATCACATTACCTGAAATAGTTTGTTAGTTTCTTGTCATCAGGCTGACACATTCTTCTTGAAGAAAATTCTAGAAGGAAAGTGAGCTAATATCCTCTAAATGCTCTATCTGTTGATTACAAGTTGCAGGAGAGGTAAGAAAATTAATACTCTGAATCCCACTATTTTGGGCAAATTCTATATCCAAAGTCCGATCGCCGATATAATAAGTCTGCTGAGGATTTAATCCATACTTATCTAAAAGATAAATCGCAGCTTCTGGACTAGGCTTCCGAGCAAAGCCACTTTGATTAGTTAAAATTTCTATGAAATAGTGGGCCAAACCCAAATTCTCCAAAATTGTAAAAGCATTGTCCCCTTTATGGGTATAAACAAACTGCTCAATCCCTTGCTGATCTGCCCAAGCTAAGATTTCACGCGCCCCTGGCATCAGAACCACTTGAGCATTATTCTCAGCCAAACTCTGAGCACGAACCTGATTGAGCATATCTGCATCCAAGCCTCTTTCTTCTCCCACCTTTTCCAACAGATCTTGAACAGAAGTTTGTAGAATAAAGGCACGAACCTCAGTCTTATCATAAGGAATGTCAAACTGAGCAAAGGTCTCTTCGATTCCTGCTAAAATAGCCTCATAAGAATCCAATAAAGTTCCATCTAAATCCCAAATAAATCCAATTTTCTTCATATTTCATCCTTTCAAAGATATATATTGCTTATAACGATAACGTAGGAAAATCCAGCGAAAACCATTGTCCAAAAGCGTTCCTGCCCAGATACCAGGCAAGCCCCAGCCTAAAACAATTCCCATCAGGTAGCCTGTTCCGATACGGATACACCACATTCCAATACTTGTCGCATAAAAGGGAAGTCGGGCATTTCCCAAGCCTTGCCAGACAGCTGTATAAATAACTGTTCCCGTTGTCATAGGAGTCCCTAAAAGTGAAAAAAGAGTCACTAAAACACTGGCTTTGATTGCCACAGGATCGCTGGTGTAGAGATAGCTCAATGGTGTTCCGAGAGCATAGATACTAAGAGTTAAGGGCAACATGAGAAGGAGAGAGAGCCAAAAAGTTTGCTTACTTAAGTCATCCACCCTCTCCCAATCATTCTCTCCAACTGCTCGAGCCACCTGCATGACTGTTGCTGTCGCAACGCCAAAGGCAGGCATATAGTTAAACTGAGTCAAAACTTCACCGATAGCATTACCAGCGACGACCTCAGTTCCGAAGGAAACAACCAAGGCAATAATAACTACATCACCAGCCCTCATCATGAGACGCTCTCCCGCTGCAGGTAAAGCCAGGGTCAGCAAGTCTTTGTCCAAACCCAACCTTGGTTTCGTATATGGAAGTTTTAATTGCGACCACAAAATCACAACCCCGACCAAACGAGACAAAATAGTCCCCCAAGCTACACCAGCTATCCCCATGTCAAAGACAAAAATGGCGACACTTGAAAAAAGGATGTTTAAAGCATTTGATAACAAACTAACATAAAGCGGAAGACGAGGATTATGGGTGGCGCGAATCAAGGCTCCTAGACTAGTCATCAAGCCCAAGAGAACAATTGAACCACCCACCAATGATAGGTAAAGTCCACCGCTCTTAGCTACAGGCGCTTCTGTCCCCAAAAGACCAATCATCTCTTGACCTGCAAAGATGGACAAGCCCCCTAAAACTAAGCTCAATAGTAGGGTGATCTTAAGTGCTTCTGTCACATGGTAGGCTAGTTTAGACTGGTCCTTCTGCCCCACACTTTTTGAAATAACACTGGAAATAGCAGCTCCCAGAGCAATAAAAATAGCCTGATAAATGGTGATAATATTTCCAGCTACAGACACACCCGAAATGGCGATTAAACCCAAGTGTGCCACCAAGTAGCTATCTACCATCCCCATGAGCATCTGCAAGAAATTTTCACCCATGGCTGGCAGAGCAATGTTGAGAATATCCTTATTTTTCTTAAACAATCCTTCCTCCTGATGAAAAGAAACTCAGTTAGTTTCCCAACCGAGTTTACTTCCTCTCTTTTAAAGTCCTAGATAAGTTTCTACTGCAAGCTGCATATCTGCTGCTGCAACCGTTGTCTTGTGACGAACTGGAGCCGTTTCAAGACCATCCACTGCTGGTGGCAAGGCAACACCTGAAATTTCGTGCAACTGAGCCAAAGCTTCAAAGTCGCCAAGTCCTGATTTCCCTGTTACAGCTTCTACTGCAACTACTGGGAATTTATATGGACTCGCTGTTGAAGCAATCACTGTCTTAGTTACATCACCAGTAGCCCCTTGGTATTTCTTATAAACTGCTGAGGCAACTGCTGTATGAGGATCCTCGATATAAGAATCTGACTCGTAAACTCGCTTGATTTCTGCTGCTGTTTCTGCTTCAGTAGCATACTCAGCTGCAAAAAGATCAAGAATCTCTGTATCAAAATCTGTCAACTCATACTGACCTTGGTTATTCAAAGCATTCATAAGTTCAGCTGTCTTAACTGCATCATTTCCCAAAAGATGGAAAATCAAGCGTTCTAAGTTTGAAGACACTAAGATATCCATAGATGGGCTAGTGGTTACTTTAAACTCACGCTTCTTGTCATAGACACGAGTTTTAAAGAAGTCTGTCAAGACATTGTTGTCATTTGAAGCACAGATTAGCTTGCCGACTGGCAAACCGATTTGTTTAGCGTAAAAGGCAGCCAAGATATTTCCGAAGTTCCCTGTCGGTACAGTGAAGTTAACCTTGTCACCAGCCTTAATCTCACCAGATTTAACAAGTTGAGCATAGGCATAAACATAATAGACAATCTGTGGCACCAAACGGCCGATATTCATAGAGTTAGCCGATGAGAACTGGAGCTTGTTAGCAGCCAATTTTTCACGAAGAGCCACGTCATTGAACATATGTTTCACGTTTGTTTGCGCATCGTCAAAGTTTCCATCAATGGCGATAACATGCGTATTGTCCCCAGTTTGCGTAGTCATTTGCAACTCTTGCACTTTGCTGACACCGTCTTTTGGATAAAAGACAATAATTTCAGTACCTGGAACATCCGCAAAACCTGCCATAGCGGCTTTTCCAGTATCTCCAGATGTCGCTGTCAAGATGACAATCTTGTTTTCCAAGCCGTGTTTCTTGGCAGCTGTCGTCATAAAGTATGGCAAGATCGACAAGGCCATGTCTTTAAAGGCGATGGTTGAACCGTGGAAAAGTTCCAAGTTGTATTGGCCATCGAGTTTGACAAGAGGGGCAATAGCTGGTGTATCAAACTTGCTGTCATAGGCATTGGTGATACAGTAGTCTAACTCTTCTGCTGTAAAGTCATCCAAGAAGGCTGACAAGACAAGTTTCGCAACTTCTTGGTAAGAAGCATCTTTTAATGTGTCAAAATCCAAGTCTACCTTTGGATAACTCACTGGAGTGAACAAACCACCATCTGTAGCCAAACCTTGCAAAATTGCTTGACTGGCTGTTACTGTATTTTTCGCATCACGCGTTGATTGATAAACTAACGTCATAAATCTCTATCCTTTATCTATAGTCCTATTCATTATAACATGATTTTTCAGAAAATTCTCGCCTATAGGCAAATTTATGGCTTCAAATCTTCTTTCAAAGGCTCTAAATAGGTCATTTCTCTCTGACCTCTCATCTCAAGTCCTTGCTCTGCTATAGCGACTAAGTCTTTGGAGAACTGGACAATTCCATCTCTTTCCTCATCTGTGAGTTGTTTCTTAGAAAACTGTCTTCTCAAAGACTTGTAGTCACGACCAAATTTCTCAAAGAAAGAAGCTGTTTCTAGGTAAGTTTCAAGCTTGTCTAGATTCACCAACAAACCTAGATGAAAGGCTGCTGAAGCAAAGGTTCGGTCCAGCGGCTGCGTACAAACACTACGAAATTCAACTGTCCCTCGTGTTGTTAAGTCCTGAAATTGATAGCTACGATGGGTTTGGAAATCCTTCTCTTGAGGAACAAGAAGAGTTTCTTTTCCATTTAGAGTATAGGCAGTAATTTCATCAGTATCTAAGTAATCTCTAGCCCGAATCGGAGAAAAATAGTAGGTTTCCCAATCACGTTCTGCTGTAAAAATCGCAGAGCGATCTAAATAATCAAAGAAATCATCCTCATCTTTAAAAAGTTTTGCATTGACTCCAACATTCTCTGGATAAATTCCATGCATGGAATCTTCCCAAAAAATATCTCGTGAAATCAAAGTATCCCATTCTGCTCCTGAAAACTGAGAATTGGCAAACAGGTAAGCTTTGGCTGCTTCTATCTGTGTGAAAGCATTAATAACTCGTAAGTAGTTTGACTTTGAGACATCTAACTGAACTTGACTACCACAAATAAATGCACCATAGTCTGGAAAGTCATGCAAATCAGCTCTCTCCTGGCGACTTCCCATCTTCAGATAGTCCATTAACATCTGGTAGCGAGGATAGGCGACAGGCCTATTATCATTGATATCCCAATTCGGGTGAATCCCCCAACCCCGGATAGCATGGTCCTTTTCTCCTAGTTTTCTTTGGATTACCGTCATATAAGTCTCAAAACGGCCTTCGACCTCTTTGATATTCCTAGCTCTGCCAAAGGCAAACTCAAGTGTTGTGTAGGAAACCTCAAACAAAATACGGTCTTGACTCAACGGTTCTACAAGTTGAATCGGATCGCCATCCTGGTCTTCCTTCTCAACTTCTAGACTGAGAGCGTCAACTAAAAAACGCATCAATTCCTTGCTGACTTCAATATCTGTAGGCTGACCTTTCGTATGAACGATAGGAAACTCCAACTCAATACCGATGTAGAGCTCTGGATTTTCTTTGATATTCTTTAAATAGCGATCTTTTAATAACTGAACTGAAGGGGACATAGATACCTCTCATTCTAACTTCTCATACTAGAAAACAAATTACTCTCTATTATATCAAAAAGTCCTAGAGAAGGACCTTAGAAAGTCTGTTTGCAAGCTCGCTCCCTAGATTTAAGACCAAATAACTTCCTCTTTATATGAAATTTTATTACAAGACGCCAGATATCATTGTTCAATTTTCACAGTCTCATCAACTGGTTAAGCGATTACATATGTTTTTGCATCAAATCCCTTGTACTATATTAAATATAGTGATACAATTCACATATAAACAAAAAAGAGGGCAGTTCAAATTCGACTTCACTTGAATCATGAGTCAAGGCAAGCCCATTTTCCTCTGCACCTCAACTACTAACCAAGGAGGATAGCTATGAAAGCTGTTGTTGTAAATCCAGAAAGCACTGGTGTTGCTATTGAAGAAAAAGTGCTCCGTCCGCTCGAAACTGGGGAAGCTCTTGTAGAAGTTGAGTACTGTGGTGTCTGCCACACTGACCTCCACGTTGCCCATGGTGACTTTGGTAAAGTTCCAGGACGCGTTCTCGGTCACGAAGGGATCGGTATCGTCAAAGAAGTTGCTCCTGATGTTAAAAGTCTAAAAGTTGGTGACCGTGTCAGCGTAGCTTGGTTCTTTGAAGGCTGTGGTATGTGTGAATATTGTACAACTGGACGCGAAACTCTTTGCCGTTCCGTAAAAAATGCTGGCTACTCAGTTGACGGCGGTATGGCTGAACAATGTATCGTAACTGCAGATTATGCTGTCAAGGTTCCAGAAGGGCTCGATCCAGCCCAAGCTTCTTCAATTACTTGTGCCGGTGTTACTACTTACAAGGCTATCAAAGAAGCAAAAGTTGAACCAGGCCAATGGGTTGTACTCTATGGTGCTGGAGGACTTGGTAACTTAGCTGTTCAATACGCTAAAAAAGTATTCAACGCTCACGTTATCGCAGTAGATATTAACAACGATAAACTTGCTCTAGCTAAAGAAGTTGGTGCTGATATCGTGATTAATGGTCTTGAAGTCGAAGATGTCCCAGGTCTTATCAAAGAAAAAACAAACGGTGGTGCTCACTCAGCTGTCGTAACAGCTGTATCAAAAGTTGCCTTCAACCAAGCAGTTGACTCTGTTCGTGCGGGCGGTCGTGTAGTAGCTGTCGGACTCCCTTCAGAAATGATGGATCTAAGCATCGTCAAAACAGTTCTTGACGGTATTCAAGTCATCGGATCCCTCGTTGGAACACGTAAAGACTTGGAAGAAGCCTTCCAATTTGGTACTGAAGGTCTCGTTGTTCCAGTCGTTCAAAAACGCCCTGTGGAAGATGCTATTGCTGTCTTTGATGAAATGGCTGCTGGAACCATCCAAGGTCGTATGGTTCTAGACTTTACTCACTAAGATAAATAATAAATGCCAAAATGAGGTAGGGACAGAAGATCCTACCTCGTTTTTTAGTAATAAAATTTTGACATAACAATTAATTGGACTTGAGGCATTTTTTAGACGCCCAAGAGCACTACTGACGAAAACTTCCTAGTCCCTCCACTTTTTTATATTAAATTTTTTTACCATTTTATAGACGATTTTATAAAAAGTTTATATATCAATATTTGTAAAAATGAGGCTTTGAGATTTTTTTCACTCTTTATTATAATTAGTTGCATTTTTTCTGAAAACGATTTATACTTAAGGAGTCTTAAAGTTTTCTTAAACTACAAGTCAAACATTTTATAAGGAGGAATGACAATAATGAGTATCGGAATCATTATTGCGAGCCACGGTGAATTTGCCGCGGGTATTCATCAGTCAGGATCTATGATCTTTGGTGAACAAGAAAAGGTTCAAGTCGTAACCTTTATGCCAAACGAAGGTCCAGATGATTTATACGCCAAGTTCAACAATGCTGTGGCTGCATTTGACGCAGAAGATGAGGTTCTAGTCTTGGCTGACCTTTGGAGTGGTTCTCCATTTAACCAAGCTAGTCGCGTAATGGGAGAAAATCCTGAGCGTAAATTTGCCATCATCACAGGACTTAATTTACCGATGTTGATCCAAGCTTACACAGAGCGCCTTATGGACGCTGCTGCTGGAGTGGATAAAGTCGCTGCAAACATCATTAAAGAGGCCAAAGATGGCATCAAGGCTCTTCCAGAGGAGCTAAATCCAGCTGAGGAAGTTGCAACTGCTGCAGCTGCTCCTGTAGCCCAAGCTGCCATCCCAGAAGGAACTGTTATCGGAGACGGTAAATTGAAAATCAATCTTGCTCGTCTTGACACACGTCTTCTTCACGGACAAGTCGCAACTGCTTGGACACCAGATTCAAAAGCAGACCGTATCATCGTTGCTTCAGATAACGTTGCTAAAGATGACCTTCGTAAAGAATTGATCAAACAAGCAGCTCCAAACGGAGTGAAGGCTAACGTTGTTCCAATCCAAAAATTGATTGAGGTTGCTAAAGATCCTCGCTTTGGTGAAACACATGCCCTTATCTTGTTTGAAACACCACAAGATGCCCTTCGTGCTATCGAAGGTGGTGTGCCAATCAAAACTCTTAACGTTGGATCAATGGCTCACTCAACTGGTAAAACAATGGTCAACAACGTATTGTCAATGGACAAAGACGACGTTGCTACATTTGAAAAAATGCGTGACCTTGGTGTTGAATTTGACGTACGTAAAGTACCAAACGACACTAAAAAAGATTTGTTTGACTTAATTAGCAAAGCTAACGTTCAATAATTAAAACTAAATAGAAAAGGAATAAAACCATGTCAGATATTTCATTCATTTCTGCTATCTTGGTTGTAGTTGTTGCCTTCTTCGCAGGTCTTGAAGGTATCCTCGACCAATTCCAATTCCATCAACCAATCGTAGCATGTACCCTTATCGGTCTTGTAACTGGTAACCTCGAAGCAGGGGTTATGCTTGGTGGATCACTTCAAATGATCGCCCTTGGTTGGGCTAACATCGGTGCTGCCGTTGCTCCTGACGCGGCTCTTGCCTCTGTTGCTGCTGCAATCATCATGATTAAGGGTGGTAACTTTACTACTGAAGGTATCGCAGTCGCAACTGCAACTGCTATCCCTCTTGCCGTAGCTGGTCTTTTCTTGACTATGATCGTTCGTACCATCTCAGTTGCCTTGGTTCATACTGCAGATAACGCTGCTAAAGAAGGAAACATTGCTGCTGTTGAACGCGCTCACTACTTTGCCCTTGCTCTTCAAGGTCTACGTATTGCTATCCCAGCTGCACTCTTGCTTGCAATGCCAACTGAAGCCGTTCAAAGCGTATTGAACCTTATGCCAGAATGGCTTAAAGGTGGTATGGCTGTCGGTGGTGCTATGGTCGTTGCCGTTGGTTACGCTTTGGTTATCAACATGATGGCTACTCGTGAAGTATGGCCATTCTTCGCAATCGGTTTTGCTCTTGCAGCAATCTCTCAATTGACTTTGATTGCCCTTGGTGTCATCGGTGTTGCCCTTGCCTTCATCTACCTCAACCTTTCTAAACAAGGTGGAAACGGTGGCGGAGGAGCTGCAACTTCTAACGATCCAATCGGTGATATCCTAGAAGACTACTAGAAAGGGGAACAATCATGGCTGAAAAAATTCAATTATCAAAATCAGATCGCCAAAAAGTTTGGTGGCGTTCACAATTCCTTCAAGGTTCTTGGAACTACGAACGTATGCAAAACTTGGGTTGGGCTTACTCTTTGATCCCAGCTATCAAGAAACTTTACACTAAAAAAGAAGACCAAGCTGCTGCTCTTGAGCGTCACCTTGAGTTTTTCAACACTCACCCATACGTAGCTGCTCCAATCATGGGGGTTACTCTTGCACTTGAAGAAGAACGCGCAAACGGTACTGACATCGATGACGCTGCTATCCAAGGTGTTAAGATTGGTATGATGGGACCTCTTGCTGGTATCGGTGACCCAGTCTTCTGGTTTACAGTACGTCCTATCCTCGGTGCCCTTGGTGCATCACTTGCTGCGACTGGTAATATCGTCGGACCACTTCTCTTCTTCTTTGGATGGAATGCAATCCGTATGTCTTTCCTTTGGTATACACAAGAGTTTGGTTACAAGGCTGGATCTGAAATCACTAAAGATATGTCAGGTGGTATCTTGAAAGACATCACTAAAGGAGCTTCTATCCTTGGTATGTTCATCCTTGCTGTCCTTGTACAACGTTGGGTATCAATTAACTTCACTGTTAACCTTCCAGGTAAACAATTATCAGAAGGTGCCTACATCAACTTCCCAGAAGGCGCTGTTACAGGTGGAGAATTGAAGGGTATTCTTGGTCAAGCACTTAGTGGCATGAGCTTGGATAGCGTTCAACCACAAACCCTTCAAGGTCAGTTGAACTCATTGATCCCAGGATTGATGGGACTTCTCCTTACTTTCCTTTGCATGTGGTTGCTTAAGAAAAAAGTATCTCCAATCACAATCATCCTTGCTCTCTTTGCAGTAGGTATCGCAGCTCGTTTCTTCGGTATCATGTAATCTTGGTGAGAATGTACAAACAAAAAAAGAATCAGGTTTATCACCTGATTCTTTTGGCTCTTTGTCAAATAGTGTTGATGAAGAACCTAATGAAAAAAGAATCCAACAAAAATTGGACTACCTGTCTCCGGTTGGATACCGAAGACGGTAGCCCTAGGGTGTTTTTATTAAATTCTCACTTTTTGGGGTCAGTCCCTAAGCCTGATAGTAATTTTTTGTTCATACTATTCCCCTTTAGTCATTTACTACTTTAAGTTGCATTGCTTTAGCTACTTCTTCTGCCTTTGATCCCTTAGGTGTATGGATTTCTACATCTGGGTTACAGTTATCCACAAAATAGAAGTATTCTGTAATTTCTGTTACACTTGCTGGAATTGTAATAGATTTAATTGATAATGTCCCCCAGAATACTAATGTTCCAATACTCTTTGTTCCTTCTGGGAATACAACTGATTCTAATGAACTGTCAGAGTTGAAAACATCATCTTCTACTGTTTCTATTGACTTACCAAAGTGGACATACTTTAACTTATTGTCAATCGTAAACGCACCTTTTCCAATATATCGTACTGTATCTGGTAAAACGATTGCCTCACAATGTTTCAAGTTCGCAAGACCACGTTCTCCAATTGCGATAACAGGTTTACCTTTAATTTCCTTTGGTACACGAACAACCTTATCGTCAGAAGTACAACTATAGATGACATAACCTTCTTCCTATAAATATACGCACGTTAATATATTAATATCTTTAAGAATTTATAACTATAGTTCCTTAATTTTCCCAGTAAAAAAACGAAAGGCACCACAAGTTATTTATGTGTTTTCTTTTAACGATTCATGTACTTCTGTCGCAACTTCTCACCCGCCTTTAATTGCGGTTGCGATAGATTGAGGACCTAAATATGCATCCCCTGTTATTAGTTCATTTCTATTGTATTCTGATGTTGACCGAAAGTCAAATTTTTACCTTTCATCTAGAACACTAAAGTCTACTTTTGTTCAATTGCTGCAACGACAAGGTCACATGGAATAATATGTTCACTACCTGCCACTTCATGCGTTGATCTTCTTCCACTTTCATCTGATTCACCAAGTTCCATTGTAATAACCTTTACACCAGTTACTTTCCCACTCTCATCACGCAATACTTCTTTAATATTCTCTAAGAAATGGAATGTAACACCTTCATTGTGTGCATCTTTGATTTGTAGTGTAGCTTCTAGTATATTGTTCATATGGTCATCATTCTTTTGTTTTAGGTTTCAGCGCTTTTAATATAATGGATGTTGGCCTTTTTGTATACACTAAAATAGGGTTGTGGAAAATTTCCATCAACCCTAAAAATTATAGAACCACACAAAACCCTGACCAGAGATAGCCAGGGTTTTGTATTTCAAAAATTATTCTGTAAATTCTATAGTTACTTTTACTTCAGAATCCATTGAAGAAAATATTGTTTTATAATAATTGATTGCAGATTCTTTAATTTCACTCTTAAATTTATCTAAATACTCTGCTTGTTTATCACTAGAAAGTTGGTTAGCGACCAATTTCCCAGTATCAATATCTTCTGTAGTTCCACTTAATAACTCTCCATGACTATCATATAAATCATAAGGATTATCTTTTGAAAGTTCAACACCAATTACTTCCAATTTTGGAACAATAACCTTATATTCTTTTTCGCTTATTTGTTCAACCTTTACACTACTTTTAATTCCAAATTTAGCTTTATAATTTAAAATTACTAATGCTGCTTTTTTAGAGAACGGCACATCAAACCCAAAAACTTGAGTTGTTTTTGTTTCAGAAATAATTTCATTAATTCCCGCATTCAAAAATACAACTTCATTCACTTTTTCAATACTTTCGATATTAATTGACGATTTGACTTCTGATTTATGTTCCTTAGGTAAGAAAAATAGCACTCCAATAGCTATAATAGCTATTAATACCACATTCAATAGTACACTAAACATATTAACTTTCTTCTTTAATATAGACAAGATAAAAAAACCTCACTTTAAATAATCTATCTAAATTTTACACATTCTAAAGAAAATAGTCAATATTTTTTCGTACTATCTTCTAAAATTAATTGTGCCTATTAAAAATGAAATTAGTTTGTTGCATTTGATTATATTTTTTGAACACCAAATCCATTTAAAATTGAGTGCTATTTTGAGCACTAAAAAAGGGCTCTTTGGTAAATAGTGTTGATGAAGAAATTTAGGAAGGGATTAAGCAACTAATTGTTGCTTCAGAACGAAGACAAACGTTATTTTTGGCGTTTGTCTTTTTCTCTTTTCAAAAATGGTTTGTCTCATCATCTGATATTCCATTCAAAAATCGAATTTAGAACAAAATAAAAAGGGATATTCTCTATCCACTTCA
>NZ_JARZZP010000006.1 GCF_029948085.1 Streptococcus taonis | reverse complement strand
GAACAAGACCCAAATGATGAATCAGTCGAAGTTTTACTTGAAAAAATACGAGCAGAAAAACAAAAACTCTTTGAAGAAGGCAAGATTAAAAAGAAAGATTTGGAGATTTCTATTGTTTCCCAAGGAGATGATAACTCTTATTATGAGCAGTTACCGAGAAACTGGATGCTTTCAACTCTAGATAGTGTCTCCAATCTCTACACTGGAAATAGTATTAACTCTACTGAAAAGAAAAAATATTTTTCTGGAGTAGATGGGATTAATTATATTGCTACCAAGGATGTCAATTTTGATAACACTATTAATTATGATAACGGCATTAGAATTCCCGATAACTATTTGTCAAAATTCAAAATTAGCTATTTCAATTCTGTATTGCTGTGCTTAGAAGGTGGCAGTGCTGGACGCAAAATAGGATTGTTGAAACAAGATGTCTGCTTTGGTAATAAGTTGTGTAATTTATCATTTTACTACGGAGAAAATAAATTTCTTTATTATTTTCTTCAAAGTCCACAATTTTTAAGTGATTTCCAAGAAAATAAATCTGGAATAATTGGAGGTGTTAGTAAAAATAACTTGGGGAACATATTGATTCCTGTATTACCTAGAAATGAACAAATGCGTATTATTCAGGAAATTGACTTACTTTTTCAAAAAGTTTCTCAACTTTTTGAGTAATAAGTTCCTGTTCCTCAAAAGGAGCTAACGGAATTAATAGCTCGCTCAGTGTAGTTTTAGGAATATTATATAAAGCTTGACCTGATAGTTTAGTTATTGCTTTCAATTGTTTATAAAATAACGGAGAGGACAAGTTAAATAATAGAAATTTTGAAATAATCTCTGAACTTTCGAATGGTGTTAATTGGAAAATAAATCCTCCAGCCACAACACCATCATAGTCTTTATCGATTCTTGCAAACTTTCCAATATGTTCTAAAGAGGTTGATACAGGTGTTATTAGCTGATTATGTTTTAAATAAACTTGCTCAGAGGAGATGAATTGTGTATCAATGTAGTAATCATTATCCAAAAGAGAAAATTCTAAAGGCTTAATATTACCACCACGTATAATTCTAACACCTTTATTATTAATGCTTAAATCGCCCTTCTTGTAAGAAAGACCTGTATTTATTGAAAAAATATCTTTTATTTTTATAACAACCCAATTCATAGGTATATTCCCATAATAAGAGCCACAATCACAAAAAAATAGCAGATAGTCAATTTGACCACCTGTTATTTTTTTTACCAATTAACAATTTTATCTACAATATTTTGTTGTTCGGTAGCTGTTTTTCTTAGATAAATTCGAGTAGTTTCTATACTTTCATGTCCCATCAAATCTGCTAGCAAAGCAATATCGTTATACTTCGCTAAAAAATTCTTAGCAAATAAATGTCTAAAAGAATGAGGATAGACTACTTTAGAATTCATTTTGTATTTATCTGCATAATTTTTTAACTGTTGAGCAACTCCTCTTGCTGTAATTGGTTCGTTAAATTTATTCAAAAATAAATAACCACTTCGGCGATTTTCTGATTCTAACCAACTAAGACAACTATTTCTTAATTTTTTAGGAATGTACAGTCTACGAATTTTACCACCTTTTGAGTAAATGTCAAAATAACCGATTTCTACATGCTCTACTTTTAGTTTAATAAGTTCACTTACACGAGCCCCAGTTGCACCTAAAAACCAAACGACAAAATGCCATTTTAAAATACCATCTTTTTTCAAACTACGTTTAAGAAAAAGGTAATCAGCATGGCTAATGACATCTTCTAAAAACGGTTTTTGCTGTACTTTGACAAATTTTAATTTCAAATCATCATGACCAATAAAAGCCAGATATTTATTTACTCCTTGTAGTCGCAAATTGACAGTTTTAGGTTTAAAATTGTCTAATAAATATCCTTTGTATTCAAATAATTCTTCCATTTTGAGTTCGTAATTCTCCAAGAAAAATCGAACACCATAAAGGTACGAACGCACAGTATTTTCAGCTAAACCAGCTTTCTTCAAATGTAATTCAAAATCTTTCAACGCAAAACTCCTATCTTATGTTTGATAGAAATTCCACCGCACGTAAAACTATTATACTAAATTAGTCGATTAATTTGTGAGAATATTTGAGTGATTTTACTTGATATACGTTTTTGTTCTTGGATTGGAGGAAGGGCGACTATAAGTTCTTTAAATAACGTTTTATTAAGATGAGGGATCGCAGATCCAGTTTTTGAATTTTTTAAAAGTTCTTTTTTACTGTCTATATATAAATCTATATATTTCTTTGACCCAGCTTCTAGATAGTGAATTTTCTTAAACGTTGACCCCATATATCCATCATGAGGTATTATAAATAACTCTCCTGAATTTTCTCCATCTACAAGAATTACTGTATCTTTTGAATGTACTTTATTGCCTTTTTCTTTAAATTCAGCATCCTTAATCCCTCGTAAAGTCTTTGCATCCCAATAAATAAGATGTTCATTTTGTTGTTTAGTTCCATTATCCAATTGCAATAAATTTTTTAATTTCAAAAGTTGCCAAGTATTTGGTACTTCATCATAATAAGAGTTATCATCTCCTTGGGAAACAATAGAAATCTCCAAATCTTTCTTTTTAATCTTGCCTTCTTCAAAGAGTTTTTGTTTTTCTGCTCGTATTTTTTCAAGTAAAACTTCGACTGATTCATCATTTGGGTCTTGTTCTACTATTTTTCCTTGCATAGCATATTGAAGAATAGATTTTTTTAGTTTATCTGGAAATTCTTTATCTATCTGTTCTAGTCTGTTATAACTTTCAGCATATTCATCTACTTTTTCTAAAGCTGATTCGATTGCTTCTACTATTCGTTGTTGTTCAGCTAGCGGAGGGATAGCAATTAACAATAGATTAAAATTATAATCATTGATTGCAGGATAACTTGTTCCAGTAGATTTATTATTAACACGATTGATAAAATTATCTGATAATAAATAATATTTCAAATATGTTTCGTTAAGTAAAGTATCCAAAACAATAAATGCTGTACTAGCTATCAAATACTCTTTAAGTTCTATAACTACAGCAATATTTTTTAGATATGGTCTAACTGTTGAAAATAAGACACTATTCTGCGAAACTAATTTTCTAGCACGGGAAGGCGCTTGTTCAGGTGAAAGATATTGTAGATTTTTATAGTTGATTATATTCTTTTTTCTATCAATACTAGACGTATCAATATACCTAAAGAATTTCTCTGGCTTATTTTGCCCAAAATTCCAATAAATTGATTTTATCCTCACCCACTTCCAATTCTCAGGAATATCATAAGGAACATCAATTTCTTGAGTGCTTCCATCAGCAAACTTCTCATAATGTTTCCCATCATCACCACGAAATATCTCGGTTTCCTTTTTATCTCGTTTGATTTTTCCTTCACTGATAAGCTTTTCTTTTTCAGTTTTAATTCTCTTTAACAATTCACTTGCAGGTTCGTCATTGGGATTTTGCGGCACTAATTTCCCTTCCATCGCTCTTTGGAGAATGCTTACTTTAAGTTGTTCTGGTGTCATTATTTGTCCTCCAACAACTGCAAAATATCAGCTAATACATTATCAATCTTATGATTTAAAGTTGCTCTTTCCGCTTGATAATTCTGAATCAACTCAAAGGGATTTAAGATTTCTTCTTCCTCTTTTGGAAAACCACACTGGTCTAAATTATAATTCAACTCAGCCAATTCACTAGGTGTAAATGATTTAGATTTGTAGAACTTACCTTCCAGAATCTCTTCACGATTTTCCCACCAGTCACGAACAGGATTGAAGTGTTCTGACTTCATCGGCTTAGTTTTCGAGAAATTTTTATAACCATCTGGCATATCTAAACGATAAAACCAAGTTTCTTCTGTTTTCTTTGTTTTATCAAAGAAAAGAATGTTCGTATGGATTCCTGTATACGGTGCAAAGACACTATGAGGCAACCTAATAATCGTATGCAAGTTGAACTCATCTACCAGTTTTTGTTTTAAGCGAGTTTTTACACCTTCACCAAATAGAAAACCATCAGGTAAAATAACTCCAACACGACCATTTTCTTTCAAACGATACATAATGACAGCCATAAATAAATCAGCCGTTTCAGAACTCCGTAATTCTGCTGGAAAGTTATTTTTTATTGTTTCTAATTCTGACCCTCCAAAAGGTGGATTCATCATAATAATGTCAAATTTTTCATCATCCGTATATTCACGAACATTTTCCTCCAAAGTATTTCCATGAACAATTTTAGGGTCATCAATTTCGTGAAGAAACAGATTTGTAACTGCTAAAAGATGAGGAAATGCTTTCTTTTCAATACCAAAAACAGCTGTATTATATTTTTTGGTATCTTCACTAGTTTTACGTTGACTACTTAAACGGTTCAGAGTCGAAGTCAAGAAGCCTCCTGTTCCGCAAGCAAGGTCTGCCATTGATTCTCCAAGTTTTGGGTCAAGAACTTCGGCGATAAAATCAGTCGCTGCACGTGGCGTATAAAATTCTCCTGAGTTCCCAGCATTTTGAATATCTTTAAGAATTTTTTCGTAAATATCATTAAACGAATGACGATCTTCAGGGCTATTGAAATCAACTTCATCAATAACATTGATGACTTGGCGTAACAAGACGCCATTTTTCATATAGTTGTTCGCATCTTCAAAAGCTGATTTAACAATCGTTTTTCGAATAGGCATATTTGAAGTTATTTCAAGCTCTTTCAACTCTTTGAATAACTTGTTATTGACAAAATCAAGTAATTCATCGCCTGTCAATACCCGTTCCCCATTTTGAGCATGAGCCCAATTCCGCCATTTTAATTCCTCTGGGATAATTGACTCATACTCGTCCTCTTCTAATTCCCAAACCATTTCACGGCTATCATAAATTTTTAAGAATAATAACCAAGACATTTGCTCAATACGTTGAGCATCACCATTAACACCAGCATCGTTTCGAGTGATATCTTGAATTCTTTTTACAAATGATGTAATTGACATACTTTCCTTTCATTAAGCTACTGTAAATAGCTCTTTCTCCAATTCTTTAATTGCTTGTAAATATCGTTTTTTATCTCCAAAATAAGTATTGATGATTTTGAAGGTTCCACCATATATCTGAAATTCTGGAAGTTTTAATGTTTCAATGCTTTCGAGTTCTCCAATACCTTTATCCATGTATTTGTCCAGTAAAATTTCCAAAACAGCACGCGCTTCCTCACTATATTTATATAAATATCCGCTTTGTTTGAGTTTATTAATACGTTCCGTTTTGGTTAATTCTTTTTGACCATAGGCAAGTTTTAGGAGTAAATCAAAATCATCGATTTCTTGTTCTGATATTCCCTCCGACTCTCGAATAGCATCTAGATAAACTCCTTTTTTATAAAGTTCGTCTAAGATAAGCTTCTTTTTATCCGCCGTATGCCAAACTGTGATAAAATCGTTCAAAGTGGCGTAGCTACCTAAGATATTCTTCCGAGTGTAGTCGGTCAGGTTTTCGGTAATCAGTTTCCCGTTTTCGTCCAATACTTGAACAGTAGAATTAAGAATGGTAACCTGCTTATCTGTAACGATATATTTTTCTACTGGGTCACCACCTTCGTTTACAAAACCAGGTGTAGTACCATTGTTTGTTTTTGCGCCCGTTTCCAGAACCTTCACTGGTTCACCATCAAAATCAGGGTCGGCAAACAAATTGGTAACATTTCGAAAATCAATAATCGTAAAAAATTCTTTCCCCTTTTGAGGATAAAGACGTGTGCCACGACCAATAATTTGTTTAAATTCAGTCATGGATTGGATATTAGAGTCTAAAACAATCAAACGACATGTTTTAGCATTAACTCCTGTCGTTAATAATTTAGACGTTGTTACAATAGCGGGAAAATTAGAATTGACATCCATAAAGTTATCCAGTTGAGCTTTTCCTTCAGCGTTGTCACCAGTTACTTGCATGACATAACGATAGTCTTCTTGGACTAAGTCTAGATTCTCTTTGACAAGTGCAGCACGCATTCGTTCGGCATGGTCAATATCAACACAAAAAACAATTGTTTTATCAAATCGTGCATTGTTTTGCTTCATATAATCAGAAACAAACTTGGCAACTCTTTGTGTTCTATCATCAATGACAATGGTTTTGTCAAAATCTTTCCTGCCGTAGTACCTATCTTCTATTAATTGTCCGTTAGAATCAACTTTTCCAGTTTCTGGGCGATAACCATCCACATCCACATCTAAATTAACCCTCATAACACGATATGGAGCCAAAAAACCATCCTCGATTCCCTGTTTTAAACTATAAGTATAGATTGGCTCACCAAAGTATTCTGTATTGGAAGCATTCTTGGTTTCTTTAGGAGTAGCGGTCATCCCAATCTGTGTCGCAGAACTGAAATAATCAATCACCTTACGCCAGTTACTGTCTTCCTTAGCTGAACCACGGTGCGCTTCATCAATTACGATTAAATCAAAGAAGTCTTTGTCAAACTTGTGATAACGTGTTTCAGTTCCATCTTCACCAGTAAGTTGCTGATAAAGCCCTAGATAAATTTCAAAAGAATTTAATTTTTCAGGAGCAGTCAAAAGTTTTGGTGTAATTTTCGTCATTACCTTTTCGAATGGCTTAAAGTCTTCAGCCATCGTTTGGTCTACTAAGATGTTTCTATCCGCTAAGAATAAAACTCGTTTAGCCAAACCAGCTTTTCGAAGGCGATGAATAATTTGAAAAGCCATGAACGTTTTCCCCGTTCCTGTTGCCATCACAAACATTACTCGTTTTTGTCCTCTGGCAACTGTTTCAATAGTACGGTTGATAGCTATTTGCTGATAATAGCGTGGCGTTTTCATTGAGAAGGCATCTGTATAGTATGGAGTTGAGATAGCTTCTGTAATCTCGTACGTCAATCCTTTTTCCTTCGTCATACGAGAAAATAATTCTTCACGAGTAGGGAATTCGTCTAACTCCAGCTCACGTTCTTCTCTCGTGATACGGTCGTGTTCAATAAAGCCATCACCATTCGAAGAATAAACAAATGGAACATCTAAAATCTCTCCATATTCAATAGCTTGTTGTAATCCTGCTCGAACGCTGTGTTTATTATCCTTTGCCTCAACAATTGCAATTCGAGTTCCAAATTGGTAATACAGTGAATAGTCTGATTTTTTTCCTTCTTTGCGACGAGCCTTATCTCCTCTAACCTCAATTCGACCATCAGTGAAGTATTCTTCGTAAGCGATATGCTCACCATTTTTCCATCCTTTGGATACAATAGCAGGAGTGATGAAATTTGCTTTAATATCCTCCTCACTCATTTCTTTCTTAGACTTTATAAACTCAACCATATTGAACCTCCGCATTCTAAAAGTCTACTTCTCCATAAAATAAACTATCAGAACAAATTATACTTCTATTATATCACACTTATAAAAACACTCTGCTGAATTGTTGAAAATAAGTATGCAATATACTTTCGCATTGCGTCGGATTATCTCCGCATAACACCGCTATTTTTCGCCGTTTTCGGCAGGCGACTTATTATAATTCTACAAGCACTTTCAGTCGGGCTGGTGAGCTATTTTTCAAAAATAAATAATCACATTTAAACATTTTGAAAGTATAAAATATCTACATCAGCAGTTCAAAAATTGGCGTAAATTTCACCATAATATTTTTGTTTAAATAAAGATTTTTTTATGTCAAACGGATTTTAACAATGCGGATGCTTCCTGTCTTGTTTCTCTTTTCAGCGCTACTACCGGTTTTCTCAAAGTTACTCAGTGGAAGAGGTTCTTTCAGTTGGGGAATGTTTTTGATTGTTAGCATAGACTGTACTTTATTGATAGTTTTTGCGATTCAGATTTCTTATATTTGTTGGAGATTGTTTCAAAAATGGAAAGAATTATCCGATAAATAAAATCAAGCATGTTTTCTAATTTGGAGGTCAGACAATGAATAGCAAAGTACAATTTCGAATGTTTACCATTTTTGATTTGGATAAGGTAGAAGATTATTTGCATGAGATGTATTTGAAAGGTTGGAAATTTAAATCGAATCGTTTTGGATTTTTCTATTTTGAACAATGCCAACCAGATGATGTGGTTTACTGTGTATGGAATACTAGCTATCTTAGAAAAAATGAGGTAGATTTACAAAGTATTAAGGATAGAAGATGGGAATTTGTGGAAAATTGTTCTTATACTGTTTTTCGAAAGGCAACTTGTGATGTAGATTTAAATGATCAATCTTTCATGGACAATCGTCTTCGATGGGCTGGTGTGAAATCTGGATTTCGTACAGCTACAGTTTCTATCTCTGGCGGTCTAGTTGTTTGTATGAGCCTGTTTCGCGAAAGTCTCTCTCGGTCTTTCTTCATTATTTTTGCCCTATATGCTCTCATGATTACTTATCTAATCTATAGTTTTTACAGACTTAGACGGAAATATCTGCTTGATTGACAATAGTTTCTAGGTCCTCAGACTGATTTTTAGCACTCTTGATAAAAGAGTGCTAATTTTTTGAGTTTTTGTCTTGACATTCTCTTTTAAGGGTGTATAATAGAATCATAAGTTAGCACTTAGATGCGCCGAGTGCTAAAAAAGATCTATCAGAGAGGAGTAGCGAGATGGTTACAGAACGTCAGCAGAATATTTTAAATCTGATTATTGACATCTTTACCAAAACGCACGAACCTGTTGGATCTAAGGCCTTGCAAGAGTCTATCAACTCTAGTAGTGCTACTATTCGAAATGATATGGCAGCTCTAGAAAAGCAAGGTTTGCTTGAAAAGGCACATACTTCCAGTGGTCGGATGCCGAGTGTGGCTGGTTTTCAATACTATGTCAAACACTCCCTATCCTTTGACCGTTTAGCTGAAAATCAAGTTTATGAGATTGTAAAAGCCTTTGATCAAGAATTCTTCAAACTTGAGGATATCCTTCAAGAGGCAACTAAAATCTTGTCAGACTTGAGTGGTTGTACGGTTGTAGCACTAGATGTTGAACCAAGTAGGCAGAAGCTGACAGCTTTTGATATTGTTGTCCTCGGACAACATACAGCACTGGCAGTTTTTACGCTTGATGAGTCTAGAACAGTTACCAGTCAGTTTTTGATTCCGAGAAATTTCTTGCAGGAGGATTTAAATCGCCTCAAGACCATGATTCAAGAGCGTTTCCTGGATCAGACTGTTTTGGATATTCACTACAAGATTCGAACAGAGATTCCGCAGATTATCCAACGTTACTTTACAACAACGGATAACGTCATGGACCTCGTTGAACATATCTTCAAAGAAATGTTCAATGAAAATATCGTGGTTTCTGGGAAAGTTAATCTTTTGAATTTCGCAAATCTAGCAGCTTATCAGTTTTTTGATCAGCCACAAAAAGTAGCTTTAGAAATTCGAGAGAATCTGATTGGCGACCAGATGCAAAGTGTCCGAGTTGCGGATAGTCAAGAATCTTGTCTTGCTGACTTAGCAGTGATTAGCAGTAAGTTCCTGATTCCCTATCGTGGATTTGGAATTCTTGCGATTATAGGTCCGGTTAATCTGGATTATCAACAATTGGTCAATCAACTTAATGTTGTCAATCGAGTTTTGACTATGAAGTTGACGGATTTTTACCGCTATCTCAGCAGCAATCACTATGAAGTGAATTAAAATTGAAATCATTAAAGGAGGCGAAAATGGCCCAAGATATTAAAAATGAAGAAGTAAAAGAAGAGGAAGTTGTAGAAACAGCTGAAGAAACAACTCCTGAGAAGTCTGAACTGGACTTGGCAAATGAACGTGCCGAAGAATTTGAAAACAAATACCTTCGTGCTCATGCAGAAATGCAAAACATTCAGCGTCGTGCCAATGAAGAACGTCAACTCTTGCAGCGCTATCGCAGCCAAGATTTGGCGAAAGCAATCTTACCATCATTGGATAACCTCGAACGTGCTCTTGCTGTTGAAGGGTTGACAGATGATGTGAAGAAGGGCTTGGAAATGGTCCAAGAAAGTTTGGTACATGCTCTGAAAGAAGAAGGAATTGAAGAAATTCCAGCAGATGGAGAATTTGACCATAACTACCACATGGCCATCCAAACCGTGCCTGCAGATGACGAACATCCAGCAGATACCATCGCACAAGTCTTCCAAAAAGGCTACAAACTCCATGACCGTATCCTAAGACCGGCTATGGTAGTGGTTTATAACTAGGCAATTCTGACGGTAGCTAAAGCAACTCGTCAGAAAACGGCAATCGCTATGGCGTTTGCCTAGCCTCCTTACTAACTCGTCGTCGAAATAATATCGATTTCGACTTCTCGTGTCGTAACATAATAGGAAACTTGTCCGAAACGACAATAAACTATGAAAGAAAGATAAGAAACGGTTCGGCTTTACCAATAGTGAGCGTAGCGAACCAAAGGCGATACTCTTCGCCGTGGCGGTATTTTCGCAAACTTTGAGACCTGAGGCTCAAAGTTTAGTCAAAGAGATTGACGAAGTCAAGCTCTGACGGCGTCGCCACTTAAGAGAAAATATCAAAAAGAAAAAAAGAAGATAAAACTTAAGGAGAAAAACATATGTCTAAAATTATCGGTATTGACTTAGGTACAACAAACTCAGCAGTAGCAGTTCTTGAAGGAACTGAATCAAAAATCATCGCAAACCCAGAAGGTAACCGTACAACTCCATCTGTAGTGTCATTCAAAAACGGTGAAATCATCGTTGGTGACGCTGCAAAACGTCAAGCAGTCACAAACCCAGATACAGTGATCTCTATTAAATCTAAGATGGGAACTTCTGAAAAAGTTTCTGCTAACGGTAAAGAATACACTCCACAAGAAATCTCAGCTATGATCCTTCAATACTTGAAAGGTTACGCTGAAGATTACCTTGGTGAAAAAGTAACCAAAGCTGTTATTACAGTTCCTGCTTACTTCAACGATGCACAACGTCAAGCAACAAAAGACGCTGGTAAAATTGCTGGTCTTGAAGTAGAACGTATCGTCAACGAACCAACTGCAGCAGCTCTTGCTTATGGTTTGGACAAGACTGACAAAGAAGAAAAAATCTTGGTATTCGACCTTGGTGGTGGTACATTTGACGTATCTATCCTTGAATTGGGTGACGGTGTCTTTGATGTATTGGCAACTGCAGGGGATAACAAACTCGGTGGTGATGACTTTGACCAAAAAATCATCGACCACTTGGTAGCAGAATTCAAGAAAGAAAACGGCATTGACTTGTCAACAGACAAGATGGCTCTTCAACGTTTGAAAGACGCAGCTGAAAAAGCGAAGAAAGACCTTTCTGGTGTGACTTCAACACAAATCAGCTTGCCATTCATCACTGCTGGTGAGGCTGGACCTCTTCACTTGGAAATGACATTGACTCGTGCCAAATTTGACGATTTGACTCGTGACCTTGTAGAACGTACAAAAGTTCCAGTTCGTCAAGCCCTTTCAGATGCAGGTTTGAGCTTGTCAGATATCGACGAAGTGATCCTTGTTGGTGGTTCAACTCGTATTCCTGCCGTTGTAGAAGCCGTTAAAGCTGAAACTGGTAAAGAACCAAATAAATCAGTGAACCCTGATGAAGTTGTTGCTATGGGTGCCGCTATCCAAGGTGGTGTGATCACAGGTGATGTGAAAGACGTTGTCCTTCTTGACGTAACACCATTGTCACTTGGTATCGAAACAATGGGTGGAGTCTTCACAAAACTCATCGACCGTAACACAACTATTCCAACATCTAAATCACAAGTCTTCTCAACTGCAGCAGACAACCAACCAGCCGTTGATATCCACGTTCTTCAAGGTGAACGCCCAATGGCAGCAGATAACAAGACTCTTGGACGCTTCCAATTGACAGATATCCCAGCTGCACCTCGTGGTATCCCACAAATCGAAGTAACATTTGATATCGATAAGAACGGTATCGTATCTGTTAAGGCCAAAGACCTTGGAACTCAAAAAGAACAAACAATTGTTATCCAATCTAACTCAGGTTTGACAGACGAAGAAATCGACCGCATGATGAAAGATGCAGAAGCTAACGCTGAAGCAGATAAGAAACGTAAAGAAGAAGTTGACCTTCGTAACGAAGTAGACCAAGCAATCTTTGCGACTGAAAAGACAATCAAAGAAACTGAAGGTAAAGGCTTCGATGCAGAACGTGATGCTGCCCAAGCTGCCCTTGATGAGCTTAAGAAAGCCCAAGAAGACAACAACTTGGACGAAATGAAAGCAAAACTTGAAGCATTGAACGAAAAAGCTCAAGGACTTGCCGTTAAACTCTATGAACAAGCCGCAGCAGCGCAACAAGCTCAAGCAGGAGCAGAAGGCGCACAAGCAACAGGAAACGCAGGCGATGACGTCGTAGACGGAGAGTTTACTGAAAAGTAAAACAATCCAGTGGATTGTTTTAGCGGAACCTCTTGAAATAAAGAAAGGTTCCGAGATTTTAGGATTCCTTTAATCCGAAACTCAATTCAGCCTTACTAGTTCAAAAACAAAGTATAATCGACTTTGTTTTTGAACGTCGTAATGATAGGAAGAAATCCAGAGGTTGCAACCCAGCCTCTGTTTTTCGGTAAAATAGAGGATGTTGCGTATGAAAAAAGTACTTTGTATCATTTATCCTAACTTTTCTCTTTATGAGATAACCGCTTTAACAAGTACTTTAGCTCTGTCTTTTGACGTCACGATTGATTATGTCGCTTCAGATCATTCGATGGTGGTCTCTGAGGATGGTTTGCCCTGTCAACCGACCAAAACACTAGATCAGATCCGTATAGAAGAGTATTCTTGTGTCATTTTGCCAGGAATGGTGAATATAGGTCCTGCTCTACACGATGAGAAATTGATTTCGTTTTTGAGGGACCTTGGTGATCAAGATATCCTCATTGCAGCCATTTCTTCAGCGCCTCTTTTATTGGCGAAAGCAGGTCTGTTTAAGGACACGAAATTTACAGGTGGAATTTGGCAAAACTTCTTTGACTATTTTAAATTTCTTCCACGTGAAAATTTCCAACCGAAAGTTCTTGTGCAAGATAAACAGATCATTACGGCTATCGGTTTTGCTCATCAAGAGTTTGCAAGAAAAGTAATTCTTAGTCTAGGTTTGGCAGAAAATACTGACAACTATTTTAAAGAACAGAACGAGTACGCTGAAGAGGATTTGATATTTACTCTATCAAACCAAGAATTTGAACAAGTGAAGCAAAGTATAGAAAACATCCTCTAAAGATTACATGAAAATTATAGAAAGGAACAAAGAGTGTTCGCAACTGAACACGAGTTCCAAAGTTTCTAATTCAATATGAAAGAAAGGAATTGACCCCGACCTAAATTCGTGGTTTGATTCACAACATCAATAGAAAGGAACAAAGAGCGTTCGGGGAATTGAACTCGAGCGGAAAGCTTGGAAATTAGATAAACCTCCTAAGAAATCAGGATTTCTTGTCGGTTTCCTAAATTTCAGTCGCTTTCTGTTCGCTCTTAGTATCTTGTATGAACAATACTGAATTTTATGACCGTTTGGGTGTTTCTAAGAATGCGTCTCAAGATGAGATCAAGAAAGCCTATCGGAAATTATCTAAAAAATATCATCCAGATATCAACAAGGATCCTGGAGCTGAGGACAAGTACAAGGAAGTTCAAGAAGCTTATGAAACTTTGAGCGATGAACAGAAACGTGCTGCCTATGACCAATACGGTGCTGCGGGTGCCAATGGTGGTTTTGGTGGTGCTGGCGGTTTCGGTGGCTTCGATGGAGCAGGTGGTTTTGGCGGATTTGAAGATATCTTCTCAAGCTTCTTTGGTGGTGGCGGTGCATCACGTAATCCAAACGCCCCTCGTCAAGGTGACGACCTCCAGTATCGCGTTCATTTGACTTTTGAAGAAGCTATTTTTGGTACAGAAAAGGAAGTCAAATACAATCGTGAAGCAAGCTGTCGTACTTGTAATGGGTCTGGTGCTAAACCTGGAACAAGTCCAGTTACTTGTGGACGCTGTCATGGTTCAGGTGTGATCAATGTTGATACCCAAACACCGCTCGGTATGATGCGTCGCCAGGTAACCTGTGATGTCTGTCATGGCCGTGGTCAAGAAATCAAAGATCCATGTACAACCTGTCATGGAACTGGTCATGAAAAACAAGCCCATAGCGTACACGTAAAAATCCCTGCTGGTGTGGAAACAGGTCAACAAATTCGCCTAGCTGGTCAGGGTGAAGCAGGATTTAATGGAGGCCCTTATGGTGACTTGTACGTGGTGGTTTCAGTTGAAGCTAGTGATAAGTTTGAACGTGAAGGAACTACTATCTTCTACAATTTGAACCTCAATTTTGTTCAAGCAGCACTTGGTGATACAGTAGACATTCCTACAGTTCATGGTGATGTAGAATTAGTCATTCCAGAAGGAACTCAGACTGGTAAACGATTCCGCCTACGTGGTAAAGGTGCGCCTAGCCTTCGTGGTGGTGCCCTTGGTGACCAATACGTGACTGTCAATGTCGTGACTCCAACAGGCTTGAATGACCGCCAAAAAGCAGCCTTGAAAGAATTCGCAGCTGCAGGTGATTTAAAAGTAAATCCAAAGAAAAAAGGCTTCTTTGACCATATTAAGGATGCCTTTGAAGGAGAATAAAGCATAAAGTAAAAAGAGCCTTCGGGCTCTTTTTCGTGCAATCTTTAGGGATTTTAGCATGGGAGAAATCATTCTCAGACTGGTCTGTTATTGATATTTTTGAGTGAGTAAGCTAGCAGCATCCATATCTTGGATGAGTTGCTTGAGTTCCGCTTCCTTGCCAGGTTTCACGGTGACGGTATCAATGTGCTTAATTGCTGAATTATCCTGAATATCCACCAAGGTCAAAGCTTTTTCATAAAATGCGATTCCCTTTTTCATGCTTTCCGAATCATTCAAAGTTAGAATTGTGTAAGAAGAATGTGATTTCTTTCCGTTTTCTCGGAAATACTTCTCGCCTTCCTCCTCTAAAAATTGGAATAAACCATGATTGAATAAGTTGTCTTCTACTGAATGGTAGGAAATATCTCCTGTGTTTAAGACATAGACTTTGAGTCGGTTTTTAGTAAGGTTTGGGCTTTCTTTTAGGACTGGGTGGCTATTGACAACATCATCAGAGAAAGTCACATAAAAATCTAAGCCTCCACCCTCGAATTGATAGCTTCCATTTGATTCTACTTTCTCAGGAGGCAGGTCAAGGGAGATAAAGATTTGTTTTAAGGATTCATTTCCTTCTCGGATGTCACTTGGTGAGGCCTTGAACAGATTGGCCAGTATTAGAAATGCCAGGGCTGTAAGAAGGCAGAGAGCACCACAAACGATCAGGACGATCCGTGTCAGAACTTTAAAAAACTGTTTCATTTTCATGCCCTCCCTGGTCTGTTAGGATCTGCTGACCCAAAATGGCTTTAAAGGGGAATAAGGAAAGTTGGAGATTTTCTTTTACTTAGTTTTCTTCAGTTTCCTGCAATTCTTTTAGTACAGCAAGTCTCGTTTGGACGTCTTTTTCCAGGACTTTAAACTTATAGGTCAAATCTTTTTGATATTCCTTGATGAGTTCTTTTTGTTGGTCGATAATTTGCAGGCTATCTTGGATGATATCCAAGTCATCCTTAATGGCTTCAACACGATCAGTTGTATCTAGAACTTCTTCAGTGATAGCTTGGCGATTCTTAACGAGGAGGTATGAACCGACTGCAGAGCCTGCAAAAAGTAGTAAGTTTGATAGTTTCATAGTGACTCCTTAAGCATTTTTGATCGTTTCAGCGACTTGGGCAAGTTTGTCGAAGTCTGGTTCATGTGCGACAAAGTCAATTTTGAGGTCGTCATCTGCACTATAGCGAGGAACAAGGTGGACATGGGTATGGAAAACGGTTTGTCCAGCAACTTCTTCGCAGTTGGCAATGATATTCATACCTTCAGCTTTGGTGGCTTTCATGACTTTTTGAGCAACCTGTGGTACTTGGGCGAACAGTTGGCTGGCACTTGTAGCGTCCATTTCTAAAAGGTTGCGATAGTGTTCTTTTGGTACGACCAAGGTGTGACCAGGTGTTACTTGTGAGATATCAAGGAAGGCAAGAACTTGATCATCTTCGTAAACCTTTGATGCGGGAATCTCTCCTGCGATAATTTTACAAAAAATGCAATCTGACATAAAATCTACCTCTACTGTATTGAATTTTGATATAATATAGCTACATTATACCAGATTTGGAGAAAATATGTTAGAAATTAAAAATCTGACAGGGGGCTATGTTCATGTCCCTGTCTTGAAAGACGTGTCCTTTACAGTCGAGAGTGGACAGTTGGTCGGTTTGATCGGTCTCAATGGTGCTGGAAAATCAACGACTATCAATGAAATTATTGGACTTTTGACACCTTATAGTGGAGAAATAAACATCGACGGGCTAACCTTAGGTGCCAATCCGCGAGAATATCGTCAGCAGATTGGTTACATTCCTGAAACTCCTAGTTTGTACGAGGAATTGACTCTCAGAGAACATATCGAGACGGTTGCCATGGCCTATGGTATTGAGCAAAATCTAGCTTTTGAACGTGTAGAACCTCTTTTAAAAATGTTCCGTTTAGATCAGAAATTAGATTGGTTCCCTGTTCATTTTTCGAAAGGGATGAAACAGAAGGTCATGATTATCTGTGCCTTTGTCGTGGATCCGAGTCTCTTTATCGTCGATGAACCTTTCCTTGGTCTTGATCCCTTGGCTATTTCAGACTTGATTCAGCTTTTGGATCTTGAAAAGAAAAAAGGCAAGTCTATTCTCATGAGTACCCACGTTCTTGACTCTGCTGAAAAAATATGTGACTCTTTTGTCATTCTTCATAAAGGCCAAGTGAGAGCTAAAGGGGATCTTGAAGAGCTGAGACAAGCTTTTGCCATGCCAGAAGCAAGTCTCAATGATATCTATTTGGCTTTGACCAAAGAGGAGGACAGATGAAAGACTTGTTTCTAAAGCGAAAGCAGGCTTTTCGTAAAGAGTGTGTCGGTTATCTTCGTTATGTGCTCAATGATCACTTTGTCTTGTTTTTACTGGTCTTGGTAGGTTTTCTAGCCTATCAGTATAGTCAGCTGCTCCAGCATTTTCCTGAGAATTATTTACCGATCCGTGGTTTAATTGGGATTGTCTCTGTTTTACTCTTACTTTGGGGAGGAATAGCGACCTATGTGGAAGCGCCTGATAAGCTCTTTCTCTTAGTAGCTGAAGAAGAAGTAAGAGAACATATCCAGAAGCAAAGTCTAGTTTCCTTCATCTTTTGGGTCAGTGTACAGACTCTCTTTTTGCTCTTTTTTGCTCCGTTATTTTTAGCCATGGGTTTGGGCTTAGGAGTTTTTGGGGTCTATGTTCTTCTGTTGGGAGTCGGGAAATATTTCCTGTTTCAGAAAAAAGCTGGCAAGTTTTTTAGTGCAAATCATCTGGACTGGGACTATGTGATTGCCCAAGAAAGTAAACGCAAGCAGTTTTTACTTCGTTTCTTTGCCCTCTTTACCCAAGTTAAGGGAATTTCAAACAGCGTCAAGCGACGAGCTTATCTAGACTTTATCCTAAAAGCAGTTCAGAAGGTGCCGAGCAAGATCTGGCAGAACCTCTATCTTCGTTCTTATTTGCGAAATGGAGATCTTTTTGCCCTCAGTCTTCGTCTCCTCTTTCTATCTTTGCTGGCGTTGATCTTTATCGAGCAAGCTTGGATAGCGACAGCAGTGGTAGTTTTATTTAACTATCTCCTACTCTTCCAGTTGCTGGCCCTCTATCATGCCTTTGATTACCAATATTTGACTCAACTTTTCCCGCTAGACAAGGGGCAAAAGGAAAAAGGGTTACAGGCGGTTGTCCGAGGATTGACTGGTTTTGTTTTATTGGTTCAACTGGTAGTTGGGTTGATCACCCTCCAAGAAAAACTAGCCCTTCTAGCACTCCTTGGAGCTGGACTGGTCTTACAAATTTTGTATCTCCCTTATCAGGTGAAACGTCAGATGCAGGACTAATACTCTTCGAAAATCTCTTCAAACTAGGTCAGCATCCATCTGCAACCTCAAAGCAGTGCTTTGAGCAACCTGCGGCTAGCTTCCTAGTTTGCTCTTTGATTTTCATTGAGTATAACATTGCTTATATGATACTAAAAAAGAAGTTGAGTTCAATCTGTCTCAGCTTCTTTTTAGTTACTACAAGATAAGGGTTGGACCGTAGAGACTTATACTCTTCGAAAATCTCTTCAAACCACGTCAGCTTTATCTGCAACCTCAAAGCGGTGCTTTGATCAACCTGCGGCTAGCTTCCTAGTTTGCTCTTTGATTTTCATTGAGTATAACATTGCTTATATGATACTAAAAAAGAAGTTGAGTTCAATCTGTCTCAGCTTCTTTTTAGTTACTACAAGATAAGGGTTGGCCCGTAGAGACTCAACTTGGTTTTGACTTGGTCAAAGTGGAAGCGGTCATAGGCTCTCCAAGCGGCACGGGTAGGGGCATCTGGATTGAGAGCACTGAGGCCCATGAGAAGACTGGAAGTTTGGTAAAATTTTTCCAGCTCAATCAAGAATCGATTATCCACTGTCTCAGCTTTAGAGAGAAAGCAGAGGATATTGTCCAGTTGCTCCTGGAAACGGACATCGTCAGTTGTTGCCTGTTTGCAGACTTGGTAGGCTTTGTTTAACTCAGTTATCAGTGTCTGAGCTCTTTTGATTGGGTCTGTTTCTGTCATGAGAATTCCTCCTTTGTGATGGTTTTAAAGTTGTTTTAAGCCTTTGTCTTTCTAATCATAGCCTATCACTTTTTACTCTTTTTTTATCTACAAATCTTTAATTGTCATTGAAATTTCCTGAATGGTAATAGCGGGATTTTATGATAAAATAGTTGTAAGGTTATCATGGTTATTTAGTAAAAAATTCAACACTTTAGGAATTTTTGAGGACCGTTTAGGATTTGGTGAAAATTAGTTGCTAGACTTATGATATCCTCTCTACAGGAGGTTTTATCCATGAACTATATCATCATCCAAAAAGAGAAAGAAATTTTTAAATTAAACATAAAGGATATCTACTATATCCAAACGCATCCAAGTAAAGCCCATACCGTGCAGATTTTTACTAAAGAAGCTAGCTTTGATCTGTTTCAAAATTTAAGCAAGCTTGAGAAACAATATGGGGAAACCTTAACGAGATGTCATCGGAATTGTCTGGTCAACCTTGAACGAGTAAAATCCATGGAACTCCAATCAAAGACTCTTTTTCTTGGAGAAGAAGGTCGATATGCTGTTCAGTATTCCAGACGTCGTTATAGAGAAATTCGCCAAAAATGGTTGAAAGAAGGAGAGTAAGAAGATGAGAATTTTTGTTTTAGAAGATGATTTTTCCCAACAAGCAAGAATTGAAACGACGATTGAAAAACTTTTGAAAAAACAGAGTATCATTCCCAGTTCTTTTGAAGTTTTTGGCAAGCCAAACCAACTGCTGGCAGAGGTGCATGAGAAGGGGGCGCATCAGCTTTTCTTTTTGGACATTGAGATTCGAAACGAAGAGATGAAGGGTCTGGAAGTGGCTAGAAAGATTCGGGATCGGGATCCTTATGCCCTGATTGTCTTTGTGACGACTCACTCAGAGTTTATGCCCCTGTCTTTTCGCTACCAAGTTTCAGCTTTGGACTACATTGATAAGGCCTTGTCGGCAGAGGAGTTTGAATCTCGTATCGAGACAGCCCTCCTCTATGCCAATAGTCAAGATAGTAAAAGTCTGGCGGACGATTGCTTTTACTTTAAATCAAAATTTGCTCAATTCCAGTATCCTTTTAAAGAGGTTTACTATCTCGAAACATCCCCAAGACCCCATCGTGTTATCCTCTATACCAAGACAGACAGGTTGGAATTTACGGCGAGTTTAGAGGAGGTTCTCAAGCAGGAGCCACGTCTCTTGCAGTGCCATCGCTCCTTCCTCATCAATCCAACCAATGTAGTTCGTTTGGATAAGAAAGAAAAACTCCTTTTCTTTCCCAATGGTGGAAGCTGTCTGATCGCGCGTTATAAGGTCAGGGAAGTGTCTGAGGTTATCAATAACTTACACTGAGTGAGGTGATGGAATGGAATTAGTTTGGAAGATAGTATATGCGTTTTTGATACCTGGATTGGAATTGTTTATATTTTTTAAGGTGGATGGAATTGTTCTAACTCTGGAGAGAGTTTTTAAGGCCTTTCTTTTTAAGATACTTTTGGCAGTTGTTTTTGTAATGATTAGCTATATAGTAGGAAATAATTACCTATCTTATTTTGTGGAACCCTTGTACGGCATCGGTTTATCTTTCTTGTTTTTAAGAGGGCTTCCTAAAAAACTCCTTCTCTTTTATGGTCTCTTTCCAATGATATTGGTGAATCTCTTTTATAGAGGAGTCTCCTATTTTGTGCTTCCATTTTTGGAGCAAGGGCAGGTGTATGATGACCACTCTTTTATTTGGTTATTTATAAAAATTTTTATTTGCTTTATTTCTCTAGCTTTTTTGAAATGGTTAGACTATGATTTCACTAGCTTGAGAAGGGAGATTCTAGATAAAGATTTTCAAAAGTCCCTGACTAAGATTAACTGGATAATGGGAGCTTACTATTTGGTGATGCAAAGTCTGTCTTATTTTGAATATGTACAAGGTGTTCAATCAACGACTATTCGCCATCTGATTCTGGTGTTTTACTTGCTCTTTTTTATGGGGGTTGTCAAGAGATTGGACACCTACTTGAAGGAAAAACTTCAGGGAAAACTGAACCAAGAGCAGGACTTGCGCTACAAAGATATGGAGCGGTATAGTCTGCATATAGAGGAGCTTTACAAGGAAGTACGGAGCTTTCGTCATGATTATACCAATCTCTTGACTAGCTTACGTCTGGGCATTGAAGAGGAGGATATGGGACAGGTAAAAGAGGTCTACGACTCGGTCTTAAAGGACTCCGTTCAGAAATTGCGGGACAATAAATATGACCTAGGCAGATTGGTAAATGTTCGTGACCGTGCCCTCAAAAGTCTTCTAGCAGGGAAATTTCTAAAAGCCAGAGAAAAGGATATTGTCTTTAATGTCGAAGTTCCTGAAGAGATTCAAGTCGAGAGTATGAGTCTGCTTGATTTTCTGACTATTGTGTCTATCCTTTGTGACAATGCTATTGAAGCTAGTGCAGAGGCTAGTCAACCTCATGTCTCAATCGCCTTTATAAAAAATGGCGCACAGGAGACCTTTATCATTGAAAACTCCATCAAAGAAGAGGGTATAGATGTTTCTGAAATCTTCTCTTTTGGAGTTAGTTCTAAAGGGGAGGACCGAGGTGTTGGTCTCTATACCGTCATGAAGATTGTGGAAAGTTATCCCAATGCCAGTCTCAATACCACCTGTCAAGATCAAGTCTTTCGTCAGGTTTTGGCGGTTCATTTGCTGTCAACTTCTGATTAGAGAATGTGTGAACAAGAGAACCGTGGCATTTTAGGTTGAAAAACACTGCAACGATTTATCCTTATCCAACCTGACTTTTTATAATATTCGAGGAAAAACAAATGAACCAGAAATTTTATTTTATAGCTTGTTCTGTACTGATCATCCTATCCAATCTTCTCATGTTTTCTCTAGTCAACGAAGGAGAAGGTACAGGAGCTAATCTGATTATAATTGTTTCAACCTGTGTCTTACTGCCAGCCTTTTTACATGCAGTTGAAAATCAGCAGACATCATTGATTAGGGCAGAATCCTTGCTCCTCATTCAGATGGCAGTGGTGTCCTTAGTCCGTCTCATCAGCCGAATAGAGAGGACACCTGAAATCTTACATACAGGCCTCACCCTTCTAGTTTTAGCAAGCTGGCTAGCCTTTCTCGTCCTAGCTATCATGAGAATGTATCAGAAAAAAGGGAAGTAAAGTTAAGTACATTTTGATTTGTTAGGTGTTATTAGGGCAAGCATATTTTCCGTGCTTGCTTTTTTTTCTACAATTTAGGAGGTTTTGATGACCATTCATGATTTGGGAGAATTAAGGTCAAAAGGAGTGCTATACTAGCAGTATAAAGGTTGTAACTCAACTAAGATAAAGCACACATTTAGGAGGAAATTTTATGAAGAAAAAAATACTTGTCATTTTCATCTTGTATCTAATCATGTCTCCTCTTGGGGATAGTAATTGGTATCATTTATTTTATACCATAGCCTATCTGATTGCAGTTATAATCTATTTTGCTTTAATGAAAAAGAAAGGAGCAAAGAAATGAAAACTATTCTTGCTAAAAAACGGAACATCTTCCTTGCGAGATTGTTCCTAGGTCAGTTTCCTGTACTGATCTCTACTTATTTATTTCTCTCTCGTCAGTTTTTACATTTTTCCTTAGTTTTTCAATTGCTTTTAGTGGTTGTTAACTTGGCTTCTATTTTGGTGATTGTTTACCTCACTAGAGAAATGAGAGTGAGAAAGTTTGAAGATGATGAGTTGGTCAATCCTAGAACCAATCAACTCATGTTCATCGGATTGACAGGTTTTATGTCTATTATCGGTTTGTATAGAGGTATGACGGCGGCAGAATCCTATCAACAACTGATTGGTTATATTACTTCTGTTCTCTGCTTAATCATCATGCTGCTGCTCATTTGGGGCTTGAAGTATTATAAAAAGTGAGCTCACAAAAAGAACTTACAGGCAGTGTTTTCAGACTGCTGGTTTTTTTAAGAGAAGTTCTTGTAATTTAAGAGTTTTTGACGACCGTTTAAGATTTGGATGCAAAACCTAAAAAAGCAGTGCTATACTGAGTGTGTAAAAGTTACAAGGATACCAATGCTAAACTGAAATAAAGGAGTGATTCTTATGGCGAAAAAAATAATTACGATTGTCATCTTATATGTAATCATGCAAACTTGTCTTTATCCGCTTAGAGGAAATGAGTGGTATTATGTATTGGATGCACTAGCATACTTTGCTTCGGTTTTTATCTTCGTTCAGTTCAATAAAAAATGGAGAAAAAGCCACTTTGAATCTTGAACATAGAAGTTTTATAGGTCTAGAATGGATCATCAAAATCAGATGGATGATTTTAAAATAATATCTGCTAAGGATCATCTGTAAAATGCAAAATTCTTGCATCCTTATTTTGATGATTCTAAATGGAGGAATCAGATGAAAAAGTATGTCGAATTGTTAGATTTATTTGCCCGAGTTGTAATAATATTGCTATCTCTTGTTCTTTGTATAAGAGTACTCATGATTTCAACAGAACTCTGGAGAAATGTCCTTGTACTGGTAAGTACCCCTGTTACGATCTATAGTCTGCTAAAACATAGACCAGGAAAGAAGAACATAAAAAACCTGTGAGAATCTTAAAAGAAAGATTAAAAAGATGCAAGCAAAATATAAAAATCAAATAGTAGAAGTTTGGGAAATTGGTAAAGATACTCCGAAACCAAGTTGGGTAGAAGACGCCTTTCAAAAGAATTACATAGTATGGCTAGACAATCATGTCCGAATTTTAATGGTAGGACTTCAGTCTTCTCTTGTAACCAATCTCAAAATCGGGCTAGTCGGAACAGCAGGAGGAGGTTTTGCTGGTTATAGTATGTATGTCCTTGGCTATCCAGGAGATTATCTTGACCTCACAAATCATAGAGTGGTATCTGCCAAGGCTTTTCATCGAGACTATCAAGTTTTATAAAATGATTAGGTAGAAAAAGGATGATGGTCTATCATTTTGAAAAGAATTGACTACCTAGATGATGAAAAATATAAAGTTTTTAACAGCAACAAAAGTACACAAGGGTAGATGTATTGGCTTATCAAAGTTATGGTGATAGCTACCGAGACTGAATGATAGAGGATTAATACTCAATGAAAATCAAAGAGCAAACTAGGAAGCTAGCCGCAAGCTGTACTTGAGTACGGTAAGGCGACGCTGACGTGGTTTGAATTTGATTTTCGAAGAGTATAAATGATAATTGGTGGCAGTTACGATAGCAAAGCTACGAAGGAGCTTCTATGAAAAAATATTCTATTCTTTTCAAAACGAGTGCAATCCTTTCTTATTTATTTTTGTTTTTCGGATTGTTTTGGACAACCCAATTTTGGAGAAATTATTGGGAGTTCTCGTCTTGGGTAGGAAATGTCATCTGGATCCGAAACATCATCAGTCTTCTCTTTATAGGCCTGATGGTTTGGATTTTAATCAGGTCGGGTCATGCTTATCTCTTTTGTATCCCTAGGAAAAAGTGGTTGAGCTATTCTGTTCTGACGGTGTTAGCAGCTGTCGTGCTTATCTGCTTTAACTATCTGACAGCTAAACACGTTCAGGGGACAAACGAAGGTTGGAATTTGTTTATTGCCTATAGTGAGACCAATTTTGCAGAGTTTGGAGTTTACCTAACCTTAATAGTACTAGGACCTCTGATGGAAGAATTGGTATGTAGGGGGCTACTTCAACATGCCTTCTTTAAGAATTCAAGATGGGGACTGGATATTCTATTTCCGTCGGTTTTGTTCGCCTTACCCCATTTTTCAAGTTTTCCTAGTCTACTAGACATCCTGGTTTATACAGCAGTTGGATGTATATTTGGTGGTTTGACACGCTATACCAAGACTATCTATCCTTCTTACACGATTCATATTGTTAATAATATCATCGCAAACTTACCATTTTTGCTCACTTTTCTACATAGGGTCTTGGGGTAAAAAAACAAAAGGCTTGCTTTTCAGCCATAGAGGAGTTCATCATGTATAAACACTTATTTTTCCTAGATTCAAAAACCTTAGACTGGTTGACACCCTATATTCTAGATTTGGCTTCTGACACCATTGCCTTTAATGTTTTTGTGCTAACCTTTGTATCTGTGGTGGTCTTTTATTTCCTAAATCCCATGCTATCTTTAATGGCTATCTTCTTAGGGGCTGGTTATGTGGTCGGATTTTGGTTACTCAAATGGTTTGTTTTGGAAAGACTAGCACTAAAGGATGACTTGTAGGAAGTCTGTTTGGTGGGGAGGATAATTTTATGGAGTTTTTTGATAAATTTCATGCCTTTTGTTTTGGATTTTTAGTACTAATAATCGTAATTACAGTTCCTTATACGATTAACCATGGGGATTTTTTTCAAAATGAATCTGCATTGATTATTGTAAGTTTTCTAGTAACCTCGCTGAGTGTTGCTTATGCTAGAAAGTTTGAAATGATTTCTTTTGGGATGTTAAGCAAGAAACAACTTTTGCTTTTCATTGCAATCTTTCTTCTAAGTGTGCTTGAGACGCTAGTTTATATTCATTTCTTCGCTGTTTCTTCTGGCGCAGGAGTTCAACACTTGGAGGAAGTCAGCAGAGGAATTTCTCTGTCTTTGATTTTGACTACCTCAGTTTTTGGACCCATCCAGGAGGAACTCATTTTCAGAGGACTTCTTCAAGGTGCGGTTTTTGAAAATTCTTGGTTAGGGCTTGTGCTAACTTCCTCTCTTTTTTCTTTCATGCATGGACCTTCTAATGTCCCTTCGTTTATTTTTTATCTACTTGGGGGCTTGTTACTGGGCTTTGCTTATAAAAAGAGCCAAAATCTATGGGTTTCTACTCTAGTCCATATGTTTTACAACAGTTGGCCACTCTTATTTTATTTATAAAAATCATGAAAGGTAAGTAGGAGATTGTGCTTACCTTTTTCTTTCTATAATGATAATCCAAACCACCCCAGAGGCTTTTATTTGAGAATCAGGTCTGGACTGGTTGACGAATAGCCTAAAAACTAGTAGAATAGTAAGGAAACTTTATACGGAGGAAAGAAATGGACTTGGGTGATATTGAGCTAACGCTGACCCCTATACCTGGGAAAAGCGGAAAAGCTTATATGGGAAGCTACCCTGATGGGAAGCGCGTCTTTATTAAAATGAACACCTCTCCAATCCTACCTGGTTTAGCCAAGGAACAAATCGCTCCTCAATTATTATGGACTCGCCGTTTATCGGATGGGCGTGATATGTGTGCCCAAGAATGGTTGAATGGTAAAATTTTGACCCCTTATGATATGAATCGCAAGCAGATTATCAATATTTTGAGCCGCTTGCATCGTTCGCGTCCTTTGATGACGCAATTGACTCGTTTGGGCTATTCTTTAGAAACACCTTTTGACTTGCTTCAGGCTTGGTTAAAAGATGCTCCAGAATCCTTGAAGAACAATCAATATCTAAGAATGGTAGTAGAGGATTTGCGAGGAAGTTTGCCAAACTTTAGGGAAGATTATGCAACGATCGTTCATGGAGATGTACGACATAGTAATTGGATTGAGACAGAGAGCGGTCTTGTTTATTTAGTGGATTGGGATTCCGTTCGTTTAACGGATCGCATGTTTGATGTAGCGCATATGCTATGTCACTATATTCCAGACTATCAGTGGAAAGAGTGGTTGACTTATTACGGTTACAAATACAACCAAACAGTCATCAACAAACTATTTTGGTATGCTCAGTTATCCTTCTTGAGCCAGATTGCCAAATATTATACAAATGAAGATCTAGAAAATGTCAATCGGGAGATCTATGCCTTGCGCATCTTCCGTGACAAGTATGGAAAGAAGAGATGAGAGTTAGAAATCGTAAAGGGGCAACAGAATTACTAGAGGCTAATCCTCAGTATGTTGTCTTAAATCCTTTAGAAGCCAAAGGGAAATGGCGAGATTTATTTGGAAATGACAATCCTATCCATGTTGAGGTTGGTAGTGGTAAGGGTGCTTTTGTGACAGGTATGGCCAAGCAAAACCCTAATATCAACTATATCGGGATTGATATTCAAAAGTCTGTTTTGAGTTATGCCTTGGACAAGGTCTTGGAAGTTGCTGTACCCAATATCAAGTTGTTGTGGGTTGATGGTTCTGATTTGACCGACTACTTTGAAGATGGTGAGATTGATCGCTTGTACCTGAACTTTTCAGATCCGTGGCCTAAAAAGCGCCATGAAAAACGTCGTCTAACCTATAAGAGTTTCTTGGATACCTTCAAGCGTATCTTGCCTGAACACGGTGAGATTCATTTCAAAACGGATAACCGTGGCTTGTTTGAATATAGCCTAGTGAGTTTTTCTCAATATGGCATGAAGCTCAATGGAGTTTGGTTGGACTTGCACGCCAGCGACTTTGAAGGCAATGTCATGACTGAATATGAAGAAAAATTCTCAAGTAAGGGTCAGGTCATCTATCGAGTTGAGGCAGAATTTTAAGAAAAAGCTTAAAATCAAGCCTTCTGAGTGCTTATACTTTACATAAGTGGTCAAAAGTGCTATACTGTAAGTAAGAATATGAGAAAGTGAGGCGGGGAAATATCTTCGCCTCTTGCTTATGAGGAGGTGGACGCAATCGCAACAATCGTAGAATTAGTCAGAGAAGTTGTAGAACCTGTCATAGAAGCGCCTTTCGAACTCGTGGATATCGAGTATGGAAAGATTGGCAGTGACATGATTCTCAGTATTTTTGTAGATAAACCTGAAGGAATTACCTTGAACGACACGGCAGACTTGACAGAAATTATCAGTCCTGTCCTAGACACCATCAAGCCAGATCCCTTCCCAGAACAATATTTCCTAGAAATCACCAGTCCAGGCTTGGAACGTCCTTTAAAAACCAAGGATGCCGTCGCTGGAGCGGTTGGGAAATACATCCATGTCGGGCTCTACCAAGCCATCGATAAGCAAAAGGTCTTTGAAGGAACCTTGTTGGCCTTCGAAGAGGACGAGTTGATCATGGAATATATGGACAAGACGCGTAAGAAAACGGTCCAAATTCCATACAGTTTAGTATCAAAAGCACGTTTAGCAGTAAAATTATAGAAAAAGAAAGGATAGCTTTTGAGGATTCAAAAGTGAAGAAAACATGAGTAAAGAAATGCTAGAGGCCTTCCGCATTTTGGAAGAAGACAAGGGAATCAAAAAAGAAGACATCATCGACGCAGTAGTAGAGTCGCTTCGTTCCGCTTATCGCAGACGCTATGGTCAATCAGACAGCGTAGCTATTGATTTCAATGAAAAAACAGGTGATTTCACAGTCTATACTGTTCGTGAAGTTGTGGATGAAGTCTTTGATAGCCGTTTGGAAATCAGCTTGAAAGATGCTCTTGCCATTAATTCAGCCTACGAGCTTGGTGACAAGATCAAGTTTGAAGAAGCACCTGCTGAGTTTGGTCGTGTAGCAGCTCAATCTGCCAAACAAACCATCATGGAAAAAATGCGCAAGCAAACACGTGCCATCACTTACAATACTTACAAAGAACATGAGCAAGAAATCATGTCTGGTACAGTAGAACGCTTTGACAACCGCTTTATCTATGTCAACCTCGGCAGCATCGAAGCCCAATTGTCAAAACAAGACCAAATTCCTGGAGAAGTTTTTGCTTCTCATGATCGTATCGAAGTTTATGTCTACAAGGTTGAAGACAACCCTCGCGGTGTCAATGTCTTTGTTAGCCGTAGCCATCCAGAAATGATCAAACGCTTGATGGAGCAAGAAATTCCAGAAGTTTATGACGGAACGGTTGAAATCATGAGCGTAGCTCGTGAAGCTGGTGACCGTACGAAGGTTGCAGTTCGTAGCCATAATCCAAACGTGGACGCTATCGGTACAATCGTTGGACGTGGTGGTGCTAATATCAAGAAGATTACTAGCAAGTTCCACCCAGCTCGCTACGATGCCAAGAGTGACCGTATGGTGCCAATCGAAGAAAACATCGACGTTATCGAGTGGGTAGCAGATCCAGCTGAATTTATCTACAATGCCATCGCTCCTGCTGAAGTTGATCAAGTTATCTTTGACGAAAACGACAGCAAACGTGCCTTGGTGGTTGTTCCTGATAACAAGCTTTCTCTTGCAATCGGTCGTCGTGGGCAAAACGTTCGCTTGGCAGCTCACTTGACTGGTTACCGTATCGATATCAAGTCTGCTAGCGAATTTGAAGCCATGGAAGATGCTGCTTCAGTAGAGTTGGAAGCAGAAAACGATACTGTAGAAGAATAAAAGCTGCTAGAGGAGGGAAAGATGAAAACAAGAAAAATCCCTTTGCGCAAGTCTGTTGTCTCTAATGAAGTGATTGATAAGCGTGATTTGCTCCGCATTGTCAAGAACAAGGAAGGACAAGTCTTTATCGATCCGACAGGCAAGGCCAATGGCCGCGGCGCTTATATCAAGCTAGACAATGCAGAAGCCCTAGAGGCGAAAAAAAAGAAGGTCTTTAACCGCAGCTTTAATATGGAAGTTGAAGAAAGCTTTTATGACGAGTTGATCGCTTATGTGGATCACAAAGTGAAAAGAAGAGAGTTAGGACTTGAATAAGCAAAAGATAAGCAATCTCTTGGGACTTGCTCAGCGAGCAGGGCGGATCATATCGGGTGAAGAATTGGTAGTCAAGGCCATTCAAGACGGCAAGGCCAAGTTGGTCTTTCTAGCCCATGATGCTGGACCCAATCTAACCAAGAAGATTCAAGATAAAAGTCATTATTATCAAGTAGAAATTGTAACCGTGTTTTCAACACTGGAATTAAGCATAGCAGTCGGGAAATCGAGAAAGGTTTTGGCTGTGACAGATGCTGGATTTACAAAGAAAATGAGGTCTCTTATGGAATAGAAGAGGAGGACATGATTTGTCTAAGAAAAGATTGTACGAAATCGCAAAAGAACTTGGAAAAGAAAGTAAAGAAGTTGTAGCGCGTGCAAAAGAGTTGGGCTTGGATGTGAAAAGCCACTCATCAAGTGTGGAAGAAGCTGTCGCTGCAAAAATCGCTGCCAGCTTTAAGCCTGCAGCTGCTCCGAAAGAAGAAGCAAAACCTGCAGCACCAAAAGCAAGTGCAGAAAAGAAAGCCGAAAAATCTGAGCCAGCTAAATCAGCTGTAGCTAAGGAAGAGGCAAAAACGGCTGAGCCAGTTGCTCCGAAGGCAGAAAAAGTAGTAGCTAAACCGCAAAGTCGTAATTTTAAGGCTGAGCGTGAAGCCCGTGCCAAAGAGCAGGCAGAACGACGCAAGCAAAATAAAGGCAATAACCGTGACCAACAACAAAACGGAAACCGTCAGAAAAACGACGGCCGTAATGGTGGAAAACAAGGTCAAGGTAATCGCGACAATCGTCGCTTTAATGACCAAGCTAAGAAACAGCAAGGCCAGCAAAATCGTGGAAACGATCGCCGTCAACAAGAGGACAAACGTCCAAATCAATCGGCTCCACGTATTGACTTTAAAGCCCGTGCAGCAGCCCTAAAAGCAGAACAAAATGCAGAGTACGCACGTTCAAGTGAGGAACGTTTCAAACAGACTCAGGCTGCCAAAGAAGCCTTGGCCCAAGCAAACAAACGCAAGGAGCCAGAGGAAATCTTTGAAGAAGTGGCTAAGTTAGCTGAACAAGCGCAACAAGCACAGCAAGTTCAAGCAGTGGTTGAAGTCGTCCCTGAGAAAACAGAACCTGCAGTGGATACACGTCGTAAAAAACAAGCTCGACCAGACAAAAATCGTGACGATTATGATCACGAAGAAGATGGTCCTAGAAAACAACAAAAGAATCGAAGTAGTCAAAATCAAGTGAGAAATCAAAAGAATAGTAACTGGAATAACAACAAAAAGAACAAAAAAGGCAATAACAAGAACAACCGCAATCAGGCTCCAAAACCTGTTACAGAGCGTAAATTCCATGAATTGCCAACAGAATTTGAATATACAGATGGTATGACCGTTGCGGAAATCGCAAAACGTATCAAACGTGAACCAGCTGAAATCGTTAAGAAACTTTTCATGATGGGTGTCATGGCCACACAAAACCAATCCTTGGATGGGGAAACAATTGAACTCCTCATGGTGGATTATGGTATCGAAGCCAAACAAAAAGTTGAAGTGGATAATGCCGACATCGAACGTTTCTTTGTCGAAGATGGTTATCTCAATGAAGATGAATTGGTTGAGCGTCCACCAGTTGTAACTATCATGGGACACGTTGACCATGGTAAGACAACACTCCTAGATACCCTTCGTAACTCTCGTGTTGCGACAGGTGAAGCCGGTGGTATCACTCAGCATATCGGTGCCTACCAAATCGTTGAAAATGGCAAGAAGATTACCTTCCTTGATACACCAGGACACGCGGCCTTTACATCTATGCGTGCGCGAGGTGCTTCTGTTACCGATATTACTATCTTGGTCGTAGCGGCAGATGATGGGGTTATGCCACAGACTATCGAAGCCATCAACCACTCAAAAGCAGCTAATGTTCCAATCATCGTAGCCATCAACAAGATTGATAAACCAGGTGCCAACCCAGAACGTGTGATCGGTGAATTGGCTGAACATGGTGTTATGTCAACAGCTTGGGGTGGAGATTCTGAGTTTGTAGAAATATCAGCCAAGTTCAACCAAAACATCGATGAACTTTTGGAAACTGTTCTACTTGTGGCTGAAATCCAAGAACTCAAAGCAGATCCAACAGTTCGTGCCATTGGTACTGTTATTGAAGCTCGTTTGGATAAAGGAAAAGGTGCAGTTGCGACCCTCCTTGTCCAACAAGGTACTTTGAACGTTCAAGATCCAATCGTTGTCGGAAATACTTTCGGACGTGTTCGTGCCATGACCAACGACCTTGGACGTCGTGTTAAGGTTGCAGGCCCATCAACACCAGTATCGATCACTGGTTTGAACGAAGCGCCAATGGCGGGTGACCACTTTGCTGTTTACGAAGATGAAAAATCTGCTCGTGCAGCTGGTGAAGAACGTGCTAAACGTGCTCTTATGAAGCAACGTCAAGCTACACAACGTGTCAGCCTTGAAAATCTCTTTGATACCCTTAAAGCTGGTGAACTCAAGTCAGTTAACGTCATTATCAAGGCAGACGTACAAGGTTCTGTTGAAGCACTTTCTGCTTCACTTCAAAAGATTGATGTGGAAGGCGTTAAAGTAACCATTGTTCACTCAGCAGTTGGTGCTATCAATGAATCTGACGTGACTCTTGCCGAGGCTTCAAATGCCTTTATCGTTGGTTTCAATGTGCGTCCTACACCACAAGCTCGTCAACAAGCAGAAGCTGACGATGTAGAAATCCGTCTCCACAGCATCATTTACAAGGTTATCGAAGAGATGGAAGAAGCCATGAAAGGGATGCTTGACCCAGAATTTAAAGAAAAAGTTATTGGTGAAGCGATCATCCGAGAAACCTTCAAGGTATCTAAAGTGGGAACAATCGGAGGATTCATGGTTACCAGCGGTAAAGTTACCCGTGACTCTAAAGTCCGTGTTATCCGTGATGGTGTTGTTATTTACGATGGCGCTCTAGCTAGCTTGAAACACTATAAAGATGACGTTAAAGAAGTTACAAACGGCCGTGAAGGTGGTCTCATGATTGACGGCTACAATGATCTTAAGATGGATGATGTGATTGAAGCCTACATCATGGAAGAAATCAAGAGATAATTTTTTGCTCCTTTCTCAGGTGGTGAGGGACGCAAGCAAACCCATGGTTTCATTGCTTATTTTTGAGCCTAGAGTCTCAAAAATCCCCTGTGCTAGAACTGATTTATCAGTTCTAGCACTTTCACCACGGCGAAAGAAGCGGATGAGTTCAAATTGCACTTCGTTTCAATTTGAATTGAAAATCAATAAGTTTAAAAAAAGCTAGGTCTGCTGGCCTAGCTTTTGGTTCAATTGAGAGAAAGGAAAAAAGCATGGCAAATCATTTCCGTACGGATCGTGTGGGCATGGAGATCAAGCGCGAAGTCAATGAGATTTTGCAAAAGAAAGTCCGTGATCCGCGTGTCCAAGGTGTGACCATCACTGATGTTCAGATGCTAGGTGACTTGTCTGTTGCTAAGGTCTACTACACTATTTTGAGTAACCTGGCTTCAGATAATCAAAAAGCTCAAGTCGGACTTGAAAAAGCAACTGGTACTATCAAACGTGAACTGGGTCGCAATTTGAAATTGTACAAAATTCCAGACTTAACTTTCGTCAAAGACGAATCCATCGAATATGGAAACAAGATTGACGAGATGCTACGCAATCTGGATAAAAACTAAGTAGAAAGAGGGGCAACCCTCTTTTTTGTGGCTATAAGTCGGTCATTGTCTATTCAGATTATATAAGCAGAAATCAAGAAAATAAATCTTGAAAATATCATTTATTCCATAAATATGATAAGATAAAGCTTGATATGAATGAAAAATGGAGATAGAGATGGCTAAAGAAGACGTGGCGATGCAAGTGTTGCAACAGGTAGTAAAACTTCCTGTCGTCAAAGTGAACCGGTCAAAATTTTTAATGGACAAATTCTCTAAGGATGTGGCTTCAAAGGATATTCCAAGATTATTGGAAGAAGGGCCGACAGCTTTATTATCTCAGGAAACCTTAGATCGAGTGGCCAATGCCTGTATTAAAGATAATGTTTTACTGGCAAGTGGGACATCTGTTTTGGCAGGTTTGCCTGGAGGTATTGCCATGGCAGTTACCATTCCGACAGATGTAGCCCAATTTTACGCATTTTCATTAAAACTAGCCCAGGAGCTAGGCTATATTTACGGCTATGATGATCTCTGGACTTCGCGAAATGAGCTGAGCGAAGAAGCTAAAAATACCCTCTTGCTCTATCTGGGAGTGATGTTGGGAGTAAATGGTGCGGGCGCTCTACTTCGTTCTGGAGGTGTTACAGTTGCTAAGCAAGTGATGAAAATTGTAAATAAAAAGGCTTTGACAAAGACTCTTTGGTATCCAATTTTGGAAAAAGTTCTGAAAATCTTTGGAGTGAATCTGACTAAGGGAGGATTGGTTAAGGGGATGGGAAAAGTTATTCCGATCTTAGGTGGAGTCCTATCAGGTGGCTTAACCTTTGCGACTATGAAACCCATGGGAGAGAGATTGCAAAAAGAGCTCTCCAAATTAGTTAACTATGATGAGGAGCAATATCAAGAAGATATAGAAACAATCCGAAAGGAAGCGGAAATCATAGAAGGTGAATGAAATGGGTATCATTAAAATATTGGCTAAAACATACGGTAATTATTTTCTTACAACTCAGGCTATAAAAGTCGCAGAAACCATGAAGAAAGATGAAAATATAGTAGTTGGCTTAGGAAAATTATTTCTTGTAGATAAGCTTATGGATACAGCTACTTGGTTGATGAAGCCGGAGGATAAAGAATGAAATCTTTTTGGAGGTTCTTTACTCTTCTTTTTATAACACCAATTGTTGGTCTGATAAAAATACTCTGGTTCCTAATCTCTTTCGCCTTCCAATTACTGTTCTATAAGATTCTTTTCAAGATCATAGATTGGTTTTTCAAACTTCTCTGATGATCATGGTAAGGATAAGACTTTGAGGTTTTACTAGGAAAAGTCTATATAATTAGAAATAATGAAATTATACGAAATAAACTAGCAAGTCTTCTACTGCTAGTTTTTTAATCTTTGCCCTTGTGGTATAATAAAAAAGAAAAAAACTGTTAGAGAATATGATGGAGGTTATGATGGACAATATCATTGATGTATCTATTCCTGTTGCGGAAGTTGTGGACAAGCATCCAGAAGTTTTAGATATCCTAGTAGAACTCGGTTTTAAACCTCTTGCAAATCCTTTGATGCGTAATACTGTAGGGCGAAAAGTATCGCTCAAACAGGGGTCTAAACTGGAGGGAACTCCTATGGATAAGATTGTGCGCACACTTGAAGCAAATGGTTACGAAGTGATCGGGTTAGACTAATGACAGATGAACGTATTCATATCCTGCGGGATATTTTATTAGAATTGCATAATGGAGCCTCTCCGGAGTCCGTTCAGGAACGATTTGATGCGACCTTTACAGGTGTATCTGCTATTGAGATTTCACTTATGGAGCACGAGTTGATGAACTCGGACTCAGGCGTTACCTTTGAAGATGTCATGGAGCTCTGTGATGTTCATGCCAATCTCTTTAAGAATGCTGTTAAGGGTGTCGAAGTTGAAGATACAGAGCATCCAGGTCATCCTGTGCGAGTCTTTAAGGATGAAAATCTAGCCCTCCGTGCTGCCTTGATTCGTGTTCGAAGATTGTTAGACACATATGAGTCTATGGAAGACGAGGAAATGCTTGCAGAGATGCGCAAGGGTTTGGTCCGTCAAATGGGGCTTTTGGGACAATTTGACATCCACTACCAGCGCAAGGAAGAACTCTTCTTTCCTATCATGGAGCGTTATGGACATGATTCGCCTCCAAAAGTCATGTGGGGAGTCGATGACCAGATTAGGGAACTCTATCAAAAAGCCTTGGGGACAGTTAGGTCACTACCAGAAGCATCCATTAGTATTGTAAAGGCAGATTTTGAGGCTTTTGCGACTGAATTTGAGAGTATGATTTTCAAGGAAGAGTCCATCCTCCTCATGATTCTGCTCGAATCCTTCACCCAGGATGACTGGATTCAGATTGCCGAGGAAAGTGATGCTTATGGCTATGCCATTATCCGGCCATCTGAAAAATGGGTTCCTGAACGTAAAAGCTTTGTTGAGAAGAAAAGTGTAGAAGAAGCAAGTCAGTCAGAAACTGTAGATGGACAGGTTCAACAAGTGATTGATACGCCAGAGGGTCAGTTTACTATCACCTTTACACCTAAGGAAAAGGAAGCAGTGATGGACCGAAATAGTCAGCAGGCTTTTGGAAATGGCTATCTTTCAGTTGAACAGGCGAATCTTATCCTCAACCACCTGCCTATGGAGATTACCTTTGTTAATAAGGATGATATTTTCCAGTATTATAATGACAATACTCCAGCGGATGAAATGATTTTCAAGCGAACACCGTCTCAGGTTGGACGAAATGTCGAACTATGCCATCCACCAAAATATTTGGAGAAAGTCAAAGCGATTATGCAAGGTCTTCGTGAGGGAAAAAAAGACAAGTACGAGATGTGGTTCAAGTCAGAATCACGTGGAAAGTTTGTCCATGTCACTTACGCAGCTGTTCATGATGAGACAGGGGAATTTCAAGGAGTCCTAGAATACGTTCAGGACATTCAACCATACCGTGAGATTGATACAGATTACTATCGCGAAATAGAATAAGGAGAGACAATGAGTTACGAACAAGAATTTATGAAGGAATTTGAAGCCTGGGTTAATACCCAAATCATGATTAATGATATGGCGCTCAAGGAAAGCCAAAAGGTCTATGAAGAAGATCAAGATGAGCGCGCTAAAGATGCCATGATTCGCTACGAGAGTCGCTTGGATGCCTACCAGTTCTTACTAGGTAAATTTGAAAACTTCAAGGCAGGTAAGGAATTCCATGATTTACCAGAAGGTTTGTTTGGCGAGAGAAATTATTAATTTTTAGAGATTAGAAAGGGGAGTGGGACTCCCTTTTTCATTGTTCCTTGAGCCTTTTTGTGTTACAATGTTAGCATGAAAACGAAAAATATTTTTAAGACAGGTCTTGCCTTAATAGGACTCGGAGCTCTTGCTTTTGGAGCAAAGAAAATAGCTGATGATCACAAACTAATGGCAAGTCAAGAAGAATTAACTAGTAGAGTCCGAGAGGAATTCTCAAAAATGGGAGTTATTGCAACTCTTTACGTACAGCTTTACGAAAGTGATATGAATCGCTTGGTCGGAGGTGTTATTTTTGAAGATGGTCGTCACTATACCTTTGTCTACGAAGATGAAGATCTCATCTACGAGGAGGAAGTCTTATGATTTCTCCTAAGAGTATAGAAGAATTAGCAAATCTAGTAGAGCAGGATGGCAAGAAGGTCTTCCTTTTTGTTGCGGATTGGTGTGGCGATTGTCGCTATATCTATCCAGCTCTGCCAGAGATTGAAGAGACCAATCCAGAGTTTATCTTTATACGAGTAGACCGAGATGAGTACATGGAACTTGCAAAACTATGGGATGTATACGGGATTCCAAGTCTAATTGTCTTAGATAAGGACAAGGAGATTGGACGCTTTGTTAATCGTGACCGTAAAACCAAGGCACAAATAAATGACTTTTTAGCAGAATTAAAATAGGAGAAAAGAAAGAATGATTTTTACATATAACAAAGAATATGTCGGTGATGTCCTTATGGTCATCGTGAAAAACAGTGGCGATGCCAAACTAGATGTTGAACGGAAAGGCAATGTGGCACGTGTATTCCTAAAGGAAACTGGTGAAACTGTCGCTTGGAATATTTTTGAGATTTCTAGCTTATTTGAGATTGAGAATCGTGGACAGATCTTTTTAACTGACGAGCAAGTAGCACGTTTGAACCAAGAATTGCAAAAAGAAGGATTTACTGAAGCAATCATCAACGACAAGGAACCAAAATTTGTGGTTGGAGAAATTGTAGAAATGGTTGCGCATCCAGATAGTGACCACCTCAATATCTGTCAAGTTGCTGTTGGGAATGACAAAACAGTACAAATCGTGGCAGGTGCTCCAAATGCGCGTCTTGGTTTGAAAACCATTGTAGCTCTTCCAGGAGCTATGATGCCAAAAGGCAATCTCATTTTCCCAGGGGAACTTCGTGGTGAAAAGAGTTTTGGCATGATGTGTAGTCCTCGTGAATTGCATTTGCCAAATGCTCCACAAAAACGTGGTGTCATTGAATTGTCCGAAGACCAAGTTGTTGGAACTCCATTTGACCCAGCAAAACACTGGACAGCTTAAATTTGTTAAGTTAGATAGGAGAAAGTAAGATGGCAAAAAATGTTGTGATAACAGGTGCAACATCAGGTATTGGTGAAGCTATTGCGCGTGCCTATCTAGAAAAAGGTGAGAATATCGTTCTTACGGGACGTCGAACAGAAAGACTCGAAGTCCTAAAAAACGAGTTTGCGGCAACCTTTCCAAATCAAAAAGTTTGGACCTTTCCTTTAGATGTTACGGATATGCGCATGGTTAAGACTGTCTGTTCAGATATTCTAAAAACTGTGGGTCAGATTGATATATTGGTCAATAACGCTGGACTTGCTTTAGGCTTAGCTCTCTATCAGGATTATGAAGAGTGGGATATGCTGACCATGCTGGATACCAATGTCAAGGGCCTGATGGCTGTTACTCGTTGTCTCTTGCCTTCTATGGTGACTGCAAATCAAGGCCATATCATTAATATGGGTTCAACCGCAGGTATTTACGCTTACGCTGGTGCAGCAGTCTATTCAGCAACCAAGGCTGCAGTCAAAACCTTTTCAGATGGACTACGGATTGATACCATTGCGACTGATATCAAGGTGACAACCATTCAGCCTGGTATTGTAGAGACTGATTTTTCAAAAGTCCGTTTCCATGGAGATGAGGCACGGGCTGCGACGGTCTATCAGGGGCTCGAAGCCTTGCAAGCACAAGACATCGCTGATGCCGTTGTTTATGTGACCAGTCAACCACGTCGTGTGCAAATTACAGATATGACCATCATGGCCAATCAACAAGCAACTGGATTTATGATTCACAGAGATTAACATTATTTAAAAAAGTTACAAATTTTGTAACTTTTTTCTTTTACCTTCGAATAGATAAGTAGGAGGATGAAAAAATGTATAATAAAGTTATTATGATCGGACGTTTGACGTCTACACCAGAGTTGCACAAAACCAACAATGATAAGTCTGTTGCACGAGCAACTATCGCAGTGAATCGCCGTTATAAAGATCAAAATGGGGAACGTGAAGCAGACTTCATCAATATTGTGGTCTGGGGAAAATTGGCTGAAACCTTGGCTAGTTATGGAAGCAAGGGTAGTCTCATTTCTGTGGATGGGGAACTTCGTACCCGTAAGTTTGAGAAGAATGGCCAGACCAACTATGTAACAGAAGTTCTCTGTACAGGTTTCCAACTCTTAGAAAGCCGTGCCCAACGTGCTATGCGTGAAAATAATGCAGGACAAGACTTAGCAGATTTGGTCTTGGAAGAAGAGGAACTTCCATTTTAATATCAATCAAATAGAAGAGCTGGTTCGCCTATAGACCAGCTTTTTCTATTGTTTTTGTGCTATTGTTCGGAAATTAATTCTTAAATAGGTCAAATAAATGCACTTGTACAATAAAATCAAGCACTTTTTTTGAAAAAGTAGTAGAATAAAGTAATATATATTCAAAATTTTCAGAAAAGGAATGAAATTTGACGAAAAATAAAGAGAAAATAGAATTGTTGAAATGGCTGATAAAGCGTCTATTACTGCTGATTCCAGTGGTCTGTGTTCTCTTATGGGTTTTCGGCCGTTGTCAAACAAGTGGCATCAAGGATCAGACTAAAATTGGTGTCACCTATATGACCATGAACAATGGGTTCTATAAAAGTATTCATTCGGAAATTAGTCGAATTGCCGATGAAAGAGGAGCTCTTGTTTATGTCCGAGATCCAGAATTGGACGAAGAAAGACAGAGCCAACAGATTGATGATTTTTGTGCTCAAAAAGTTGATATGATAGTGATCAATCCGGTCAAGGGGGATAGCCAGTCAATTTTAACTGCTCTTGAAAAAGCTAGAAAACAAGGAATTAAAATCATTGCGGTCGATACCCAACTGAAGAATTTTAAGCCGGATGCAAGTATTGTATCCGATAATTACCAAGCGGGAGTATTGATTGCTAAAGAGTTGATGAAACGTTCTTCTAGTGCTCGGGTCCTCCTTTTGGAACATAAGGGGACTGTTTCAGCAGATACGAGGATTCAGGGCTTTAAAGACACTATAGAGGGGCACAGTTCTTATCAGATTGTCTCGGAACTAGAAACCAAGGGGCAAACGGAAATCGCCATGCCGGCCGTCCAGAATTTTTTACAATCAGGGGTTGAAATTGATACCTTGGTTGCCTTAAATGACCGCTCAGCTATAGGAGCTCTGGCTGCAATTAAGGAGCAAGGAATAACTTACCCCATTGCGATTTATGGAATCGATGGTTCACCAGATATGAAATCTTTGTTGCACTCGACGGATGATGTTGTGGGAACCGTTGCTCAGTCTCCTTTGAAGATGGGAGATCGCGTGATGGAGATCATTCAAGATATTGCTGAAGGGAAGAGCTATACCAAAGAGGTGAGCATTCCAGTTGAAATGATGACAAAGGAAAACATTGATCAGTTTGATGTGAATGGGTGGCAGTAATGAGAAAGTTTAGAGGTGTCCGATACAGTTTGGCCATTCTTATGGTCGTCAATTTTATCGCTGTTATGCTAAACAGTATCATCTATCTTCAAGCAACCAACTATATCATTGCTCAACGCCAAGCTTCTCTATTATTAGAGCGCCTAGAGCGTATTCCCTTTGCTCCATCTACGACTTTTTGGTTGTCTGCAGTTTTGTTTGCTGGGATTGCTTTGATATCGATGAGTCGATATCTGCCTCAAACGAGTCGATGGTCTATTTTTGATAAGAGGAATATTCTGGAGATTCTCCTGATGCTGCTTCTGATGTGGGTTCAAAATGTAGCTTATAACGGGCTCATTCTCTTGGTTTTTGCGGATATCTTCTATGGTTCCAAAGAGTTGAATACCAAGAGAGATCGGAAGTATTGGTTTGCCTTTATCCTAGTGAGCTTTTTGATGCTCCTTGTGACAAATTCAGATGTCTTTTCACTTTTCTTCCCGATTCCGTCCTTAGATGTCTATATTCATTTTTATCCTGAATCTATCCGCATTTTGGCCTTTTTCTTAAAGAATTCCCTTTATGCCTCGAATATGGTACTCTTCATTATTTCACTTTTGTTTTATATTATGAACGTCCTTGCGGAAAACCACGAAGTAGAGGAAGAATTGGCTATGGTGTCCAAGGTTAATACGGAGTTGAACAATTATATGGCCTTGTCTGAGAAGATTGCAGAGGATCGGGAGCGTAAGCGGATTGCTCGTGAGATTCATGATACTCTGGGGCACGCACTAACAGGCATCTCAGCAGGTTTAGATGCTGTTGGGGTCTTGATCGATATCGATCCAAATCGGGCAAAAGAGCAGGTGAAAAACGTATCAGAAGTGGTCCGTGAAGGAATCCAAGATGTGAGAGGTTCTCTTAATCGTCTTCGTCCGGGAGCACTTGAGGGACGAACTCTCAAAGATGCTTTAGAAAAGACCATCCGCGAGTATCAAATTCTTTCCAACTTACAAGTTGATCTAAACTATGAATGGGTAGATGTCGATATGGATGTCATGATTGAAGATACGATCTTTCGTGTGATTCAAGAGTCTATGACCAATGCGGTTCGCCACGGTCACGCCAGCCAACTAAAACTCCATTTTTTTGAGGATAAAGAGAATTATTTGATCGCTTTGCAAGATAATGGAGTTGGGTTTGAAACCTTAACTTATGGTTATGGACTCAAACAGATGATGGAGCGTATTTCAATTCTAGGAGGCCAGCTTCAATTTGAAAGTCGCGATGGATTTTTCACACGTGTCAGTTTACCAAAATATAAAGAAGGGAGATAAGATATGGTGATAAAAGTAATGGTGGCAGATGACCAAGCCTTGATTCGAGAATCTTTGAAAATTATTTTGTCGGCTCACTCCGACATCGAAGTGGTAGCTACAGTGGAAGATGGGAATCATGTCTTGTCCAGCATTCCACAGACGCATCCGGATCTGATCCTGATGGATATTCGGATGCCAGGCATGGATGGGGTTTTGGCTACAAAAGAAGTAAAAGAACACTATCCGGATATCAAAATTATTATTTTAACAACTTTTGACGATGATGAATTTATCTATAGTGCACTCAAGTATGGTGCTTCAGGATATCTCTTAAAGGGAGCCTCGACAGAAGAGCTCTATGAGGCTATTAAGGTGGTGCATCAGGGTGGAGCTATGATCAATCCCAATATCGCAAGCAAGGTCTTTCAGATCTTCTCTCAAATGGCCAAATCGAATTTCTCTATTGCTGTGGATGAGGACAACGTCAAGGATTTGAGCACGACAGAATGGCGAATTATTCAAGAAGTCGGCTATGGCGAGTCAAACAAAGAAATTGCTGCCAAACTTTTCTTGTCAGAAGGAACTGTGCGCAATTACCTATCAACGATTTTGGCGAAATTAAACCTAAGAGATCGAACGCAATTAGCAATTTGGTCAGTTCAAACAGGAGTGACTAGACGCGATTTTTCAAAAGGAAATACGGAATGAAATTAAACCGAAAGCATCTTTGTTGGGGAATCGTTCTCCTTTTTGTGCTCTCTTTGAGTACTGGTTTTTATTGGTGGAAACAACAACCAATCGTGCTCCATATAGGCGTTTATGCAGGATCTAGTTGGGATGTACCGACCAGTCAACGCTCCCATGCTTTGGATCTTGCGATTCAAAAATTTGAAAAGTCCCATCCTAATGTCCGTGTGGAATATGAAAATGGGATTCCACAGTCGGATTATTCAGACTGGCTCTCAGAAAAAATTGTTTCAGGAAAGACGCCGGATGTGTTCATGGTCTCTGAGCAAGATCTGTCCTTATTGGCGGCACGTGGCGTTCTAGAAAAGTTAAATGGCTATATGAATCAAGAAGACCAAGCTGCTTTTTATCCTGTTGCATTTGAATCAGGTGTCTATCAGGGGCAATCCTATGCCTTACCTTATGAAAGTAATCCTATTTTGATGTGTGTCAATAAAGATTTGCTGGACAAAGAAGGCATTGAGGTTCCCAAGGAAGGTTGGAGTTTGGAAGAGTTCCATACAATTTGTAAAAAACTAACCAAAGATACCAATGGAGATGGTCAATTGGATCAGTTTGGGAGTACAGAATATACCTGGAAAGAAGCTTTGGCAGCAAATGGGGGTAGTCTCTTTCAAGGAGGGATGCTCAAACTTACGGCTCCAGAAGTCAAAGAGTCTTTGACTTTTTTACAAAAATTGGAAGAGTTGAATAAGAACTATAAGGTGAGTTCCAAAGATTTTGACCAGGGGAAAGTCGCTTTTTATCCCATGACTTTGGCTCAATATAGAACCTATAAACCTTATCCTTACCATGTTTCAAAATATTCAAACTTCACCTGGACCTGTATCCCTATGCCTGCTAAGTCAAAAACTACCAAGGCGACTTTGGTTACGACGACTTCTTTTGCCATGTCTGCTCGGACCCCTCATTCCAAGTTAGCTTGGGAATTGATGCAAGTGTTGACAGAAGATCCAGAAATTCAACAACTCCTCTTTGATCAATCTCAAGGGATTTCCGTTATGCCACAGGTGGTCCAAAGTCAGTCTAGTAAAGATCTTTTACAGGTAGATGATTTTGGCACGGATTCCTTGACCAATCAGACCTTGAATCGTATCATGGAACAAGCTGTTGAAAGTAGTCCCAAGAATGTCTCTAAAGAAATGTTGGAAAAGCTGGACTACTTGATTGGCAATGCTTTGCGCGATCAAGATGTCGAGAACCGCTTGCCTCAAATTCAGAGGGAAATTGAAAGTAGTCTTCAGGTAGGAGTTTAAAGAAAAATAAGATGACATTGTGTCAAGTGACAGATGTCATTTTTTTGTTGCTAAATGTCATGTTTATCATGTGACATTTGACAATGTAAAAGCGCTTCCAAATGTTCTACAATAGAGTCAAATAAAGGAGGTGTAGAAAAATGAAATATCTCATTTTAGTCAGTCATGGTGGATTAGCAGAAGGACTAAAAACATCGCTAGCTATGTTTGCTGGTGACAAGATGAATCAGGTCATCGCAGTTGGACTTAAGGAAGGAAAATCGGTCGATGACTTTGCAGTTGATTTTAGAGAGAGCATTTCAGAATTGACAGCAGATGATTCTGTGCTGGTCTTGGCAGACATTGTAGGTGGTAGTCCATTAACCACGGCAGCTACTGTCCTAGAAGAAGCTGGAAAGCTAGATGGAGCTTTGATCCTTGGTGGGATGAACCTGACCATGGCCCTGACAGCAGTTGTGATGAAGGATGTGTTGGATGGAGACGATTTGTCAGCAACTATCTTATCAGAAGCACAATCTGCACTACAACCTTTTGAAGTTTCAGCCACTAGTGCTGAAGAAGATGATGACGATATTTAATAGGGAGGTACCTTATGGTAGTAACATTTGTACGGATTGATGACCGCATGATTCACGGTCAAACAGTCACACGCTGGGCAAAAGAAAAACCATGTGATGGTTTGATTGCCGTAAACGATGCAGCAGCATCAAACAAGGTTTTGATCCAAGCTTACAAAGGCGCATCAGACAAGAAAACCTTTGTATGGACAAAAGAAGCCTTTAAAGAAAAGTCAGCAAAAGTAACGGAATCTGACAGTCGGTACTTCTTGATTACCAAAAACCCAATCGATATGAAGGAAATTTTGGTGGATCAAGGTTTTGTCCCAGGTGATGTCAGAGAAATCATCGTTGGCCCTGCAAATGATAGACCTGGTGCAGTGAAATTGGGCAATAACCAATCCATCACCCAGGAAGAAGCAGAAGCCTTTCAGGCTATTCAAGCAGCAGGATATAAGGTGAAATTCCAATTGTTGCCGGATGTTTCAATTGGTTACTGGGATGATTTCAAATCTAAATTTGGTTTTTAAACCTAACAGTTTTATTAGTTAGGTAAATAAATTTACAAACAAAAGGAGCGTTTGTTATGACAATTTCATGGATTCAAGCAATCTTGCTTGCAGTTTTCGCCAGCTTGTCTTCAATGCCTGGTATGGGAGGTTCCAGTATCGGGAACTATACACTCGGTCGTCCCTTGATCGGTGGGTTGATCTCAGGTTTAATTCTTGGAGATGTGACAACCGGTATTATGGTCGGGGTTGCCCTTCAAGTCGTTTATATCGCCTTGGTAACACCTGGTGGAACCGTATCTGCTGATGTTCGTGCAATCTCTTATATCGGTGTTCCTCTTGCTATCTTGTTTGTGCATGCAAATCACATCACAGACGAAGCTGGAATTGCAGCAGCTGCAGCCCCAATCGGTGCAGCCGTTGGGACAATCGGTACTGTTCTTTTCTACGGTACAGCTACAATGAACTTGCTTTGGCAACACATTGGTTGGAAAGCCGTTGAAGAAGGAAACTTCAAAAAACTCTACGCAGTTGACTGGGTTTATCCTTGGATCTCTCACTTCCTCTTCTCTTTCCTTCCAACTATGATTATCACCAAATATGGTGAAAACATGGTTGATTTGATGAAACTTTACCTTCCTATGGATGGTTTCTGGATGAAAGCCCTCTTTACAGTTGGAGCCCTTCTCCCATGTGTCGGTATTGCTATCTTGTTGAAACAAATTGTTACAAAAGCAACTGACTTCATTCCATTCTTTGTTGGATTTACCTTGGCTAAATCTCTAGGATTGAACTTGGTAGCGAGTGCAGTTGTTTCATTGATCTTTGCAGTAATCTACTATGAACTTGAAGTAATCAAATCTATGAAAGCTGCTCCAGCTGGGGTTGTTTACGTAGACGATGATGAGGAGGATATTTAAAATGGCTGATAGAAAGAAAATTTCAAAGAAAACATTAGCAAAAGCATTTCATCATTGGTATTATGGTCATTTGACTTGTTTCTCTCAAGAACACATGCAAACCTTTGGGTACTTGACTTCTATGCTTCCAATCGTAGAAGAAATGTATGATACAAAAGAAGAACAAAAAGATGCTATGCAAACCTATACTGCCTTCTTCAATACTGAACCACAACTTGGCTCTCTCGTTGTAGGGATTACAGCTGGTTTGGAAGAAGCGCGCGCAAACGGAGATGCAGTGGATGGTGAAACCATAAATGGTATGCGTGCCGGTTTGATGGGTCCAATCGCTGGTATCGGTGACTCTTTGGTCGTTGGGACCTTGATTCCAGTTCTTTTGGGGATTGCCCTTGGTCTCTCTAAAGGTGGTAACATCGCTGGTGCTATCTTCTACATCGTCGTATGGAACCTCTTAGTATACTTTGGTATGCGCTTTGCCTTCTTTAAAGGGTATCAATTAGGGGATAAAGCCGTTGAATTCCTAGTAGGACCAAAAGGACAAGCACTTCGTAAAGCAATCAGCGTTGTCGGCGGTATGGTTATCGGTGCGGTAGCAGCAACTTGGGTATCTGTTACAACAGCTCTTCAATTCGAGAATTCTGAAGGAAAAGTCTTCTTAAATATCCAAGAAAAGATTGATGGTGTTTATCCAGGTCTCTTGACAGCAACTTTCATCACTATTTGCTGGTGGTTAATGTCTAAGAAAAAAGTTTCACCAAACAAAGTTATGTTGCTTCTAGTTGTTGTCGCTTTGGTCGGTGTTGCTCTAGGTATCTTTGACCCACATCTTAATTACTAAGCTCAAGAAAAGCACATATTTACTAGTAGAGAATTTTGAGAATGAAGTAGACTAACCTCCTTCTCTTACACTTCATTCTCAATTTTTGTCAGGAGGATACTCATGGTTACAAAACAAGAACTTGTTAATGGATATGAAACAGAAATTAAGTATCAACGTCACATGATTGAAAATCTTGGCCGTTGGTTTAGCTTACTCTTTATCATTGCCAGTGTAGGTATGGTCTTGATTTATCTCTTTCATAAAAGCTTCCTCCCACTCTTACTTTTCGGAATTTTACTTGCCTTGGTTGGAATATTGGGAATGGTGGTTTTTGGATATGGTATCTATCGAGGACGGATCAATCTCCAAAAAGTCGTCGATGATTTTAATCGAAAGTTAATAATTCTAAAGTGATCTTTAAGGAACATCTCATTCATTTTGAGGTGTTTTTTTCTTGACTATTTCTGACTAAGTGATACAATAGAACTATGGTTTAGCACTCGTGTGTAAAGAGTGCTAATAATATGATTGTATTATGGAGGAAAACAGATGTTGAAACCATTAGGAGACCGTGTGGTCTTGAAAATTGAAGAAAAAGAACAAACTGTTGGAGGCTTTGTCCTCGCAAAATCAGCCCAAGAAGAAACGAAAACAGCTATAGTAGTGGCTACTGGACAAGGTGTTCGTACCTTGAGCGGTGAGTTAGTCTCTCCAAGTGTAAAAGCTGGAGATCATGTTTTAGTTGAAGCTCATGCAGGTATTGATGTTAAAGATGGGGATGAAAAATACCTCATCGTGGGTGAATCTAGTATCTTGGCAATCGTTGAAGAATAATAGGAGAAAGTAAGTATGGCAAAAGACATTAAATTTTCATCAGATGCTCGTTCAGCAATGGTTCGTGGCGTTGATATTCTAGCAGATACTGTTAAAGTAACTTTGGGACCTAAAGGTCGTAACGTTGTGCTTGAAAAATCATTTGGTTCTCCATTGATTACCAATGATGGTGTAACAATCGCTAAAGAAATCGAATTGGAAGACCATTTTGAAAATATGGGTGCCAAATTGGTATCAGAAGTAGCTTCTAAGACGAATGATATCGCTGGTGACGGGACAACTACTGCAACAGTCTTGACACAGGCGATCGTTCGTGAAGGAATCAAAAACGTTACAGCAGGAGCAAACCCAATTGGTATACGACGAGGGATTGAAGCAGCGGTTGTAACTGCTGTAGATGCCTTGAAGAACAATGCCATTCCTGTTGCTAACAAAGAAGCGATTGCGCAGGTTGCCGCCGTTTCATCTCGTTCTGAAAAAGTTGGTGAATACATCTCTGAAGCCATGGAAAAAGTTGGTAAAGACGGAGTTATCACCATTGAAGAATCACGTGGGATGGAAACAGAGCTTGAAGTTGTAGAAGGAATGCAATTTGACCGTGGTTATCTATCTCAGTACATGGTTACTGACAATGAAAAAATGGTTGCAGACCTTGAAAATCCGTACATTTTGATTACAGATAAGAAGATTTCAAATATCCAAGAAATCTTGCCACTACTAGAAAGCATCCTTCAAAGCAGTCGTCCACTCTTGATTATTGCAGACGATGTTGACGGTGAAGCTCTTCCAACTCTTGTTTTGAACAAGATTCGTGGAACCTTCAACGTAGTTGCTGTTAAGGCACCAGGATTTGGTGATCGACGCAAGGCTATGTTGGAAGACATCGCGATTTTGACAGGCGGAACTGTTATTACAGAAGATCTTGGTCTTGAATTGAAAGATGCTACTATCGAAGCGCTTGGTCAAGCAGCTAAAGTGTCTGTTGATAAAGATAGTACTGTTATCGTAGAAGGTGCAGGTAATCCTGAAGCAATTGCTAACCGTGTTGCTGTCATCAAATCACAAATTGAAACAACAACTTCAGAATTTGACCGTGAAAAATTCCAAGAACGCTTGGCTAAGTTGTCAGGTGGAGTTGCAGTTATCAAGGTCGGAGCTGCGACTGAAACTGAGTTGAAAGAAATGAAACTCCGTATCGAAGATGCCCTCAATGCGACTCGTGCAGCCGTTGAAGAAGGTATCGTTGCAGGTGGTGGTACTGCCCTTGTCAATGTTATCTCTGCTGTTGCGGCCTTGGAGTTAGAAGGTGATGAAGCAACAGGACGCAACATTGTTCTTCGTGCCTTGGAAGAACCTGTACGTCAAATCGCTTACAATGCAGGTTATGAAGGTTCAATTGTTATTGATCGTTTGAAAAATGCAGAGCTTGGAACAGGCTTCAATGCTGCAACAGGTGAATGGGTCAACATGATTGAAGCAGGAATTATCGATCCTGTTAAGGTTAGTCGTTCAGCCCTTCAGAACGCAGCTTCAGTAGCAAGTTTGATTCTAACGACAGAAGCAGTCGTAGCTAACAAACCAGAACCAGCTGCACCAGCGCCAGCTATGGATCCATCTATGATGGGTGGCTACTAAGAAATAAATAAAAACAGGTAGAAATGAGAATTTTCTACCTGTTTTTTTGAATTACTCAAAAAGAGGAAGCTCATACTCTTCGAAAATCAAATTCAAACCACGTCAGCGTCGCCTTACCGTACTCAAGTACAGCTTGCGGCTAGCTTCCTAGTTTGCTCTTTGATTTTCATTGAGTATCAGCCTCCTCTTTTTACATTTATTTAATTATGGTTTGATAACTTCAGCTCCACCCATGTATGAACGAAGTACTTCTGGAATGGTCACAGAACCATCTTCGTTTTGATAGTTTTCAAGGATAGCAGCGACTGTACGTCCAACAGCAAGTCCAGAACCATTCAAAGTATGAAGAAGTTTAACCTTACCATCGGCTTCATCACGGTAACGGATTTGGGCACGACGAGCTTGGAAATCTTCTGTATTTGAACAGCTTGAGATTTCACGGTAGGTATTTTGCGCAGGGATCCATACTTCCAAGTCATAAGTCTTAGCAGCTGAGAAGCCCATGTCTCCTGTAGAAAGAGCAACTACGCGATATGGAAGGTTGAGTTTTTGAAGGATGTTTTCAGCGTTGGCTGTCATCTTTTCTAGTTCTTCGTATGACTCTTCAGGTTTGGCAAATTTCACCATTTCTACCTTGTGGAATTGGTGTAAACGAATCAAACCGCGAGTATCACGACCAGCTGAACCAGCTTCAGAACGGAATGATGGGCTCATAGCAGTAAAGTAGATTGGCAAGTCTTTTCCATCAAGAATTTCATCACGGTAGTAGTTGGTCAGAGGAACTTCAGCTGTAGGAATGAGGACGTAGTTCGTATCTTTCAATTCAAATGTATCTTCTTTGAATTTTGGATATTGTCCTGTACCAAACATAGAATCATGGTTAACCATATAAGGTGTGATGACTTCAGTGTAACCTTCTTTTCCATGCTCATCCAACATGAAGTTGTAGATAGCACGTTCCAAACGAGCCCCAAGTCCTTTATAGAAGAGGAAGCGCGCTCCAGTTACCTTTCCACCACGTTCCCAGTCAAGAATACCAAGATCTTCACCTAGATCCCAGTGGGCTTTTGGTTCAAAGTCGAACTCGCGAGGAGTTCCCCAACGGCGAACTTCTACGTTATCATCCTCGTCAGCACCAATAGGGACACTATCAGCTGGGATATTTGGAAGTGTAGTAGTAAATTCAGTCAATTTCGCATCGATTTCAGCCAATTCTGCATCAAGAGCTTTTACCTCGGCAGAGAGGGTTTGCATAGCTGCAATCTTGTCGTCTGCATTTTCCTTGTTACGTTTAGCTTGGGCAATCTCAGCAGAAACTGTGTTACGTTCAGCCTTGAGAGTTTCAACTTTAACCAAGATGTCACGTCGTTTGGCATCGATTTCTTTCATCTCGTTCAAGATAGCAGCATCTACACCACGTGTAGCTAGTTTTTCTGCGACAGCATCAAAGTCTGTACGAATACGTTTGATATCTAACATATAAACTCCTTTATGAAAAAAGCACACCCGACAAAGCGTTGGAGTGGCAGGGCCACGGTTCCATCCAACTTCACAGGTGTGCACTTGATTCTGTATTTGATTTAAAACAACGGTAGAATTTCAATTAAATCTTCTATCTGCTCGCAGCACCCGCAGACTTTCTGAAAGAAGGAAGTAACCTACTTATCCGTTTCTATGATTATACTAAACTTTCTATTTTTTTGCAAATAGATTTTTAATTTTTCGACCAATGATTTGGACTAAGGTAGGAAGTTTGACTACCTTGTCATTTCCCAGTTTTTCACGAGCTATTTTAAGAATTTTTCCAGAGTCTTTTGAGGCGAAGAGAAATTTTCCTTGATCTGTAAAGATTTCAAAATGACGACTAACCTTGCGGCCTGAAACATTGGCTCCGATTTGATTAATGCTGGACCATGGAATTTGAATATAGTCCTCGACATTTCGATCTGCGTAAAATTCTAGCGCATGATCTCCAACCAGAAATTTTCCAACCTTTCCTGTAATGGAGAGATAGGAAGTTCCAGTTGTTTGCAAGTCGACGACCTTGTTGAGGGATTGTGCCATGTTTAGTCTTCCTTATTTTCACCGAAAAATGCTTGGTAGAGAGCTTTAAGGGCGGCTTTTTCTTGATCTTTATGGACAACAAACATGATAGAAACTTCACTAGAGCCTTGTGACATCATTTGGATGTTGATGTTGTTCTCAGATAAGGCACGAGTGGCTGTAGCAGTTACCCCGATATGACGCTTCATTTTTTCCCCAACAATCATAATGATAGAGAGGTCGTGTTCGATTTCAGCGTGGTCTACCTCTGCTTTTTGAACTAATTGACGAAGGATTTCTTCTTCCTTGATTGGAGTCAATTCTCGTGAACGTAAGATGATAGACAGGTCATCGATACCAGTTGGCATGTGTTCCCAACCAATATTAAGGTCCTCAAGGATCTGAAGAACTTTGCGACCAAAACCGATCTCGCGGTTCATCAGATACTTAGACATATTAATGCTGACAAAGCCAGAATCACCAGCGATCCCAACAACTGGGAATTTGTCGCTGCTATGTTGTAGCACAATGCGAGTACCTAGGTGGTCTGGATTGTTGGTATTTTTAATGACAAGAGGAATTTTCCCACGGTAGGCAGGAAGAAGGGCTTCGTCATGAAGGACAGAGAAACCTGCATAAGCCAATTCACGCATTTCACGGTAGGTCAATTCAGGGATAGAGTGTGGCTTATGGATAATACCAGGGTGGGCTGCAAAGATTCCATCTACATCCGTAAAGTTTTCATAGAGGTCAGCCTTGACACCAGCAGCAATGATAGAACCAGTGATATCTGAACCCCCACGTGAGAAGGTACAAATTTGATCTTCTTTCGTAACACCGAAGAAACCAGGGATAACAAGAACTTCAGTTGAATTTGTCAATTCCTCGATTTTATCGTAACTTGATGGGATGATACGTGCATTTCCAGGTTCGCTCGTAACGACGATACCAGCTTCTCTAGGATGAACATAACGCGCCTCCAAGCCATTTTGGTTAAAGTAGGCTGCAATCAATTTGGCATTGTTGTTTTCCCCTGCAGCAAGGAAGGTATCGTAAAGAAACTTATTATCTTCAATTGGAAGAGTTGCAAGAGCACGGATGCTTTTTGAAATTTTATCTAAAACGGCTGGTTTAAGACCTAATTCGCTAACCATAGCAGCATAGCGATCAATAATCCAGTTTTGGCTTTTGCTAATGTCATTTCCAGCTACATAGTCGCGGTAGTATTTAATCAAGGCATCTGTCACCTTGGTATCTTCAGAATTGCGTTTACCAGGGGCAGATACAACCACAAAACGACGTTCTGGGTCACTTTTGACAATATTTAAAACTTTTTCTAACTGACTAGCAGAGGCAAGCGAGCTTCCACCAAATTTAACAACCTTCATAAGAACTCCTAAAGTAAGTATTTTATACGATTATAGCAGAAAGAGGGGCTTTTTTCAATCTGGAAAATTTCCTATATAATTGTTTGAATGTCTCATCAGGAAAGCTTATAATAAAGGTGTAGGGGAAAACTCTTCTTATGAAAGGAGTTGAGCAAGATGATTAAAAGAGTAGTTTGTTTAATCTTACTAGTCCTTACCTTCGTGATGATTCCTACAAATATCAGAGCAAGTTCTCAACCTCTTCCCAGTGGTCGTTTGACCGGAGAAGAATTAGCGATGGAATATGCTCAGGAAGGTCAGATTTCAGTTGAGAGGGCTAAAATTCTCTTGTCTATCGGTTTGTCAGATAGTAAGGCAAGGACTTATCGAATTCTCTCTGAAAAGATTATCGTCAATCCTAACTATGAAGCTAGAGTCAAGTTTTACTGTCGAACAGATGAGAGTGGACAATTTAGAGGAATCACGAAACTCTTAGCTACAAGTCTGGTCACCAAGGACGGGGATAACGAAGCTCCTTTTACAGGAAATCTTTTTGCCTACCTTGAAGATCCAAATCGTGTTTTTTACATGGTTTCAGGAGAATTCTACCATAAAGGCTCCAATCAAGAACAACTCTATCAAAGAGAAGGAGGGCGGATGCTTGAAGTCATTTATGATTTCAAAGATGATGCAAGTACTGGTTTTCCTTCATTTTTAGAGACCAAACTAAGGTTTTAAAATCGGCCGATACACTTTCGGTCGATTTTTCTCTTGTTTTAAAAGCCAGAAAAAGATATAATTTGAAAATAAAATAATTTAAACATCATTGTAATTTGAAAGGAGTGGCTATGGATCATATTATCTATCAAGTTCAGGACGATCTAGCGATACTTACTCTGAATCGTCCCGAGGTGGCAAATGGTTTTCATATTCCTATGTGTCAGGAAATTTTAGAAGCCTTAGAATTAGCTGAAAAAGATAGTGCTGTTTCCTATATTCTCATCAATGCAAGAGGCAAAGTTTTTTCTGTCGGAGGGGACTTGGTAGAGATGAAACGAGCTGTCGATGAGGATGATATTGCATCCTTGGCTCAGATTGCAGAATTAGTCAATGCCATTTCTTATAAATTGAAGCAAATTCCTAAGCCTGTCATCATGGAAGTAGACGGAGCAGTTGCTGGTGCAGCTGCCAATATGGCCTTGGCTGTTGATTTCTGTATTGCATCGGACAAGGCTAAATTTATTCAAGCCTTTGTAGGCGTGGGCTTGGCTCCTGATGCGGGTGGTTTATTCTTGCTGACACGATCGCTAGGAGCGACTCGGGCAACGCAACTTGCTATGACCGGTGAAGCTTTTACAGCTGAGAAGGCTTTAGAAGCAGGAGCTGTCTATCGTCTGTGTGCTAGTGAGCAACTGGAAAAGACAAGAGAGCAACTGTTGAAGAAGTTGAGAAGAGGCTCTACTAACTCTTACGCAGCCATTAAGAAATTGGTCTGGGAGAGCGAGTTTAAGCAGTGGCATGAATATGCAAAATTGGAACTGGAGCTACAGGAAACTCTATCTTATACCGAAGATTTTAAGGAAGGTGTTCGTGCACATTCTGAAAGAAGACGTCCAAAATTTTTGGGGAAATAAGAAAATACTTGCGCAATTCTTTGAAGTTTGATATACTTTTTTTGTCAAATGTTTTGATAGTTAAACTTTTTTTGATGAGGGAGGGAAAAGAATTGGACTACCAACGGATCAATGACTATTTAACATCTATTTTTAATAACGTCCTGGTGATTGAGGAAGTGAGTTTGCGAGGTAGTCGTTTCAAGGACATCTCTATCAAGGAAATGCACACGATTGATGTGATTGGTAAGTTTCCAGATGTGACACCAAGTCAAGTGTCCAAAGAGTTGATGGTAACTCTAGGAACAGTGACAACTAGCTTGAACAACTTGGAACGAAAAGGTTACATCGAACGTTTACGTTCAGATCAGGATCGTCGTGTAGTACATCTGCATTTGACCAAGAAAGGTCGACTCGTACATCGTCTCCATAAACGTTTCCACAAGGCCATGGTCGAAAGAATTATCGAAGGCATGAGCCCAGAGGAAATGGACGTCATGAGTAAAGGTTTGACCAATCTTTATCAATTTTTGGAGGATTTGAAATAATGGCTTTTGCGAAAATAAGCCAGGTTGCTCATTATGTTCCAGAGCAGATTGTCACAAATGAGGATTTAGCTCAGGTTATGGATACGAGTGATGAATGGATTTCAAGTCGAACTGGGATTAAGGAACGTCGCATTTCTAAGACAGAATCAACAGGAGATTTGGCAACGGCAGTTGCAAAACAACTCCTAGAGAAGTCAGGGATTTCTGCTGAAGAGTTGGATTTCATCATCCTAGCTACGATGACACCTGACTCAATGATGCCTTCTACTGCAGCACGTGTACAGGCTCGTATAGGTGCTCGTAAGGCCTTTGCATTTGATCTAACCGCCGCTTGTAGTGGTTTCACCTTTGCCCTTTCAACTGCTGAGAAATTCATATCATCTGGACGATTTGGCAAGGGCTTGGTCATCGGTAGTGAAACTATGTCCAAAACCTTGGACTGGACGGATCGTTCAACCGCTGTCCTATTTGGAGATGGAGCTGGTGGCGTCTTGTTAGAAGCAAGCGATAAGCAACATTTCCTAGCGGAGAGTCTCAATAGCGACGGTTCACGTAGTGAGTGCTTGACCTATGGGCAGACAGGCTTGACGTCACCATTTTCAGTTCAAGAAAATCCAGATGCTTTCTTGAAAATGGATGGCCGAGCAGTTTTTGATTTTGCAATTCGAGATGTTGCTAAGTCTATAAAAAATACCATAGAAGAGAGTCCTCTGTCGGCAGAAGAACTAGATTATCTCCTGCTTCACCAAGCTAATATCCGCATTCTAGATAAAATGGCTAGAAAGATCGGTGTAGATCGTGATAAGCTTCCCGCAAATATGACCAAGTATGGAAATACCAGTGCGGCAAGTATTCCGATCCTACTTTCAGAGTGTGTAGAGGAAGGGCTCATTCGTTTGGATGGTAGCCAAAAAATTCTCTTGTCAGGCTTCGGTGGAGGTTTGACATGGGGCACGCTTATTGTTACAATTTAGGTAATCATGTGGTGAACACATTGTTATAAAAACTATTTATTTTAAAGGAGTCTATCATGGCAGTATTTGAAAAAGTACAAGAAATTATCGTTGAAGAACTTGGAAAAGATGCATCAGAAGTAACACTTGAATCTACTTTTGATGATTTGGATGCAGATTCATTGGACTTGTTCCAAGTGATCTCAGAAATCGAAGATGCTTTTGATATCCAAATCGAAGCAGAAGATGACTTGAAAACAGTTGGTGACTTGGTTGCCTACGTTGAAGAGCAAACAAAATAATTAAAATAAATGAAGAAGGAGTAGGGGGAACCCGCTCCCTCTTGTTCAGGTAATAGTTTGACAGTCAAAGTATAATGTGGTCGAACTATTACCTAAGCAAGACTCATGGAGGCACTATGAAAACACGTATTACAGAATTATTGAACATTAAATATCCTATCTTTCAAGGGGGAATGGCCTGGGTTGCAGATGGTGACCTTGCTGGAGCTGTTTCAAAAGCAGGTGGTCTAGGTATCATCGGTGGAGGAAATGCTCCTAAAGAAGTGGTTAAAGCTAATATCGATAAGATTAAATCTTTAACAGATAAGCCTTTTGGTGTCAACATTATGCTTCTGTCTCCATTTGTTGATGATATTGTTGACCTCGTCATTGAAGAAGGGGTTAAGGTAGTCACAACTGGTGCAGGAAACCCAAGTAAATATATGGATCGATTTCATGAAGCAGGAATCACCGTTATTCCTGTAGTTCCTAGCGTAGCTTTGGCTAAACGGATGGAAAAAATCGGTGCAGATGCTGTTATTGCAGAAGGTATGGAAGCAGGTGGACACATCGGTAAACTAACAACTATGACCTTGGTTCGTCAAGTTGCAGCTGTTGTTTCTATCCCTGTTATTGCAGCTGGAGGCATTGCAGACGGTGAGGGAGCCGCTGCTGGCTTTATGCTCGGTGCAGAAGCTGTGCAAGTAGGAACTCGTTTTGTGGTAGCTAAAGAATCAAATGCCCATCCTAACTATAAAGCTAAAATTTTAAAAGCTCGTGATATTGATACAACGATTTCGGCACAACATTTTGGACACGCAGTTCGTGCCATTAAAAACAAATTGACTCGTGATTTCGAGCAAGCTGAAAAAGATGCCTTTAAACAAGAAAATCCAGATTTAGAAATATTTGAACAAATGGGCGCTGGAGCCTTAGTTAAAGCTGTTGTCCATGGGGATGTGGATGGCGGTTCAGTGATGGCCGGCCAGATTGCAGGTTTGGTATCTAAAGAAGAAACTGTTGAAGAAATCTTAAAAGATATTTACTACGGTGCAGCTGAAAAGATTCAAGCAGAAGCTGCTCGTTGGGCAGGAGTTACAAGAAATGACTAAAACAGCCTTTCTATTTGCAGGTCAAGGAGCCCAGTACCTTGGAATGGGACGTGAGCTATACGACCAATATGGTATCGTCAAGGAAACAATCGACCAAGCTAGCCAAGTCTTAGGTTATGACCTTCGTGACTTGATTGATAACGATGAAACGAAGCTACATCAGACTCGTTACACGCAACCAGCTATTTTAGCTACATCCGTTGCTATTTACCGACTACTAAAGGAAAAAGGTTACCAACCAGATATAGTGGCAGGTTTGTCTCTTGGAGAATACTCTGCCCTTGTAGCTAGTGGTGCCTTGGATTTTGAAGATGCAGTAGTTCTAGTTGCTAAACGTGGGTCTTATATGGAAGAAGCAGCACCAGCAGGATCAGGGGAAATGGTAGCTGTGCTTAATACACCAGTTGAAGTTATCGAACAAGCTTGTCAAGAAGCTTCTCAACTTGGTGTCGTGACGCCAGCTAACTATAATACTCCCAATCAAATCGTTATTGGTGGCGAAGTAGTTGCAGTAGATCGTGCAGTTGAACTCTTGCAAGAAGCAGGAGCAAAACGTTTGATTCCGCTCAATGTTTCTGGACCTTTCCATACAGCCTTATTGGAACCTGCTAGTCAGAAATTAGCTCAAGCCTTGACAGAGATTGAGTTTTCTGACTTTGCTTGTCCACTTGTTGGCAATACAGAAGCAAAGGTCGTGGAAAAAGAACGCATTGCAGAACTCTTAACTCGTCAAGTTAAGGAACCGGTGCGTTTTTATGAAAGTATTGCTCTTATGCAAGAAGCTGGTGTGAATCGTTTTATCGAGATTGGACCTGGTAAAGTTTTGTCAGGATTCGTCAAAAAGATTGATAAAACTGCTCAACTTGCAAATGTGGAAGATCAAGCAAGTTTACAAGCACTCTTAGAAAATTAGACCAAAATGGTAGAAGTTTTGAAAGGAGAAACATGAAACTAGAAAATAAAAATGTCTTTATCACAGGCTCAAGTCGAGGAATTGGTCTTGCCATTGCTCATAAATTTGCCAGCTTGGGAGCCAATGTTGTCTTGAATAGTCGTGGTGAAATCTCCGAGGAGCTTCTAGCCGAATTTAAACTATACGGAGTGAAGGTCCTTGCTATTTCTGGTGACGTTTCTAATTTTGCGGACGCAAAGCGTATGGTGGACCAAGCCATTGAAGAGCTGGGTTCAGTTGATGTCCTCGTTAATAATGCTGGGATTACTCAAGACACTCTCATGCTTAAGATGACAGAAGAAGATTTTGAGAAGGTTTTAAAAGTCAATTTGACAGGTGCCTTCAATATGACACAATCAGTCTTAAAACCGATGATAAAAGCTCGCGAAGGTGCTATCATCAATATGTCTAGTGTCGTTGGTTTGATGGGAAATATCGGTCAAGCAAACTACGCTGCTTCTAAGGCAGGATTGATTGGTTTTACCAAGTCTGTAGCGCGTGAGGTTGCTAATCGTAATGTGAGAGTAAATGCTATTGCGCCAGGGATGATTGAATCGGATATGACCGCAGTCTTGACAGATAAAGTAAAGGATGCCATGTTGGCACAAATTCCGATGAAACAGTTTGGACAAGCAGAGCAGGTTGCTGATGTGGCAGCCTTTCTCGCTAGTCAAGATTATCTAACAGGACAAGTAATTGCAATTGATGGTGGACTAACCATGCAATAAGAGTTAAAATAGAGGTAGAAGAATGAAACTGAATCGAGTAGTAGTGACAGGTTATGGAGTGACATCTCCAATCGGAAATACACCAGAAGAATTTTGGAATAGTTTGACAACTGGAAAAATCGGAATTGGTGAAATCACCAAGTTTGATCATAGTGAATTTGCGGTGCATAATGCGGCAGAAATCCAGGATTTTCCTTTTGACAAATATTTTGTAAAAAAAGATACCAACCGTTTTGATGTTTATTCTTTATATGCACTATATGCAGCACAAGAAGCAGTGAACAATGCTAATCTTGATGTAGAGACTCTTGATAGAGACCGCTTTGGTGTCATCGTTGCTTCAGGTATCGGTGGAATCAAGGAAATCGAAGATCAAGTGCTTCGACTTCATGATAAGGGACCAAAACGTGTAAAACCATTGACACTTCCAAAAGCTTTACCAAATATGGCATCAGGAAATGTTGCTATGCGTTTTGGAGCAAACGGTGTTTGTAAATCTATCAATACTGCTTGTGCTTCTTCAAATGATGCAATTGGGGATGCCTTTCGTTCCATCAAGTTTGGTTACCAAGATGTTATGCTAGTTGGTGGTTCTGAGGCTTCTATCACTCCATTTGCCATTGCAGGTTTCCAAGCCTTGACAGCTCTTTCAACAACAGAGGATCCATCTCGTGCTTCTATTCCATTTGACAAAGACCGTAATGGATTTGTCATGGGTGAAGGATCAGGTATGTTGGTTCTTGAAAGCTTAGAGCACGCAGAAAAACGCGGTGCAACTATCTTAGCTGAAGTTGTTGGTTACGGAAATACTTGTGATGCCTACCATATGACTTCACCACATCCAGAAGGTCAAGGAGCTATTAAGGCCATCAAATTAGCCTTGGAAGAAGCTGAGATTTCTCCAGACCAAGTAGCCTATGTCAATGCTCATGGAACCTCGACTCCTGCCAATGAAAAAGGAGAAAGTGGTGCCATTGTATCTGTTCTAGGTAAGGATATTCCAGTTTCTTCAACCAAATCCTTCACAGGTCATTTGCTGGGAGCAGCAGGGGCTGTTGAAGCCATTGCTACTATTGAAGCTATTCGTCATAGCTATGTTCCAATGACAGCCGGAACGAAAGAATTATCAGACTATATCGAAGCGAACGTTATCTATGGACAGGGATTGGAGTGTGGAATTCCATATGCTATCTCAAATACCTTTGGATTTGGTGGGCATAATGCAGTCCTTGTTTTCAAACGTTGGGAGAATAAGTAAAGATGAATTTAAATGAAATCAAAGACTTGATGGCGCAATTTGACCAGTCAAGCTTGAAAGAATTTTCTTATAAAAATGGAACGGATGAGTTGGTCTTCAGTAAGAATGAAGCGAAACTTGTTGCAGAAGCAAGTCCAGCACCTCAAGCTCAAACTACACCAGCTGTAGAAGTAGTTTCAGAATCAAGTGCTAGTGAATCTGTAGCTGAGGGGGACCTTGTAGAAAGTCCACTTGTCGGAGTTGCTTACTTGGCTGCCGGACCAGACAAATCTAATTTTGTTTCAGTCGGTGATACTGTTAAAAAAGGCCAAACCTTGGTCATCATCGAAGCCATGAAGATCATGAATGAAATTCCAGCACCTAAAGATGGTGTTGTAACAGAAATTTTAGTTGAAAATGAAGAAATGGTTGAGTTTGGGAAAGGCTTGGTACGTATCAAATGATTGATATTCAAGAAATTAAAGAAGCTTTGCCTCACCGCTATCCTATGCTCTTAGTGGATCGTGTCTTAGAAGTTAGCGAAGATACTATTGTTGCCATTAAAAATGTGACGATTAATGAACCTTTCTTCAATGGTCATTTCCCTCAATACCCAGTTATGCCAGGAGTCCTCATTATGGAAGCCTTGGCACAAACAGCAGGTGTTTTGGAATTATCTAAACCGGAAAACAAAGGGAAGCTCGTCTTCTATGCTAGTATGGACAAAGTGAAATTTAAGAAACAAGTTGTTCCTGGTGATCAGCTTGTCATGACAGCAACTTTTGTCAAACGTCGTGGCACAATCGCCGTAGTAGAAGCGAAGGCAGAAGTAGATGGTAAGCTTGCAGCAATCGGTACTCTAACCTTTGCTATTGGAAACTAGGGAGGTTTTCCATGTTTCGTAAGATTTTAATTGCCAATCGTGGTGAAATTGCTGTTCGTATTATTCGTGCGGCACGAGAATTAGGAATTGCAACAGTCGCTGTCTATTCGACTGCTGACAAGGAAGCTCTCCACACGCTTTTGGCTGATGAGGCTATCTGTATCGGCCCTGGGAAGGCTACAGAATCTTATCTGAACATCAATGCCATCCTATCAGCTGCGGTATTGACTGAAGCTGAAGCTATTCACCCTGGATTTGGATTTTTAAGTGAAAATTCCAAATTTGCAACCATGTGTGAAGAAGTTGGGATCAAATTTATCGGACCATCAGCTCGTGTCATGGATATCATGGGAGATAAAATTAACGCCCGTGCTCAAATGATTAAGGCTAATGTTCCCGTCATTCCGGGTTCAGATGGAGAAGTTCATACTGCAGAAGAGGCTCTTGCTATTGCTGAAAAAATTGGTTATCCAGTTATGCTGAAAGCTTCAGCTGGAGGTGGTGGAAAAGGGATTCGTAAGGTTGAAAAAGCAGAAGATCTCGTGTCAGCCTTTGAAACAGCCTCTAGTGAAGCCAAAGCCAACTTTGGTAATGGAGCGATGTACCTTGAGCGTGTGATCTATCCTGCTCGCCATATTGAAGTACAGATTCTTGCTGACCAGATGGGTCATGTTATTCACCTAGGTGAGCGTGACTGTTCGCTTCAACGGAATAACCAAAAGGTTTTAGAAGAAAGTCCTTCGATTGCTATTGGAAAAACCCTTCGTAATGAAATTGGTGCAGCGGCAGTACGTGCAGCGGAGTCTGTTGGTTACGAGAATGCTGGTACCATTGAATTCCTACTAGATGAAGCGACTGGGAAATTCTACTTTATGGAAATGAATACTCGGGTCCAAGTAGAACATCCAGTAACTGAATTTGTATCTGGTGTGGATATTGTCAAGGAACAAATCCGTATCGCAGCAGGTCAACCTTTGACCTTGAAACAAGAAGATATTGTTCTAAAAGGACATGCTATTGAGTGCCGTATCAATGCGGAAAACCCAGCCTTTAATTTTGCACCAAGTCCAGGGAAGATTACCAATCTTTATCTACCGAGTGGTGGTGTTGGCTTGCGTGTTGACTCAGCAGTTTATCCAGGTTATACCATTCCGCCATACTATGATAGTATGATTGCTAAAATTATTGTTCATGGCGAAAATCGTTTTGATGCTCTCATGAAAATGCAACGAGCTCTATATGAACTCGAAATTGAAGGGGTTGTCACCAATGCTGATTTCCAACTCGATTTGATTTCAGATCGTCGAGTAATTGCTGGAGATTACGATACTTCCTTCTTGATGGAGACCTTCTTACCACACTATCAAGAAAAAGAATAATGTAAAAAGACTATGAGACCGAAAAGGGGGATGTATGGCTCTATTTAGTAAAAAAGATAAATATATTCGAATCAATCCCAATCGTTCGACTGTAAATCAACCTCAGATCAAGCCAGAGGTTCCAGATGAACTCTTCTCCCAATGTCCAGGTTGCAAATATACGATTTACCAAAAGGACTTGGGGAGTGAGCGTATATGCCCTCACTGTGGCTACACCTTCCGTATTTCAGCTCAAGAGCGTTTAGCTTTAACCATTGATATGGGTACGTTTTTGGAAATGTTTAAAGGGATTGAGACTCAGGATCCTTTGAATTTTCCAGGCTATCGTAAAAAGTTAACTTTGATGCGTGAAAAGACAGGTCTTGATGAGGCTGTTGTAACAGGAACAGCTTTGATTAAGGGAGAGAAGGTTGCCCTTGGCATCATGGATTCAAACTTTATTATGGCGTCAATGGGGACAGTTGTTGGTGAAAAAATCACTCGCTTGTTCGAATATGCGACCGCTGAAAAATTGCCAGTCGTCTTGTTTACGGCTTCTGGTGGTGCCCGTATGCAAGAAGGAATCATGAGTTTGATGCAGATGGCTAAAATCTCTGCAGCTGTTAAACGCCATTCCAATGCAGGTCTCTTTTATCTGACAATCCTTACGGATCCAACAACTGGAGGTGTTACAGCTTCCTTTGCTATGGAAGGGGATATCATCTTAGCGGAACCTCAAAGTCTTGTTGGTTTTGCTGGACGCCGTGTGATTGAAAATACGGTAAGGGAAGACTTACCAGAGGATTTCCAGAAGGCAGAGTTTCTTCTAGAGCATGGCTTTGTAGATGCAATTGTAAAACGGCGAGAATTGCCAGATATGATTGCTCGATTAGTAAGGTTGCATAAGGGGGATTGTTGATGAATATAGCGAAAATCGTCAGAGAAGCACGTGAACAAACCCGCTTAACTGCCTTGGACTTCGCAACAGGAATTTTTGATGACTTTGTGGAGCTACATGGGGATCGCTCTTTCAGAGATGATGGTGCTGTGGTTGGTGGTATCGGATGGTTAGGAGACCAAGCAGTAACTGTAGTTGGAATCCAAAAAGGTAAAAGTTTACAAGATAATCTTAACCGTAACTTTGGACAACCCCATCCAGAAGGCTATCGCAAGGCCCTTCGTTTGATGAAGCAAGCTGAAAAGTTTGGTCGTCCTGTTGTTACCTTTATCAACACTGCTGGTGCCTATCCAGGTGTAGGGGCAGAGGAACGTGGACAAGGTGAAGCTATCGCCCGTAATCTCTTTGAAATGAGCGACCTAAAAGTGCCCATTATCGCCATTATTATCGGTGAAGGTGGATCTGGTGGAGCTCTTGCACTTGCAGTAGCTGACCGTGTTTGGATGCTTGAAAATTCCATCTATGCCGTACTGAGTCCTGAAGGATTTGCTTCTATCTTATGGAAAGATGGAACTCGTGCCATGGAAGCAGCTGAGTTGATGAAAATCACCTCGTATGAGTTGTTGGATATGCAAGTTGTTGATAAGGTCATCTCTGAGGTGGGTCTATCAAGTAAAGAACTGATCAAGCAAGTGAAAGAACAACTCCAAGCAGAAGTCGATGCACTTGGTAAACTTCCGTTAGATCAACTCATTGAAGAACGCTTCCAACGCTTTAGAAAATATTAAAAAGAAAGAGAGTGGGACAGAAATCGGTAATTCGTTAGAATTCGATTTCGTCGTCCCACCTCCGCACAGTTGAGTAGGGCTGTAAAAGCTGATGAAATCAGCGTAGTAGAGCCCACTCAACCACTGCGTCTTGCTCGACAATCCAAAGACAATTGAGAGGCCAGGACTTTTGTCCCAGCCTCTTTTTGGCTGCTATAAAAAAGACATTTCAGGATTAAGAATTGACAGTTGAGGAAATAACTGCTAAAATAATCAAAAAAATATGTATAATGAACATATAGGCTTAGAAACATATCATTTAAGAAGCTACTTGACAGCTACATTTACAGTTCTTTCGTTTGAAGAGTTAGAGCAAGTTTCAGGTGGTGGTATGATTTGGATGTTTGATGAAAGAATTTGGACTTGACCTAGTATAGCAACAAATCAGAAAACTATACTTGCTGATGTGACTAGACGTAGTTCTGGTGTTGGCTATTGATAAGTTAAAGGAGTGAGTATGAAAAAACTAGGGCATTTGGGAGTCTTTGTCTTACTGGTATTTCTATCGGTTTATCTACCAGAGTTAGGGATTATGTATCTGACTAAGTTTTTAGGATGGGGGATAGATGGCTATTCTATCTTTTTAACAGTTGAAGTAACAGCTCTTTTGCTATTATTTATCTACTGGCTCAAAAAGAAAGAGATGCTCTATATTTTTGAAAAAAAGGGTTCTAAGAAGTCAAGATTCTTTTACCTTGTAGTTGGTCTAGTGGCTACTTATTTTGATCGTCAATTGGTGGATGCTTTTCAATTACAGTTTCATCACCTAATTGATAACAAGTATATCTTTCAAGACCTTATTTCGATTCTATACTCCAATGGGCAACCAACTTTTCTATCAACTGTTCTCAGTTTTAGTTTAACAGTAGTCGTCGGACCTATATTGGAGGAACTGATTCATAGAGGGTATTTTATGAATACCTTCTTTCCAAACTCCAAGTATTATCTGGATGTTATCTTATCAGCCCTCATCTTTGGACTTAGTCATTTGATCCTAACTCACCGAGATCCTATCAGTTTGATCATTTATAGTTTAGGCGGTCTCTTCTATGCCCTGGTCTACCGTTGGACAAAGAACCTGAAAATTACAATCCTGTGCCATAGTTTTTTCAACTTTCTCATTTATGCAAAGCCCATCTGGATTTTTGTTTATAATTTTATCTATTATCATTTTTTAAGATAGTAGTAATAAGAAAAGTGTTTGGCAGAAGTCAAGCACTCTTTTGATTCTTCCCCGAAGAAAGTTAGCTCTCTATTTTAAGTGATTAAGAGATGCTTCAACAGTAAGGTATACATTTCGGGATTAAGAATTGACAGTTGAGGAAATAGATGTGAGTGTGGTCAAAAAAAGATGTATATTATATAATAAGGAATGATAATCTGATGGACTAGTCACTAGGCTAGGAAGAAAGAATGAAAAAATTTCAGATGCCCTATTCTACTACTTTAAAAGCGTTATTGAGGTATAGTAGTAAATTGGAGAGTTGACTAGTCATTGAGAAGATCTGTAGATTTGGTAATTTTGTTGATTAGAAAGAAGTAATGATGAAAAAACTAAGACAATTTGGAATGTTTTTGCTGATTAGTTTCCTATCTACCTATTTACCACAAACGATTGGTTTGTATGTGACGATCATTTTAGGTCTAGGTATAGATAGCTATTCTATTATTTTAACAATGGAGTTAGTGCTGATCCTATTTCTTTTAGTTTGGTGGTTACAAAGGAAAAAGATGCTCTTTGTCTTTGAAAAAAAGAGTTGGAACTGGTCAACGATATTTTACTTGCTTGCATGCTATGTGGTGAATCAAGTTTTAGGTCGCTTTTGGGAACGCTATGCTCATTTGATTGATTACAAGAATATTCATGATTACCTTTATACAATGGTGCTTTCTAATGGACGACCAACTTTTTTATCGACTATTCTTAGTTTTATCTTAGTAGTCATCATTGGTCCTATTTTGGAAGAGACGCTTGATCGTGGATATTTTATGAATACCTTTTTTCCCCAGTCCAAGTATTATCTGGATGTCATCTTCTCAGCTCTTATATTTGGATTCAGTCATTTGATACTATCTCACCGAGATCCGATTAGTTTATTATATTTTAGTTTTTTCGGTTTCTTTTTCGCTCTTGTCTATCGTTATACATCTAATCTACGATTGACCATTCTTTGTCATTGTTTGTTCAACTTTTTCAACCACGCTAAACCTATTTGGATTTTTGTTTATAATTTTATCTATTATCGTTTTTTTAGATAGTGCTAGTAATAAGAAAATAAAAAAAGTGTTTGATTTGAGTCAAACACTTTTTCTATACTTAATCTTCTTCTGTCACAAATTGACTGAGGAGTCCGTTGATAAAACGGGCTGATTTTTGATCTGAAAAGCTTTTAGCAAGCTCAATGGCTTCGTTAACAGCTACGAGTTGAGGAGTGTCAAATGAAGTAATTTCAAAAACTCCTAGGCGTAGAAGAGTTTTTTCCACTAAAGTCAGACGATCGATAGTCCAACCAGTTTTCAAATGTTGAGTGATTTGTTTATCCAGATCATCCTTTTTAGCTTGGACACCAGAAACGAGCTCCACAAGGAAGTTAGGAAGTTGCACATCTGCATCTTCGCGATCATGCGTGTAGGCGAAGCGACAAGCGGTTTCTAGATCTGAACCAAATTCAAGACTCATCAAAGCTTGGAAAGCACACTTACGTAGCTCACGTCTAGATTCTAATAATGGACTAGTCATTGAGGAAGTCCTCGTCGAATAAGTCTTTCAATTCTGGTTTTGGTGTTTTATCTGGAACGATACCAGCAACGTGAATGTTGACTGCAGTGATTTCAACATCAGCCATATTGCGGACAGCATCCTTAACAGCTTTCTGGATAGCCATAGCAACCTTAGGAACTTTGACACCGTACTCTAGGTAGAGATAGATATCAGCTGTAAGTTCATCGTTGGCTTCTTTTAGGTATACGCCACGACCAAGAGAAAGTTTTGAAAGGGTGTCAGATACTGATTTGTTTGAAAAAGAGTGTACGCCTTCAACTTTCGCAGTTGCAATAGCAATGATTTTTTCTAGTACACGTGGGGCGATGACGATTTCGCCAAGTTGTTCTTCAATTCCCATAGAATGACCTCTTTCTAGTTTCTAGAGATTAGGCGCGAGAAACGTAAGTTCCTTCTGCAGTGTTGATAATCAATTTTTGTCCTGCTTCGATAAAGTCTGGAACGTTCACGACAAGACCAGTTTCCATAGTTGCTGGTTTACCAGAACCTGTAACAGTAGCACCTTTGATAGATGGTTGTGTTTCAGCAACTGTCAATTCAACAGTAGTTGGTACAGTTACACCGATTACTTCAGTTCCGTAGAATTGGATTTTTACATCTGAGTTTTCAAGGATGTAAAGCAATTCGTTTTCAACATTCACAACAGGAATTTCGTATTGGTCATAAGTTTCTGTGTTCATGAAGTAAGCTGTGTCGTCCATTTTATACAAGTATTGAGCTGGAACTGTTTCGATGATTGCTTGCTCAAATTTTTCTTCTGGGCGGTAGCTTGTTTCAAAAGTTGAACCAGTGCGGACATCACGCAATTTCATACGCATGATAGTGTTTCCTTTACCTGGTTTGTGGTGGCTAGCTTCCAAAACGCGGATCAATTTTCCTTCAGCTGTTTCAAAGGTCATACCAGCCTTTAGTTTACTTGCTTCAATCATGTTTTTACCTCTTTTATAAATATTATTACTCTTCATTTTACCATAAAATCTTCTGGAAATAAAGCCAAAATAGTTATTGGGAGATGGTAGAGGAGAAAAAGAATATTGCCTAGTCAGGTGGAGTGGTTAATGTTAAATAGTATCCACTATATTTCTTCTCATACTCAATGGAAATCAAAGAGCAAACTAGGAAGCAAGCCGCAGGCTGCTCAAAACACTGTTTTGAGGTTGCAGATGGAAGCTGACGTGGTTTGAAGAGATTTTCGAAGAGTATTATATTTCAAAAGGCCGTAGTAAGCTTACTCCGACCTGTTAGTATTGTCTTAAAAAGATTGATTTTTATTCTGGTTCTACCAAAATTTTAATTTGTGACTTATCTTGAGTTAATTCGATAAAGCCTTCTTCGATGATATTTTCCAATTTAATTTTCTTAGTAACTAATTTTTCAGCAGAGAAGTAGCCTTGTTCCATCAATTCTAATACTTTAGGGAAGATATGACGATAAGCAATGATTCCTTTTAGTGTCTTTTCTTGGATTGCAAATTCATTCGGATTAATATTTGCTTCTCGTTCCCAGATAGAGACCACCATGCACTCACCTGCTTTATGTACGGCAGCTAAGGCTTGTCCTAAAACTACTGGCACACCCGTTACTTCATAAGAAACATCTACACCACCGTTTGTTAAACGATGAATAGCTTCAACAGCTGTTTCACCTTCTTCCGGACGGACAACGATAGCTCCTAACTCTTCAGCTTTTGCTTGACGTTCAGGTGATAGTTCAACAGCATAAATCTTAGAAGCACCCGCTGCACGAAGGGCTTCTACAATTAAGAGACCAATCGGACCTAAGCCAAAGACAGCAGCAGTATCACCAGTTTTTAGTGCTGATTGACGAACTGCATAAACTGCAACAGCAGCTGGCTCAGTGAGAGCAGCTTGCTCATAGCTTAAGCTATCTGGAATGACATGTACTAAGTCACCGTCTAAAACACAATATTTGGCAAATCCACCGTCTGCAGCCAAACCGACAAAATTAAGGTTTGGATCCAAATTATAATTACCAACTAAGTTATTCTTAGCTAGAATTGGTTCTACAGCAACACGATCACCAATTTTAACACGAGTAACATCGCTTCCGACTTCTACAATTTCACCAGAAAATTCATGTCCCAGTGTTACTGGTGCTTTTTGACCAGAATAGACATGTTCTTCTGTTGGGATGAAGATAGGGCCATCTAAAAATTCGTGGAGGTCAGTACCACAAATTCCTGTGAATTTAACAGCAACTTTTACTTGGTGCGGAAGTACCTCAGGAACTTCTACTTCTTGAATACGAACATCTTTTGCTGCATGCCAGCGAGCTGCTTTCATTGTAGTTATATGAATAACTCCTTATTGTTGCGATTTTTAGTTTTCCTTTTAGGAAACTTTACATGTAATATTGTAAACGCTTTCCTTGTATTTGTCAAGAAAAACCAACCTCAGGGCTGGTTTCTTTTACATATTAATTTTCTTTCAACTTAGCCAGTTCTTGGGCAAGTAGCTTGAGGGCAACCTGTGGGTTGGCTTGTCCTTTGGTTGCTTTCATAAGGAATCCAGTAAATGCTTTGTCTGCATTACGTTTACCTGACTTGAAGTCGGCAACTGCAGCTTCGTTATCTGCAAAGACTTGGTGGATGATTGGAATCAAGACATCAGGATCTGAGATTTGAACCATACCTGCTTTCTCCACGTATTCACGCGCGCCACCGCCATTTTTAGCTAGGTGGACAAAGACTTTCTTGGCAATCTTAGATGAGATAGTTCCGTCTTCGATGATGGCGATCATTTCTACCAAGTTTTCTGGAGTTAATTCGATTTGTTCAAGTGTCTTGCCTTCGGCATTCAAGAACTGAGCAACTTCCCCTTGGAGCCAGTTAGATACTTGTTTGGCATCGCCACCGAGGGCAACAGCTTTCTCAAAGAAGTCAGAAGTAACTTTATTAGCTGTCAACTGACTAGCATCGTAGTCTGATAATCCGAGTTGAGAGACATAGCGTGCACGGCGCTCTTTTGGAAACTCTGGTAACTCCGTACGCATTTCTTCGATCCACTCATCAGAGATTTCAAAGAGCGGTAGGTCTGGTTCTGGGAAGTAACGGTAGTCTGCAGCTCCTTCCTTAACACGCATGAGGATAGTTGCCTTGTTAGCTTCGTCATAACGACGTGTTTCTTGGCGGATTTGACCACCAGAGCGAAGGATTTCAGCCTGACGTTGGACTTCGTATTCAAGACCCTTACGGACGTTAGAGAAGGAGTTGAGGTTCTTCAACTCAGTCTTGGTACCGAATTTTTCTTGACCATAAGGACGAAGCGAGATATTGGCATCCACACGCATCGAACCTTCCTCCATCTTAACGTCAGAAATGCCAGCGTATTGGATGACTTCCTTGAGGGCTGTTAGATAAGCATAAGCTTCTTCTGGTGAACGCATGTCTGCTTCAGATACAATCTCAATCAATGGCACCCCTTGACGGTTGAGGTCAACATAAGAGTAACCATCTGTGCCGTGTGTGTTTTTACCTGCATCTTCTTCCAAGTGAGCACGTTCAATACCGATTTTCTTAGTCGTACCGTCTTCTAGCTCCACTTCAATCCAGCCGTTATAACCGATTGGCTCATCAAATTGAGAAATTTGGTAGGCTTTGGGATTATCAGGGTAGAAGTAGTTCTTGCGGTCAAAGTGCATCTTCTTATGGATGTCCATGTTAAGAGCGAGTGCAGCCTTGATACCAGCATCGACAACACCTTTATTGAGAACTGGTAGTACGCCTGGGAAAGACCAGTCAATCACGTTAGTGTTGGCATTTTGGTCATTTCCAAAGTGAGCAGAAGTAGGTGAGAAGATTTTTGAATTGGTGTTGAGCTCTACGTGGACTTCAAGTCCAATGACTGTTTCAAAGTTCATTAGTTATCACCTCCAAAAATCACGGGTTGTTGCTTGTGGTAGTCTGTTGTTGCTTCAAAAGCAGCAGCAGCTTGGTAGATAGTCTCTTCTGAGTATTTAGGACCAATCAATTGGAGCCCGACAGGTAGACCTTGGGCAAATCCTGCAGGAATTGAAATTCCTGGAAGTCCAGCCAAGTTGACTGGGATGGTCAAGAGGTCAGCCAAGTACATGGCAACTGGATCGTGGTTGAGTGAATCCAAATCAAAGGCCACGCTTGGAGCTGTTGGACCAAGGATGAGATCGTAATCTGCAAAGACTTTTTCAAAATCTTGGATGATGAGGGTACGAACTTGACCAGCCTTCTTGTAGTAGGCATCGTAATAACCTGATGAAAGGCTGAAAGTTCCAAGCATGATACGACGTTTCACTTCATCACCAAATCCTTGGCTGCGAGTATTAACGTAAATCTCGTCCAAGTTTTTAGCATCTTCAGCACGGAAACCATAGCGGATACCGTCAAAACGTTGTAAGTTTGATGAAGCTTCTGATGAAGCGATGATGTAGTAGACTGCCACACCGTATTTAGAGTGAGGAAGGCTCACTTCTTCAACGATAGCACCAAGTTTTTCAAAGTGCTTAGCGGCGTTGAGGATAGTTTCCTTAACTTCTGGGTCAATCCCTTCGCCAAGGTATTCCTTAGGCAAAGCAATTTTCATGCCCTTAATGTCTTGACCGATTTTTGAAGTAAAGTCAGCAATTCGGACTGGAGCAGAAGTAGAGTCTTTTGCATCTTCGCTGGCAATAGCATTGAGCAAGAGGGCATTTTCCTTAACAGTTGGAGCAAAAGGACCAATTTGGTCTAATGAGCTACCAAAGGCAATGAGACCGAAACGTGAAACTGTTCCGTAAGTTGGTTTGAGACCAACAATCCCGTTAAAGGCAGCAGGTTGGCGGATAGAACCACCAGTATCAGAACCAAGTGATAAGCGGACTTGTCCAGAAGCTACAGCTGCAGCTGAACCACTTGATGATCCACCAGGAACCTTGCTGTGGTCCCAAGCATTTTTAGTAGCACCGTAGTAAGAAGTCTCACCTGATCCACCCATGGCAAACTCGTCCATGTTGGTTTTCCCAACAACAATCATGCCCTTGGCTTTTGCATTGGCAACAGCTGTTGCATCAAATATTGGTTCGTAGTTATAAAGCATTTTTGAGGCTGCAGTTGTTAGGATGCCGTCTGTAGAGATATTATCCTTAACAGCTAGCGGAATTCCTGAAAGGATATTGTCAGCGTCAATTCCAGCTTCATCAATAGCTTTGGCTTGAGCAAGAGCCTGCTCCTCGGCGATAGTAATAAAAGCGTTGATAGCTGTTTCGCGAGATTTGATATCTTCAAGCGCAGCTTGTGTTAATTCAGTTGCTGAAATTTCCTTAGAAACAAGGAGATTGTGCAAGTCTTCAATAGTTTTGTTATTAAAAGTCATTAGGCATCTCCTCCATCGTCTAGGATAGCTGGTACCTTGATATAGTAGTTATCTTTTTCAGGTACATTTTTAAATAAGCGATCACGGTCAGTTCCTTCTTCGGCTACGTCTGGGCGAAGAACGGTCTGGCGATCTGCCATGGTAGTCGTTGGTTCAACACCAGTAGTGTCGACTTCGCCGAGTAATTCGACCATATCAACAATCTTAGACAAGGTTGTTGCAAACTCAGCAGTTTCTTCTTCTGAGAATTTTAATTTTGAAAGATTGGCAACATGAGTTACCTCTTCTTGCGTAATTTTCATCTGGTATCCTTTCGTGAAATGATGATTATTTATCTGTTCTATTTTACCATATTTTCCTATAAATAAGGGAGGCGGAACTGAAAAGAAATAGAAATTGAAAAAAATGCTAAAATCCGATATAATGGAGTGTTGAAAGGAATGGTAAAATCCAATGTAGAAATCATTCTTAGCCATTGAAACAAGAAAAATAGAGAATCAGAGAAAGAGAACTTATGAATATTCAAGAAGAAATTAAGAAACGTCGTACCTTTGCTATCATCTCCCACCCTGACGCGGGGAAAACAACCATTACTGAGCAGTTGCTCTACTTTGGAGGCGAGATTCGTGAGGCTGGTACCGTAAAAGGAAAGAAAACAGGGACTTTTGCCAAGTCTGACTGGATGGATATCGAGAAGCAACGTGGGATTTCGGTTACTTCATCTGTGATGCAATTTGACTACGATGGTAAGCGTGTCAATATCCTAGACACCCCAGGGCACGAGGACTTTTCAGAAGATACTTATCGGACTTTGATGGCGGTGGATGCTGCGGTCATGGTCGTGGACTCTGCAAAAGGTATCGAGGCCCAAACCAAGAAATTGTTTGAGGTTGTGAAACATCGTGGCATTCCCGTCTTTACCTTTATGAACAAGCTGGACCGTGACGGTCGTGAGCCTTTGGATCTCTTGCAAGAATTAGAAGAAGTTCTAGGCATTGCGAGCTATCCTATGAACTGGCCAATCGGGATGGGGAAAGCTTTTGAAGGTTTGTATGACCTTTATAACCAACGCTTGGAACTCTACAAGGGGGATGAACGTTTCGCTAGTCTAGAAGATGGGGACGAGCTTTTTGGCAGCAATCCTTTCTACGAGCAAGTCAAGGATGATATTGAGCTTTTGAATGAAGCTGGAAATGAGTTTTCAGAGGAAGCTATTCTGGCTGGAGAATTGACACCAGTCTTCTTTGGTTCAGCTTTGACAAACTTTGGTGTGCAGACCTTCCTTGAAACCTTCCTTAAGTTTGCTCCAGAACCACATGGACACAAGAAAACAGACGGTGAAATTGTGGATCCTTACGACAAGGATTTTTCAGGATTTGTCTTTAAAATCCAAGCCAACATGGATCCTCGTCACCGTGACCGTATCGCCTTTGTCCGTATCGTATCGGGTGAATTCGAGCGTGGTATGAGTGTTAATCTCCCTCGTACTGGTAAGGGAGCTAAGCTGTCAAATGTTACTCAGTTTATGGCAGAAAGTCGTGAGAATGTCACTAATGCCGTAGCGGGAGATATTATCGGGGTTTATGATACTGGTACCTACCAGGTTGGAGATACGCTAACTGTTGGGAAGAACAAGTTTGAGTTTGAACCACTACCAACCTTTACTCCTGAGATTTTCATGAAGGTTTCGCCTAAGAACGTTATGAAACAAAAATCCTTCCACAAGGGAATGGAACAGTTGGTACAAGAAGGAGCCGTCCAGCTTTATAAGAATTACCAAACAGGCGAGTACATGCTAGGTGCTGTTGGTCAACTCCAGTTTGAAGTCTTTAAACACCGTATGGAAGGCGAGTACAATGCGGAAGTGGTCATGAGCCCAATGGGTAAAAAAACCGTTCGTTGGATCAAGCCTGAGGACTTAGATGAACGGATGTCATCAAGCCGAAATATCTTGGCCAAAGACCGTTTTGACCAACCTGTCTTCCTCTTTGAAAATGACTTTGCCCTTCGCTGGTTTGCGGACAAGTATCCAGATGTAGAGTTGGAAGAGAAGATGTAAATTGTTACAAATGACTAGCAACATAAAGTTGCTGTCATTTGACGGTAACCGCTATGGCGGTTTACCTAAACGCTTCACTAGGAAAAATCCACGAATGGTATCGATTCGTGGATTTTTCCGTCGTAATGGTAAGGAAGCGGTCTAGCTACCTGCCTTACTAACTGCGTTTGGCAAATGAAATTGATTTGCTAAACTCCGTGTCGTAGTTCAGTAAATTTATGTGGTTGTATAACAATCTAAGTAACTAACGCCAAGTTTCTATAGAACTTGGCTAGGCGCTCCACTAGTAAAGTTTTACGAATATTATCGATTCGTAAAACTTTACATCGTGATGGGTAGAAAGTGGCCTGATTGCCTTACTAACTCATCGACGAAAAATAATCGTTTTCTCCTCTTCGTGTCGTAATCTATCAATTGGTAACCGTTAAGGCGATTTGCCTAAACGCTTCACTAGGCAAAACCCGCGAATGGTTTTGATTCGTGGATTTTTCCGTCGTAATGGCAAGGAAGCAAAGTGTCTGCCTATCTCACTAACTTCGTTTGGCAAATATGATCGATTTGCTAAACTCCGTGTTGTAGTGTAACAATCGGTAACCGCTATGGCAGTTTGCCTAGTAACAGAAAGGAAGCGGTCTAGCTGCCTGCCTTTCTAACTGCGTTTGGCAAATAGAATTGATTTGTAAAACTGTGTGTCCTAATGAAAAAAGAGTGCCTAGTTGGTAACTAACCTTAAAACTATTGCAAAAAGCCAAGAAAATCCCTTCCTTGGCTTTTGTTGTAGCTTGCTGTTTAGAATTTTCCTAAAACTCCGTCCCGATTTGGGACGGAGTTTAGGAGGTCTTTTAGGTCGCTAATCGGTAAACAGCTTCAGCATAGATATCCATAGCATGATAGAGATCATCTAAGATAGCATATTCATTTGCTTGGTGTTCTGTTTGCTCTCTTCCTGGGAAGAGGGCGCCAAAAGCGACACAGTTTGGCATGGTACGTGCAAAGGTTGCACCGCCAGATGATAGAGCGGGACTCTTGTCACCAGTTTTTTCTTCATAAACCTGCATGAGAGTAGTGACGAGTGTGCTATCTCTTGCAACGTAAAGTGGTGCCAGGTAGTCAAATTCTTGGTAGCTAAGTTGGTAAGATTTTGCACACTCTATCAGCTGATGAACAAGGGCATCCTTGTCTGCAAGGACTGGGATTCGGATATCAATTCGAATCTCAGAACTTTCGGGAGTAATGGTTAAGGCGGCCACATTAAAGGATAAATGTCCAGAAGGCTGGTCGCTGATATCACCAAAGATTCCTTTTCCTTGACCATCTTGACCAACTTCTTTGGCAAGAAATGTCAGTGCAGGATGGGATTGAATGGAATCAAGCACGGTGGCTAATCGAATGACTGCATTAATCCCCTGGCCAGCATCCTTGGCATGCTTAGATAGTCCTAGAACAGTAAGGTTCTGATCATTTTGTTGATAATCGTAGTCAGCAGATATGAGGCCTGCCTGGATCTGCTCCATAAGTGGTCCTTGATAGGTTGCCTTATCAGGTACGACATTAAAGGCTCCACCTATATCTAAGGCGAGTTGTTCTGATCCAGGTCCATGAAGTTTGACCTGAAGGAGCCCTTTTTCTGCATAGGTTAATGGGAATGATGAGTCAGGAGCAAATCCCATGCTGGCTTGTTCTTCAATGGCATTATATCTTGCCATACAACGCCAAAGGGTTTCTTCATCAGTACCAAATATGAAACGAACCCGTTTTTTGAATTGAATTCCTTGGTCAAGCAAGCTTTTGACTGCGTAAAGGGCTGCAAGAGAAGGTCCTTTATCATCCTGCGCACCCCGACCATAAATCCGTCCATCTCTGATATTAGCTTCAAATGGAGGAGTTTCCCAGTCTGTCAAATCGCCTGCAGGAACGACATCTAGGTGGCAGAGGATGGCAAGGAGATCCCCCTCACCAACTTCTGCATAACCATAATATCCTTGAGGATCCAGATAGGTTTTAAAACCAAGTTCTTGACACAAGTCCAGAGTTTTTTTCAGGACATCTTGAATGGCTTGACCAAAGGGAGTGCCATTTTCACCTTCATTGAGAACAGAAGGATAAGAGATGATTGTTTTCAAACTCTGAAGAAAATCATCTTTGATTGATTCTGTAATATAGGATTTCATCCGTATTTCCCTCTTTACTATAAGAATGGCACTAGGGTACCCAAGATAAGAAGTAGAATACTTGCAATGACAATTGAGATGACAAGTTTTCCAACAAATTTCCACCAAGTTCCAAGGCTGACACGACCAAGAGCAAGAGCCCCCATGACAATACCTGAAGTAGGAGTCACAAGGTTAAGAACACCAGATGCAGATTGGTAGGCAGTGACGATAAGGCTTGCTTTAACATTGACGAACTCTCCAAGAGGAGCCATGATACCCATAGTTGCACTAGCAAGACCAGATGAAGAAGGAATAAGGAAGGACATAGGTAGGTAGAAGATATAGGTCAATACGATGAAGATTTGAGGAGAAAGACCTTGAAGGCCAACTTCACCCCAGTGTAGGATGGTTGCAGTAATCATACCATCGTTCATGATAACTTGGATACCACGAGCAACCGCACAAATCAAGGCTACTGAAAGCAAATCTGCAGCACCAGTTAGGAAGGTTGAGACAATCTTGCTTTCTTTGAGACCATAGACAACACCGATCAAAATCCCCATAACGGCAAAGAGCATAGCGCCTTCTGGGAAGTACCAGCTACCAAATGGTAGAGCATCTGAACCGATAACTCCTCCAATTACAGGAAGGCCGGTTAACCAATTCTTGAAGTCTTCAAATATAGTAACATGCAAATCAACCCAAGGGATGAAACTTGCAATCATAATGATAAAGGTTAATACAAATAAAGCGAGGACATGTTTTTGTTTCTTGCTCAAAGTAGATGGTGCATCATCGTTTTCTGAAATATTAAAGTGTTTGATATCTTCTTCGCGTTGAGCGTAAACGAGTGATTTAGTAGGATCTTTTTGAATCTTTTCTGCATAACGATAGACAAAGTAAGTGCTGATACCTGTCATTACAAACCAGAAGATAACACGGAGAATAACCCCATCCATAGAAGAGATTCCCGCAGTATCAGAGGCGATAACAGTAGCAAATGGATTCAATGTAGATGCCAAACAACCAACTTGAGAACCTAGTAAGATGATGGCTACGGCAGTGATACTGTCAAAACCAACTGCCATCATTACAGGGACAAGAAGGGGATAGAAGGCCATGGTTTCTTCACCCATACCATAGGTAGTTCCTCCAAGTGCGAAGAGGGGCATGAGGATGAGAATCAACATTTTTTCGCGGCCCTTGTATTTTTTAACGATGGAGGCAATCCCTACATCGAGTGTACCAGTAGCGTTTACGACACCAAGGAAACCTCCTACCATAAGGATAAAGAAGGCAACGTCGATTGCTGCGCTAGTTGGTTCGTGACCGAGCATGGCACGAATTGGCGCCATAAAGACATCGTAAATCCCTTGAGGATTAGAGTCAACAGTTTGATAGGTACCCGCGATGAGGTTACCTGCTTCGTTGGTATCATACTTACCTGCAGGGATGACCCAGGTCAAGAATGCCATAATGGCAATGATGATGATCAAAACAGTGTATGATGAAGGCATTTGAAACCTTTTTTTATTTTCACTCATTTGTTTTTCCTCCTAAACTATGTCACACAGTATAAAAACGAATGATGTGGCAAGAGTGCTGACTAAACTTTCTTGAAAGGTATGACTAAACTATTATTCTTTCACGATGATTGTTCCGCTATCAGATTCAATCAAGGCTCCCAAATTGCTGAGGGAAGTGATGACGGCTTTTCCTGCTGGACGATTGGTCACAAAATCAATGGCAGCTTGGATTTTTGGTAGCATACTACCAGGAGCAAATTGCCCCTCTTTGATGTATTCTTGAAGCTGGTTAACAGTTACCTGCTCCAATTTTTCTTGATTTGGTTTGTTATAGTTGATATAGGCATAATCGACGCCAGTTAAAATGATGAAGAGATCTGCTTCGACTAGCTCTGCCAAGCATTGCGATGCAAAATCCTTATCGATGACAGCTTCTACTCCTGAGAAGTAACCGTTTTCATTTTTGGTTACAGGAATACCTCCACCGCCTGCTGCGATGACAATTTGTCCCTTATCTAAGAGTGCGCGTATACTATCGATTTCTTTGATATAAACAGGTTTTGGAGAAGCCACTACCTTACGCCAGCCACGTCCTGCATCTTCTTTAAAGTTAGCCCCAGTTTTTTCGCTTTCTGCTTTAGCCTCTTCTTCTGAGTAGAATGGACCAATGGGTTTACTTGGATTGAGAAAGGCAGGATCATTCTTGTCCACGACAACTTGTGTGACAACAGAAACGACAGTTTTATCAAGATGAATATCCTGTAAAGCATTTTCCAGAGCATTCTGGAGCCAAAAACCGATGCTACCCTCAGTCATAGCAACAAGTGAATCGAGAGGAAAGGCAGGATTTTTTTCGGAATTCGCTGCTAGGTGTTGGAGGAGAAGGTTACCAACTTGCGGTCCATTGCCATGGGTGATAATCAATTCATCACCATTTTGGATGAGTTTTACCAGATGGCGTGCTGTTTCTGCCAGAGCAGCTTCTTGAGCTTGAGCAGATGGATCTGTGGAAAGAATGGCATTTCCTCCAAGAGCGACAACGATTTTACGATGAGACATGAGCGCTCCTTTCTTTTGGATGAACAAAAACCAATTTTGGTTAAAGGCTTGGATTTGGAAGTTGAGAAGAAAGACTTTGTAGGGACGAGTTGAGTTGGAATTTCGAAATGCGAATAACTGGAAGGCAGTTACTTATTGTGAGCTTTTTGCTTGAATGGTGACTATTGGGGAATTCCAATTCAGAGCTCGTAACTATTACAAAAAGGGACTGGACTAAAACACTAGTCTCAGCCCCTAAGCTGTTTCTTATAGTTTGTATCACACTTTAGGAATGTAGAGATTTCCTAGTGTAGCAGCCATAACGGCTTTGATGGTGTGCATACGATTTTCTGCTTGATCAAACTGACGAGCATATTTGCTATGGAAGACCTCATCAGTTACTTCCATTTCTTTTACACCAAATTTCTCAGCTACTTGTCTGCCATAGATTGTGTTTGTATCATGAAAGGCTGGTAAGCAGTGGAGGAAGATTAAGTTTTCATTGCCTGCTTTCTTAACAAGATCCATATTGACTTGATAAGGTTTTAGCAAAGCGACGCGTTCTGCAAACTTATCTTCTTCGCCCATAGATACCCAAACATCAGTGTAAAGGACATCAGCCCCTTTTACAGCTTGATCAGCATCTTCTGTGATGAGGATGTGAGCCCCACTTTCTTTGGCATATCCCTCAGCCAGTGCAACAACTGCTTGATCTGGGAAGAGTTCTTTTGGTGAAAAGACATGAACGTTCACACCAAGGATGGCTCCTGTTACTAGAAGGCTATTGGCAACATTGTTACGACCGTCACCACAGTAAACCAATGTCAAACCTTCAAGATGTCCGAAATTTTCTAGTACTGTCAAGTAGTCTGCAAGCATTTGAGTTGGGTGCCATTTATCCGTCAAGCCATTCCAAACAGGAACACCAGAGAATTCAGCTAATTCTTCAACCATATCTTGACTAAAACCACGGAATTCAATACCATCAAACATACGTCCCAAAACTTTTGCGGTATCTTCCGTAGTTTCTTTTTTACCTAGTTGAATATCGTTTGCCCCCAGGTATTCTGGATGTGCACCAAGATCGATTGCAGCAGTTGTGAATGCTGCGCGTGTACGGGTAGAAGTTTTTTCAAATAAAAGAGCAATATTTTTACCAGCTAGATAGCGGTGTTCGATGTTTCGTTTTTTAAGATCCTTCAAGTGAGCTGAAAGTCCAATCAAATATTCGAGCTCTGCACGAGTAAAATCTTTTTCAGCTAGAAAACTTCTTCCTTGAAATACTGAATGTATCATTCTATATATCCTTTTCTAACAAGCATGATTCTGCTAGCAGATGCTAGGCAGAAATAGGAAGAATCTAAATGTCTTCGCGTTCAAACGGCATTGACATACAACGAGGTCCACCACGACCGCGTACCAACTCCCTGCCGCGAATCTTAATGAGACGAAGTCCATATTCTTCAAGTTTCTTATTGGTCACAGTGTTGCGTTCATAAACGACTACGACACCTGGTGCGATAGCGAGTGTGTTAGAGCCATCATTCCATTGTTCACGAGCAGCTGCAACAATATTACCATCACCACAAGGAATGAGTGTAACTTTTTCTAAACCAAGGTTTTGAGCAAGAAGTTCTGCCAAATCTCCTTTTTCTTCAACAATCTTGAGTTCTTCATTTTCGTAAGTGACGGAATAGACGCGAAGATTGCCTTGGATTTCTGGGTGGATTGTAAATTTGTCATAGTCTACCATGGTGAAGACAGTATCCAAGTGCATGAACTTACGGCTGTTTGAAAATTCAAAAGCCAAAACTTTCTTGAAGCCAACATTCTTTTTGAAGATATTAACCAAAAGTTTTTCGATAGAAGCGGCATCAGTCCGTTGAGAGATCCCAACTGCTAGGACATCTTTTGAAAGAACAAGTTCATCTCCACCTTCAATCCGAGTAGTTTCTTCACGGTTATAGATGAGCTCTACTTTGCCACCATAAATTGGGTGATGCTTGAAGATGTACTTACCATAAAGTGTTTCGCGATTGCGTGTATCGGCGTACATGTGATTAAGTGATACTGCATTCCCGATAGTCGCAAATGGGTCGCGGGTGAAGTAAAGGTTTGGCATTGGATCGATGGCAAATGGATAGTCAGATTCAACCAAGTCAGTTAATCCTTTGCCTTCTTCAGGGATGTCAGGCAATTCAACTTTTTGAACACCTGCCATTGTTTTCTTGATCAGTTCAAGATTGTCGTCAATATCATGAAGCAGTTTTCGGATGGCATTTTTAGTTTGTCGACCACGAATATTTGCTTCGTTGAGATATTCTTCGATGAACTGGTCGCGTATTTCTGGAGAAGTTAATGATTCAGCAGCTAACTGTTCAAGATAGAGCACTTCGATTCCTTCGTCACGGAGTGCTTGAGCAAAGGCGTCGTGTTCACTTTGGGCATCTGCTAAAAATGGGATGTCATCAAAGAGCAACCTCTCAAGGTGATCTGGCATCAAGTTTTCTAATTCTTGACCCGGACGGTGCAACATAACTTTTTTCAGTTTCCCAATTTCTGAGAAAACATGAATTGGATGTGAAGACATGTGGATCCTCCTTTTTTTCTCGTGTGTACCAAATGATATTGGTATCGCTTACAAGCTAATAGTATCACAAATTAATATGCATTACAAGGGATATGATAAGGCCTAAAAGGCTTTAAAATGGCTATTTTAAAGGATTTCTTACATTTTTTTATAAGAATATTCACAAATATACATGTTAAGTTAACTTATTTTTATATTCTATAAAATTTATGCATAAAAATATTTTTAAAATTTTTTAAAAAAATTTTTGAGATAGTAGAAAAAGGTGGATTTTTTGAGGTGAAAAGTTTGTTGAAATAAAAAAATCCCTTAGACTGGAACGAAACATTCTAGTCTAAGGGAATGGATAGTTGGGTATTAGATACCGAAATTCTTCATAAAAATTGTGAAGAGTGCCAGTAAGATGAAGCTGATACTATTAAGTAGCATATGGACCGAGATAGACATTTCCAAACGTCGTGTACGATAAGCAGTCCAAGTGAGGACGGCAGACATCCAGCCATAAATCAAGAAGGAAGGGAGATTAGAAGGTCTGTGCGCAAGGAGGAAAATCAACCAACCAATGACATAGCCAAACTTTTCGTAGCCTTGGAAGAGTTTGGTAGGAATAATCCCGCGACAAATAATTTCTTCACAAATAGGTGCGATTAAAACGATGAGGAAGAAACTGCTAATCAGAGAGCTTTCAGAAATAAGGTTGTTAATTACTTGCTGATTAGAAGTTGTTGTTTGTTTTATGAGTTGTAGCCAGATGCCACCTACAAGATTTCCAACAAAGATTGTCAAATAACTCAAAACAATACGAGGGACATCATTAATCGCTAAGAGTTTAGGTTTAAATACCAGCAACTTGCTCTTATGGGCACCGAACAAAAAGATGGCGATGACAAGAATCGAAATAAGAGCTACGATAAGTGTTGACCAGATAGGATCGATCTGACTTAGTGCTAGTAGAGCTAGAGTTTGCATCGGGATTTGAGAGAGAAAGATAGCTACTAACAAGATCCCAAACCAAGCGAGTCGTTTACGAAAATCCTTAAAAAAGTTCATTGATATGTCTCCTAAAAAATTTTATCTAATTATAGCACAATTGCTGAGAAGATTCTATTTGTTACCATAAGAGCAAAGTACAGACGACAAATAGAATATCCCGAATCAAATGACCGTAGAATGATACCTCCTGTCTCAAATTTTTTGGGAATAAAAAACTGAGAAATAGAGCACCAAGGCCAATATAAAAAGCAATCGATAAAATGGTGATTGGATTACGTAGGAAGATTAAAATAGAAATGATGATGACGGAAAATCTCACTTCCTTGCTACTGGAATCTTTTTGTAACCTTCTCCATTTTTTCAAGGGGAGAAAGGTAACGAGATCAACTCCAAAGAGAAAAAAGAAGGAGGGAAGGATGAGTTCTACAGCTTCTTTTTGAAGTAAGTTAACAGTGACGATACTCTCTGACAGAACAAGTCCGACACCACAGAGATTGACAATAACCATCATACTATACAATAAAAAGATAAAGCGACTCCTATCAATCAGTCTATCTCTTTTCAGGTTGTGACTAGATAAATAATGCATAAAGGCACAAGACCCAGATAAGCCCAATAAAGCTAGTAGAAAATAAAAACAGGATTGTTTGAGGGCTAGAGAGGTTCCAGACCAAAAGATACAACTACAAAGTGCCAGTTGGATTAAGGCAAAGAATAAGAGTAGTCGAATTGATTTCATGACTTTTTCCATAAAGTATCCCCTATATTTTTTTCTTATTATAGCTAAAAGATAGGAGAGAAAAATCCTTAAATTCCCAATTGTCGATTTTTAGAGCTGTCTTGTCTTTTGAAACTAAAAAATCCCCCTTCAAGGGTTCCTTGAAGAGAGAAGATAGGGTGTACAGTTGATTGTTCTAACGTTTAGACCAGGTTCGCTTCATAAAGAGCAGTATGATTGGATAGATTTCCAGACGTCCTGCAATCATTGCAAAAGATAGTAGAAGTTTTGAAAATGGACTAAAAATTGAGAAACTTGCAGTTGTTCCTAAAATAGGACCGATATTGTTAAAACAACTGAAAACAGCACTCGTGACAACCATTAAATTATTGGTATCTAAACTGACGATGAAAATCAAACTGAGTAGAATCATGATATAAACCACAAAGTACTTCAGAATCTTGTGCTGAGTATCCTTATCAATAACCGTTTGATTAACCTGAAGTGTTAAAACGCGGTGAGGTGATATGGTAGACAAGACTTGATTTTTAGCAATTTTAGATAGGATGACTCCGCGGATGACCTTGAGACCACCTGCAGTGGAGCCGGCAGAACCACCGATTGCCATCAGCATTAGCAAGATGTATTGAGAGAACAAAGGCCAGTTCGTGATATCTCCATATCCAAAACCGGTAGTGGTAATGATGTTAGATACTTGGAAGAAGGCCATCTCAAAGCTTTGTGAAACTCCGCTGTAGAGGTGGAGTGTGTTAAGCGTGATTAAGCCAGTTGATATGGCTACAATCAAGAGATAGGCTCGGAGTTCTTCATCAAAAAAGAATTCCTTGATACGACGGAGCATGAGGTAGTAGTAAAGGTTGAAATTGACACCAAACATTAAAACCCCGATACTTGTCAGATAGGTGATGAGAGAACTGTGATAGTGGGCAATTCCGTCATTATAAACAGTAAAGCCACCAGTACCAGCAGTACCCATAGCGATAACAAAACTATCGTAGAGTGGCATTCCAGCAAGGTAATAAATAACCACAAAAAGGGCGAACATAGCGAGATATAGGATATAGAGGATTTGGGCTGTATTTTTTAGCTTAGATACAACCTTACCAAATACTGGTCCAGGAACCTCTGCCTTCATAACCTCTAAGTGACTGTTTTTTGCATTGTCCATGATAGCTAGGGCAAAAACCAGCACCCCCATCCCTCCGATAAGGTGAGTAAAACTCCTCCAAAATAGAAGGGAACGGCTTAAGACAGAAACATCATTTAAAATGGTTGCTCCCGTTGTTGTGAAGCCAGAACTAATCTCAAAGAAGGCGTCTATCATATTGGGAATTTGTCCTGAAAAGACAAAGGGAAGGGCACCAAAGAATGACCAGAGAATCCAACAGAGAGCTACAATTAAGACCCCTTCTTTTGCATAGATTCGCTGTTTTTTGGGCTTACTGATAATTCCCAGAAGACCTAGAACAACAAGGATTCCGATGGTAGAGAAAAGAGCTGTAAAAACTTGACTCGATTCTCGATAATAAAGAGCAATGCTAACTGGAACTAAGAGTAGACCAGCCTCGATCAAGAGTAGCTTTGCAAGAAGAAATCGTACCATACTTCTATTCATAGCTTACCTCTCTAACAGATCATAGATCTTGGTGATATTTGATAGTAGTGTGATGACAACTAACTTATCACCGACTTGAAGGCTATCTTCACCAGTTGGGAAGATGGTTTTCCCATTACGGATAATAGCAGCAATTAAAATATCTTTTTTGAGTTTCAATTGAGACAAGGGTTTGCCAGTCATCTTGTTAGCTTCCTTGATAAGGAATTGAAGAGTCTCAACCTGTCCATTTGCTAGGTGGTGCATGGCTTGAAGATCTGAATATTGAGCATTGGCACGACCATGGATAAAGTGCATAATCGTATCAACAGCGATGGTTTTTGGTGTGATGATACTAGAAAACTCAGGCGCATGGATAATCTCTAAGAGACTAGTTCGATTGACCTTAGTGATGTTTTTCTGAACACCCACACTATCCAAGAACATAGATGTAATAATGTTTTCTTCGTCAACTCCAGTAAGGGTTGCGACCGCATCGTAGTGTTGGGCACTTTCTTCTAGGAGAATATCTTTTGCAGTTCCGTCCCCTTGTACAATATAGAGTTTTGGATATTTTTGACTGAAAAATGCTGCGCGATCTGGATTGAGTTCAATGACCTTGGTATCAATACGGCTATCTTTCAAAATACCAACAAGGTAGTAGGCGATTTTTCCGGCTCCGATAATGAGTAAACTCTTAACGACACGAGATTTGACATAGTTATGAAAAAGCATCATGTCTACACGATTGCCAGTAACAAAAATCCGATCCTTGTCTTGGAGGACCATGTCTCCACTTGGAATCATGAGCTTATGATCTCTCTCAATAGCACAGACAATCACATTGCCAAACTTTTTCCGGAAGTCTGCGATAGACATCTGACAGATATTGCTATCCTTACGGACAACAAATTCCATCAAACTAACCAAACCACCTGCAAAACGCTCAACAGAAAGAGCGTTTGGGAAGTCGATGATGTTAGCAATAGCACGAGCCGCTAGGAGTTCTGGATTGACAATGAGAGAAAATCCGAGAATATTTTTTTCTTTAAAGTAAGGGTTGGAATACTCAGGATTGCGGACACGGACGATAGTTTCTTTAGCCCCCATCTTTTTAGCTAAGACAGCAGAGACCATATTGACCTCGTCATATTGAGTCATAGCAATGAAAATATCGCAGTCTTGAACATTGGCAGCTTCTAGCATGGCAAAGTCAGCTCCATTACCTGCAATTCCAATAATATCAAAACGGCTTGTCATGTAATTAAGAACTGTTTCGTTCTGTTCAATTAAGACAACATCATGATTGTCAGCGACAAGTGAACGACAAAGGGCAGAACCAACTTTCCCCCCTCCGACAAGAATAATCTTCATGTTATATAACCTACTTTTTCAATATGTATCTATCATACTCTTTTTTAGAATAAAATGCACTCGGCAACCGACTCTTTTCATTATTGGGGTGGGAAATTGTCCTATTGATAATCTTACTTATTAAAAATTTAAGATATAAATCAGCTATTTTCGTCTAATTCTAATGAATACAGAAGCATTTTTAACTAATGTAAATATGTTTGTAAAAAAAATGAAAAAATCAAGTCATTTCTATTGACAATCAAGCTGAAAGTGATATACTAAAACAGTAGTTTCGCTGATTTACTTCAAACCTGTTGTGAGGTAAGTTAACGATGCCTTAACCACGCTGTTTGCTGAGCTTGACTCCGGGCAGTGTGGCTATTTTTTTGCACTAGTGAGAGGAAACAAGGCATGGCAAATCACATTGTATTATTTGAACCCCAAATTCCACAAAATACGGGTAATATTGCTCGTACCTGCGCAGCAACGAATGCGCCCCTTCATATTATTAAACCGATGGGCTTTCCTATCGATGACCGTAAGATGAAGCGAGCAGGTCTAGATTATTGGGACAAGCTTGAGATTCATTTTTATGATAGTTTGGCTGATTTTATGGAAAAAATGGATGGTCAGCTCTACTTGATTTCCAAGTTTGCAGAAAAAGTCTATTCAGATGCAGATTTCACGACAGAAGGAGATCATTATTTTCTTTTTGGGAGAGAAGATAAGGGATTGCCTGAGGAATTTATGCGTGAGCATCCAGAAAAAGCTCTCCGCATTCCCATGAATGATGAGCATGTTCGTAGTCTCAATGTTTCAAATACAGTTTGTATGATTGTTTATGAGGCACTTCGTCAACAAAACTTTGCGGGCCTCGAACTGGTTCACACTTATGAAACAGATAAGTTGAAATAAACACTTAGATAAAATGCTTGCGCTTGCAAGCTTTTTTTGTTATCATAAAGGGGTCTTCAGGGCAGGGTGAAATTCCCGACCGGCGGTAAATTTGACTAGCTATTTTAGCTTTCTCGTCGTTGTCTTGTCTCGATATACTTTAAGTATTATCTTCGACTACGACGCCTAGATAAATCTAAAATATCTTAGCCAAATAAGTCCGCGAGCGCAAGCTGATGTGGTGAGATTCCACAACCGACAGTATAGTCTGGATGGGAGAAGACGAAAGAATGGCTTTGTCTATTCTAATTGATTTTTTATAGGTAAATTGCAACCGCTTGCTAAAAAAAGAGTGAGGGGGAACTTTTGGAATATAAAAATAAAGGATAGATAGAGGAATCCTTTCCAACTTCTTCTGATTTTATAGAAAATTGGAGGAACCTGTTATGACAAACACACGTCGACTTTCGACCATTGCAATTCTATCAGCACTTTCATTTGTGTTGATGTACTTTGACTTTCCGCTTTTGCCAGCGGCATCCTTTTTGAGGATTGAGTTCAGTATTTTACCGGTCCTTGTGGGCTTGGTAGTCTTGGATTTACCAGCAGCTTTTGGAGTGCTTTTCCTTCGGTCCTTGTTGAAAATCCTTCTGAACAATCAAGGGGTTAGTACCTATATTGGTTTACCGATGAATATTGTTGCCTTGGGAGTCTTTGTACTTGCTTTTGGTTTGATTTGGGAAAAAGAGCGAACAACCATGCGTTTCGTCCTAGCTTCACTAGCTGGTACGCTTGGTTTAACTCTAGCTATGCTAGTTCTAAACTATGTTTATGCTGTTCCTTTGTACGCTAAGTTTGCTAATTTTGATATTGAGAAAATCTTAGGATTGAGCAACTACCTGATGACTATGGTTTTGCCTTTTAATCTGATTGAAGGTATTATCTTTGCCATCTCTTTCTGGTTGTTGTTTGTCCTTTTGAAACCAACTTTAAAATACTATGAAAGATAAACAAACATTTATGATGAAGGGCTCTTTTGCCCTTTTGCTTTTTGTAATTTTAGGTTATATTGTCAAGTTTTACCCTAATATGCTGATTGGCTTTGATCAACCAATCCAGACTGCTATTCGAGGTGACTTACCTGATTCCTTGACCTTCCTTTTCAGAACAATCACACATTTAATTGATATCCCAGTCATTATCACTTGGGTTCTCATTGTAGCTTTTATTTTTTACCGTAAGCAATGGAAACTGGAAAGTTATCTCATGCTGGGGAATTTGACTTTAGCTGGAATCTTAATCGTAACCTTTAAAAATATCTACCAACGACCTAGACCAGAAATAGTACATCTAGTAGAGGAAAAAGGTTTTTCTTTTCCTAGTGGACATTCTCTAGCTGTGACGCTCATGGTAGGATCTTTGATTGTGATTTTGAGCCAACGGATTAAGAATACAACTTGGAGAAAAGTAGTGCAAATCTTGCTAAGTCTATATCTCGTTAGTGTATTGGTATCCAGGGTCTATCTGGGAGTTCACTACCCATCAGATGTGATTGCCAGCCTTTGTGTAGGCCTAGGAGTTTTGTTTATGGAGTTTCCTTTCTACGATAAACTGCGTTTTCAATGGCGCTTCAAAGGAAAGCAGAAGTAGGAATTGACCCTTCTTGAGGAGATAAAAATGGAAGTCAACATAAAAAATCTTCATCCGACTCAACTATACTTATCAGAAAAGAAGTTACAAGATATCCAGATGCTTTATCAGTCGAAAGAAAAGCCCAATATCAATCCAATTAGCGTTCTTGTATTTGGAAATTGCTTCTTGATTACAGATGGCCATCACAGGGCTTATCAGGCTTTGTTGGTAGGCCAGGATACAATTTCTGCTGAGTTTGATCGAGATGGAGGTGATGAACTATATCATCTCTATGCGCAAGCTTGTGAGAAAAGAAAGATATACTCTGTTCTTGATTTAAAAAATCATATCTTACCTCAAGATGAGTATGAAGCAAAATGGTATAACTGGTGTGATGGTTTTAATCAAGCAGCGGAGCTAGTATTAGGAGTAGAAAATGATGACAAAAATCATTCAGATAGATGATTCCTTACGTTTAGTTCCCTATTTTTTAGCAGATCATCAGGATGAAGCTTTGGCCTGGTATCAAGATGTGGATTTGGTGGAACTTGTAGACGGTATTAGAATACCTTATAGTTCAGAAAAATTAAATGCTATGTATTCCTATTTAGAGAGTCACGGGGATTTGTTCTGGATTGAGTTTCGAGAAAAGGGAGAGTGGCTTCCAATTGGGGATGTCACCTTATCTCAGGAGAATCTTCCTATTGTGATTGGCAATCCAACTTATCAACATCAAGGACTTGGACGCAAGGTTTTGAAGGCTTTGATTGATCTAGCTCGGCAAAAGGGTTGGAAACAATTGAAAGTTCAAGAAATCTATACTTTCAATCGTATTTCTAGAAGATGCTTTGAGTTTCTTGGATTTGTGGAAAGTGGTACTACTGAAAATGGAGTGAGTTTTGTACTAACTTTGGGCGAATGAACTCACTCCATTGTGGTAGAAGATTCTGAAGATTGATTTCACAAAAAAAGTGTAACAGAAAGAAATATCAAAAATAAAAATTTCTCTTGCATTTTTTAAAAAATAGTGTATAATAGATGGGTATGTGTAAAGCATACTTGTGGGAGGTGAAAATCTCTAATTACCGCCAAAACCACAAAGGAGGATTTAAAAATGGCTAAAAAAGTCGAAAAACTTGTAAAATTGCAAATCCCTGCTGGTAAAGCTACACCAGCTCCACCGGTTGGACCTGCTCTTGGTCAAGCTGGTATCAACATCATGGGATTCACAAAAGAGTTCAACGCTCGTACTGCTGACCAAGCTGGTATGATCATTCCAGTTGTTATCTCTGTATACGAAGACAAATCATTTACTTTCGTTACAAAAACACCACCAGCTGCTGTTCTTTTGAAAAAAGCTGCAGGTGTTGAAAAAGGATCAGGTACACCTAACAAAACTAAAGTTGCTACAGTTACTCGTGCACAAGTACAAGAAATTGCAGAAACTAAGATGCCAGATTTGAACGCTGCAAACATTGAGTCTGCAATGCGTATGATCGAAGGTACTGCTCGTTCTATGGGATTCACTGTTGTTGACTAATCAATAACATCCCTATATAACCCGCAAGACTTCATCATTTCGAGAAGTGACGTGGGAGATGAAAATCGATTGAACCACTTACAAGGAGAATAGAAAATGGCTAAAAAAAGCAAACAACTTCGTGCTGCTCTTGAGAAGATCGACAGCACAAAAGCATACAGCGTAGAAGAAGCTGTAGCTCTTGCAAAAGAAACTAACTTCGCAAAATTTGACGCAACTGTAGAAGTTGCTTACAACTTGAACATCGACGTTAAAAAAGCTGACCAACAAATCCGTGGAGCAATGGTATTGCCAAACGGTACTGGTAAAACAGCTCGCGTTCTTGTATTTGCACGTGGTGCAAAAGCTGAAGAAGCTAAAGCTGCTGGTGCAGACTTCGTTGGTGAAGACGACCTTGTTGCTAAAATCAACGACGGTTGGTTGGACTTCGACGTAGTTATCGCTACACCTGATATGATGGCTCTTGTTGGACGTCTTGGACGTGTCCTTGGACCACGTAACTTGATGCCAAACCCTAAAACTGGTACTGTAACAATGGATGTTGCTAAAGCAGTTGAAGAGTCTAAAGGTGGTAAAATCACTTACCGTGCAGACCGTGCAGGTATCGTACAAGCCATCATCGGTAAAGTTTCATTTGAAGCTGACAAGTTGGTTGAAAACTTCAAAGCATTCAACGAAACAATCCAAAAAGCTAAACCAGCTACTGCTAAAGGAACTTACGTAACAAGCTTGACAATCACAACTACTCAAGGTGTTGGTATCAAGGTTGACGTTAACTCACTTTAATTAGTAATGATTGAACATAAAAGGTTGAAGACAAGTTTGTCTCAACCTTTTTTCTATTAAAAAAATAAAAATACGTATAAACTTTCTAATCTATTTGATATTGTAAAGTATCTAGATAGAAAATTCAGAAAATTTGCTCTTTTCTCTTGAAAATTTTTGAAAAAATGGTATCATAGTAACAAGCTATTTTTAAGAGAAAAGAAAGGGGAACGATGGAGAAAATCATTTTAGACTCACCTAAGTCGGGATCGGATCTTGTTTTGGAAACACTTCGTGACTTAGGAATCGATACGATTTTTGGTTATCCTGGTGGAGCGGTACTTCCTTTATATGATGCTATTTATAATTTTAAGGGAATCCGCCATATTCTAGGTCGCCATGAGCAGGGCTGTCTTCACGAAGCTGAAGGTTATGCTAAGTCAACAGGAAAACTGGGTGTAGCAGTCGTCACAAGCGGACCAGGAGCTACAAATGCCATTACAGGGATCGCAGATGCTATGAGCGATAGTGTTCCCCTTTTAGTCTTTACTGGCCAAGTGGCACGTGCTGGAATTGGGAAAGATGCTTTTCAAGAAGCTGATATTGTTGGTATTACCATGCCAATCACTAAGTATAATTATCAGGTTCGAGAAACTGCGGATATTCCACGAATTATTACAGAGGCGGTACATATTGCGACTACAGGTCGTCCAGGGCCAGTCGTCATTGACCTACCAAAAGATGTTTCTGCGCTTGAGACAGACTTTATTTACTCTCCAGAGATAGATTTACCAAGTTATCAGCCAACACTTGAGCCAAATGATATGCAAATCAAGAAAATCTTGAAACAGTTGTCTAAGGCTAAAAAGCCAGTTTTGCTAGCTGGTGGTGGGATTAGTTATGCTGAGGCTGCAGCAGAGTTAAATGAATTCGCAGAGCGTTATCAAATTCCTGTTGTTACCAGTCTTTTGGGACAGGGAACAATCGCAACTAGCCATCCACTGTTTTTGGGAATGGGTGGAATGCATGGTTCCTTTGCAGCTAACATTGCCATGACAGAAGCAGATTTCATGATTTCAATTGGTTGTCGTTTTGATGACCGTTTGACTGGAAATCCTAAGACCTTTGCTAAGAATGCTAAAGTAGCGCATATTGATATCGATCCTGCAGAGATTGGTAAGATTATCGCAGTTGATATTCCGGTTGTTGGTGATGCGAAAAAGGCTTTGCAGCAGTTGCTAGCTGAGCCAATTGTTCGAAACAATACTGAAAAATGGATTGAAAAAGTTACCAAAGATAAGAATCGTGTTCGTTCATATGATAAGAAAGAACGTGTTGTACAACCCCAAGCAGTTATTGAACGTATCGGTGAGTTGACCAATGGTGACGCCATTGTCGTAACAGACGTTGGGCAACACCAAATGTGGACGGCTCAATACTATCCTTACCAAAACGAGCGTCAATTGGTTACGTCAGGTGGTTTAGGAACTATGGGATTCGGAGTCCCTGCAGCTATTGGTGCTAAGATTGCCAATCCAGATAAAGAAGTTGTTCTCTTTGTCGGAGATGGTGGTTTCCAGATGACCAATCAAGAATTAGCAATCTTAAATATTTACAAGATTCCAATCAAGGTCATCATGCTTAACAACCACTCACTTGGAATGGTCCGCCAGTGGCAAGAAGCCTTCTATGATGGTCGAACTTCAGAGTCGGTATTTGAAAGCTTGCCAGACTTTCAATTGATGGCTCAAGCCTACGGGATTAAAAATTATAAGTTCGATAATCCTGAAACTCTTGAGAAGGATTTGGAAGTCATCATGGAAGATGTACCAATGTTCATCGAAGTAGATATTTCTCGGAAAGAACATGTTTTACCGATGGTACCAGCTGGTAAGAGTAATCATGAGATGTTGGGGGTGAAGTTTAATGCGTAGAATGTTAACAGCCAAACTTCAAAACCGGTCAGGAGTTCTCAATCGCTTTACAGGAGTCTTATCGAGACGTCAAGTCAATATTGAAAGCATTTCTGTGGGCGCAACGGAAAATCCTAATGTATCACGAATTACCATTATCATTGATGTTGCCTCACATGATGAAGTTGAGCAAATCATCAAACAACTTAATCGTCAGATTGATGTGATTCGCATTCGTGATATCACGGATCAGCCCCACTTAGAACGAGAAGTAATTCTTATAAAGGTTTCAGCGCCTGCTGAAAAACGTGCAGAAATTTTGGCTATTATCCAACCTTTCCGTGCAACAGTAGTCGATGTAGCTCCAAGTTCCATTACCATTCAGATGACTGGGAATGCTGAAAAGAGTGAAGCCTTAATTCGAGTGATTCGACCATATGGTATTAAGAATATCGCTCGTACGGGTGCAACTGGATTTACCCGCGACTAAAAATCCAACCTCAATTTGTTAAACTAGCTTAATAGGCAATAAAAATAGAAAAGAGAGAAAAAACTATGGCAGTTCAAATGGAATACGAAAAAGATGTAAAAGTAGCAGCACTTGACGGTAAAAAAATCGCCGTTATCGGTTATGGTTCACAAGGTCATGCTCACGCTCAAAACTTGCGTGATTCAGGTCGTGATGTGATCATCGGTGTACGCCCAGGTAAATCTTTTGACAAAGCAAAAGAAGATGGTTTTGATACATACACAGTAGCAGAAGCAACTAAGTTGGCTGATGTTATCATGATCTTGGCTCCAGACGAAATCCAACAAGAATTGTACGAAGCAGAAATTGCACCAAACTTGGAAGCTGGAAATGCAGTTGGTTTTGCACATGGTTTCAACATCCACTTCGAATTCATCAAAGTTCCTGCAGATGTTGATGTCTTCATGTGTGCTCCTAAAGGACCAGGACACTTGGTACGTCGTACTTACGAAGAAGGATTTGGTGTTCCAGCGCTTTACGCTGTCTACCAAGATGCAACAGGAAATGCTAAAGACATCGCTATGGACTGGTGTAAAGGTGTTGGTGCAGCTCGTGTAGGTCTTCTTGAAACAACTTACAAAGAAGAAACTGAAGAAGATTTGTTTGGTGAACAAGCAGTACTTTGTGGTGGTTTGACTGCCCTTATTGAAGCTGGTTTTGAAGTCTTGACAGAAGCTGGTTATGCTCCAGAATTGGCTTACTTTGAAGTTCTTCACGAAATGAAATTGATCGTTGACTTGATCTATGAAGGTGGATTCAAGAAAATGCGTCAATCAATTTCAAACACTGCTGAATATGGTGACTATGTTTCAGGTCCACGTGTAATCACTGAACAAGTCAAAGAAAATATGAAAGCAGTTCTTGCGGACATCCAAAATGGTAAATTTGCCAACGACTTTGTAAATGACTACAAAGCTGGACGTCCAAAATTGACTGCCTACCGTGAACAAGCAGCTAACCTTGAAATTGAAAAAGTTGGTGCAGAATTGCGTAAAGCAATGCCATTTGTCGGTAAAAACGACGATGATGCATTCAAGATCTACAACTAATTTTTAAGAATATAAACAGAAGGCGAGTTGGGGGGAACCTAACTCGCTTTTTATCTTGAAAACTCATCTAGGAGGAGATTATGCTAAGTGCAAAAGATGTGGTGAAAGCCCACAAGGTTTTGAGTGGTGTAGTAGCCAATACGCCACTTGACTACGATCATTATTTATCCGAAAAATACGGAGCGAAAATTTATCTTAAAAAGGAAAATGCTCAACGTGTCCGTTCTTTTAAAATTCGTGGGGCTTATTACGCAATTTCCCAATTGACAAAAGAGGAACGTGAACGTGGTGTAGTGTGTGCTTCAGCGGGAAATCACGCTCAAGGAGTTGCCTACACATGTAATGAGATGAAGATTCCTGCAACAATCTTTATGCCAATTACGACACCTCAACAGAAAATTGGTCAGGTTCGTTTCTTTGGAGGAGATTTTGTTACGATCAAATTAGTAGGGGATACTTTTGATGCTTCAGCCAAGGCTGCTCAAGACTTTACCGTAGCTGAAAATCGTACTTTTATTGACCCCTTTGATGATCCCTATGTTCAAGCTGGTCAGGGTACGGTAGCCTATGAAATTTTAGAAGAAGCTCGTAAAGAATCTATTGAATTTGATACTGTCTTGGTACCTGTTGGAGGCGGAGGTCTCATTTCAGGTGTTTCTACTTATATTAAAGAAACAAATCCTCAGATTGAGGTCATTGGAGTAGAGGCTGAAGGTGCTCGTTCTATGAAGGCTGCCTTTGAAGCTGGGGGACCGGTTAAACTTAAAGAAATTGACAAGTTTGCGGATGGAATTGCTGTGCAAAAGGTAGGACAGTTGACCTATGAAGCAACACGCAAACATGTAGAAACTCTTATCGGAGTAGATGAAGGCTTGATTTCTGAGACCTTAATTGATCTCTACTCTAAACAAGGTATCGTAGCAGAACCTGCGGGTGCTGCTAGTGTTGCAGCTCTAGAAGTATTATCCGATTATATTAAAGGCAAGACTATTTGTTGTATCATTTCTGGAGGGAATAATGACATTAACCGTATGCCAGAGATGGAAGAACGTGCCTTGATTTATGATGGTATCAAGCATTACTTTGTAGTGAATTTCCCACAACGTCCGGGAGCACTTCGAGAGTTTGTAAATGATATCTTAGGACCTCATGATGATATTACTCGTTTTGAATATATCAAACGAGCTAGCAAGGGAACTGGTCCAGTACTAATAGGGATTGCACTTGCTGATAAACATGATTATGCGGGATTGATTCACCGGATGGAAAAATTCGACCCGTCTTATATTAACTTGAATGGGAATGAGACCTTATATAATATGCTTGTTTAATATGCTATGAAATTTTTATCATATTATTTGCCTAACCTATTTACTAGTGCTATAATGTAAGTGAAGAAAGGGGGAGATTCCCATGGTTTTAAAAGTTATACTTGTTCTAATTATTCTAATGCTTATTGTAGGAGCTATATTAATGAGCTCAATCTATGTTGTTCGACAACAATCAGTAGCTATCATTGAACGATTTGGTAAGTATCAAAAATTGAGCAATAGTGGTATTCACCTAAGAGCACCATTTGGGATTGATAAAATTGCAGCTCGTGTCCAACTGCGTCTCTTGCAAAGTGAAATCGTTGTGGAAACCAAGACTCAAGATAACGTATTTGTGACGATGAATGTTGCGACACAGTACCGAGTAAATGAACAAAATGTTACAGATGCTTACTATAAACTAATGAGACCTGAGGCTCAAATCAAATCTTATATTGAAGACGCATTGCGCTCATCAGTTCCTAAGTTAACTTTGGATGAATTGTTTGAGAAAAAGGATGAAATTGCATTAGAAGTTCAAAAACAAGTAGCGGAAGAAATGTCAACGTATGGGTACATTATCGTCAAAACGCTCATTACCAAAGTAGAGCCGGATGCGGAAGTCAAGCAATCAATGAATGAAATCAATGCTGCTCAACGTAAGAGAGTAGCAGCACAAGAATTGGCCGAAGCAGATAAAATTAAGATCGTAACAGCGGCCGAAGCAGAGGCAGAAAAGGATCGCCTACATGGTGTAGGGATCGCAGAGCAACGAAAAGCAATTGTTGATGGACTTGCTGATTCTATTAAAGAGTTAAAAGGGGCCAATGTTGAATTAACTGAAGAGCAAATCATGTCAATCTTGTTAACTAACCAGTATTTAGATACATTGAATAATTTTGCAGAAAAACAAGGTAATAATGCAATTTTCTTACCAGCAAATCCTAACGGAGTTGAAGATATACGAACCCATATATTATCGGCTTTAAAAGCCAAGTAAACTAAATCTTAACGTCTTATTTGATTGGATATATGTTTTTTTATTGACAAATGCCATAAAAACGTATACAATTAAATATCGTAAAGAATAAAATAGGAGAAAAACATGGCTAAGACTAACTTTGAAAAAGTAGAATCAGTTGTTAGCTGGGTTCGTGATAAGAAGATCACTGGTTATCGTATTTCTAAAGAAACGAATGCACGTGAAATGTCTATCATTGCTCTAGCTCAAGGACGTGCAAAAGTTAAAAATATTTCCTTTGAAACAGCCCTTGGATTAATTGATTTCTATGAAAAAAATCATGAAAAATTTGAAGATTAATCTTTGGATACAAGCAGACTCTAATTAGGGTCTGCTTTTATTTATGGAATGGAGAAATAGCCATGCTATGACCTACTCAACAAATCTATTTGTTAGAATGAAGTAGGTTGACAGGGAGCTGAGTAATCTCATACTCTTCGAAAATCAAATTCAAACCACGTCAGCTTCGCCTTGCCGTACTCAAGTACAGCCTGCGGCTCGCTTCCTAGTTTGCTCTTTGATTTTCATTGAGTATCACTCATGAAAATCAAATAAAAGATTAGGAATATAGCTACAAGCAATACTTGCTCAGGAAACATAGGAAGGGATAAAAGTGATTTTTAAAGTATAAAAAGAGGTCGGGATAAAAAACTCCGACCTTGATTTTTATGTTCATGAGCCTTTGACTCAATGGTGATTGGGATTGAATAGGAAAACAACTCTTAGTTTAAGAGGTGTTTTCAACCACTTTTGTCTTATCCTAAATAGCGTTGTAAAAATTCTCTTGTACGTTCCTCTTTAGGATTTGTAAATAAATCTTCAGGTTTGCCTTCTTCTGCAATCACACCTTTGTCCATAAAGATGACACGGTGTGATACGTCACGAGCAAATTCCATTTCGTGGGTTACAACGATCATTGTCAAGCCTTCTTGAGCTAGTTCTTGCATGATTTTTAGAACTTCACCGACCATTTCAGGATCAAGGGCTGAGGTTGGCTCATCAAAGAGAATGGCATCAGGGTTCATAGAAAGTGCGCGAGCAATGGCGACACGTTGCTTTTGACCACCTGAAAGTTGCTTAGGTTTAGCTTGCCAGTAGCGCTCTCCCATTCCAACTTTTTCAAGGTTTTCTTTAGCAATTTTCTCTGCTTCTGATCGTTCACGTTTGAGAACGGTTGTCTGTGCAACAATCGTATTTTCAAGAACATTGAGATTTTCAAAGAGGTTAAAGGATTGGAAAACCATACCTAGTTTTTCACGATAGTGAGTGAGATTATAGCCTTTCTCGAGGACATTTTCACCGTGATAAAGGATTTCACCTTCAGTTGGTGTTTCGAGAAGATTGATAGAACGTAGGAAGGTTGATTTACCGCTACCAGAACTACCGATGATAGAAATCACTTCACCTTTGTGAATAGTGAGAGAGATATCTTTTAGGACCTCGTTTTGCCCGTAGGATTTTTTGAGGTGTTTGATTTCAAGGATTGGTTGACTCATTATTTCAAATCCTCCGTTTGCATTTGGTTAGCACCTGTCGTGTAGGTATCCATATCCATACGTTTTTCGATGAAGCGGAGGATACGCGTTACTGTGAAGGTGAGGACAAAGTAGATAACTGCTATGATGGTAAAGGTTTGGAAGTACTGGTAGGTTTGTGTTGCTACTGTATTTCCTGAGAAGTAAAGTTCTACTACAGAGATAACGTTCAATACAGAAGTATCCTTGATGTTGATGACGAACTCATTACCAGTCGCTGGTAGAATATTTCTAACAACTTGAGGCAAAACGATCTTACGCATGGTCTGGTTATGAGTCATACCAAGTGCAGTTGCCGCTTCAAATTGTCCCTTATCAACAGACAAAATACCACCACGAACGATTTCGGTCATGTAGGCACCGGTATTGATAGAAACAATAAAGATAGCAGCTAGCGTACGGTCTAGGTTGATCCCGAAAGCTTGGGCAGTTCCATAGTAGATAACCATAGATTGTACAATCATAGGTGTTCCACGGAAAATTTCAATATAGATATTGAGAATCCAACCGATTAGTTTTTGGATTCCAAAGATAAATTGGTTTTCAGATAGAGGTGCAGTACGGAAAACACCGATAGCAAGACCGATAGCGAGACCAACGATGGTACCGATAATTGAAATGAGAAGGGTAATACCAGCACCACGCAAGAGTTGTTGCCAGTTTTCAGTTAGAATTTTAGCGACTTGGCCAAAGAAATTACTGTTGCTTTCTTCTGTAGTTGTAGATTCTGCTGGTTGCTCTTTGATCATACGATCCATGAGAGCAACTTGTTCATCTTTAGAAATGGTTTCAATACTGGCATTGATTTGGCTGATACGTTCGTCGTCTTTACGAAGACCGATAGCGATAGAGGTATCCTCTTCTCCAGTTTTAAAACCAGGTTCAGGCTGAATCATTTTGAACTTAGCGTTTGCTGATTCGGCAGTTAGGGCTTCTGGTCGTTCAGAAACATAGGCATCAATGACACCAGCTTCAAGAGCTTGACGCATTTGAGCGAAATCTCCCATGGCAGTTTCTTTTTTAGCGCCTGGAATTTGAGAAATCAAGTCGTAAAGGTAAACACCTTGTTGAGAAGTGATTTTTGCTCCGCTAAAGTCCTCTAGTGATTTGGCGTTTGCATAGGCAGAATCCTTTTTGACCAAAAGTACTGGTTCGCTAGTATAGTAGCTGCTTGAAAATGCAATTTCTTGTTTGCGTTCAGCAGTTGGGCTCATACCTGCAATGATCATATCAATCTTACCAGAAGTAAGGGCTGGAACAAGTCCTTCCCACTTGGTTTTAACAACCAAGGGCTCTTTACCTAGGTCCTTAGCAATCTTTTTAGCTATTTGGACGTCGTAACCATTAGCATATTGGTTGGTTCCATCGATTTTGACAGCGCCGTTACTGTCGTCATCTTGAGTCCAGTTAAAAGGTGCGTAGGCTGCCTCCATACCGATGCGCAAATATTCATCGGCTTGGACCTGGCTAACTAGTCCTAAAGTAAGGGCCAGGCTAGCAAGGATAGTTAAGCATAATTTTTTCATGATTTCTCCTATCTCTAGTCTAAAATTGCTTCTCTCTATTGTATCGAAAAAGCGGAACTTTTTCAATCTTAGTAAACCCTTACTTGTAAAAAAATGATATAATGAGAAAAAGGTCAAAAGAGGCTATATTATGAAAAAAAGATGGTTAATAGTACTTATATTTACTTGTCTGATAATTGTTCCCAAACTGGTTTTTGCCTTGGATTATAGCATTCCATCCTATAAAGGAGAACTGTATATTCATGCAGACAATACAGCGGAATTTAGGCAGAAGATAGTTTACCAGTTTGAGGAGGACTTTAAGGGCCAAATCGTGGGACTTGGACGTGCTGGCAAGATGCCTAGCGGATTTTATATTGATCCTCAGCCAAAGGTTGAGGCATCTAAAAATGGTCATAAAATCGAAAATCTTACTAGCGAAGTGACAGAAGAAACGAATGGTTATACTGCTAAAGTCTATAATCCAGGTCAGGAAGGGGATAGGGTCGAAGTGGAACTTACCTGGCAATTGAAAAATCTTCTTTTTTTATATGATGATATCGCTGAATTAAATTGGCAACCCTTAACAGATAGTTCAGAATCTATTGAAAAATTTGAGTTTCATGTGATGGGAGATAATGGGGCCGAAAAACTCTTTTTCCACACAGGGCAACTCTATAGAGAGGGAAGGATTGAACAGAGTGGTCATGACTATACGATTCGTTTCGACAATCTTCCGTCTAAGCGCGGAGTTGAGTTGCATGCCTACTGGCCTCGAACTGATTTTGCTAGCGCTACAGATCAGGGCTTAAAAGGGAATCGTTTAGAAGAGTTTAATAAGATAGAAGACTCGATTGTTAGAGAAAAAGATCAGAGTAAACAACTCGTTACTTGGGTGTTTCCTTCAATACTTTCCATCTCCTTGTTATTGAGTATCTGCTTCTATTTTATCTATAGAAGAAAAACCACTCCTTCCGTCAAATATGCCAAGAATCATCGTCTCTATGAACCGCCGATGGAATTAGAGCCTATGGTTTTATCTGAAGCCGTTTACTCGACCTCCTTGGAGGAAGTGAGTCCTCTAACCAAAGGAGCAGGAAAATTCACCTTTGACCAACTTATTCAGGCTACCTTACTAGATGTAATCGACCGTGGTAATGTCTCTATTATTTCAGAAGGAGATGCAGTTACTTTAAGGTTGGTAAAAGAAGATGGCTTGGCAAGCTTTGAGAGGACCTGTCTAAATCTGGCCTTTTCAGGTAAAAAAGACGTTGCTGTTTCCGATTTGTTTGCAGATTATAGGGTCTCTGAGAGCCTTTACCGTGGAGCGAAAGCTACTGATGAAAAACGGATTCAAACAAAAGGCTGTAAGCTCAAATATTCTTTTGAAAGAGCATTGAAAGAGATGCAAGAAGGGGTGAAGGACCGAGTCTCTTTCTTGGGGCTACCAGCTTATTATCGTCCCTTGACTAGCGTGGAAAAGGTCTTACAAGTGAGCATGGGTGTTTCTACTATTTTCCCACTAATCATCGGATTTGGTTTGTTCTTGTACAGCTTGGACGTTCATGGCTATCTTTATTTCCCCTTGCCAATACTTGGCTTAATAGGTTTAGTTTTGGCTGCTTTCTACTATTGGAAGATTCGACTAGATAATCGTGATGGTGTCCTAAATGAAGCAGGAGCAGAAGTCTACTATCTCTGGACCAGTTTTGAAAATATGTTACGTGAGATTGCACAACTTGATCAGGTTGAATTGGAAAGTATTGTTGTCTGGAATCGCCTATTGGTATATGCAACCTTATTTGGCTATGCTGATAAGGTTAGCCGTTTGATGAAGGTGCATCAGATTCAAGTGGAAAATCCAGATATCAATCTCTATGTAGCTTATGGCTGGCACAGTATGTTTTATCATTCAACAGCGCAAATGAGCCATTATGCCAGTGTCGCAAATACGGCAAGTACTTACTCAGTATCTTCTAGTAGTGGAAGTTCTGGTGGTGGATTCTCTGGAGGCGGTGGTGGCGGTAGCATCGGTGCCTTTTAAAGAAAACTAAACACAGTTTATAAAAGTATGATATAATGGAGGATAGAAAAAGGAGTTATCTATGTATCTTATTGAAATTTTAAAATCTATCTTTTTTGGTATTGTTGAAGGAATTACGGAATGGTTGCCGATTTCAAGTACAGGTCACTTGATTTTAGCAGAAGAATTTATCCAATATAAAGACCAGAGTGAAGCCTTCATGTCTATGTTTAACGTAGTGATTCAACTGGGTGCTATCCTAGCCGTTATGGTTATCTACTTTAACAAACTTAATCCTTTCAAACCAGGTAAGGATAAAGTGGAAATCCGTAGAACTTGGCAGTTATGGTCCAAAGTTTTTGTAGCGACTCTTCCTCTTCTTTTAGTCTTTAAGTTTGATGATTGGTTTGATACTCACTTCCATAATATGGTTTCAGTAGCCATTATGTTGATTGTTTATGGGGTTGCCTTTATTTATCTTGAAAAACGCAACAAAGCGCAAGCAATTGAGCCAACAGTCACAGAGCTAGACAAGTTGCCTTATAAAACGGCCCTCTATATCGGACTTTTCCAAGTCTTGGCTCTTTTACCAGGGACTAGCCGTTCGGGAGCAACTATCGTCGGTGGTTTGTTAAATGGAACCAGTCGTTCGGTGGTAACTGAGTTTACCTTCTACCTAGGAATTCCAGTTATGTTTGGAGCCAGTGCTTTGAAGATTTTTAAATTCATCAAAGCAGGAGAAGTCTTGAGCTTTGGTCAATTTTTCTTACTTTTAGTTGCCATGGTAGTCGCTTTTGCAGTCAGCATGATCGCTATTCGTTTCTTGACCAGCTATGTGAAAAAACACGACTTTACGATGTTTGGTAAATACCGTATTGTCCTTGGTAGTATCTTGATACTTTATAGCTTTGTACGATTATTTGTATAAGAAAAAAACCTTGAGGGAAGCTTCCTTCAAGGTTTTAAAATCCAGTCACAGTGATACCCAATAAGCGAACGTCTTTATCTTTATCTGTCAGAGATTCGTAAAGTTGGATAGCCATTTGTGAAATAGTTTCAGCATCTTGGATCTTTTGAGATAAGCTTTTCCGCTTAGTCATTGTAGAGAAGTCAGCATAGCGGATTTTTAAAATAATAATCTTTCCAGATTTTTCATGTTTTTGAAGACTTAGGGCAACTCTTTCCGAAAGGAGAGTTAGCTCTTTTTTGATATCCTCTTCTAGATTGAGAATCTTACTATAAGTTTTTTCTTTTCCGATAGACTTACGAATGCGATTGGATTTGACGGGAGAATTATCAATGCCACGAGCCTTGCGATACAGGTCAAAACCGAGTCGACCAAAACGATCAATGAGACTAATTTCAGAAATATTTAAAAGATCAGCACCTGTAAATACCCCCATTTGATGCAATTTCTCAACTGTTTTCTTACCTACACCATGGAATTTAGCGATATCCATTTGTTTGAGAAAATCTTCAGCTTCATCAGGGAGAATAATTGTCAGACCTCGAGGTTTTTGGTAATCGCTGGCTATTTTAGCTAAGAATTTATTATAAGACACACCAGCAGAAGCGGTCAGATGAAGTTCTTGCCAAATATCTTGTTGAATTAGTCGAGCGATTTTAACAGCTGACTTGATACCGAGTTTGTTTTCAGTCACGTCTAGATAAGCTTCATCAATACTCATAGGCTCGATATTATCCGTATAACGTTTGAAAATAGCTCGAATCTGTTGACCGACAGCAGTATATTTTTCGTAGTTTCCAGAAATGAAAACAGCTTGAGGGCAACGTTCATAGGCTTCTTTAGAACTCATAGCTGAGTGGATGCCAAAGACTCGCGCTTCATAACTACAGGTAGAAACAACTCCTCGACCACCAGTTTTTCTAGGGTCACTGCCAATCACAACTGGCTTCCCTTTAAGTTTGGGATTGTCGCGAATTTCAACAGCAGCAAAAAAGGCATCCATGTCAATATGGATGATTTTACGAGATAAATCATTCATTAGTGGAAAAATCAACATGGAGAAACCTCTCAGTGCTAGTTTGTTTAATTTTATTATACTCTTTTTCTGAAAAAATGAAAATCAAAATAACCTCTTTCAAAAATATAATACAGTTTGTAGCAAATTTTGAACTGTATTAGAAAAGAAAGTGTTAAAAAAGTGAGTTTTTAGTTGTTGAAATCGTTTACTGTGTGTTATACTGAATACATGAATGTAACAGATGACTGTTACTAGAAAGAAAAAAGAGGAATTAACATGGTTGTTAAGACAGTTGTTGAAGCACAGGACATTTTTGACAAAGCCTGGGAAGGCTTTAAAGGTGTTGACTGGAAAGAAAAAGCAAGTGTATCACGCTTTGTACAAGCTAACTACACACCTTATGATGGAGATGAAAGCTTCCTTGCAGGACCAACAGAACGTTCACTCCACATCAAAAAAATCGTAGAAGAAACTAAAGCACACTACGAAGAAACTCGTTTCCCAATGGACACTCGTCCAACTTCTATTGCTGATATTCCTGCTGGATTTATCGACAAAGAAAACGAATTGATTTATGGTATCCAAAACGATGAACTCTTCAAATTGAACTTCATGCCAAAAGGTGGTATCCGTATGGCTGAAACTACTTTGAAAGAAAATGGATACGAACCAGATCCAGCTGTTCACGAAATTTTCACTAAATACGTAACAACTGTTAACGATGGTATCTTCCGTGCTTACACTTCAAACATTCGTCGTGCTCGTCACGCTCACACTGTAACTGGTCTTCCAGATGCATACTCACGTGGACGTATCATCGGTGTTTATGCACGTCTTGCTCTTTACGGTGCAGACTACTTGATGCAAGAAAAAGTTAACGACTGGAACTCAATCGAAGAAATCGATGAAGAAACAATCCGTCTTCGTGAAGAAATCAACCTTCAATATCAAGCATTGCAACAAGTTGTACGCTTAGGTGACCTTTACGGAGTTGATGTTCGTAAACCAGCGATGAACGTTAAAGAAGCTATCCAATGGGTAAACATTGCCTTTATGGCTGTCTGCCGTGTTATCAACGGTGCGGCTACATCTCTTGGACGTGTGCCAATCGTATTGGATATCTTTGCAGAACGTGACCTTGCTCGTGGTACATTTACTGAATCAGAAATCCAAGAATTTGTTGATGATTTCGTTATGAAACTTCGTACAGTTAAATTTGCTCGTACAAAAGCTTACGACCAATTGTACTCAGGTGACCCAACCTTCATCACAACTTCAATGGCTGGTATGGGTAACGACGGTCGTCACCGTGTTACTAAGATGGACTACCGTTTCTTGAACACTCTTGACAACATCGGTAACTCTCCAGAACCAAACTTGACAGTTCTTTGGACTGACAAATTGCCATACAACTTCCGTCGCTACTGTATGCACATGAGCCACAAACACTCTTCAATCCAATACGAAGGTGTTACAACAATGGCTAAAGATGGATATGGTGAAATGAGCTGTATCTCATGTTGTGTATCTCCACTTGACCCAGAAAACGAAGAACAACGTCACAACATCCAGTACTTCGGTGCTCGCGTTAACGTTCTTAAAGCTCTTCTTACTGGTTTGAACGGTGGTTACGATGATGTTCATAAAGACTACAAAGTATTTGACATCGAACCAATCCGTGATGAAGTTCTTGAATTCGAATCAGTTAAAGCTAACTTTGAAAAATCTCTTGACTGGTTGACTGACACTTACGTAGATGCTTTGAACATCATCCACTACATGACTGACAAGTACAACTACGAAGCTGTTCAAATGGCCTTCTTGCCAACTAAACAACGTGCTAACATGGGATTCGGTATCTGTGGATTCGCTAACACTGTTGACACATTGTCAGCTATCAAATACGCTACAGTTAAACCAATCCGTGACGAAAATGGCTACATCTACGATTACGAAACAATCGGTGAATACCCACGTTGGGGTGAAGATGACCCACGTTCAAACGAATTGGCAGAATGGTTGATCGAAGCTTACACAACTCGTCTACGTAGCCACAAACTATACAAGAACGCAGAAGCTACAGTTTCACTTTTGACAATCACATCTAACGTTGCTTACTCTAAACAAACTGGTAACTCACCAGTCCACAAAGGTGTATACCTCAACGAAGATGGTTCAGTGAACTTGTCTAAACTTGAATTCTTCTCACCAGGTGCTAACCCATCTAACAAAGCTAAAGGTGGATGGTTGCAAAACTTGAACTCACTTGCTAGCCTTGACTTTGGTTACGCAGCTGATGGTATCTCATTGACAACTCAAGTTTCACCTCGTGCTCTTGGTAAAACTCGTGACGAACAAGTTGATAACTTGGTAACAATTCTTGATGGTTACTTCGAAAATGGTGGACAACACGTTAACTTGAACGTTATGGACTTGAACGATGTTTACGAAAAGATCATGTCAGGTGAAGACGTAATCGTACGTATATCAGGATACTGTGTAAATACTAAGTACCTCACTCCAGAACAAAAAACTGAATTGACACAACGTGTCTTCCACGAAGTTCTTTCAATGGATGATGCATTGAGCTAAGATTCATAAATAGTAAATAAAAACCAGTCATTTTGACTGGTTTTTTGGTATAAAAAAATATTTAAAAAAAGTTGGTCAAAATTGGTCAAATTTATTGACTAATACTGACCAAAGTGATATACTAAGAACATAAGGATAAGGAAATCCTTAGAAAACCTTGATTTTAAGGTGATTGTGTAATTTATCTTAAGGTCAAAGTATGGGTAAAACCTAGAAAAGAGGTACAACCTATGATGAACATTAGTATTTTTAGAAGTCCAATCACAAAACCTGTATTGGATAAAGAAAAACCTGAAATTATACGTAGAGTAGCAAATAGCTAGTCTAAATTTTTTAAAACAAAGGTCAGAGAAAGTCAAATTAATTTGACTAACTAATTTTGAAAACAAACGAGGTATGAAATATGAACAACAACTTTAATAACTTTAACAACATGGATGATTTATTTAACCAATTAATGGGCGGTATGCGTGGATACAGTTCAGAAAACCGTCGTTACTTGATTAACGGTCGTGAAGTAACACCTGAAGAATTTGCTATTTATCGTCAAACAGGGCAACTTCCAAGTGAAGGAAGTGACCAAGCTCAGTACGTTCAAGGTAAAGCCATGAAACAAGATGGGATTCTTGCGAAACTTGGACGTAACTTAACAGCAGAAGCACGTGAAGGCAAGCTAGATCCGGTTATTGGACGTAATAAGGAGATTCAAGAAACATCTGAAATCCTTTCTCGTCGTACAAAGAATAACCCAGTTCTAGTCGGTGATGCTGGTGTTGGTAAAACGGCAGTAGTAGAAGGTCTTGCCCAAGCTATCGTGAATGGTGATGTTCCAGCAGCAATCAAGAACAAAGAAATCATTTCAATTGATATTTCTGGACTTGAAGCTGGTACGCAATACCGTGGTAGCTTTGAAGAAAATATTCAAAACTTGGTAAAAGAAGTTAAAGAAGCTGGAAATATTATCCTTTTCTTCGACGAAATTCATCAAATCCTTGGTGCTGGTAGCACAGGGGATGGTCAAGGATCTAAAGGTCTTGCGGATATCTTGAAGCCTGCTCTTTCACGTGGGGAATTGACAGTGATTGGTGCAACAACTCAAGATGAATATCGCAACACTATTTTGAAAAATGCTGCTCTTGCTCGTCGTTTCAACGAAGTAAAAGTTAATGCACCATCTGCTGAAGATACTTTCAAGATTCTCCAAGGGATCCGTGATCTTTATCAACAACACCACAATGTTATCTTGCCAGATGAAGTATTGAAAGCGGCTGTTGATTACTCTGTTCAATATATTCCACAACGTAGCTTGCCAGATAAGGCTATCGACTTGGTCGATGTGACAGCTGCTCACTTGGCAGCACAACACCCAGTGACAGATGTACATGCTGTGGAACATGAAATTGAAGAAGAAAAAGCTAAACAAGAAGCTGCAGCTGCTAAAGAAGATTACGAAGCAGCCCTTAATGCAAAAATTCGTATCGAAGAGCTTGAAAAGCAAATTGCTAACCATACTGAAGACCATAAAGTAACAGCAACAATCAACGATGTGGCTGAATCTGTAGAACGTATGACTGGTATTCCAGTGTCACAAATGGGTGCAACTGATATCGAACGTTTGAAAGATATGGGTCACCGTTTGCAAACTAAGGTTATCGGTCAAGATAAGGCTGTTGAAGCAGTGGCACGTGCAATCCGTCGGAATCGTGCAGGCTTTGACGAAGGAAACCGTCCTATCGGTAGCTTCCTCTTTGTAGGACCTACTGGTGTTGGTAAGACTGAGTTGGCTAAACAATTGGCTCTTGATATGTTCGGAACTAAGGATGCTATCATCCGTTTGGATATGTCAGAATACAGCGATCGTACAGCCGTTTCTAAATTGATTGGTACTACTGCAGGTTATGTTGGTTACGATGACAACAACAATACCTTGACTGAGCGTGTTCGTCGTAATCCATACTCAATTGTCCTTCTTGACGAGATTGAAAAGGCAGATCCTCAAGTGATTACTCTTCTTCTCCAAGTATTGGATGATGGTCGTTTGACAGACGGTCAAGGGAATACTGTCAACTTCAAGAATACGGTGATTATCGCAACTTCAAATGCAGGATTTGGTTATGAAGCTAACTTGACAGAAGATGCGGACAAACCAGAGCTCATGGATCGTTTGAAACCATACTTCCGTCCAGAGTTCCTCAACCGTTTCAATGCTGTTATCGAATTCTCACATTTGAGCAAGGAAGACCTTTCTAAGATTGTTGATTTGATGTTGGTTGATGTCAATAAGACACTTGCCAAGAAAGAGATCGATTTGGCAGTGAGCGAATCAGCCAAAGAATACATGACTGAGGAAGGTTACGATGAAGTCATGGGTGTTCGTCCTCTCCGTCGTGTAGTTGAACAACAAATTCGTGACAAAGTAACAGACTTCCACTTAGATAATTTGGATTCTAAACACCTTGAAGCCGATATGGAAGATGGTGTCTTGGTCATTCGTGAAAAAGCTTAAATCAAAAATTTGAAAATAAAAAGGAACCAGTTCAAAAGCTGGTTTCTTTTTTTATTATTAGATGACATGACGTTCAAAGGCATCGTCTGAGATTCCTTGTTGGAGAATCAATTTTGCCCATTCTTTGGCTGAAAATAGGCTGTGATCCTTGTAGTTTCCGCAAGATTCAATAGTTGTTCCTGGGACATCTTCCCAAGTTGTCGTTTCAGCGATTTCCTTCAGTGAATCCTTGATGACTGCTGCGATTTCAGAGCTAGTGTGACGCCCCCACATAATCATGTGAAAACCTGTACGACATCCAAATGGTGAACAGTCAATCATTCCATCAATACGAGTACGAATCAGCTTAGCCAAGAGGTGCTCGATAGTATGGAGCCCCGCAGTAGGGATAGAATCTTCATTTGGTTGAACCAAGCGAATATCAAAGTTAGAAATGATATCTCCTTTAGGACCTGTTTCTTCTCCGATTAAACGGACATACGGTGCTTTAACAATGGTGTGATCGAGTTCAAAACTTTCAACAATAACTTCTTTTGACATGGTATTTCCTTTCATTTTTCTTCTTTCATTATATCATAAAGATTTGTTTGAGAACTGTCAATAAAAGAACTTTTTCTCAGCTGGTTTTTAGAAAAGTTTCTCATAAAAATGTTTTTAAATCAATTTGAAAAATTCTGAAAATTGTATTGACACTTGGCTGAAAAGGGATTATAATGTATAAAAAGTCATAAAGGAGTTTATTATGAAATTTTCAAAAGTAATGGCCCTAGCAGGGGTGACTCTGTTAGCGTCTGGTGTTTTGGCGGCTTGTTCAGGTTCAGGCTCTAGTGCAAAGGGTGAGAAAACTTTTTCTTATGTTTATGAAACAGATCCAGATAGCCTCAACTATCTGACAACTGGTAAGGCTGCGGTTGCTAATATCACAAGTAATGTTGTTGATGGTTTGATGGAAAACGACCGCTATGGCAACTTCGTGCCATCTTTGGCAGAGGACTGGTCAGTTTCTAAAGATGGTTTGACTTACACTTATACAATCCGTAAAGATGCTAAGTGGTACACTTCTGAAGGCGAAGAGTATGCACCTGTGAAAGCTCAAGACTTTGTAACAGGTCTTAAGTATGCTGCTGACAATAAGTCAGAAGCCCTTTATCTTGTTCAAGAATCTATTAAAGGTCTTGATGCTTATGTAAAAGGTGAAGTCAAAGACTTCTCAGAAGTTGGAATCAAGGCTGTAGATGATCAAACAGTTCAATACACTTTGAACAAACCAGAAAGCTTCTGGAATTCTAAGACAACCATGGGAATTCTTGCACCAGTCAATGAAGAATTCCTTACTTCTAAAGGAAGTGACTTTGCTAAAGCAACAGATCCAAGCAGTATCCTTTATAATGGTCCTTTCTTGTTGAAATCATTAGTAGCAAAATCTTCAGTAGAATTTGAAAAGAATCCAAACTACTGGGATAAGGACAATGTTCATATTGATAAAGTAAAACTTTCATTCTGGGATGGTCAAGACAATAACAAACTTGCAGAAACCTTTAAAGATGGTGGTTTCTCAATGGCCCTTCTCTTCCCAACAAGTGGAAGCTACTCTGAACTTGAAAAAGAGTTTAAGGATAACATCGTTTATACAACACAAGATTCTACAACTTTCTTAGTCGGTACGAATATTGACCGTCAGTCTTACAAATATACTTCTAAGACTACAGACGAGCAAAAGACTTCAACTAAGAAAGCTCTTCTTAACAAAGACTTCCGTCAAGCCATCGCCTTTGGTTTTGATAGAACAGCTTATGCTTCTCAAGTTAATGGAGCAAGTGGAGCAAGCAAACTCCTTCGTAACTTGTTCGTACCACCAACATTTGTTCAAGCAGATGGTAAAAACTTTGGTGAATTAGTTAAGGAAAAATTGGTGACCTATGGTGATGAATGGAAAGATGTTAATCTAGACGACGCCCAAGATGGTCTTTACAATCCCGAAAAAGCGAAAGCAGAATTTGCTAAGGCTAAGACAGCTCTCCAAGCAGAGGGTGTTCAATTCCCAATCCACTTGGATATGCCAGTTGACCAAACTAATACTACAAAAGTTCAACGTGTTCAATCATTGAAACAATCACTTGAAGCAACGTTAGGAACTGACAATGTTGTCATTGACATTCAACAACTTCAAAAAGATGAAGTCCTCAATGTTACTTACTTTGCTGAGACGGCTGCCGGTGAAGATTGGGACCTTTCAGATAACGTTGGTTGGTCTCCAGACTATATCGACCCATCTACTTACCTTGATATCATCAAACCATCAGTAGGTGAAAATACTAAGACTTACCTAGGATTTGATTCAGGCACAAACAATGCAGCTGCTAAACAAGTTGGTTTAGAAGATTACGAAAAGATGGTTGTTGAAGCTGGAAATGAAGACACTGACGTTTCAAAACGTTATGATAAATATGCTGCTGCCCAAGCTTGGTTGACAGATAGTGCATTGATTATTCCAACAACTTCTAAAACTGGACGTCCAATGTTGTCTAAGATGGTGCCATTCACACTTCCATTTGCTTACTCAGGTAACAAGGGAACAAGTGAAGCACTCTTGTACAAATACCTTGACCTTCAAGATAAGCCAGTAACTGCTGATGAATATCAAAAAGCTCAAGATAAATGGAAGAAAGAAAAAGAAGAATCTAATAAAAAAGCGCAAGAAGATCTTGCAAATCATGTCAAATAAGAAAAAAGAGGCCGGACAAAAAGTCTGGCCTTTTGATATCATTCCTGAGACATCAGTTTGACATTTTGGTTATTGGTTTAAGCACTGCATTGAAGTAGTAGAACAGACTTTCTAAGTCACGCCCCAGTTCATAGATAAACTACATAAACACAAGGTATCTTTTATCTATAATTTTAAACAGTTTTCCCGACTATTTGATTTGTGTTGGGGATAAGGTTGCGATTGAAATATTTAACCTGTTCAGTTGTTTCTCTACATATTTTTAAAAAGTTTGAACTAGTAGACATTAAGATTCCACCATAAAAAACTGCATACAAAAAACTGAGAATAAATCCTCAGTTTTTTATATTTTATTGCTGCCCTTGTGTATTTTGTGGGGCTGGATTTTGTTGTTGACTATTTGTAGTTGTGTTTGGTACTGAGGCATTTGGATTGGTAGTGCCATTCGTATTATCATTCGAAGAGCTTGGACTTTCAGTTGTTGAAGTTGTACTTGAACTTGAGCTCTCTGTTGTCGAACTTGCTTGAGTTGACTGTGGAATCCAGTTGTTACGAGCACCGTTCTTAAAGACGTATTCTCCGTTACGATACAAACCTTCAGGCATTGTCCAATCACCAGGATGATCATCCTCTGACAGATATCCCATCATTGAGCGGTAGATATTTGCAGCGACTCTAAATCCATCTCCTACGATTGGAGTAAGACGGTTTGAGTAACCAGTCCAAACGGCCATTGAATACTTACGAGTATATCCTACGAACATTTCATCTGGAGCAACATACCCAGTGTTCTTAATGTAGTTCTCAATTTCATCGTCTGTATAGTTTGAAGTACCAGTTTTACCAGCTTGTGGAAGCCATGACATGTAGGCTCCACGACCAGTTCCGTAAGTTAATACGGTTTTCATCATTTCTGTCATCATGTAGGCGGTTGTTTCCTTCATGGCGCGAGTACCTTGATCTGAAAACTCTTTTGAACTGCCATCGCTAAAGACAACTTTATTGATATACATTGGTTTGTGGTAGATACCACCGTTGGCAAAGGCAGCATAGGCAGCAGCCATTTTTTCACTGCTTGCTCCGTACTGTTTATGAGATTCAACTGTATTACTTGAGATAGCATTTGCGTATACCATTGATGGGTAATCAATTCCTAAACCATTCAAGAAGGTCTTGGCATGGTCTAATCCAACTTTTTCAAGTGTTTTAACGGCTGGTACGTTACGAGATTGTTGAATTGCGTACTGGAGAGTGATATTTCCAAAGTAGGCTTTATCCCAGTTATAGACAGGAATGTCTGTTCCAGGATAGTTATAAGGGGCATCATTAATCGTTGCTGCAGTAGAGTCGAAGATTCCGTACTCAAGTGCAGGAGCGTAGTCTGTGATTGGTTTCATAGTAGAACCCCAGTCACGGTTTGTTTCGACGGCTTGGTTGATACCGAATGAAACATTACTTGATTGGTGTCTAGAACCAAGTTGAGCGATGACTTTACCATTTGTAACATCAACGATAGTAGAAGCAGCTTGAAGGTCATCATCTGGATAGTCAACGTATTCGTCTGTATTGTAAACATCCCAAAGGCGTTTTTGTACCTCTTGGTCGACGTTTGTATAGACTTCCATACCTGTTGTTAATAGATTATAACCTGTCTCTTGCTCCACTTGGTCAATAACCTCTTTAAGATAGTTATCCATGTACTGTGGATAGCTATTAACAGATTTCAGGCTTTGAAGTCCATCTGTGATTGGAGTATTGATGGCTGTTTCATATTGCTCGGCTGTAAGGTAGCCTTGTTTTTGCATTTCTGACAAAACGAGGTTTCGTCTTTCAAGGGCTGCTTCAGGATGAGAATAGGGATCGTATTGGTTTGGAGCCTGTGGCATACCTGCTAAGAGTGCAAGCTGTGGAATGGACAAGTCTTTGAGGTCCTTACCATAATAGTTTTCCGCAGCTGTCTGCATACCATAGTTACCATTTGACATGTAGACCTTATTGACGTAATAGGTCAATATTTCTTGCTTAGTTGCAGTTCGCTCTAGCTGGATAGCCAACCAAGCCTCTTGAACTTTACGGGATAGGGTTTGATCAGCTGTTGATGTTGAGAAATAAGTCAGCTTAATCAACTGCTGGGTCAAGGTTGATCCCCCTTGAAGACCACCATTACTACTAAGGTTACGTAGGAAAGCTCCTGCTATTCGAATGCTATCAATTCCTCTGTGGTTAAAGAAGCGATGATCCTCGATAGAGACAATCGCATTGACAAGATCAGTAGGGATGTCACTACTTTGAGCATTGACACGACGTTCAGCACCTAAATCTGCGATGAGTTCATTTTTGCTATCATAAATTTTACTTGATGTGGTTGCAACAAGTTTGCTTTCAGAGAGTTCAGGAGCCTTGTTTGCATAGTAAAGAAATACACCACCGCCAAGTAGGAAAGCTACGATAAATAAGCTAATCGTAACAATGCTGAGGTATTTAACGATGCGCAAGATAGTTTGTTTGTTCATATTGTTTTACCACCTAGTAAATGTTGTTTGACTGTATCAAGGTAAGGAATTTGTGGAAAAGCAGACTGCTCAATCACATAACCGAATTCTTTGATATAGTCAAGCGGCATTGACTTTTTTCCCATATCCTGATGATAAAAACGGACGAGGTCAAGTGCCGGCAATAAATACGTTTCTTGATAAGAAGAAAAATGAAGAAGGACAAAGCAAATTCCTTTTTGTTCAAGGACTTGTTCCATATGCCGAATCTGATGAGGATGGAAGTTCTTCATCGGAATCGCATGTTTTTGCTTGGTTTCCTTGGCTTCGAAATCGATGTAAAACCCTTCATAAACTCCAGAATAATCGGTAGTCGATGCTTGTCTAAAATAAGCTTCAACAATCTTAGCCCGACTACGCTGCGGATAGTCTACGCGGACAATCTGAACAGGAGTTGGTTTCTTATGGATAACAGCTAAACCGTGTGTCAGATAATAATCGTTTGTAGCATTGATCATCTTTTCAAAGGTCATCCCACGATTTGCGAAATTTTTAGTTTGTGAGGTGACTTCTTGTTTTTTTTTCGATGAAAGTTTATGAGGATAGTTGACCATAATTCTCCTTATTGGTACAATAACATCACTCTATTATACCATAAAAGTGCACAGAAAGGGTGAAAAAATGCATACAGCCTTGGTTTTAGGCTATTCTAGCTTTGATTTAGGATTGTTTAATGATAAAGATATTCGTTTAAAAATTATTAAAAAAGCCATTCGTAGTGATTTGGAAAAAATGGCTGACGAAGGTTTGAAATGGTTGGTATTTACGGGAACACTGGGATTTGAACACTGGGTTTTAGAGGTGGCCAGAGATATGAAAGATGACTTTGGTTTCCAACTTGCAACTATCTTTGATTTCGAGACTCATGGGGAAAACTGGAATGAGGGAAATCAGGTTAAACTTAGTGAATTTAAACAAGTTGATTTTGTAAAATACGCCTATCCAAACTATGAACACAAGGGTCAATTACGAGATTATCAACTTTTCTTACTTGAAAATACAGATGGAGCCTATCTTTTTTATGATGAAGAAAATGAAACAAAACTGAAGTATTTTTACGAACTGATGAAAAAGAAAGACAACTATATTACAAAAAGATTAACATTTGAGGAATTAAACGAAGTAGCTGAAAATTTTTCCGAAAATTGAGCCTTTGACCTTGCTTTTTGTTTGCCTTTTTTTATATAATAATACTAGCAACTGAGAATGGAGAGAGACATGGCAAGTATTATTTTTACAGCAAAAGATATTTTTGAACAGGATTTTGGAAGAGAAGTACGTGGATATAGTAAAGCAGAGGTTGATGAATTCTTGGATGATGTCATCAAGGATTATGAAACTTATGCAGCATTAGTAAAATCATTGCGTTCAGAAATCGCGGAGCTCAAAGAAGAATTGGCGAAAAAACCTCAAGTGGCACCAGCAACTTCTGAATCAGCAGATCATGGAAGTACGACTTCTATGACAAACTTTGATATTTTGAAACGTTTGAATCGTCTTGAAAAAGAAGTATTTGGCAAACAAATCTTGGATAATTCTGATTTCTAAGAATGATTTTGTTGTGCAATTTTTGGATAATCGCGTGAAGAGAATTTCTTTTCATGAGGAAAGTCCATGCTAGCACAGGCTGTGATGCCTGTAGTGTTTGTGCTAGGCGAAACCATAAGCCTAGGGACGAGAAATCGTTACGGCAGTTGAAATGGCTAAGTCTTTTGATAGGTCAGAGTAGGCTTGAAAGTGCCACAGTGACGGAGTCTCTCTGGAAACGGAGAGAGTGGAACGCGGTAAACCCCTCAAGCTAGCAACCCAAATTTTGGTCGGGGCATGGAGTGCGCGGAAACGAACGTAGTACTCTGACTGCTATCAGCTAGAGCTGCTAGTGGTAGACAGATGATTATCGAAGGAAGTGGTCCTAGTCACTTCTGGAACAAAACATGGCTTATAGAAAATTGCATATAGGTTGGGGCTGAGATATATTCTCAACCTCATTTTTTAAAGTGAATAAAGAAAGGTCTATAAAAGACTGAAATGAAAACAACATTTAATTTAATTGCGACTGCTGCAGCGGGTTTGGAAGCTGTAGTTGGACGTGAAGTAAGAGATTTGGGTTATGATTGTCAAGTTGAAAATGGGCGTGTTCGTTTTCAAGGCGATGTTAAAGCGATTATCCAAACTAACCTGTGGCTAAGAGCTGCGGATAGAATCAAAATCGTTGTGGGAACTTTTCCTGCAAAAACATTTGAAGAACTCTTCCAAGGTGTTTTTGCTCTAGATTGGGAGAACTATCTCCCACTTGGAGCCCGTTTCCCAATTGCCAAGGCTAAGTGTGTTAAGTCAAAATTACACAATGAGCCAAGTGTGCAGGCGATTTCTAAGAAGGCAGTTGTTAAGAAACTACAAAGACACTATGCCCGACCAGAAGGTGTTCCCCTGATGGAGAATGGTCCAGAGTTCAAGATTGAAGTTTCCATTTTGAAAGATATAGCGACTGTTATGATTGATACAACTGGTTCAAGTCTCTTTAAACGTGGTTATCGTACTGAAAAAGGTGGAGCTCCGATCAAAGAAAATATGGCAGCTGCGATTTTGCAACTTTCTAACTGGTACCCTGATAAGCCTTTGATTGATCCAACCTGTGGTTCAGGAACTTTCTGTATCGAGGCAGTTATGATTGCTAGAAAGATGGCGCCTGGTCTGCGCCGTTCCTTTGCATTTGAGGAATGGAACTGGATTAGCGATCGTTTGATTCAAGAAGTTCGCACAGAGGCAGCTAAGAAAGTGGATCGTGAGTTGGAACTGGATATTATGGGATGTGATATCGATGGACGCATGGTGGAAATTGCCAAGGCCAATGCCCAGGCTGCAGGAGTATCTGGAGATATTCTCTTTAAGCAGATGCGTGTACAGGATTTGCGTACGGATAAGATTAATGGAGTTATTATCTCTAACCCGCCTTATGGTGAACGTCTGTCAGATGATGCAGGAGTAACTAAACTTTATGCTGAAATGGGTGAGGTTTTTGAACCACTCAAGACTTGGAGTAAGTTTATCCTGACTAGTGATGAAGCCTTTGAAAGCAAATATGGTAGTCAGGCGGACAAAAAACGAAAACTCTACAATGGTACTTTGAAAGTTGATTTATATCAATATTTTGGTCAACGTGTCAAAAGAAATTTGACAGATTAGAAAGGAGTTGCCATGGATCCAAAGGATAAAAAAGAAGAGTTGTTAGAACCTGAGAAAATATCTCAGGAACCTCAGTTTGATTTTGAGGAAGCTAAGGATCTAACGGTTGGACAAGTTATTCGAAAAAATGAAGAAATCGAAGCAGGAGTAACTCCTGATGATACGATTTTGGACAAATACATTAAACAACACCGTGAAGAAATCGAAGCTGATAAATTTACTAACATTCAGGCGAAGAAAGAGGAACTTCGAAGTCTAGATGATTTGCTTCAAGACGCCAAAGAAACAATTGATGAAGAGGTTGAACCAGTAGAAGAAGTCCCTGACTTAGAGATTGCTGCTGAAGAAGAGGGAGTAGCAATGGAAGAATTTCTCCTTCCACCCCTTGAAGAAACCTTGGTTATGGATAAAAATCTAGTGGAACCTGTAACTGAGCCCCTTGTTGCAGACGATGATGAAGCTTTGCAAGAGGAACATCAATCCTTATCTCGCTCTGCTCAAGCAGAAGATGAGCCACAAAACAAAAAGCTGTGGGTCATCTTGTCAGCTCTTTTAGCGATTGTTGTCTTGATTATTGGGGGTAGCTACTATGTTTATCGTCAAATTACGCGTTCTTCCCAAGAAATTCAGTCTCAGTCATCTGATGCAGGTTTGGTAAGTAATCAAGCAATTCTCAATCAATTTAACAGTCTCTATGATACTTTTTATACTGATGAGAATAAAACTGCCCTAAAAAATAGTCAGTTTAGTCAGCTGAGTCAGCTCAAAGAACTTTTAGATAAACTTGAGGGAGCTAGTGAGCATACTCTTGCCAAATCAAAATACGATAGTCTTGAAACACAAATCAAAGCGGTACAAGATGTTAATGCTCAATTTGAAACACCAGCTATCACAGATGGTGTTCTAAATACAAATGCTAAAGTAAAGGCAGATGCTAAATTTACCGAAGTTAAGACTGGGAATACTGAAATTGATAAACTGCTAGATAAGGCCATTAGTCTCGGTAAGAGTCAACTTTCAAGTTCTACAAGCTCAAGCAGTAGTCAATCAAGTTCATCAAACCAAACAGAGTCAAACTCAGCAACTGAAAGCAATGCTAGCAGCTCTGCTAATGCATCAACTTCAGCGGGTGAAACAGCCTCAGCAAATAATATCCTTAATAGTGGACTAGCAAGCAATGGTGTGAATCTACAAAGAAGTGTCAGTCGTGTTCCTTATAACCAATCAGCTATTAATGATAGCAGTAATCCTGCTTGGGAATTTACGGATGGTGTTCTGGAGCAAATCCTTGCGACCTCACGTGCGCGTGGCTACATTACGGGTAACCAATACATTTTGGAACCTGTGAATATTGTTAATGGCAATGGCTACTATAATCTTTATAAACCAGATGGAACCTATCTCTTTACCCTTAATTGTAAGACAGGTTACTTTGTAGGGAATGGTTCTGGACATGCGGATGATTTAGACTACTAGTCAAATTGTTACAAAATTCTTTCTTTTCACAGATAAACATGATAAAATAAAACATATTAAACAAGAGGAGTGTCACATGACAAAAGCTAACTTTGGTGTTGTTGGTATGGCCGTAATGGGTCGTAACCTTGCCCTTAATATTGAATCTCGTGGTTATACAGTTGCTATTTATAACCGTAGTAAAGAAAAAACTGAAGATGTGATTGCTTGCCACCCTGATAAAAACTTCGTGCCAAGCTATGATATCGAAAGCTTCGTAAACTCAATTGAAAAACCACGTCGTATCATGCTTATGGTTCAAGCAGGACCTGGTACAGATGCGACCATTCAAGCCCTTCTTCCACACTTGGATAAAGGTGATATCTTGATCGATGGAGGAAATACTTTCTATAAAGATACTATTCGTCGTAATGAAGAGTTGGCTAACTCAGGTATCAACTTTATCGGTACAGGTGTTTCTGGTGGTGAAAAAGGTGCCCTTGAAGGACCATCTATCATGCCTGGCGGACAAAAAGAAGCTTATGACTTGGTAGCAGATGTTCTTGAAGAAATCTCTGCTAAAGCTCCAGAAGATGGTAAACCATGTGTAACTTACATCGGTCCTGATGGAGCTGGTCACTATGTAAAAATGGTCCACAATGGTATCGAGTACGGTGATATGCAATTGATCGCAGAAAGCTACGATCTTATGCAACACTTGCTTGGTCTTTCTGCAGAAGACATGGCTGAAATCTTTACTGAGTGGAACAAGGGTGAATTGGACAGCTACTTGATCGAAATCACTGCTGATATCCTTGGACGTAAAGATGATGAAGGTCAAGATGGACCAATCGTAGACTACATCCTGGATGCTGCAGGAAACAAGGGAACTGGTAAATGGACTAGCCAATCATCACTTGACCTCGGTGTGCCTTTGTCACTCATCACTGAGTCAGTATTTGCACGTTACATTTCAACTTACAAAGAAGAACGTGTACATGCAAGCAAGGTTCTTCCAAAACCAGCTGCCTTCAAATTTGAAGGAGACAAGGCTGAATTGATTGAAAAAATCCGTCAAGCCCTTTACTTCTCAAAAATCATTTCATACGCACAAGGTTTTGCTCAATTGCGTGTAGCTTCTAAAGAAAACAACTGGAACTTGCCATTTGCGGACATCGCATCTATCTGGCGTGATGGCTGTATCATCCGTTCTCGTTTCTTGCAAAAGATTACAGATGCTTACAATCGTGATGCAGACCTTGCCAACCTTCTTTTGGATGAGTACTTCTTGGATGTTACTGCTAAGTACCAACAAGCAGTACGTGATATCGTAGCCCTTGCTGTTCAAGCTGGTGTGCCAGTACCAACCTTCTCAGCAGCTATTACTTACTTTGATAGCTACCGTTCAGCTGACCTTCCAGCTAACTTGATCCAAGCGCAACGTGACTACTTTGGTGCCCACACTTACCAACGTAAAGACAAAGAAGGAACCTTCCACTACTCTTGGTATGACGAAAAATAAGTAGGTCTGCCATGGGGAAACGGATTTTATTACTTGAGAAAGAACGAAATCTAGCTCATTTTTTAAGTTTGGAACTCCAAAAAGAGCAATACCGAGTTGATCAGGTTGAGGAGGGGCAAAAAGCCCTCTCCATGGCTCTTCAGACAGACTATGACTTGATTTTATTGAATGCTCATCTGGGGGATATGACAGCCCAGGATTTTGCAGACAAGCTGAGTCGGACTAAGCCAGCCTCAGTGATCATGGTCTTGGACCATCGCGAAGACTTGCAAAATCAGATTGAGGCAATCCAACGCTTTGCCGTTTCTTACATCTATAAGCCAGTTATTATTGAGAATCTGGTAGCTCGTATTTCAGCCATTTTCCGAGGTCGGGACTTTATCGACCAACACTGTAGTCAGATGAAGGTTCCAACGTCTTACCGAAATCTGCGTATGGATGTAGAACATCATACCGTTTATCGTGGCGAAGAGATGATTGCTCTGACGCGTCGTGAGTATGACCTTTTGGCTACTCTAATGGGAAGCAAGAAAGTTCTGACTCGTGAGCAGTTGTTGGAAAGTGTCTGGAAGTATGAAAGTGCGACCGAAACCAATATCGTGGATGTCTATATCCGTTATCTACGTAGCAAGCTGGATGTAAAAGGTCAGAAAAGCTACATTAAAACCGTGCGTGGTGTTGGTTATACCATGCAAGAATAGAAAAGCAGTTGCAGTTTTGTAACTGCTTTTTTTTGAGTCGTTGAAATGTTGACATATGATTTGAACTTTGCTAGAATCATTTTGGAGGAAACAAGAATGAAATTTCTGAAAAAAATGATGCAAGTTGGACTCGCAGTCTTCTTCTTTGGTCTGTTAGCAACAAGTACAGTATTTGCGGATGATTCAGATTCTGAAGGCTGGAAATTTGTTCAAGAAAATGGTAGAACCTACTACAAGAAGGGTGACATCAAAGAAACGGCCTGGCGAGTGATTGATGGGAAAACCTACTTTTTTGACTATATGGGAGAAATGGTAGTAGGTTGGCAGTATATTCCTATGCCAGATGAAGGTAGTACCATTGGTCCTTACCCCAATGGTATCAGATTAGAATATATGCCAATGTCAAAATGGTATTACTTTAATCAAGATGGGGTCCTACAAGAATTTGTTGGTTGGCAACAATTAGAGGCTAAGGATTCGTTAAATGTTGGCAAAAAACATGGTGAAGGATTTGAAGGCCCAGAAGTTCTTAAATTAGCAAACTATTACTTTGACCAAGACCATTCTTTAAAAACAGGTTGGCTTTACGATCAGTCTAACTGGTATTACCTAGCAAAAACAGGTTCTTCAGGGAAAGACTACCTTGGTGGTGAGAAACGTTCTGGTTGGATTAACGACAATTCAACTTGGTACTATCTCGATCCAACAACTGCTGCAATGCAAACAGGTTGGCAATATCTTGGTAACAAATGGTACTACCTTCGTTCATCAGGTGCTATGGCGACAGGTTGGTATCAAGAAGGTTCAACTTGGTATTACCTAGATGCTCAAAACGGTGATATGAAAACAGATTGGATTTATGTCGGTAATAAATGGTATTATCTCCGTTCATCAGGTGCTATGGCTACAGGTTGGTATCAAGAAGGTTCAACTTGGTATTATTTAGATGCTCAAAACGGTGATATGAAAACTGGCTGGATTTATGTCGATAATGCTTGGTATTATCTTCGTTCGTCAGGATCTATGGTGACAGGCTGGTTCCAAGTTAATGGTAAATGGTACTATGCCTATAGTTCAGGTGCCTTGGCTGTGAATACTACTGTAGGTGGCTACTACGTCAACTATAATGGCGAGTGGGTTCAGTAATGAAAACAAGCGATTGTGAAGGAAACAATCGCTTTTTTTGTGAAAATATAATAAAATAGAAAGGAATAAAGTTCTAAAATTTTATCTAGAAAAAGATGATTTTCATCTGATAGTAGGATTAAATGACAAAAGAAGTTGGTGTCGGTCAGGCACATAGTAAAATTATTTTAATAGGAGAGCATGCGGTGGTTTATGGCTACCCAGCCATCTCTTTACCTCTTTTAGAGGTGGAGGTGACTTGTCGGGTGGTTCCAGCAGCGACACCATGGCGTCTGTTTGAAGAGGACACCTTGTCTATGGCTGTGTATGCTTCTCTTGAGTATTTAAATATCCAGGATGCTTGCATCCGTTGTCAAATTGACTCGGCTATTCCTGAAAAACGTGGGATGGGTTCTTCAGCAGCCATAAGTATTGCGGCCATTCGAGCGGTATTTGATTATTACCAAGCAGAACTTCCACATGATGTTTTAGAAATTTTGGTCAATCGGGCGGAGATGATTGCCCATATGAATCCTAGTGGTTTAGATGCCAAGACCTGTCTTAGTGACCAGCCTATTCGTTTTATCAAGAATGTTGGTTTTGAAGAATTAACCATGGATTTGTCAGCTTATCTGGTTATTGCAGATACTGGAGTTTATGGACATACTCGTGAAGCTATCCAAGTTGTTGAGAGCAAGGGCAAGGATGCCTTACCTTTCTTGCATGCGCTAGGAGAGTTGACCCAAGAAGCAGAAGAAGCGATAAAAACAAAAGATGCCGTGAAGCTGGGAGAGATTCTTACCAAAGCTCATGGAAATCTAAAGGAAATTGGAGTTAGCAGTCCTGAGGCAGATGCCTTGGTTGAAACTGCTCTTGCACATGGAGCTCTAGGTGCCAAGATGAGTGGTGGTGGTCTAGGTGGCTGTATCATTGCCTTGGTTGCTAATGAGAGCCAAGCGCAAGAACTAGCAGAAAGATTAGAAGAGAAAGGAGCTGTTCAGACATGGATCGAAAGCCTGTAACAGTACGTTCCTATGCCAATATTGCCATTATCAAATATTGGGGAAAGAAAAAAGAAAAAGAGATGGTGCCTGCTACTAGCAGTATTTCTTTGACTTTGGAAAATATGTACACGGAGACGACTTTGTCATCTCTACCGACGGATGCGACAGCTGATGCCTTTTATATCAATGGTCAGCTACAAAATGAGGCGGAGCATGCCAAGATGAGCAAGATTATTGACCGTTACCGTCCAGCTGGTGAGGGTTTTGTTCGTATTGATACTCAAAATAATATGCCTACGGCAGCAGGCTTGTCCTCAAGTTCTAGCGGTTTGTCTGCCTTGGTCAAAGCTTGTAATGCCTATTTCCAATTAGGATTAGATCGTAAAGAATTGGCTTTGGAAGCTAAATTTGCATCAGGATCTTCGTCTCGTAGTTTTTATGGTCCCTTAGCAGCTTGGGACAAGGATAGTGGAGAGATTTATCCAGTCGAGACTGACTTGAAACTAGCTATGATCATGTTGGTCTTGGAAGACCAGAAAAAACCAATCTCTAGTCGGGATGGTATGAAACTCTGTGTGGAAACTTCGACAACATTTGATGAGTGGATTCGTCAGTCTGAACAAGACTACAAGGATATGCTGGTCTACCTCAAGGAGAATGACTTTAAGAAAGTTGGAGTATTAACAGAAAAGAACGCTCTTGCCATGCATGCTACGACAAAAACTGCCAATCCGCCGTTCTCTTATCTGACAGATGCGAGTTATGAGGCTATGGATTTCGTTCGTCAACTTAGAGAACAAGGAGAATCTTGTTACTTCACCATGGATGCGGGGCCCAATGTCAAGGTTCTTTGTTTAGAAAAAGACTTGGAACATCTATCAGAACTCTTAGGTCAACGCTATCGCTTAATCGTTTCAAAGACAAAGGATTTGAGCCAAGATGACGATTGTTAAAACTTGTGGGAAGCTCTATTGGGCTGGGGAGTATGCCATTTTAGAACCAGGACAGTTGGCACTAATAAAAGCTATTCCCATCTATATGACGGCTGAGATTAAAGCGTCTGATGATTATCGACTCTACTCAGATATGTTTTTCTATAGTGTAGACTTGCAACCGGATTCTTCGTATGCCTTGATTCAAGAAACAGTTGCCTTGGTGGAGGAGTATCTAACTGCCCAAGGAGTTGACTTGCGTCCTTTTTCCATAGACATTCGTGGGAAAATGGAACGTGAAGGCAAGAAGTTTGGACTGGGTTCTAGTGGCAGCGTTGTTGTCTTGGTTATCAAGGCCATGCTTGCTTTTTATGAAAGACCAGCCGATAGAGACCTTTTGTTTAAACTGGCGAGTGCAGTCCTTCTCAAACGTGGAGACAATGGTTCCATGGGTGACATTGCCTGTATCGTTTCAGAGGATCTAGTCCTCTATCAGTCGTTTGATCGGGAAAAAGTTGCACAATGGCTAGAAAAGGAAGACTTGCCAACTGTATTGGCACGTGATTGGGGCTTTTCTATTTCTAGTGTTGAACCAGCATTGAAATTTGATTTTTTGGTTGGTTGGACCAAGGAAGTAGCGGTGTCTAGTCACATGGTCAAGCAAATCAAGGATAATATGAACGCTAGCTTCTTGCAAGCTTCAAAAGAAACAGTAGCTAACTTGGTAAAGGCTTTGCAGAAAGGTCAAGAAGAAACCATTATTGACTTGCTAGAACAAGCCAGCCAACTTTTAGAAGGCTTGAGTTCAGATATTTACACACCTTCGCTCAGACAATTAAAAGATGCCAGCCGAGACTTAAAAGCTGTTGCAAAAAGTAGTGGTGCTGGTGGTGGAGACTGTGGGATAGCCCTCAGTTTTGACCAAGATTCGACCACATTACTGAAAAAACGCTGGGCTGATCTAGGGATTGAGCTCTTGTATCAAGAAAGGATAGGACATGACGACGAATCGGAAGGCTGAGCACATCCACTATGCCCTTGAACAAAAAAGTACTTATAATAGTTTTGATGAGGTGGAGTTAATCCACTCCTCACTACCCTTATATGACTTAGATGAGATTGATCTTTCGACAGAATTTGCAGAGCGCAAATGGGACTTTCCTTTTTATATAAATGCTATGACAGGCGGTAGTGACAAGGGCAGAGAAATCAATCAAAAATTGGCTCAGGTGGCAGAGGCATGTGGAATTTTATTTGTGACGGGTTCCTACAGTGCGGCGCTCAAGGATCCAGCGGATGACTCTTTCTCTGTCAAGTCAAATCATCCTGACCTACTACTTGGAACCAATATTGGCTTGGACAAACCTGTTGAACTAGGATTACAAACGGTCAAAGAGATGAATCCTCTCCTCTTGCAAGTTCATGTTAATGTCATGCAGGAATTACTTATGCCAGAGGGTGAACGTCAATTTAGATTGTGGCAAAGCAATCTGAAAGATTATGCTAAGCAAATCTCTGTTCCTCTTGTTTTAAAAGAAGTCGGCTTTGGTATGGATGTTAAGACTATTGCTAAGGCATATGAGATGGGGATACGTACGGTTGATTTGTCTGGTCGTGGGGGAACTAGCTTTGCCTATATCGAAAATCGTCGTAGCGGTCAACGGGACTACCTCAATGATTGGGGGCAATCAACCATGCAGGTTCTTATCAATGCCCAAGACTGGAAAGATAAGATGGAGCTTTTGGTAAGTGGAGGGGTGCGCAATCCACTAGATATCATCAAATGCTTGGTCTTTGGAGCCAAGGCTGTTGGACTATCACGTACCATGTTAGAGTTGGTTGAAAACTACCCAGTGGATGTCGTTATTTCCATTGTTGAAGGTTGGAAGGAAGACCTACGCTTGATTATGTGTGCCCTTAATTGTTCAAAAATTGAGGATTTGCAAGAGGTCGACTATCTCCTGTATGGAAAATTAAAAGAAGCAAAAGATCAACTATAAGGAGGTCGGGATTTTGGTCCCGGTCTTTTTATCATTCCTCAGACTGATGTGACTTTTTGGTTTTGTGATACAATAAAATAGAGAGGACGGATACATGCGAAAATTTCAAATTTTTCTATTTATTGAAGCTTGTTTATTAACAGGAGCTCTGATTATGATGGTATCAGAGCATTTTTCCCGTTTTCTGCTGATCTTGCTCTTGTTTTTACTGATGATTCGATACTATACTGGAAGACAGGGAAATAACCTCATATTAGTGGCAGTGAGCATCCTATTTTTCTTTATCATCATGCTCAATCCCTTTGTCATTATGGCTATCTTTGTGGCCTTGATATACAGCCTGTTCTTGCTTTATCCTATGATGAACCAGGAAAGAGAAGACACCAATCTGATTTTTGAAGAAGTAGTGACGGTGAAGAGGGAGAAAAATCGCTGGTTTGGAAATCTCCACCACTTCTCAAGCTACCAGACTTGTCGCTTTGATGATATCAATCTTTTTCGTCTCATGGGGAAGGATACCATTCATCTAGAGCACGTGATTTTGAGCAATCATGATAATGTCATCATCTTGAGAAAGCTAGTCGGCACTACTAGAATTATTGTACCAGTGGATGTAGAAGTCAGTCTTAGTGTTAATTCTCTGTACGGAGATTTAACCTTTTTTGACCAGCCTAAACGTGCTTTACGTAATGAGCAATTTCATCAAGAAACCAGAGATTATCTCAAGAGTCCAAAGAGTGTTAAGATTCTTTTGACAACTATGGTTGGAGATGTTGAGGTGGTGAGAGGATGAAAAAGCAACCCTATATTTTAATTGGACTCACCTCATTTCTCTTTGTTGCTTTTCTATTTCGAAGCCTTTTTAAGGTCTTAGATTTGGAGTGGACTTCTCTCTTCCAAGATTTAGAAAAGACAGAAAAAGTCTTATTTCTGGCTTTAATGTTTAGTCTTGCCCTGGCCTTTTTATTAGTCCTATTCTGGACAATTGTTGATGAAATTTCAAAAAGAAGAATCCAAGCAAATCTCAAACGTCTGCTAGCTGGCAAAGATATTGAAAGTCTAGGAGATGCTGACTTAGACGCAAGTTTTAGAAACTTGTCAGGAAAGCTTGGTTTGTTGACAGAAGCTATTCAAAAAGCAGACAATCAGGCCTTGGTCAAAGAAGAAGAAATTGTTGAAAAGGAGCGCAAGCGAATCGCACGTGACTTGCATGATACGGTCAGCCAAGAAATTTTTGCTGCCCATATGATTTTATCGGGACTCAGTCAACAAGCTTCCAAATTAGACAGAGAGAAGATGCAAACACAACTCCAAAGTGTGACTGCCATTTTGGAGACAGCCCAAAGAGACTTGCGTATTCTTCTTTTGCATTTACGTCCAATTGAACTGGAACAAACAAGCTTGGTGGAGGGGATTCAGCTACTCCTCAAAGAGCTAGAAGAAAAAAGTGAGCTGAAGGTAAGTTTTAAATATCAGGTAACTGCACTACCTAAAAAGATTGAGGAGCATGTCTTCCGAATTGTACAAGAATTGATTAGTAATACACTTCGGCATGCACAAGCTTCATGTCTAGATGTTTACCTTTATCAAACGGAAACGGAATTACAGTTGAAGGTTGCAGACAATGGTCGTGGTTTTCAGCTGGATGATGTTGATGAACTGAGCTATGGTCTGCGAAATATCAAAGAACGAGTGGAAGATATGGCTGGGACTATACAATTATTAACAGCTCCCAAGCAAGGTTTGGCAGTGGATATTCGTATTCCCTTGCTTGATTTGGATAGATAAGAGGAAGTAAGATGAAACTATTATTGGTAGATGACCACCAAATGGTGCGTCTTGGTTTGAAAAGTTATTTTGAATTACAAGATGATGTAGAGGTTGTAGGAGAAGCAACCAATGGTGCGGAAGGAATTTCCATGGCCTTGGAGCTTCGTCCAGATGTGATTGTCATGGATATTGTCATGCCTGAAGTCAATGGGATTGATGCGACACTAGCTATTCTCAAAGAATGGCCAGAGGCTAAAATCTTGATTGTGACATCTTACCTAGATAATGAAAAAATCATGCCAGTCTTGAATGCTGGAGCTAGAGGATATATGCTTAAGACTTCGAGCGCAGATGAATTGTTACACGCTGTTCGTAAGGTAGCAGCCGGTGAGTTCGCTATTGAACAAGAGGTGAGTAAAAAGGTAGAATACAACCGCAATCATATTGAATTACATGAAGAGCTGACTGCGCGTGAACGAGATGTCCTTCAACTAATCGCCAAGGGCTATGAAAATCAGCGTATTGCTGATGAACTTTTCATCTCCCTTAAGACAGTTAAAACCCACGTCTCCAACATTCTTGCTAAACTTCAGGTTAGCGACCGCACCCAGGCAGCAGTTTATGCCTTTCAACATCACTTGGTAGGGCAGGAGAACTTCTAGATGCATCTTTTGGAGCCAAACTAAGGTTTATTCGGTAAATTGGATACTTTTAGCAAAAAACAGTAATTTAGGATTAACAAGTACATCAAGTATCTCAAGTAGTCCTGAAAACTCGGTTCTGACTTGAAAAAACCATAATAGGCGGTAGCTAGTAGAACTTGTTAACAACAAGAATAGTAGAGAGTATCATCTCGAGAAGGATGTCTGTCAAATGAGCCTAGCGCTGTTGTTCAGACTGCAAAAAGAGACAAATGATTTAGACCAAGGATTTAGTTCAGTATGCTAGAAGACTAATACTCAATGAAAATCAAAGAGCAAACTAGGAAGCTAGCCGCAGGTTGCTCAAAGCACTGCTTTGAGGTTGCAGATAGAACTGACGAAGTCAGCTCAAAACACTGTTTTGAGGTTGTGGATAGAACTGACGAAGTCAGTAACCATACCTACGGCAAGGTGAAGCTGACGTGGTTTGAAGAGATTTTCGAAGAGTATAAGTCCTTTTATAGTGGATTGAATCTGGAATAGTACACTATGACTGCTAAAAATATTTCTAGAAATTACTTTGACTTTTCTAATCTCTTTGTTCATATCTTATTTCAATCTACTATATTTGACTCTCACAGGTGTAATCGATGGCATCCCTCGGTGCTATCTCATAATTTTTAAAAGAAAACACCATTTTAAGCCTATAAAATCAAAAAAAGCAAAAATTTTTAGTGTGCGATCACCTATAGTATGGGATTCATTAAAAACTCTTTCCTTACCCTCCTAGAACATAAGAAGGTCTATCGATTGTCTTGTTAAAAATATATACTTGGACTAGCATCTTTCTTAAGTGGTTTGTCAATAAAAAGTGTAGGTTGATTTTTCTTGAGTAGTAAAAGATTCAAGAATATTTAGGGTTACTCATGTTCTTTGATAAAAACTCCATTCATATATTTTTTCTTTCATTCTGAAAACTTAATGTAAATTTTCTGTTTTTTTGAAATTTTGTGTCTTAAAAGGTCCAGTGAAGAAAACTGTGTGTGTAGAATCCTGTTTTACTTAATTTTTAGATAACTATATTAAGTGATAAAAGGCAGTGTATATGTAGTTTTGGGTTTATAAAATACTTGAAAGTTCAAAAATTGTTTTAATTGACTATTTTCTAGAAGAGATGTATAATTGAATTGTATGTAAAAGACATGCAGTTATTTTTAAACAAAGGAGATAATGTGATGTATTTTAATCGTAAAAATGCAGAGCAGAAGAACTGGCGTATGATTAAAAAAGGAAAACATTTCCTTTTTGGTTGTTCGCTTGTCTTTGCAGTTGGTGCAGCCTTGGTAGCTCCAACGGTTAAGGCCGACACAGCTGATACTGGGGAGGTAGAGACTAAAACTGCCAACTCAGCTGCTGAAGCAAGCTCTAGTGACGAAGTAGGAACGTATAAAGCACCAGCAGTGGAGGTGTCAACAACTTCACCTGTGGTTGCTGAAAATCCTACAAGTTCAGAAGCTACTTCAGCAAAAACAGCTAAGGAAGCAGATGGAGTTCAGCTTCCTTCATTGACAGTAGTTGCAAATTCTTCAGCTTTGACAGATGAAGAAAAAGCAAATGTAGTGGAAGCTGTTAAGGGGGTAAATCCTACTGCGACTGATGTTCAAATCCAAGCAGACGGATCAGTAGTTGTGACTTTTGCAGATGGTTCAAGTGCAAACTTGTCAGCAGCTCAAACTGTCAAAGTGGCAGCTCCAGCAGAAACTTCAGCCACTCAACCTAAGTCAAGAAGCCGTCGAGCAGCAGGACAAGAACGTGCTCAAGATCGCTCTATGGAAGGGCAGGATATTAAGTTCGAATACAAGGGTGGTAAAAAAATTGAGAACGGAGATCCAACTCAGCGTGCTAAGATTGAGTACAGACAGCTGGATGACTATGAAGTTGTCAATGGGAAAACAGTTCCTACAGACCCATCCGGTCAAGGACGTCCAGTCTTGGAATGGACGGTAACCTTTAACGAGGCTCAATACGATAAAGCAGGTGCCTTCTGGTATTTCTCAATTCCTAAAAACGTATCTGACCCATATAATGTAGTAACAGAGTATGATGGCGTTTATAATACTCGAACTGAATGGAGTAATGGTAACGGAAACGCAAAAGCAGAAGGTACGCAGTATATTTATGATAACAGTCAGGTTGAGAAATATGTAATAGGTACTACTGGTGGCAGTGAATACAATAAGATTCCTGGTTTGAACGGTGTCAAGGATAACTCTAAGAAACTCTACCTTCTTGATACAAGTATTTATTCAGGTATTCGCAAGTTCACTGTTCGTTACCGTACAGTGGTTGAAGACCCATCACAAACGATTTCTTATATTGCAGGTGTGCAATCTGTAAAAAACTTAGCGATGTACAACTGGTATGCGATCTCAGGTAAGTATGACAAGCAGTTGGTTAGTCAGGTTGATGCACCAAGTGTGACTCCAAACTTGAGCAAAACTTCTGTTAATGTTCCTGTTCAAACAGTAGCTTCAACTTCAAGCACTCTTTCAGGAACAGGGGTTCCAGGTGCAACTATCAAGCTTTATGTAGATGGTCAGGAGCAAAATATCGGAAATGTCACTGTTGACAGCGCTGGAAACTGGACTACTGGTGAGCTTCCAACAGCCTTGAACAACAACCAAGGTGATGGTACAACTATTAAACCACGTCAACTAGTACAGGTGAGTCAAACTGTCAACGGTACTGAAAGTGGCCGTCGTACAGTACCAGTATCTGTCGGTGTGACAACTGTTGAACCTTCAAGCTTGTCTACTAATCAAGACGCTGTTATTGCAGGACAAAAAGAAGTGACTCTTAAGGTTCCTCACGATGCAGGGATCGCTTACTTCCGCTACACAGATACTTCAGGTCAAGTTCTAGAAATCCCAGTTAAACGTGACAGTGCCTCAGCTGCATGGACATCACAAAAATCAGACAAAGCAACTGTCAAATCAGTTGAGCACGGTAAGTTCCAAGACACGATTGTCCTTACAATGGCTGACAAGATTGCAGGTGTTGAAGTAGCAGCTATTTCAAACGTGGTAGAAGGTGGCTTCTCAAGTGTGGCTGACTGGCAATCACGCTCAGTAGAAAACCAAGCTCCAACTATTGCATCAGCAGTTGAAGGAAACACAAAAACTGTTCAACAAGGTGCTCAACTTGACCTTGCATCTCTTGTTACAGTAGCAGATAAAGAAGATGATGCCCAAGCAACCCTAGGTGATAAGGTTCATGCTGAAGTTGTCTCAGTAAATGGAAACACTGCAACTAAGACAGTTGATACAAATACCCAAGGCACTTACACAGTTAAGTATAAAGCTGTTGATAGCCAAGGTAAAGAGTCAGGTGAGATTGAAGTTACTGTAGTTGTAACTCCTGCACGTGATAACGTAGCTCCAACAGTAGAGATTCCTTATTCAGATCCAACTCCAAACAAAAAAGAAGTTTATCTTTATACTGGTGAAGATGCAGATGTTGATATCACATTTAACGACGATTCTGGA
>NZ_JARZZP010000005.1 GCF_029948085.1 Streptococcus taonis | reverse complement strand
ATCTAAATCAATCTCAACTGCCAATTGTTCACTCATAAATTTAGCTTGTTGCTCTACCATTTCCTTACGATACTTGTGACTATTAGCCGCTGCTTTGATATGGGTACCATCCACAAATATTTCAGAAGGATCAATTAAGCCAGCATACAAAGCTTGGTTGAGAACTTGGGAAAAAATCTCAGAAATGAGTTCTTTATCTTGAAAACGACGGCTGTAATTCTTGCCATAGGTAGTAAAATGAGGAACCTTATCATCTAAAGTTAGTCCGAGAAACCAACGATAGGCAACGTTTACTTCAATCTCTTTCATGGTTTGGCGCATGGAACGAATGCCATAAAAACATTTGATTAAAGGAATTTTGACTAACATGACGGGATCAAGACTAGGACGACCGTTATTTGGACTATAGGTATCTTCTACCAAGTCATAGATAAAGTCAAAATCAACCTTTGAATCAACTTGTCGAAGAAAGTGATCTTTAGGGACCAATTCGTCTATTGTATAGAAACCATATTGCTTACGATTATAATCAGGTTTTTCTTTGTGAAACATAGGGATTACCTCACAACTCTTCTTACCTCTATTATACGACTTTACACAAAGAAAAGCCCTTAGAAACTTGACTTCCAAGGACTTTGTCTTCAATCTGAGACAGAAAAATCTGTCTTTCATGCAAATCTTTTCATTCATCCTACAAAGTGGTTCTAAATCTACGGAAACAACCAGCAATTGCTACTTATATTTATTTCGCTTCCTCATTACAAAAACTTGAACAGACAAGATGTTTTGAGTTGTTCACCCATCGTATCACCTTTGGGTAAGAGTGTCAAGAAATTTGTTTCATCATTTGAAAACAGACCTTATTCTTTTTGTAACCTTACTGTAATAATTTTTTTCTTGAAAAATGGTAAAATGAAAGAGTACTGTTAAGGAGAGAATCATGCCCGTAAGAAAATATCAATCGTATGAGTTTGAAGAAGAGGAAACTCAAACAACGCTATACCAAGACTATGTTCCAGAAACCACTTCCGTTGCTAGTTTGAAGGAAGTTCTTTTCTTTGTAAACATTGCTTGTTTTTGCGTCTTTTTAGCCTTGTTTAGCTTTATCTTTTTAGCACTCAAGTTTAATACAGTTCTGGCTTTTAGCCTAGCAATTGCCTTGAGTTTAGCGGCATCAAACTTTCAACGTTCAATGATTAAGAAGAAATTATATTAGATTCAAAAGGTCGGGATTTTTGTCCCGACCTATTTTTTCTACGATAGCTAAAGAGCTACGACTAGAAAAGCGATACTTGGTCTACCGCTTTCTAAGTCACAGCCTTTTCTTATTTATTTTTACGCTTGGATGGTGTTTGAATGGCGATTTTTACTTCAAAAATCGTACCATGAGGTTTGTTATCTTTGACACTGATGGTTCCTTTAAGAGCATCGACAATCTGTTTGGATAAAGATAAGCCTAACCCAAAACCACCTTTTTGACGAGTACGAGCCTTGTCTACCCGGTAAAAACGATCAAAGATTTTCTTTTTATCTACTGCAGAAATACCGATTCCATCATCAGCCACTGACAAATAGAGATTACGCTCTGTCGCAGCGATGACAAAATAAATAACTCCTTCTTCTTCAGTATACTTGACAGCATTGTCAAACAAGATAGTCATCAGTTGCTTAAGAAGAAGCTTGTCTGTTATGATGGTCCGATGGATGCGATTTTCAAAATGAAAAACGCGGTTATTTTCAGATGCGATCATCTCATAGTTGGTAAAGGTTGTATTAAAGAAGTCTGGCTGTACTTCTCCTAGTTCAGGATTGATACCATCATCACGACGGGCTAAATTTAGGAGATTGGTTGTTAAAAAGCGCATGTTTCGAACTTCTTCTAAACTAGAAGCAATACTCTCGCTAGATTCCATAATAGTAGCTTCCGGTTTTCGAAAAAGAGTTTCCAAGCGATTTTGAAGAACAGCAAGTGGAGTACGTAGCTCATGACTGGCATTTTCAACAAAACTCTGCTGCTTCTGCATACTTTCAAGCAAGGGTTTGACACTAACGCGAGCAAGATAAAGACTGGCAAGAATGGATATAATCCAGAAGCTGGCCATAACGACTACGATTAATTGCTCATGATTTTGACTGATTTGCTCTATCTGACTGGTATTCATCAAAACCGCTGCATACTTAATATTGGTCGAGACAGAATCGATATTTATTTCTGATAGAATCACTCGGTAAATCTCATCCTGACCGTAACTATTCTGAACATGAAGTTGTCGAATATGATTCAAATCCTTTTGATTAAAAGTAATCTTATCAAGACCTAAAAAGCGGTTGCCAGTCACTAATTGATTCAAATTTGAATCCAACAAAATCACTTCTGTATTGGAACTGACCGTTGGTTTTTTATCCGTTGATGGAGGAACGGATTGACTATTGAGATCTTTGACTTCATCTGTTGCTCGATTGACAGCCAACTGGATGACATCTTGAGGATTGCCACTGAGAGACAGAAGCTTCTCATCCACTGAGGTGTAGAGACTGGAGTGCATAACCTGCAAGATAATCAAAGTCATAGCAGAGAAAATCAGAGTAAATACTCCAAAGTTACGGATAAAGTAGCTAAAATCTTCTGCATACCAATTCTTTTTAAATTTATTAAACATGTTTTAAAATATACCCAACACTACGCAAGGTTTGGAGGTTTTCAGCAAAGACTGAGCCCTTTAATTTCTTACGAACTTTTGACACATAGACTTCTACTACGGAGATGGTTGTGTCACTATCGAATCCCCACAAACGGTCAAAAATCTGGGTTTTGGGTAAGATTACATTTTGATTTTGGAGGAAATAAACCAAGAGTTCAAATTCTTTACCGAGCAGCTCAACAGAGGTATCCTGAACCTTAACTTCATTGGTAGATAGATTGACTGTCAAGTCACCATAGGAAAGGGTGTTTTCATTGAATTTACCAGAACGTTTGAGCAGCGCCTGAATACGCATCTTGAGTTCTTCTAGGTAGAATGGTTTTGTTAGATAATCATCTGCCCCAAGCTCAAATCCATGACCTTTGTCATCGAGACTTTCCTTGGCTGTCATGATCAGAACAGGAGTCGAAATCCCTTTTTCACGTAATTCTTTTAAGACTTGGAAACCATTTTTTTCAGGCAACATCAAATCAAGCAGAATCAAATCATAAACGCCACTTTCAGCCTCATAGAGACCTTCTTCTCCATCAAAAACCTGCATGACATCCGCAAAATCATCCAGAAAGTCAAAGACTGAATTTGAAAGGCCTAGGTCATCTTCCACTAATAGAATCTTGATCATCAAAAATTCCTCCTTATTATACCTATTATAGCAAAAATATCTTAAAAAAAACTCAACTTCCCTTGTTTTTTCAAGAGAAAGTTGAGTTTTTATAGCTTTTATAACCTTTGAATTTTAAGCATTTCCATATTGAGCAACAACTGCTTCAACTGCTGCTTTTTCACGCTTGATCAATTCAACACGTGCTGCGATTTCCTTGATTCCCATACCGATGTTACGGCTAAGGGCAAGGTCAGAAAGTTGTGGCTCAAAGAAGGCCTTGTATTCTGTCAAGCGTTGCTCTGTCTTAAATACATGGGCAGGCAGAATAACAAAGCTATCAAAGCTCATATCTCCACCAAGAGCAGCCTTAATCCAATCCCAGTTTTCACGCGCCCAAGCCCAAACTGGTTCCTGAGTTTCCTTATGACCTAAGAACTGATAATACCATGCAGACAAATCTTGTGGTTTTACCACAAATTTGTCCTTCCAAGAAGCAATCAAGGTTTGGATATTATCCGCATCTGTACTGTAGGCAAGAGCAGCTGCCAATTGGCGTTTAAAGGCAGCATCTGTGGCATGAGTATAAAGATCGAGATAAGTTGCGACCAATTCCTTAGTCTCATGGTGTTTCATTTCATTGATGAGAACTTGGGAACGAATGGCCGCTGGAAGTCCTGAAAGATTATCCTTGTGGGCTTCGAAAATTTGGCTAGCAACTTGACTGGCTTCCTCGTCATTTGAACGAATCATCATAGAAATTGTCAATTGACGAACCAATTCATCTTCATCAGATTCACCCTCTTTAGCTTCAAAGCCAAGACGGTCATAGTTGTAACGAGCCAGTTTAGCAATAAGGGCTTTAAAGGCTTTTTCTGTCTCAGTTCCTTCATCGATAAAGCGATCAAACGCTCCGATAACTTGTGAAACTGCTGAAACAACGAGATAAGATTCTTCTTGTGCTAATTGATCCACTACTGGAAGCAAGTCTGCGTACGAAATGTGCCCTGCTTCAGCAAGTAAACGACGTTCTTGGACGATTTGAAGTTTACTTGTGTTATCAAGTTCTACTAGGTCTGCAAGCACAGCATCAAGTAATTGACCTTGATAGTCAGTAATGTAGTGGGCTGTATTTTCAGTGTTAAGACGAAGGGCTGTCTTGTTTTCAGCAAGAAGTGCTGCATAGCCAGGGATTTCGATACTTTCAGTTTCAAGTGTATCAGGCAAACCTTTCCAGTTGCTATTGAGTGGCACTACCCAAAGTCGGTTCTTATCTTCGTGTTCACCGATGAAGAATTGTTTTTGTGAGATCTTCAAAACATCATTTTCAACTGTAGCAGTCAAAACTGGATAACCAGGTTGCTCCAACCAAGAATCCATGAATGCTGCTACATCACGACCAGATGCTTGTCCGAGAGCATTCCAAAGGTCACGACCAATGGTATTTCCGTATTGGTGTTTTTCAAAGTAAGCATGCAAACCTTTGGCAAAATCAGCATCCCCTAACCAACGACGAAGCATGTGCATGAGGCGACTTCCTTTGGCATAGACGATAGCTCCATCAAAGAGCGTATTGATTTCATCTGGGTGTTTGACTTCAACGTGAACAGATTGAACGCCATCCGTCGCATCGCGTTCAAGAGCAAGAGGTACTCCACCTGTTTGGAAATCTTCAAAGATATTCCAACTTGGCTCGATGGCATCCACACAGACGTATTCCATCATGTTCGCGAAGCTTTCATTGAGCCAGAGGTCATCCCACCACTTCATAGTTACAAGGTTACCAAACCATTGGTGAGCAAGCTCATGGGCAATGACTAAAGCAACTTGTTGACGGCTAGCAAAGGTTGAGTTTTCATCCACAATCAAGTAAACTTCACGATAAGTCACAAGACCCCAGTTTTCCATAGCACCTGCTGAGAAGTCAGGAAGGGCAATGTGGAGAGATTGAGGAATTGGGTACTTGACTCCGTAGTAGTCTTCGTAAAATTCGATAGAACGAACAGCGATGTCTAGTGAGAAATCAAGGTTTGAAAGTGGATGTGCCTTGGTTGAGTAAACACCTACCAAAGTACCATTTTTTGTCTTAGCAGTTACACCTTGTAAATCACCAGCTACGAAGGCTAACAAGTAAGAAGACATACGTGGAGTTGTCTCAAATTTCCAGATGCCAGTTTCTTTGCGGTTTTCAACATTGATTTCCGGCATGTTCGACAAGGCAAGTTCACCTTCTGCTTGGTCAAAACGAAGAGCTAGGTCAAAGGTTGCTTTAGCTTCTGGCTCATCCACACATGGGAAGGCTTCACGGGCAAAGTGGCTTTCAAACTGAGTAGACAAAACTTCTTTCTTGACACCATCAACTGTGTAGTATGATGGATAGATTCCTGTCATGTTGTCTGTGATTTTACCTGAAAAAGCAATAACCAATTCAACTGAACCTGCTTCTACAAGTTCGATATGAAGGGCTTCGTTTTCGTTATCAACTGTAAATGGACGAGCTTGACCTGCTACTTCAACTGAAGCAATTTCCAAGTCTTTTTGGTGAAGGGAAATACGGTCACTTTTAGCTTGACCAGTAATAGTTACTTTTCCTGAAAAAGTCTTGGTCTCACGACTCAAGTCTAAAAATAAATCATAATGTTCAGGAACAAGTTTTTCGATATAATGTTCAACTGCTTGCATCATTTTCTCCTATTCTATATTTCTGAGCAAATGCTCTAGTTCAAACATACCTATTTTATCATATTTTAAGTCAGAAAAAAGCTTTGGACGGTGATTTCCAAAACTTTCTTCTTACTAGTAGTCTACAGAGGGTAGACCTTGCGAAACTCTTCCAAAACAACCTTGCTGTCAGGTGTAAAAGTCAGACCTGCTTCTCCTAACCAGTCTTTGAAAAAGTCTTCATGAACTTGACGCCAGTAGTCTAAGGATTTATCGCCTTCTCCTTCCTTGTAGGCATGGTCGGCTGACACTTGATAGAAAGGCTGAACGGAAACCTTTGTAATTTCAATAATGCAGATAGCTTGATCCTTACTGTCTAAAATAACATCAAAGATCCCTTCTCGGGGAAGGGGTTCGTCCTCTACTGCATAGAGGTCGTAGGCAGAGGCTGTTGCCGTCTTTTCACCTTTAAACACCAAATCAGCTAAAAGGTCTGGTTCCACTCCAAAGGCCCAAGCGTCGATTTCATCTCCGATAGAGGGATTGATTTTCTTGTAGATATTCCACATTTCTTGCGGTGTCATGGGTTGCTCCTTTGTATTTTTTTACTTTCTTCTTTTACACGTTTGAGATGATCTGGATGGTCAATCTCTAAATTAAAAATCTCCGGAATAGAACTGTAGTGGATAATGCACTCAATCCCCATCTGATTCATTTTTTGTATGAAAGAAGCATTCAGATAACCTGCTACAGCGAAATCTATCTTTTTCGTCCTTGCTTTATCCTGCATCTGTCTCAGCATATCTAACATTATTGGACTTTCCATATCGTGCCATTGACTATTTCTCACAGTGGCAAAAACAAAGGAAGTCAAATCATTCATTCCAACTACAATCTTTGAAATACCAGTTTCCAGTATCCTGTCCAAGTCAAAATAAGCTGACGGTAATTCAATCATCGTGCTAACTTTTCCAGTAAAACCATACTGACGTAACACTCTAATAACTTGTTTTAATTGGTCGGCATCATTGACAAAAGGAAAAATAACAGACAAATTGGGATTAGTTTGATAAACTTCTGTAACAACATGTGCCTCAGCCTGAAATTCATCTGGACACGCCAATAAACGCCTAGTCCCTCTGTATCCAAATAATGGGTGGCGTTCGTCAAAATACTCTTTAGTCCCGTCTAGACTATTTGCTTCTGTATTTGTTAACTCTGAAAAGCGATACCAGACTTCTTCATCTGAGTACAAATGGCAAATAGTGTCTAGATAATCTTTTACAAATTGCTGACAACTTGGTAACAGGATGTTTTGATTAAGCTCTCTTAGCAAGTATTCCCCACGAATCAAACCGACGTGGTGCAATAAATGGGGATAAACTTTTTCAATAATTTTTTCTCCACTAAGAGCTAGTTGGTTTTGCATGTCCATTCACCTCGTCTTAATAGATACAATATCAGATATCATTATATGACGCTTTCATCTAGTTCAAAAGCTTCATAAGGTTCAACTAACTCATATCCTAAAAATTCTGCTACTTTTTTGGAAGCCTCGTTATGAGCATCCCAAAGAGGAAATATATCCCTATTTAAACTCTCTAGAATCATTGCAGCACCAAGCTTTTTAGCAAAGCCATTCCCTTGTTCGTTTGGTCTAGTTGCAACTTCCACTTCAACTGCTCCACGGTAAACTAACCCTGAGGAAATCCCAGCAATCAGTTCTTTATTTTTAAGAACCACAAAGCCAAATCCACCTTTTAAAGAAAAATCCTGATAAGACTCAAAATCTCCCTTTAAATCTTGTGACCATTCTTCCTCAAAAAAGCAGTTATAAATATGATTATCAATAGGCACAATATTGTAACCTTCCTCTAAATGACTAACTAGATCATTTAGAAATTCAACTTGAAAATTTGCCTTATCCTTAAAAGAATAGCGAGTAAAAGAAATTAGCTCCACTTTCTGATGCAGAAAATCTTGCCAATTGGTATTTTCTGAAATAATAATCTTATAATCTAAACCATATTGCCTAACAAAATCTTCCCAAAATCTGGAATTCAACTCTCCTGCTAGGTATAGAAAATTCCCAACATCATAAAAGCTTGTTGTCCTATCACTGTTTCGGTAGACAGTTCCGATTTGAGATTTAAGACCATAGAAAACCATATTTTTCTTCCATGTTTTAAATAGTTCCATTATCCCCCTACTTCACCTTCCAATTACTATAGCTTGTCCGTTCTAATTCTGGAAATCCTAATAACTCTGCCTTCACCTTCAATACTAAGGGTGAGGCATTTTCTTGGGTAATTTGCTCAAGAGGAAGCCAAATTGCCTTTGCTGAATCGTTACTTCCATCAAGAACTTCATGAGGAAGGGATTTTTGAGAGCCTTCTAAATCAAGTACTATATCATAAAAGGCCATGATATGATGTACTGCGAAGTCTTGCCCTTCTTCTTGAACCAGCACATCATAAATCCTAGGATTTGAGTAACTGTTAAGTGTATATCCTGTTTCTTCCAGAACTTCTCTCTTGAGGGTTTCTGTCAAACCCTCACCGAGTTCCTGACTACCACCAGGTAAATCAAAACGATGCTGATAAGGCCCTCTCGTTTTCTCAATGCAAAGCAATTTCCCGTCTTGAAGACAGATTCCGTAGACACCAAAGTGATGTTTGATTTCCATTTTCCACTCTTTCTAAAAGTCCAAGATTGCTAGAACACCTTATCCCTTAAAAGGAAAGAGGCTATAGATCTCATGCTCCTTAATATACTTCTTTAGTATCTCTATATTCTCTTCGATTCTTGCTTGGATATCTGTCTCTTCACACGTTGACTCAGCAATAAAGAGGTGAATTTTCAATAAATCTGTCAAGTATAGCAAACGGCGTTCCATTTCCGATTCAGGACTTGAAGCTTGCTCGATTTTTGCAAGCTTTTGCTCCAAGCTATCACCATTCAAAAATCTCTGATGAACTCTCCTTCTTATTTTTTGAGTTGATTCCTCCCCTTGTTCTAACGGAGACAAAAGGAGCTTTTTATAGACGAATACCTGATTTTCTTTTTCTCTTTCCAGATAGGCTAATAAAACCAGAGAACTATCAACAAAAGTCCAAGTGTTATAATTTCCTTCAAATGGGACTTGTATGACACTCTCCAATAATTTCTTAGCAATTTCCTCTTGACCATCCAGATAAAGTAGATAGGCCAGATGATTCAGCGACTCGAGATAGCTAGCTTGGTTTTTTTTATTCTTTTTTAATATTTTATCTAAATAGAGATGTAGTCTGGATGATTTTCCAGTTGTTCAACTACTTCTGGTGGCTTCATTTGAAATCCTTTCTATTCTTTTTTAAAAAATTTAAAGAGATTTTAGTCAACTAATCCAACTCTGCTCGACTGAACAAGTCTTTCATTGCTTCGATATCATCGCAAAATTCTTTAAATTCTAAAGAGAATTTAGCCAAGGCGTCCACCTTGGAAGAATAGGCACAAAACATACTTCCTTCAGGATCAAAGTCGATAGCATCGCTTAATTCAGGCATTTTTTCCTCCAAAAATACCAAAGCTAGCGATTCCCAATCGTAGCCATTTCCTTCGGCTCCTTCGTCTTCTCGAGTATCAAACACTTCCTGTCTGTATTCTCCATCAGGGTAATAAATGAGTGACCCTCGAACATTTTTAGGATCCTCATCATATACAAGCAGGCTAAAAGGGGCAATTTTTTCATTTATGTTTTCGTAATCTATCATTTCTTAACTCCTTATTGTATTTGTTAATTATCAATGAAACTGCATAAATCTAGTATGCTTACTAGCTTTCAAAGTTCATAAAGCTATCGTACTGATTATAATAATTCAAAGTTTCGACCAAGTCTTGGAGACTTGCATCTGTTTTTTCTTCAAGTGCGACTGCAAGAACGTCAATCAACTGCTCTCCATAGTAGACTAGCTGGAGATCTTGCTCCGATGCATCAGCAGGATAGACATCACTGTCTTCCACGACATCCGGATACTCTGATACCCAATAAAGGCTATCCAGTTTCAGTTCTCCTTGCCATAAAGGCAAAAATCATCTGATACCAATTGATCTACGCGCACCTGCTCAATTATCTGCTCTAGTGAAAGTTCTTGGTGTTTTCGCATCCCGTCTCCTTTTTAATCTCACTCTTCAACAAAAGAGTTCAAAAATTCCTCAAAAGAAGCCCATTGACCGTAGATCTCGGCTGTTTCTTCTAGAACATAGAAGTACACCTTGCCATAATCCTCTGCCCTTAGAGAAAGTGCATAGTTGCCAGAACCAGGATCATAGGCGAAATGGAGAAGGTCTGTTGCCTTAAATCCCGCAGGTACCACCTCATCATCAAACCATGTAAGAGACTTCCTCATCTCCTCAAGTGAATTAAAGGAATTGAAAGGAAAGAGGTGATGTTCATCGTGGACACCACTTACTTGGGGCTGACCACCGTTGTGCTTGAGATAAAAATCCAACATAGTTTTTGGCAATTTCTTTCCAAGAATCTCCTCAAATTGTAAAAGGTCTTCTTTTGAAATCGGTGAATCTGCATCTAGCACTCTAAACATGATTTCTCCCTTCAGTTTTCTACAATTCTTCTTCCAATACCTTATCAATAAAGTCATTTACGTTTTTAGCAACTTTTTGCATTTCTAAGGAACCTATAGCTCCCAAGTCATTTTCATAAATGCAATCATCAGAATTTTTCTTGATAAAGTAAGCCAAATCTCCTTCCTGTCCAATCATAAAGTAATCTGGCTCTACTTCCTCAATCTGATAAGTCTCATTACGCTCTTGAAGATCCTCCTTAGCATACAAACAGATGCCTGAATCTCCAATTTCATAGGGGTCAATATCTTCCCACTCCATTAAAAACTGATAGTAGAGATTGGGCAAGACAAATCCAAACTCATCTCTTTTCATAGCTTACCTCCACATATTCACTGAATATCAACTATATTACTTCAAAGACCAACCACCATCAATAGTGAGAATTTGCCCTTGCATGGCAGATGCATTTCCACTTGCTAAGAAAAGGCTAATCTCTGCTACTTCTTCTGGTTCTATCCAGCGTTTGATGGGTGTTTCACTAGCTACCCAGTCCGCCAAACCACCTGGTTCAAAGTCAGCTGCCGTCATACCCGTCTTAACTGCACCTGGTGCGATTCCAAAGACCTGGATACCTTCTTCTGCATAGTCCAGAGCTAATTGCTTGGTAAATCCAGCCAAGGCGTGTTTAGAAGAGGTATAGGCGTGCCCACCTCCGCCTGCCAGACTTGAGGCAATGGAGCACATATTGATGATGATTCCTCTCTTGCTTTCCAACATTTGAGTCAGATAATAGCGGGCCAACTCTACTGGAGTTACGTAATTGATTTCAAAAATCTCTTGGATTTCTTGGGCAGATTGTTCTAGTAAGGGCTTGTAGTCATCCAATACACCTGCCGTATTACATAAAATATCCACCTGAGTGCACCAGTCAAAAATAGGTTCTAAATCCAGTGTTAAATCACGTTGTAGAAAGTGAAAGTCACCTTGTAAGGCAGGCTTTTCACCCTGATCCACACCAAAAACCTGATAACCATTCTCTAAAAAGAATCGAGCTTGAGTCAGACCAATCCCTGAACTAACGCCCGTAACTAAGACACGTTTAGTCATGGACTTCCACCCAATCCGTCGCTAGGACATCACATGGTGTCGGACTCCACATAGAAAAACCTTCTCCTTCACCAGATACATTGATGAGGAAATAGGGTGTCACTTCAAGGGCGACCCCATTTTGTTCGATGGTATCAAAAAGCTGGACATAGTTTTCATCCCCACCCCAGCCAGTACGTACATATTTTTTCTTAGCCTTTAGTCCAGGCAAAATTTCTTCGAATGTCATGTTTTTCTCCTTTGTTATCTATGAATCTTAATTTAATTATAACAAAAAACCGTTTTTCAACGGCTTTTTGACTGTGATTATTCTGATTTATATAGCTTTAAAAACTATCACCATTGCAACCCAGCTTCTCTAATTTCCTTTTTAGAGGCAAACTTTCCATTTGGTCGATGCCATCGTCCATTTCTATCTCTAAAGTAGCCACCTGTATTACTACTTTGTGATTCTTCTTCTGCTGGTGCTGGTGCTTCAGTTTCCTACTGTGTCTGTTCTTCTTTAGCCTTCTCTTCTGCTTCTTTTTTAGCTTTTTCTTGCGCTTCTTTTTCTTCAGCCTCTTTCTTAGCTTTTTCCTCGGCTGCCTTTTGCTCAGCGGCGCGTTCCTCAGCTGATTTGACTGTGTTCTTTGCAGTACCGTCAGCATAATTTATCTCTGCATTTGCTGAAACATTCTCTAAAGTTACATGGGTCACGGAATACTTATCAAGTTTTTCCTTACTACTACCTAATTTAATCTCGAGTAAATTCCCATCCGAATCAATCCCTACATACTGTAAGATAATCTGTCTTGGAATCAATTCATTATCCTTATAGACAGCTGTCACCTTATAGTCAAGGTAATAGTTTGGATGATTTGCAAGCCATGAATCAAGTCCATTTTCATAATAGAGCATGCTACTTTGATTTTTGTCATCCGTTCCAGTAAAGGCACCTGTATTTAACCAGGCTGTCATAGGAACTAGATTACGGCCTTCATCGTTAAGTCCACTAAATTGATACCCAACTAAATGACCGCGATTCATCAGCCAAGCCTCTTTAGAACCATCTCCGTAGTAAAATTTATAGTTATGCCATCCAACTGGATCAAAGGTTAATTTAGCTTCTCTCTTTTCTTTAGGCTCATCACTATCTTTTAGCTGAATGTGAGCATAAGTTGCACGAGATTTGGAATCCAGTTCTCCAAGTTCAAGTTGCTTTTCGTTTCTAAAAGTAAGTAAACCAGCTTCCTTGTACAATTTTGTATTATCCTGCGTAGTCTGTTCAGTCGTTACAGGTTCAGTTACTTTCGCCTCTTCCTTATGTTTCGAGCAACCAACTGATGTCAGCAACGATAGTAAAACAACAGAAGTCAAAACTATTCTTTTCATTCTATATTCTCCTAAATTATTAAAATATTTATTATATTGTTATTTTATACCATTTTATCATTTATAGTTTGTGTTTTCAAACAATTATATAAATTTTTTTATATAAAAATAGCATAAAAATCTAGTTATCCGCATAAAAACTGGACTTATCACACTTTATCAAGGTCAAAACCACTCAATTTACTACTAATTTACTACTTATGAATGAGCTTTGATACGACGATTTATCCTTGAAAAGTGAAGATATAAAGATACTTCCAATAAAATTTGAATATTTAATAGGTAGACACTTCAAAAAATGAGGTGTCTATTTTTTTACCCGATTTTGAAAGGAAGTGAACTTATGAAAACAAAAAATCAAGAATCAAAAGGTCGTTCCCCACTCTTTAAGACCATCAAACATTCATTCAGCCAATAAAAAAGAAAGGATAGGTAAAAATATGGAACTTAAATTTGTGATTCCCAACATGGAAAAAACATTCGGCAATTTAGAATTTGCTGGCGAGGATAAAGTCGTTCAGCGAAGAATCAACGGACGGCTAACTGTCTTATCAAGAAGCTATAATCTCTATTCTGATGTTCAAAGAGCAGATGATATTGTGGTGGTGCTTCCTGCTGAAGCTGGCGAAAAACATTTCGGCTTTGAGGAACGTGTGAAGTTAGTCAATCCACGTATTACCGCAGAGGGCTACAAAATCGGCACTCGTGGTTTTACAAATTACCTTTTACATGCTGACGACATGATAAAAGAATAAAGAAAGAGAGGAAAAATGATGAGATTAGCAAATGGCATTGTATTAGATAAAGACACGACTTTTGGAGAATTGAAATTCTCTGCTCTACGTCGTGAAGTGAGAATCCAAAATGAAGACGGGTCGGTTTCAGATGAAATCAAGGAACGTACCTATGACTTAAAATCCAAAGGACAAGGACGCATGATTCAAGTAAGTATTCCTGCCAGCGTGCCTTTGAAAGAGTTTGATTATAACGCACGGGTGGAACTTATCAATCCCATTGCGGACACCGTTGCTACTGCCACCTATCAAGGAGCAGATGTTGACTGGTATATCAAGGCAGACGATATTGTGCTGACAAAGGATTCTAGTTCATTCAAAGCTCAACCACAAGCAAAGAAAGAACCGACACAAGACAAATAGTCGCTAGGTAGAAAGGAGACTTTTTCGCATGAAACAGCGTGGTAAAAGGATTCGCCCATCTGGTAAAGATTTAGTCTTTCATTTTACGATAGCGTCACTCCTGCCTGTTTTCCTGCTGGTTGTCGGACTGTTTCATGTGAAGACAATCCAGCAGATCAACTGGCAGGATTTTAACCTATCACAAGCAGATAAGATTGACATTCCCTATTTAATTATCAGTTTCAGTGTCGCAATTCTTATCTGCTTGCTGGTAGCGTTTGTATTCAAACGGGTTCGCTATGATACGGTTAAACAACTTTACCACCGTCAAAAACTGGCAAAGATGATACTTGAAAACAAGTGGTATGAATCTGAACAGGTCAAAACAGAGGGTTTCTTTAAAGATAGTGCTGGTCGTACAAAGGAAAAGATAACCTACTTCCCTAAAATGTATTATCGACTTAAAAATGGCTTGATACAGATACGGGTGGAAATCACGCTGGGAAAATATCAAGACCAACTCTTACACTTGGAAAAGAAATTAGAGAGTGGCTTGTACTGTGAGCTGACGGATAAAGAGTTAAAGGATTCCTATGTGGAATATACTTTGCTCTATGACACCATAGCCAGTCGTATTTCTATTGATGAAGTAGAAGCTAAAGATGGTAAACTTCGCTTAATGAAAAACGTATGGTGGGAATATGATAAGCTCCCTCATATGTTGATTGCTGGTGGTACAGGTGGCGGTAAAACTTACTTTATACTGACACTGATTGAAGCCTTGCTTCATACAGATTCAAAACTGTATATTCTTGACCCGAAAAATGCTGACCTTGCGGACTTAGGTTCTGTGATGGCAAATGTCTACTATAGAAAAGAAGACTTGCTTTCTTGCATTGAAACATTCTATGAAGAAATGATGAAACGTAGTGAGGAAATGAAGCAGATGAAGAACTATAAGACTGGCAAAAATTATGCTTACTTAGGTCTCCCGGCACACTTCTTAATCTTTGATGAATACGTCGCTTTCATGGAAATGCTGGGAACAAAAGAAAACACCGCAGTTATGAATAAGCTGAAACAGATTGTCATGTTAGGTCGTCAAGCTGGCTTCTTTCTAATACTGGCTTGTCAACGTCCAGACGCAAAATATTTAGGCGACGGAATCCGTGATCAGTTTAATTTCAGAGTGGCTTTAGGTCGTATGTCTGAAATGGGCTATGGCATGATGTTTGGCAGTGACGTACAAAAGGATTTCTTCTTAAAGCGAATCAAAGGTCGTGGCTATGTTGATGTAGGAACAAGTGTCATATCAGAGTTTTATACTCCCCTTGTACCAAAAGGATATGATTTCTTGGAGGAAATTAAAAAGTTATCCAACAGCAGACAGTCCACGCAGGCGACGTGCGAAGCGGAAGTCGCAGGTGTGGACTGATCTTGCTGGCTGGTGTGGCAATAGCCACGCCAGCACTTAACCCCCCGTATCTAACAGGGGGGTACAAATCGACAGGAAACAGTCAAAAAAACATTAGAAAATCCTTTGGTTACAAGGGATTTACAAAATTTCAGCGTATGTCAAATGGGCTTTAAAAGTTGACATACGCCTTTTTGATTGGAGGGATTTTTACTGAATGAACAAACTTGGTTACAGCATTTAAAAGAAAAACGCTTGGCTTATGGACTATCTCAAAACCGTTTAGCTGTTGCGACTGGTATTACAAGGCAGTATCTAAGCGATATTGAAACAGGAAAAGTCAAGCCATCAGAGGATTTACAGCAGTCCCTTTGGGAAGCTCTGGAACGCTTCAATCCCGACGCTCCCCTTGAAATGCTGTTTGATTATGTAAGGATTCGCTTTCCGACAACAGACGTACAGCAGGTGGTCGAAAACATCTTACAACTGAAACTGTCCTATTTTCTTCATGAGGACTATGGTTTCTATTCTTATTCAGAGCATTATGCTTTAGGCGACATATTCGTCCTTTGCTCCCATGAACTGGACAAAGGAGTTCTGGTGGAATTGAAAGGTCGTGGGTGCAGACAATTTGAAAGCTATCTTCTGGCACAACAAAGAAGCTGGTATGAGTTCTTTATGGACGTTTTGGTGGCTGGCGGTGTGATGAAACGCCTTGACCTTGCCATTAACGATAAGACAGGGATTTTGAATATCCCTGTACTCACTGAAAAGTGCCAACAGGAAGAATGTATCTCCGTCTTCCGCAGTTTTAAAAGCTATCGCAGTGGCGAACTGGTACGCAAAGAGGAAAAGGAATGTATGGGAAACACCCTCTATATCGGTTCATTACAAAGTGAAGTTTATTTCTGTATCTATGAAAAGGACTACGAGCAGTACAAGAAAAATGATATTCCCATTGAAGACGCAGAAGTAAAAAACCGTTTTGAGATTCGATTGAAAAATGAGCGTGCCTATTATGCAGTCCGTGATTTACTCGTCTATGACAATCCAGAGCATACCGCCTTTAAAATTATCAATCGGTATATCCGTTTTGTAGATAAAGACGATTCCAAACCTCGTTCTGATTGGAAACTGAATGAAGAATGGGCTTGGTTTATTGGGAACAATCGTGAACGATTAAAACTAACCACAAAACCAGAGCCTTACTCCTTCCAAAGGACGCTGAACTGGCTATCTCATCAAGTTGCCCCGACCTTAAAGGTTGCGATTAAACTTGATGAAATCAACCAGACGCAGGTTGTAAAAGACATTCTCGACCATGCGAAACTGACAGACCGACACAAGCAGATTTTGAAGCAACAGTCAGTAAAAGAACAGGACGTGATAACGACAAAGAAATAACCTAAACACAAATTCATTGAATATAGAGAGGAGAACATTTTTATGAATTTTGGACAAAACCTTTATAACTGGTTTCTATCAAACGCTCAATCACTGGTACTTTTAGCAATCGTTGTGATTGGCTTGTATCTTGGCTTCAAGCGTGAGTTCAGTAAACTCATTGGCTTTCTCATTATTGCGATTATTGCGGTAGGCTTAGTCTTCAACGCTGCTGGAGTAAAAGACATTTTACTAGAGCTATTCAATCGCATTATTGGTGCTTAAATTAAACCGTTATTTTGTGGAATATAAGTGGTTTTCTTATGTTCCGCAAAAGAATGGTACACCAAACGAAGTGCGGTAGGGATTTTTGAATCTCTATAAAGAAAGGACGTGTGAATACATGGACGATATGCAAGTCTACATTGCCAATTTAGGCAAATACAATGAGGGCGAATTAGTTGGTGCATGGTTTACCTTTCCCATTGATTTTGAGGAAGTCAAAGAGAAAATCGGCTTGAATGATGAATATGAGGAATACGCCATTCATGATTACGAGTTACCCTTTACGGTTGACGAATACACTTCTATTAGCGAACTCAATCGCCTATGGGAAATGGTATCGGAGTTGCCAGAAGAACTACAATCGGAGCTATCTGCTCTGCTCACTCATTTTTCAAGTATTGAAGAATTAAGCGAACATCAAGAAGATATTATCATTCATTCCGATTGTGATGATATGTCTGACGTGGCACGCTACTACATTGAAGAAACGGGTGCTTTAGGCGAAGTGCCAGCCAGTCTTCAAAACTATATTGATTATGAATCCTATGGTCGGGATTTAGACCTTTCGGGAACGTTTATCTCAACCAATCACGGGATTTTTGAAATCGTCTATTAAATCTGTCGGTACATTCTTACTGGCAGATTTTCTTGTTTACGGGGTAGTCAAAAGACTATCCCCATTTTTATGAAAGGATTGATTACATGAAGAAAATACGAAGCTATACCAGTATCTGGTCTGTTGAGAAAGTGTTGTACTCCATCAATGACTTTAGACTTCCGTTTCCCATAACCTTTACGCAAATGACATGGTTTGTCGTGTCACTCTTTGCAGTTATGATACTTGGCAACTTGCCCCCTCTTTCTATGATAGAGGGAGCATTTCTCAAATACTTTGGGATTCCTGTGGCTTTCACATGGTTTATGTCTACAAAAACCTTTGATGGTAAAAAGCCTTATGGATTTTTGAAGTCTGTCATTGCTTATGCACTGCGACGAAAACTGACCTATGCAGGAAAAAAAGTAACGCTTGGCAGAAACCAGCCACAAGAAGCCATTACAGCAGTTAGGAGTGAATTTTATGGCATATCCAATTAAATATATTGAAAACAATCTGGTCTGGAATAAAGATGGGGAATGTTACGCTTACTATGAGCTTGTTCCCTACAATTACTCATTTCTAAGTCCGGAACAGAAAATACAAGTACATGATTCTTTCAGACAGCTTATCGCACAAAATCGTGATGGCAAGATTCATGCTTTACAAATCAGTACAGAATCCAGCATACTTTCTGCACAAGAACGTTCCAAAAATGAAGTCACTGGAAAGCTCAAAACGGTTGCCTATGACAAAATCGACCAACAGACAGACGCTTTAATATCCATGATTGGCGAAAATCAAGTGGACTACCGTTTCTTTATCGGTTTTAAGTTGCTTCTCAACGATCAGGAGTTTTCTATGAAAAGTCTTACCGTTGAAGCAAAAAATGCTTTTACTGATTTTGTCTATGATGTGAACCATAAGCTGATGGGCGATTTTGTTAGTATGAGTAATGATGAAATCCTGCGTTTTCAGAAGATGGAAAAGCTTTTAGAAAATAAAATCTCCCGTCGTTTCAAAATCCGAAGATTAGATAAGGACGACTTCGGCTATCTGATTGAACACCTTTACGGACAGACAGGCACTGCCTATGAAGAGTATGAGTATCCTCTATCAAAGAAAAAGCTGGAACATGAAACACTGATTAAAACCTATGACCTCATTAAGCCTACTCGCTGTCTGGTGGAAGAAAAACAGCGATATTTGAAAATCCAGCAGGAAGACGAAACCGCCTATGTAGCTTACTTTACCATCAACAGTATTGTCGGCGAACTGGACTTCCCGTCCTCTGAAATCTTCTACTACCAGCAACAGCAATTTACCTTTCCGATTGATACGTCAATGAATGTGGAAATTGTAGCGAATCGTAAAGCCCTATCTACTGTCCGCAATAAAAAGAAAGAACTGAAAGACTTGGATAACCACGCTTGGCAAAGTGATAATGAAACCAGCTCCAATGTGGCGGAAGCTCTGGAAAGTGTGAATGAGCTGGAAACCAATTTAGACCAAAGCAAGGAATCTATGTACAAGCTGTCTTATGTGGTAAGGGTATCAGCAAATGATCTTGACGAACTCAAACGTCGTTGTAATGAAGTGAAAGATTTTTATGACGATTTAAGCGTAAAACTGGTACGACCATTTGGGGATATGCTCGGCTTACATGAAGAATTTTTACCTGCCAGCAAGCGTTATATGAATGATTATATTCAATACGTGACCTCTGATTTCCTCGCTGGTTTAGGTTTTGGTGCTACTCAAATGCTGGGGGAAAATGAGGGGATTTATGTTGGCTACAGCTTAGATACTGGACGCAATGTCTATCTGAAACCTGCTCTTGCCAGTCAAGGGGTTAAGGGTTCAGTAACCAATGCGTTAGCGTCGGCTTTTGTTGGTTCGCTGGGTGGTGGTAAATCCTTTGCGAATAACCTTATCGTCTATTATGCGGTGCTTTATGGGGCACAAGCAGTGATTGTAGACCCAAAAGCAGAACGTGGCAGATGGAAAGAAACCTTGCCAGAGATTTCCCATGAAATCAATATCGTCACTCTGACTTCTGATGAGAAAAACAAAGGCTTACTTGACCCTTATGTGATTATGAAAAATCCCAAAGATTCTGAATCACTGGCTATTGATATTCTGACATTCCTTACGGGGATTTCCTCTCGTGATGGGGAACGCTTCCCAATCCTTAGAAAAGCCATTCGTGCAGTAACCAATAGTGAAGTACGAGGGTTGATGAAAGTGATTGAGGAATTACGGGTTGAGAATACGCCACTAAGTACCAGTATAGCCGACCATATCGAAAGTTTTACAGACTATGACTTTGCACATTTATTATTCAGTAATGGTTATGTGGAGCAGTCTATCAGCTTAGAAAAACAACTGAACATTATACAGGTTGCGGACTTGGTACTTCCCGACAAGGAAACTTCCTTTGAGGAATATACCACTATGGAGCTTTTATCCGTTGCTATGCTGATTGTCATTAGTACCTTTGCTTTAGACTTTATCCATACAGACCGAAGCATTTTCAAGATTGTAGATTTAGACGAAGCATGGAGCTTTTTACAGGTAGCACAAGGAAAAACACTATCTATGAAGCTGGTTCGGGCTGGTCGTGCTATGAACGCTGGGGTATATTTCGTGACCCAAAATACAGACGACCTCTTAGATGAAAAACTGAAAAATAACCTCGGCTTAAAATTTGCATTTCGTTCCACTGACCTTAACGAGATTAAAAAGACCTTAGCCTTTTTTGGTGTAGACCCAGAGGACGAAAACAATCAGAAGCGATTGCGTGATTTGGAAAACGGGCAATGCCTTATCAGTGATTTATATGGTCGTGTCGGTGTGATACAGTTCCACCCTGTATTTGAAGAACTGCTCCATGCCTTTGATACCAGACCACCTGTGCGAAAAGAGGTGTAAATGTGAAACCATCAATAGTAAACAGAATAAAATCAAACTGGACGCTGAAACGTCTAGGTAAAGTGGCAATGACAGTGGCTTTCACACTTGTGATTGCCATTTTTCTTTTAGCCATGCTGGGAACGGTGGTTCAAGCTGCGGGCTTGGTAGATGATACGGTCAATGTGGCAAATGAATACAGCCGATACCCACTTGAAAACTATCAACTGGATTTTTATGTGGATAATAGCTGGGGCTGGCTTCCGTGGAACTGGTCGGACGGGATTGGAAAACAGGTCATGTATGGACTATATGCCATTACCAATTTTATTTGGACAATCAGTTTGTATGTTTCCAATGCGACAGGTTACTTAGTACAGGAAGCCTATTCCTTAGACTTCATTTCCGCTACAGCAGATTCCATTGGTAAGAATATGCAGACCTTAGCTGGTGTGAGTGCAAACGGATTTTCAACAGAGGGTTTCTATGTTGGATTCCTCTTACTCTTGATTTTGGTTCTTGGGGTTTATGTTGCCTATACGGGACTGATAAAGAGAGAAACCACAAAGGCAATTCATGCCATTATGAATTTTGTGCTGGTGTTTATCCTATCGGCTTCCTTTATTGCCTACGCTCCCGACTACATTAAAAAAATCAATGACTTTTCATCAGACATCAGTAATGCCAGTTTATCACTTGGCACGAAGATTGTCATGCCCCATTCCGATAGTCAAGGCAAGGACAGCGTGGACTTAATCAGAGATAGCCTGTTTTCCATACAGGTTCAGCAACCGTGGCTACTGCTTCAATACAACAGTTCAGACATTGAAAGTATCGGTATTGACCGTGTGGAAAGCCTGCTCTCCACCAGCCCAGATTCCAACAATGGCGAAGACAGAGAAAAAATTGTTGCGGAAGAAATTGAAGACAGAAGCAATACCAATCTAACCATTACAAAGACCATTAACCGTTTAGGTACAGTCTTCTTCCTATTTGTCTTCAATATTGGGATTTCCATATTTGTATTCCTATTAACAGGAATCATGATTTTCTCGCAGGTACTTTTTATCATCTATGCTATGTTTCTGCCTGTGAGCTTTATTTTAAGCATGATTCCATCATTTGATGGTATGTCAAAACGAGCCATAACAAAGCTCTTTAATACCATTTTGACACGAGCTGGAATCACATTGATTATTACGACAGCATTTAGTATTTCAACCATGCTCTATACCTTATCGGCTGGTTATCCGTTCTTTTTGATTGCTTTTCTACAGATTGTGACCTTTGCAGGAATCTACTTCAAGCTGGGCGATTTAATGAGTATGTTTTCTCTACAGAGTAACGATTCTCAAAGTGTGGGAAGTCGTGTGATGAGAAAACCTCGTATGCTTATGCACGCTCACATGCACCGTCTACAGCGGAAACTTGGACGTTCCATGACTACTCTAGGGGCTGGGTCTGCCATTGTTACAGGTAAAAAAGGACAGTCGGGTTCGGGGAGTTCTGCAAGGACACAAGCAGATCACTCCCGACCAGACGGAAAGGAAAAATCAACACTTGGAAAACGTATCGGTCAAACCATCGGTACAGTAGCTGATACCAAAGACAGAATGGTAGACACTGCTAGTGGTTTGAAAGAACAGGTTAAAGATTTGCCGACCAATGCAAGATATGCAGTATATCAAGGAAAATCCAAAGTAAAAGAGAATGTCCGTGATTTAACCAGTAGTATTTCTCAAACCAAAGCGGACAGAGCCAGTGGACGCAAGGAACAGCAGGAACAAAGGCGAAAAACCATTGCGAAGCGTCGCTCTGAAATGGAACAGGTCAAACAGAAAAAACAGCCTGCTTCTTCTGTTCATGAAAGACCGACTACAAGACAAGAACAATATCATGATGAACAGACCTCAAAACAGTCTAATATTCAGACTTCATATAAGGAATCTCAACAAGCCAAACAAGAGCGTCCAGCAGTTAAGTCCGATTTTTCAAGTCCAAAAGTGGAACGCCAAGGCAATACCGTTCAAGAAAAAACCGTTCAAAAGCCAGCAACTTCAACCACTACAGCAGATAGAACTTCACAACGTCCAATCACAAAAGAACGTCCGTCTACTGTTCAAAGAGTACCACTACAAAATACAAGAAGTAGACCACCAATCAAAACCGCCACCATTAAGAAAGTCGGTAAGAAACCATGAAGTTGAAAACTTTAGTGATTGGTGGTTCTGGATTATTCTTGATGGTCTTCTCACTGCTTCTGTTTGTTGCCATTTTATTTTCAGATGAACAGGACAGCGGAATTTCCAATATTCATTATGGAGGTGTGAATGTTTCCGCAGAAGTGCTGGCTCATAAGCCTATGGTAGAAAAATATGCCAAAGAATATGGCGTTGAAGAATATGTCAACATACTTCTTGCGATTATACAGGTGGAATCGGGCGGTACTGCGGAAGATGTTATGCAGTCCTCGGAATCCCTCGGTCTTCCACCTAATTCATTGAGTACAGAAGAATCCATTAAGCAAGGTGTGAAGTATTTCAGTGAATTATTAGCCAGTAGCGAAAGGCTCAGTGTAGATTTAGAATCGGTTATCCAGTCCTACAATTATGGTGGTGGTTTCTTAGGGTATGTGGCTAATCGTGGAAATAAATATACCTTTGAACTGGCTCAAAGTTTCTCAAAAGAGTATTCAGGTGGCGAAAAAGTGTCTTACCCCAATCCCATAGCCATACCTATCAATGGGGGCTGGCGATACAACTATGGCAATATGTTTTATGTGCAACTGGTAACGCAGTATCTTGTCACAACAGAGTTTGATGATGATACGGTACAAGCCATCATGGACGAAGCACTGAAATATGAGGGCTGGCGATACGTTTACGGTGGAGCTTCCCCGACTACTTCTTTTGATTGTAGCGGACTGACACAATGGACGTATGGAAAAGCTGGAATTAACTTACCACGAACCGCACAACAGCAATATGATGTGACCCAGCATATCCCACTATCGGAAGCACAAGCTGGCGATTTGGTTTTCTTTCATTCTACCTATAACGCTGGCTCTTATATTACTCATGTTGGGATATACCTTGGCAATAACCGTATGTTTCATGCAGGCGACCCAATCGGTTATGCCGACTTAACAAGCCCCTACTGGCAACAGCATTTAGTGGGAGCAGGACGAATCAAACAATGAGAAAGGAAGATTTAATGATGAAATTTAGAAAAAATCAGAATAAAGAAAAACAGATACCAAAGGAAAAGAAACCTCGTGTCTACTATAAGGTCAATCCTCATAAAAAGGTTGTGATTGCCTTGTGGGTACTTTTAGGGCTTAGTTTCAGCTTTGCGATATTCAAGCACTTTACAGCTATAGATACTCATACTATTCACGAAACAACTATCATAGAAAAGGAATACGTTGATACTCATCATGTAGAAAATTTTGTAGAGAACTTTGCGAAAGTCTACTATTCATGGGAGCAATCCGATAAGTCCATTGATAATCGAATGGAAAGTCTAAAAGGCTATCTGACAGATGAACTTCAAGCTCTCAATGTTGATACAGTACGCAAAGATATTCCTGTATCGTCTTCTGTAAGAGGATTTCAGATATGGACGGTAGAGCCAACTGGCGACAATGAGTTTAATGTAACCTACAGTGTAGACCAGCTCATTACAGAGGGAGAAAATACAAAGACCGTCCACTCTGCTTATATAGTGAGTGTCTATGTAGATGGTTCTGGAAATATGGTACTGGTTAAGAATCCGACCATTACCAACATACCTAAGAAATCAAGTTATAAACCAAAAGCCATTGAAAGTGAGGGGACGGTTGATTCCATTACAACCAATGAAATCAATGAGTTTTTAACGACGTTCTTCAAGCTCTATCCTACAGCGACAGCCAGTGAACTTTCCTACTATGTGAATGACGGGATATTAAAACCAATCGGAAAAGAGTACATCTTTCAAGAACTGGTAAATCCTATTCACAATCGTAAGGATAATCAAGTCACGGTATCGCTGACAGTGGAGTATATCGACCAGCAGACCAAAGCAACGCAGGTATCTCAATTTGATTTGGTACTTGAAAAGAACGGGAGTAATTGGAAGATTATAGAATAACAAATATTGGTACATTATTACAGCTATTTTGTAATCACGTACTCTCTTTGATAAAAAATTGGAGATTCCTTTACAAATATGCTCTTACGTGCTATAATTTAAGTATCTATTTAAAAGGAGTTAATAAATATGCGGCAAGGTATTCTTAAATAAACTGTCAATTTGATAGTGGGAACAAATAATTGGATGTCCTTTTTTAGGAGGGCTTAGTTTTTTGTACCCAGTTTAAGAATACCTTTATCATGTGATTCTAAAGTATCCGGAGAATATCTGTATGCTTTGTATGCCTATGGTTATGCATAAAAATCCCAGTGATAAAAGTATTTATCACTGGGATTTTTATGCCCTTTTGGGTTTTTGAATGGAGGAAAATCACATGAAAATTATTAATATTGGAGTTTTAGCTCATGTTGATGCAGGAAAAACTACCTTAACAGAAAGCTTATTATATAACAGTGGAGCGATTACAGAATTAGGAAGCGTGGACAAAGGTACAACGAGGACGGATAATACGCTTTTAGAACGTCAGAGAGGAATTACAATTCAGACAGGAATAACCTCTTTTCAGTGGGAAAATACGAAGGTGAACATCATAGACACGCCAGGACATATGGATTTCTTAGCAGAAGTATATCGTTCATTATCAGTTTTAGATGGGGCAATTCTACTGATTTCTGCAAAAGATGGCGTACAAGCACAAACTCGTATATTGTTTCATGCACTTAGGAAAATAGGTATTCCCACAATCTTTTTTATCAATAAGATTGACCAAAATGGAATTGATTTATCAACGGTTTATCAGGATATTAAAGAGAAACTTTCTGCCGAAATTGTAATCAAACAGAAGGTAGAACTGTATCCTAATATGTGTGTGACGAACTTTACCGAATCTGAACAATGGGATACGGTAATAGAGGGAAACGATGACCTTTTAGAGAAATATATGTCCGGTAAATCATTAGAAGCATTGGAACTCGAACAAGAGGAAAGCATAAGATTTCAGAATTGTTCTCTGTTCCCTCTTTATCATGGAAGTGCAAAAAGTAATATAGGGATTGATAACCTTATAGAAGTTATTACTAATAAATTTTATTCATCAACACATCGAGGTCCGTCTGAACTTTGCGGAAAAGTTTTCAAAATTGAGTATTCGGAAAAAAGACAGCGTCTTGCATATATACGTCTTTATAGTGGCGTACTGCATTTGCGAGATTCGGTTAGAATATCGGAAAAGGAAAAAATAAAAATTACAGAAATGTATACTTCAATAAATGGTGAATTATGTAAAATTGATAAGGCTTATTCCGGGGAAATTGTTATTTTGCAGAATGAGTTTTTGAAGTTAAATAGTGTTCTTGGAGATACAAAGCTATTGCCACAGAGAGAGAGAATTGAAAATCCCCTCCCTCTGCTGCAAACGACTGTTGAACCGAGCAAACCTCAACAAAGGGAAATGTTACTTGATGCACTTTTAGAAATCTCCGACAGTGACCCGCTTCTGCGATATTATGTGGATTCTGCGACACATGAAATCATACTTTCTTTCTTAGGGAAAGTACAAATGGAAGTGACTTGTGCTCTGCTGCAAGAAAAGTATCATGTGGAGATAGAAATAAAAGAGCCTACAGTCATTTATATGGAAAGACCGTTAAAAAAAGCAGAGTATACCATTCACATCGAAGTTCCACCGAATCCCTTCTGGGCTTCCATTGGTCTATCTGTAGCACAGCTTCCATTAGGGAGCGGAGTACAGTATGAGAGCTCGGTTTCTCTTGGATACTTAAATCAATCGTTTCAAAATGCAGTTATGGAGGGGATACGCTATGGCTGTGAACAAGGATTGTATGGTTGGAATGTGACGGACTGTAAAATCTGTTTTAAGTATGGCTTATACTATAGCCCTGTTAGTACCCCAGCAGATTTTCGGATGCTTGCTCCTATTGTATTGGAACAAGTCTTAAAAAAAGCTGGAACAGAATTGTTAGAGCCATATCTTAGTTTTAAAATTTATGCGCCAAAGGAATATCTTTCACGAGCATACAACGATGCTCCTAAATATTGTGCGAACATCGTAGACACTCAATTGAAAAATAATGAGGTCATTCTTAGTGGAGAAATCCCTGCTCGGTGTATTCAAGAATATCGTAGTGATTTAACTTTCTTTACAAATGGACGTAGTGTTTGTTTAACAGAGTTAAAAGGGTACCATGTTACTACCGGTGAACCTGTTTGCCAGCCCCGTCGTCCAAATAGTCGGATAGATAAAGTACGATATATGTTCAATAAAATAACTTAGTGTATTTTATGTTGTTATATAAATATGGTTTCTTGTTAAATAAGATGAAATATTCTTTAATAAAGATTTGAATTAAAGTGTAAAGGAGGAGATAGTTATTATAAACTACAAGTGGATATTGTGTCCTGTATGTGGAAATAAAACACGATTAAAGATAAGGGAAGATACTGAATTAAAAAAATTCCCCCTCTATTGTCCGAAATGCAGACAAGAAAATTTAATTGAAATAAAGCAGTTCAAAGTAACTGTGATTACAGAGCCAGACGCAAAGACGCAGAGCCGATAAAATGAGATTAATACAATCTCATTTTATCGGCTCTTTCCGTTATGTATGGATTCTTTTAATTAGTCTTCGATGTTTCTTGCTTCGTTGATACCGCTGGCTAAAGATTCCATTAAGGATAGTTCTTTGTCTGTAAAGCTATCCATGTATTTCTCTATCTGTAATCGTCGGGTGCTTTTTACCAAGTTATTAGCAGGTAGGGGTCCCGAGCGCCTACGAGGAATTTGTATCGATAAGAAATAGATTTAAAAATTTCGCTGTTATTTTGTACATTTAACTTGACGGTGACATCTCTCTATTGTGAGTTATTAGTGGTACAGTTTTCAACCGTTTTAATTATAAAAAAGTGGTGCATTTTTAAATTGGCACAAACAGGTAACGGTTATTGCAGGTGTATTTCTTATCTATGGGTTTAACATGGATTTTATCATTAAAATCATGAGTATTGTCCGAGAGTGATTGGTCTTGCGTATGGTTAACCCTAAAGTTATGGAAATAAGACTTAGAAGCAAACTTAAGAGTGTGTTGATTGTGCATTATCTTAAAATTTTGTATAATAGGAATTGAAGTTAAATTAGATGCTAAAAATTTGTAATTAAGAAGGAGGGATTCGTCATGTTGGTATTCCAAATGCGTAATGTAGATAAAACATCTACTGTTTTGAAACAGACTAAAAACAGTGATTACGCAGATAAATAAATACGTTAGATTAATTCCTACCAGTGACTAATCTTATGACTTTTTAAACAGATAACTAAAATTACAAACAAATCGTTTAACTTCTGTATTTATTTATAGATGTAATCACTTCAGGAGTGATTACATGAACAAAAATATAAAATATTCTCAAAACTTTTTAACGAGTGAAAAAGTACTCAACCAAATAATAAAACAATTGAATTTAAAAGAAACCGATACCGTTTACGAAATTGGAACAGGTAAAGGGCATTTAACGACGAAACTGGCTAAAATAAGTAAACAGGTAACGTCTATTGAATTAGACAGTCATCTATTCAACTTATCGTCAGAAAAATTAAAACTGAACATTCGTGTCACTTTAATTCACCAAGATATTCTACAGTTTCAATTCCCTAACAAACAGAGGTATAAAATTGTTGGGAATATTCCTTACCATTTAAGCACACAAATTATTAAAAAAGTGGTTTTTGAAAGCCATGCGTCTGACATCTATCTGATTGTTGAAGAAGGATTCTACAAGCGTACCTTGGATATTCACCGAACACTAGGGTTGCTCTTGCACACTCAAGTCTCGATTCAGCAATTGCTTAAGCTGCCAGCGGAATGCTTTCATCCTAAACCAAAAGTAAACAGTGTCTTAATAAAACTTACCCGCCATACCACAGATGTTCCAGATAAATATTGGAAGCTATATACGTACTTTGTTTCAAAATGGGTCAATCGAGAATATCGTCAACTGTTTACTAAAAATCAGTTTCATCAAGCAATGAAACACGCCAAAGTAAACAATTTAAGTACCGTTACTTATGAGCAAGTATTGTCTATTTTTAATAGTTATCTATTATTTAACGGGAGGAAATAATTCTATGAGTCGCTTTTGTAAATTTGGAAAGTTACACGTTACTAAAGGGAATGTAGATAAATTATTAGGTATACTACTGACAGCTTCCAAGGAGCTAAAGAGGTCCCTAGCGCCTACGGGGAATTTGTATCGATAAGGAATAGATTTAAAAATTTCGCTGTTATTTTGTACAATAAGGATAAATTTGAATGGTACCATAAACGACCGTTTATGGTACCTTTTCATTTTCCTGCTTTTTCTAAATGTTTTTTAAGTAAATCAAGTACCAAAATCCGTTCCTTTTTCATAGTTCCTATATAGTTATACTTAATGAGTTATGGTACATTTAAATTATAAAATTAAGGAGGTTTTTTTATGATTTTTGGCTATGCTCGAGTGAGTACGGATGATCAAAATCTTAGTTTACAAATTGATGCACTTACTCATTATGGAATTGATAAATTATTTCAAGAAAAAGTAACTGGTGCGAAAAAAGACCGACCGCAATTAGAAGAAATGATCAACCTACTACGTGAAGGAGATTCTGTTGTCATTTACAAGTTAGATCGAATTTCACGATCAACTAAACATTTGATTGAACTTTCTGAATTATTTGAAGAACTTAGTGTCAATTTTATATCTATTCAAGATAACGTAGATACTTCAACGTCTATGGGAAGATTCTTTTTCCGAGTTATGGCTAGTTTAGCAGAACTGGAACGGGATATTATTATTGAACGAACTAACTCTGGTCTTAAGGCAGCCAGAGTCCGAGGAAAAAAAGGGGGCCGTCCAAGTAAAGGTAAGCTATCAATTGATTTAGCTTTAAAAATGTATGACAGCAAAGAGTATTCTATTCGTCAAATTCTTGATGCCTCTAAATTAAGCAAAACAACCTTTTACCGTTACCTCAATAAAAGGAATGCTTAAGATATGGCTATGAAAAGAATTTTAACTACTTCACAGCGTGAACAACTTCTTTCTGTAGACCACTTATCAGAAGAGGATTTTAAAGCGTATTTTAGTTTTTCTGATTATGATCTGGAGGTTATTAATCAACACCGTGGAAAGGTCAATAAACTAGGATTTGCGATACAACTTTGTTTGGCCCGGTATCCTGGGTGTTCTTTAAGTAATTGGCCGATTAAATCAACCAGACTAACTTCTTATGTGAGTCGACAGCTCCATCTTGATGCAATTGATTTAAATTCATATGATCATAGAAATACACGTGCAAATCACTTCAACGAGATCTTAGAAGTATTCAACTATCATCGATTCGGTAGTGCTAATACACAAAAACAGTTAATAGAATATTTAATTGAACTAGCTTTAGAAAATGATGACTCTATCTATCTAATGAAAAAAACAATTGATTTCTTAACTCGAAAAAGAATTATTTTTCCATCTATAGCTACACTTGAAGACATTATAAGCCGCTGTCGAGATAAAGCAGAAAACAACTTATTTTCAATATTACTCTGTTCATTAACAGATATACAAATTGAAAAACTAGAGAGTTTGTTTCAAATTTATGAAGAGACGAAAATAACTAAACTCGCTTGGCTAAAAGACATTCCAGGTAAGGCAAATCCAGAAAGCTTTATGAGTATTTGTAAAAAAGTGGAAGTGATTGCTTCCATGGGACTCGGGACAATTAATGTCTCCCATATTAATCGGAACAGGTTTCTTCAGCTAGCTAGACTAGGGGAAAATTATGATGCATATGACTTCTCCCGTTTTGAGCTTGAAAAAAGATACTCTTTACTTATTGCTTTTTTAGTCAATCATCATCAATATCTGATCGATCAACTGATTGAGATTAATGACCGCATTTTAGCAAGTATTAAACGCAAAGGGACACGTGATTCACAAGAACAGTTAAAAGAAAAAGGAAAATTGGCTACTAAAAAATTGGAACATTATGCTTCTTTAATTGATGCTCTTCACTTTGCAAAAGATAATGATAGTAATCCTTTTGACGAAATTGAACGAATCATGCCTTGGGAAGATTTAGTACAAGATGGAGAAGAAGCTAAAAAAATTACAGGTAATAAAAATCATGGCTATTTAGAAATGGTTCGAAATAAAGCTAATTACCTCCGAAGATACACGCCAATGTTATTGAGGACCCTTTCGTTCAAAGCAACTCCGGCAGCAAATCCAGTCCTCATGGCCCTAACTCAACTAACTGATTTACACAATAGTGGTAAAAGAAAAATACCGGCAGATACTTCTACTGATTTTGTGAGTAAAAAATGGAAAAGCCTTGTTCGGCCAGAAGAGGGGAAAATAGATCGGTCTTACTATGAGTTAGTAGCTTTCACCGAGCTAAAGAACAATATTCGATCAGGAGATATTTCAGTTGAAGGAAGTATGATCCATCGAAATATTGATGATTACTTAGTTGATTTATCTGCTTGTATTGATTCAGAAACTATTCCAGACACGTTTGAGGACTATTTAAAGGATCGGGAAATAATTTTAGATTTACAGCTTCAATTTTATTCGACAGTTGATAAGAGAATTTCAAGAGCAAACCTTAAAAAGTTGGAAAAAGTTACACCTAGCGAAGCAGAAATATATAGAAAAAAACTTTATTCAATAATTCCTAAGATAAGGCTTAGTGATCTTTTAATTGAGGTGGACAGTTGGACCAACTTTTCACAAGAATTTAGTCATGATTCTACAGGGAAACCGCCGAGTGAACAAGAAAGAAAAATTATTTTTGCTGCTTTGCTGGGTTTAGGGATGAATATTGGTCTTGAAAAAATGGCCCAATCAACTCCTGGAATTTCTTATTCTCAGTTAGCCAATGCCAAACAATGGCGCTTTTATAAAGAAGCTCTGACTCGTGCTCAATCTGTTTTGGTTAATTATCAGTTAAAGCTTCCTGTTGCAGACTTTTGGGGTGAAGGAAAAACCACTGCTTCAGACGGAATGCGCGTCCCAGTGGGCGTCTCAGCTCTAAAATCCGATGTTAATCCACATTACAAAAGTATGGAAAAAGGAGCTACAATGATTCGATCAATAAATGATAGGCATACGACTCATCATATCGAGGTTGCTTCAACTAATACAAGGGAAGCTACTCATACCCTTGATGGCCTACTTTATCATGAAACAGATCTAGATATTGAGGAACATTTTACTGATACAAATGGGTATTCTGATCAGGTGTTTGGAATGACCGCATTACTAGGCTTTGATTTTGAACCTCGCATCAGAAATATAAAAAAATCACAATTATTTTCTATCAAATCACCTTCCTACTACCCTAACTTATCAGAAGATATAAGCGGAAAAATCAATGTAAAAATTATTGAAGAAAACTATGATGAAATTAAACGAATCGCCTATTCGATTCAAACAGGAAAAGTATCTAGTTCTTTACTATTAGGAAAGCTAGGCTCATACGCACGTAAGAATAGAGTAGCTCTTGCACTGAGAGAACTAGGTCGCATTGAAAAGAGCATTTTTATGATAGATTATATTACAGATAGTGAGCTACGGCGAAGGATCACTCATGGACTAAATAAGACAGAAGCGATTAATGCTTTAGCTAGAGAACTATTTTTTGGGCGACGCGGAAAATTTATGGAGCGCGATATTCGCCGACAACTTCAAAGTGCTAGTGCGCTTAATGTGTTAATAAATGCAATAAGTATATGGAACGCCGTCTACTTACAAGCAGCTTATAATTATCTCGTCAAAATAGATCCCGAAGTAACTAAGTATATGAAGCATGTATCTCCTATTAATTGGGAGCATATCACTTTTCTTGGAGAGTATAAATTTGACTTGTTATCTATTCCTAAACACTTAAGAGAATTGAATATAAAAAATAAATAGGCCTTGAAACATTGGTTTAGTGGGAATTTGTACCCCTTATCGATACAAATTCCCACTAAGCGCTCGGGACCCCAGGTAAGAAAAATTCATCAACGGAAACATGAAGTAACGATACAAGGTCATAAAGAACTTGTATGCTGGGGTGTTGCCCTTTATTTTCAATATTAGTTAAGTACCGTGGGTCAATTTCAATCAATGCTCCCACTTGTTCACGAGTTAAACCTCGTTTCAATCGAGCTTCTTTAATGGCTAAACCAAAGGCTCTAAAATCATATTTATCTTCTTTTTTACGCATAGTAGACCACCTCTATACATTTTATTGTTCCTACTGAATTAAAAACAGGTATAGAAAAACGTGTTATATGGTTTATAGGTTTATATTTAATAAAAAGCACTACTAAACGCCAATAAAAAAAACCGTTATATGGTAGTGCTATTTACGCTGTTAAAATATTGTATATTACTTCCAAATGGCGGTTTGTTGGAGGTCAACGTCGCCATGAAGTACATCATATACAATAAATTTCCTTACATTGGGTTCTTGTCAAAAAAAGTCGTCTATCTGCAATAGATAAGTACGTCCACCAATGTGGTTTTATAAATCATATAGATAGAATAACAGAAGCATGTAAACAGAGAAATAAATCTGTTTATATGCTTTTTTGGCTATTCAGAACTTTTTTACAAAGTTTATTTATCAGTAATGCAACAAATCCCCCTTTCACATTGGGACTAAGAGTGAAAGGAGATAAACGAGCAAGGCTCACTTCCTTTCCTAGACAGAAAGGGGGTGAGAAACATGAAACCATCTTCTTTTCAGACCACAATAGAAAATCAGTTTGACTATATCTGTAAACGTGCTATGGAAGACGAGCGAAAGAATTATATGCTTTATCTTTCAAGGATTGCAAAGCGTGAGGTGTCCTTTTCGGATGTTGGCGATTATCTTGTTAGCCAGTTTGCGACAACAGATAACTATTCAACTGACTTTCAGATTTTTACACTCAATGGGTTATCAGTAGGCGTTGAAAATGATTTGTTGAGTGAAGCATTACGTGAGTTGCCAGACAAGAAACGTGAAATTCTACTGCTGTTTTACTTTATGGACATGAGCGATTCAGAAATTGCAGACCTGTTGAAATTGAACCGTTCTACTGTCTATCGGCATAGAACCAGTGGACTAGCCTTAATTAAAAAGTTTATGGAGGAATTTGAAGAATGAAAACACAATATCCTATGATTCCCTTTCCTCTCATTGTAAAGGCAACAGATGGCGATACCGAAGCGATTAACCAGATTCTACATCATTACAGAGGGTACATAACGAAGCGTTCCCTACGACTTATGAAAGATGAATATGGCAATCAAAGTATGGTCGTTGATGAAGTCTTACGTGGAAGAATGGAAACCAGACTGATTACAAAGATTTTGTCATTTGAAATTAAGTAATATCCTCTCTCCTTTCGTGGAAGCGTGCTAAACCATTCCACGCTTCCCGAACAGGGAGGTTTGTTATTCCACCAAAGCATATTGAGCTTTCAATGTGTTTTGATAGGCTAACGAGCCATTGTTCTTTGAAAACTGAATAAAAGTAATCGAATACGTTTCGATAAGAAAAGAGCCAACGGAACTAACCGCCATGACCTATCTTATAAAGATAGCGAGCGATTCATGTTAGTGATCCGAGAAGCAATCTTTAGCAGGATTGCCTGCAACGACATTCTTATCGTGATAATGATACTCCCATACAGTCAATAGTCCGAGCGTGATAAAACCGTCGCAGGCAATGAGTATGGCTACATGAGAACCATGCAGGGGTGGAACTCCCGTGAGCTTTGCTAAAGCTGTTCGATTGCTGGTAAAACAACTTTTATGAAATCCAAATAAGTGATTTGGAAAGGAGGATTTTATGAAGCAGACTGACATTCCTATTTGGGAACGTTATACCCTAACCATTGAAGAAGCGTCAAAATATTTTCGTATTGGCGAAAACAAGCTACGACGCTTGGCAGAGGAAAATAAAAATGCAAATTGGCTGATTATGAATGGCAATCGTATTCAGATTAAACGAAAACAATTTGAAAAAATTATAGATACATTGGACGCAATCTAGCGTCGCCAAAGGGTCTTGTATATGATAAAATAGTATTAAGTCGTATCAAGGCTCTTTCCATAAAGGAAAGGAGCAAATGCCATGTCAGAAAAAAGACGTGACAATAAAGGTCGAATCTTAAAGACTGGAGAGAGCCAACGAAAAGACGGAAGATACTTATACAAATATATAGATTCATTTGGAGAACCGCAATTTGTTTACTCGTGGAAACTTGTGGCTACAGACCGAGTACCAGCAGGAAAGCGTGATTGTATCTCACTTAGAGAGAAAATCGCAGAGTTACAGAAAGACATTCATGATGGTATTGATGTTGTAGGAAAGAAAATGACACTCTGCCAGCTTTACGCAAAACAGAACGCTCAAAGACCAAAGGTTAGAAAAAACACTGAAACTGGACGCAAATATCTTATGGATATTTTGAAGAAAGACAAGTTAGGTGTAAGAAGTATTGACAGTATTAAGCCATCAGACGCTAAAGAATGGGCTATTAGAATGAGTGAAAATGGTTATGCTTATCAAACCATCAATAACTACAAACGTTCTTTAAAGGCTTCATTCTATATTGCTATACAAGATGATTGTGTTCGGAAGAATCCATTTGACTTTCAACTGAAAGCAGTTCTTGATGATGATACTGTCCCTAAGACCGTACTAACAGAAGAACAGGAAGAAAAACTGTTAGCCTTTGCAAAAGCTGATAAAACCTACAGCAAAAATTATGATGAAATTCTGATACTCTTAAAAACAGGTCTTCGTATTTCAGAGTTTGGTGGTTTGACACTTCCAGATTTAGATTTTGAGAATCGTCTTGTCAATATAGACCATCAGCTATTGAGAGATACTGAAATTGGGTACTACATTGAAACACCAAAGACCAAAAGTGGCGAACGTCAAGTTCCTATGGTTGAAGAAGCCTATCAAGCATTTAAGCGAGTGTTAGCGAATCGAAAGAATGATAAGCGTGTTGAGATTGATGGATATAGTGATTTCCTCTTTCTTAAATAGAAAGAACTATCCAAAAGTGGCAAGTGATTACAACGGCATGATGAAAGGTCTTGTTAAGAAATACAATAAGTATAACGAGGATAAATTGCCACACATCACTCCACATAGTTTGCGACATACATTCTGTACCAACTATGCAAATGCAGGAATGAATCCAAAGGCATTACAGTACATTATGGGACATGCTAATATAGCCATGACGCTGAACTATTACGCACATGCAACATTCGATTCTGCAATGGCAGAAATGAAACGCTTGAATAAAGAGAAGCAACAGGAGCGTCTTGTTGCTTAGTAGTACAAATGAATTTACTACTTATTTACCACTTCTGACAGCTAAGACATGAGGAAATATGCAAAGAAACGTGAAGTATCTTCCTACAGTAAAAATACTCGAAAGCACATAGAATAAGGCTTTACGAGCATTTAAGAAAATATAAAAAGATAATTAGAAATTTATACTTTGTTTTAAACAAAAAGAGCGAAATAGAATCTCGCTCTTGAATAAAAGTTAATGTAAAAATAGAAAAGCTTAAATCATATTTTAAAAATTTAATTCTTTTGATTATTTTATTTCTATAAATTTCTGATATATTTTCTTAGTTAATTCTTCTTGCTGGCTTGCTGTTAGTCGTGAAGAGGTACGAATCAGAACTGTACCATATACATAATGAGAACCAGGTTGAAGAGAGGTTCCATCATATGTACTAATATATTTATTACGCTGTTCTGCTTCCTCTTTTGTTTTATATACCTCTATATTTCCGCCTGCATCATTTCCTTTTTGAATAATATCAGAACCCTCCACCGGAGGAGTTACTTGATTATCTACAAAATAAACAGACGCCGTATAACCACCTTGTTTATTTAGATGCTTATTAGGATCATTACTTTCTGTCACAGATTGTACTCCAGTAATTGTATCAACTTCTTTAAGTCTTTCCTCAATAAATGTACTAGATGGATTCGTAATTTGTTTTAATTGAGTGACGCTATTTTTGTATTTTTCAAGTTTATTCTTTAATTCATTTTGATTTTCTTCATAACTTATTGGTTGATTCATTTCATTAATTTGATTTTCAATATCTTTTGTTTTTTTCTCCATTTCTGGTACTTTTCTTATTGATTTTTGAGTTTTTTCTACAGAATTCTTTAAGTCATCTAAAGTATTTGATTCTAATGCTTCTTCGCCTTTTTCAACTACCGTTTCGGCCTCAGATACTAAGTCTTCAATATCCTTATTTTTTTCTTTTAGAGATACCGAAGCTTTTTCAAAATTACTGACAGCAGTTTTATAAGGTACATAAGATAAAAAGTAATAACCTAAACCAACACCTAGTATCGCAAATATCATAATTGATATGACTACTACAATTTTTTTCATATTTACTTCCTTTTCAAAAAAATATTTATTTTATTATACTATTATTAGTTTGTATTTTCAAACAATTATATAAATTTTTTTTAACAAAAAGAGCGAGATAAAATCTCGCTCTTGAATGGATTTCGTTTTAATTCTAAGGCAAATCATTTCCTGCTGCTAGGTAAATCTCATACCATTCTTTTCGAGTCAAACTAAAGTTACTTGCTTGGCTTGCTTCTAGCAAATGTTTTGGATTTGTTGTCCCTACTACAGCTTGCATCTTGGCTGGATAGCGTAACACCCAAGCGATAGCAATGGCTGATGGGCTTACACCGTATTTTAAGGCTAGTCGATTTAGAACTTCATTTAGATCATGAAATTGCTCTTTTCCAACAAAATTACCCTTAAAATAGCCAAACTGCAAGACTGACCAAGCCTGAATGACCATATCATTCAGTTTGCAGTATTCAAAGACGCTACCATCACGCAAAGCTGCCTTGTCACCTTCCATATTGACATGGAAACCTGATTCAAAACCTGGCGTGAAAGCTGCGCTTAGCTGTAATTGATTGATAGATAAAGGTTGTTTAACCTCTTTCTTCAGTAATTCCATCATCATTGGATTTTGGTTGGATACACCAAAGTCTCGAACCTTACCTGATTTTTGTAGAATATCAAAAGCTTCTGCCACTTGGTTAGCTTCCATCAAGGCATCTGGGCGATGGAGAAGCAAGCTATCTAGATAATCAACCTGCAATCGTTGTAGAATCCCATCAACTGACTCTAAAATATAATCTTTTGAAAAATCAAAATAGGTAAATTCTTCTATGCGAATGCCACACTTAGACTGAATCCACATCTTTTCACGCAGGTCAGGACGATTGTTTAACACTTGACCCAACAATTCTTCGCACCGACCACGACCATAGATATCTGCCAAGTCAAAGGCGTTGATTCCCACAGATAGGGCTGTTTCTACCAGCTCTTCAACTTCTTTGACCGACTTGTCACTGATTCGCATCATGCCTAGGACGATTTCGGACAATTCTCTTTTCTCTTGACCGAATGGAATGTATTTCATGGCAACTTCCTCCGTTTTTCTTCATTATAAAGCAGAATGCCTCTTTTATCAACTATAGTCATACAAAAGAAAAGAACCAGTTCAAACTGGTTCTTTTAAATCTTATCCAATCACACTTCCGTTTGGTACGGCTGGATCAACTGTGAGAAGGGTTAATTTGCCATCATGTTCAGCTGAGAGAATCATCCCTTGGCTGACATATTTTTTCATCATTTTACGTGGTTTAAGGTTGGCAACGATTTGGACTTTCTTGCCGACCAATTCTTGTTCGTTTGGATAGTACTTAGCAATTCCTGAGAGGATTTGACGATCTTCACCATCTCCAGCATCCAAGCGGAATTGAAGCAACTTATCAGAACCTTCTACTTTAGAAACTTCTTTGACTTCAGCAACACGGATTTCAACCTTATCGAAGTCTTCAAATTTGATTTCATCCTTGTTGAGTTTGAGTTCAACTTCATCTGGATTCCATTCTTTTTCGACGGCTGGCTTGTTACCTTCCATTTGTTCCTTGATATAGGCGATTTCTTCTTCCATATCCAGACGTGGGAATATAGGTGTTCCTTTGGCAATTACAGTTACACCTGCAGGTAAATCAGCCAAGCTCAGGTTTTCAAGGCTAGAAACTTCTGCAAGTCCAAGTTGAGTCAAAACTGCACGACTGGTTTCCATCATAAATGGCTCAATCAAGTGAGCTACGACACGAAGGCTGGCTACCAAGTGGCTCATAACACTTGCCAATTGGTCACGAAGAGCTTCATCCTTGGCCAGTACCCATGGAGCTGTCTCATCGATGTATTTATTAGTACGTGAGATAAGAATCCAGACTGCTTCAAGCGCACGCGGATAGTCAACTGCTTCCATGTGTGTATGGTAGTCAGCGATTGATTGTTCTGCAACATCAGCAAGAGCATTGTCAAACTCTGTCACACCCTCTACATAGGCAGGGATTTGACCATCAAAGTACTTGTTAATCATTGAAACCGTACGGTTGAGGAGATTTCCAAGGTCATTGGCCAATTCATAGTTGATACGGCCGACGTAGTCCTCAGGAGTGAAGGTTCCGTCTGAACCCACTGGAAGGCTACGCATGAGGTAGTAACGAAGTGGATCAAGTCCATAACGTTCTACTAACATTTCAGGATAAACGACATTTCCTTTAGACTTAGACATCTTACCGTCTTTCATGACAAACCAACCATGGGCAATCAATCGATCAGGCAATTTCATATCCAACATCATGAGAAGGATTGGCCAGTAGATTGAGTGGAAACGAAGGATGTCTTTTCCAACCATGTGGAAGACTGTTCCATTCCAGAATTTATCGTAGTTAGCATGATCCTCTTGACCATAACCAAGAGCAGTCGCATAGTTTAGAAGGGCATCAATCCAAACATAGACAACGTGTTTTGGATTTGATGGAACTGGCACACCCCATGTAAAGGTTGTACGTGATACTGCCAAGTCTTCCAAACCGGGCTCAATAAAGTTTTTCAACATTTCATTGAGACGTCCATCTGGAGTGATGAAGTCAGGATGTGATTTGAAAAATTCAACCAAACGATCTTGGTATTTGCTGAGGCGAAGGAAGTATGATTCTTCAGATACCCATTCCACTTCGTGACCTGATGGAGCGATACCGCCGGTTACATTTCCTGCTTCGTCACGGAAAACTTCCACAAGTTGACTTTCTGTAAAGAATTCCTCATCTGAAACTGAATACCAACCAGAGTATTCACCCAAGTAAATATCATCTTGAGCAAGCAAGCGTTCAAAAACTTGAGCCACTACTTTTTCATGGTAGTCATCAGTTGTACGGATAAATTTATCATATGAGATATCCAGTAATTGCCAGAGTTCTTTGACTCCAACTGCCATGCCATCAACATAGGCTTGAGGTGTGATCCCAGCTTCTTCTGCTTTTTGTTGAATCTTTTGACCATGCTCGTCAAGACCAGTCAGATAAAAGACGTCATATCCCATAAGGCGTTTGTATCGTGCTAGGACGTCACAGGCAATAGTTGTGTAGGCAGAACCGATATGAAGTTTACCAGATGGATAGTAAATCGGTGTTGTTATATAAAAATTCTTTTCAGACATAATATTTCCTTTCCAGGCTAATGAAACCTGTTTTTCTAACACTTCATTATACCATATTTTTAGTGATTTTCGAAATGGAAATCCATACAAAAAACAAGATAGACAAGTGTCCATCTTGTTTTTCCTGTTGTTTATTTTATTCATATCGAAGGGCTTCAATCGGGTCTAGTTTAGAAGCCTTGTTGGCTGGTAAAACACCAAATATCATACCGATACCAGCTGAGACAGCTAAACTAAAGAGAGCGATTGGGATGGATACGCCAACTTCGATTCCTGCAATCATGTTTTGAAGAAGGACACCTGCAAGCATAGTCACCCCTGCAGCCAGCACCAGACCGATGACCCCTCCTAACAAGGTTAGAATCATGGATTCAATCAAGAACTGAACCAGAATATTACCCCGAGTTGCTCCTAGTGCTTTCCGTAGACCAATCTCGCGGGTACGCTCTGTCACTGAAACGAGCATAATGTTCATAACACCAGTACCACCGACAAAAAGGGAAATCCCTGCAATGGCACTAATAATCGTTGTTATGAAGCCAAAGAGTTGTTGAACTTCTTGGAAGGCAGCAGACGCATCTGCAACTTGATATTCCCCTTGTTGAAGACCTGCAATCTCTGTCATTCTTCTTGCCAACTCTGGTCCTAAAGTCTGGGTTAAGCTAGTATCATTGACACGAAAGACAATATTTGAAATCTCATCTGTGTTAAAATTAGCTGCTAAGGAAATATTGGTCGTGATTGGTAGTCCTCCGACACCAAATGTTTTCGCAGCCTTAGCTTCCTTACTTGCATAAACACCAATAACACGGTAACTGATTTCATTTACTTCAACAATTTGGTTGAGAGCTTCTTGTGCTGAACCAAAAAGGCTATTGGCAAGCTCTTCATCTAAAATGATCACACTTGCGAAATCCTTATAATCTTGCGCTCTAAGGCCACGACCTGCAATGATTTCATTTTCGACCGCATCCATATAGGTGACATTCCCACCCGTCATGTTAGCGTGTTCGACCTTTTTATCCTTATAAGTCAAGGTCACATTGGCTGAGTTGGTCACATAGTAGCTATCCACTCCCTTAAGCTTAGCAGCTTCCTTGACCCATGCTTCTTGAGGTTTTGGTGGTTCAACAAAATCTTCTTCTCGACCACCAGACAAGGTCAATGCAGATTGTCTTTGTGTAAAGGAACCGTCCTTACTCTTTGTAGGTGAGAAAAAGACATGGATATCTTTCTGGGACTTGGTCATATTTTTATTGACCTGACGAGACATGGAATCACCTAAGGCCATAATCACGACAACTGAGGAAACACCGATGATAATACCGATCATGGTCAAGAAGGAGCGCATCTTGTGGGCCATAATGGATGAAAAGGCAAATTTCAGATTCTGCATCTTAGTTTTCCTCCTTTTCTACGAGACCACTATCAGATGAAATGACGCCATCACGAATGACAATCTGACGCTTAGCGTAAGCAGCGATTTCAGGCTCATGCGTAACCATAATGATGGTTTTTCCTTCTTTGTTTAATTCAACCAAGAGTTGCATGATTTGATTTCCTGTTTTGGTATCAAGTGCTCCAGTCGGTTCGTCTGCTAGAATGATTGAAGGATTGTTGACTAGAGCACGCGCAATGGCAACCCTTTGCTTCTGACCACCTGACAACTCCGAAGGCAAGTGATGACTACGCTCTGTCAGTTCAACCTTTTCCAGATACTCTTCTGCTAATTTGCGACGTTTTGAAGCTGAAACTCCCGCATAAATCAAGGGCAGTTCTACGTTTTGAAGAGCATTGAGCTTGGACAAGAGAAAGAATTGTTGAAAGACGAAGCCGATTTCCTGATTTCGAACCTTGGCTAATTGTTTTTCACCTAAACCAGCTACTTCTTTTCCATCTAGAAAATACTGACCACTTGTAGGTGTATCTAACATACCGATGGTATTCATGAGGGTGGACTTACCAGAACCTGATGGTCCCATGATTGCTACGAATTCTCCCTCGTGAACTTCTAGATTAATGTTTTTAAGGACTTGAAGTTCTTGATCACCATTGCGATAGCTACGACAGATATTTTTGAGGCTAATTAGTTGCTTCATCAGTCTTCACCTCTTTTCCTTCTTGCAAGGAAGCTGTCGGATTACTGATGACTTTTGCTCCATCTGTCAGACCAGATGTGATTTCTTGATTTTCTGCATCTGCATTGCCCAATCCAACTTCAACTTTTTTGGCCTTTTGATTTTCATCAAGGATCCAAACATAGTTTTTCTCTTCTTCCATGACTACGCTGGTGATCGGAACAATCAATGCTTTGCTAGTGCTTTTCACTTCGACACTGACTGTAAAGCCCTGTTTCAAATCACCGATTTCACTAGTTACATCGACTGTATATGGATATTTAGACCCTGTGTTTGAACCAGCCAAGCTACTACTTGCTTCACTGTTATTTTTTGGATAATTTGAAATATAGCTAATCTTACCATTCCAAGTTTTATCTGGGTAAACCTTGGAAGTGAAAGTGACTTCTTGACCTACAGATAGATTGGCAAGGTTGTACTCAGAAAGCTCTCCCTTGACCTGCAAGTTATCGTTACTTACGATATGAACCAAAACTTGACTATTTCCTGTTGGAGATTTTGAAACGTTACGATTCACTTCAACAACTGTTCCCTCCACCGTACTCAATACCGTAGCAGCATTCAACTGGGCTTGAGCTTTTTCAAGTTGCGCTTCTGCATCTGCACGCACATCACGAGCATCGCTGATTTGAGAATCAATAGCAGCTGTGGCAGAACCGGATGACTGAGCTGGCGCTTGTCCAGTTGCTCCTTCTAGACCTGCTTGCGGAAGGTTAGGTGTTGCTGCGGCGGTATTTCGAGACTCATTCAGTTCATTGATATGACGGTCAGCTTTAGCAACTGCACGACTGGCAGCATCATAGGCAGCCTGGGCTTCTGTGCTACTATACTTGACTAAGGCCTGGCCCTCGCTTACCTTATCACCAACTGAAACTAGAACCTCATCCAAATCTCCCTTGCTGCCATCAAAATAAACATATTGTTCTTTTTGAGCAGTTACACTACCCGATAGAAGAACCGATGAAGCAACCGTTCCCTCTTTTGCTACAGCGATTTTAGCAGGTTCGTCAATTGCTGCACTTTGGTTTGGTTGTCTAAATAGGAGAATAGCTCCAGCACCAATTACGATGGCTGTTGCAACCCCAATAGCAGTATATAAAGGCCATTTCTTGGCTGTTTTCTTTCTTTTCATAAGAACTCCTTCTTTACAAATATATATTAAGATTATAGCACAAGTCTCAAAAATGGACAATTTCTTTCTAACAATCCAAATTTATTTGTAAGATCCTTTTATTGTTGTATTAGTTATATAATACACTTTCTTTTTTATTTTTGCAAGCATTTTCTTAAAATTTTTAAGCGTAGCAGATTTTTGCATTGACTCCCAAAAAAAGATAGAATATGACTAGAAAACAAGTAAAGGAGCTTTCTATGAGAGAATATGATATTATCGCTATCGGTGGAGGTAGCGGGGGTATTGCTACCATGAATCGTGCTGGTGAACATGGCGCTAAAGCCGCAGTTATTGAGGAAAAGAAATTAGGTGGAACTTGTGTCAATATTGGGTGCGTTCCTAAGAAAATTATGTGGTACGGTGCTCAAATCGCAGAGAGCATCCACAAATATGGGCCTGACTATGGTTTTACAAGTACTGGCAATGAATTTGATTATGCAAGGCTTCGTAAAAATCGTGAAGCCTATATTGATCGTGCTCGCTCTTCTTATGGTGGAAGCTTTAAGCGTAACGGAGTTGATTTGATTGAAGGACGCGCCGAGTTCGTTGATGCTCATACTGTTAGTGTCAATGGAGAGTTGATCCGTGCTAAGCACATCGTGATTGCAACTGGGGCACATCCTCGTATTCCTACCATTCCTGGTGCTGAACTAGGTGGTAGTTCTGATGATGTCTTTGCTTGGGAAAAGTTGCCAGATTCTGTAGCCATTCTGGGTGCTGGTTACATTGCTGTCGAATTAGCTGGCGTGCTCCATACCCTTGGTGTGCAGACAGATTTATTCGTCCGTCGCGAGCGTCCGCTCCGTGGATTTGATAGTTATATTGTTGAGAGTCTAGTTCAAGAAATGGAAAATACTGGATTACACCTCCACACCCATAAGGTTCCTGCTAAACTTGAAGAAACTGAACAAGGCATTACCATTCATTTCGAAGATGGGAGCACTCATACTACCAGTCAAGTTATATGGGCAACTGGTCGCCGTCCAAATGTTGAAGGGCTCCAGCTTGAGAAAGCAGGTGTTACCCTCAATGAACGTGGTTTCATTCAAGTTGACGAATACCAAAATACAGTCGTTGATGGTATCTATGCTCTAGGAGATGTCACGGGTGAGAAAGAACTAACTCCCGTCGCTATCAAGGCTGGTCGTACCCTATCCGAGAGACTTTTCAACGGTAAAACCAATGCTAAAATGGACTACACTACTATTCCAACTGTTGTCTTCTCACATCCAGCTATCGGAACTGTCGGTCTGACTGAGGAAGAAGCTATCAAAGAGTATGGACAAGAAAACATTAAAGTTTATACTTCAAAATTTGCTTCTATGTATTCAGCAGTCACTAGCCACCGTCAAGAAGCCCGCTTCAAGCTCATTACAGCTGGTGAGAACGAAAAGGTAGTTGGCCTTCATGGTATCGGCTACGGCGTCGACGAAATGATTCAAGGTTTTGCAGTTGCTATCAAGATGGGAGCTACAAAAGCTGATTTTGATGCGACGGTCGCTATCCATCCTACAGGTTCAGAAGAATTTGTGACCATGCGTTAATACAAAAAAGACCATCTTGGTCACTCAGATTGAAGAAAAAGCCTATTTAGGACCATTTTCTTCAATCTTTTTCTTTTATTAGAGCAAATTATAAAACACTTAAAAATAGCATCCCATCAGGATTCCTAAGTGTTTGCACTATATGATAGCCAACTTCCATAAGGCTCATCTTTTTATTACTGATAAGATTTACCTGTGTTTTGAAAAATCTCTTGTCCTCCGGCTCTCTCTAAATCGGCCATTACAGATTTGTAACCTTTATTTTTAAAACAGGTTGACAATCATCCCCCTTCCAGTATAATAGTTACTATAAATTAAAAAAGAGGTTAACTATTATGAAAAAAGCACATATTTACGCTATTCCTGCTATTGGAGCTGCTCTGATTGCAGTATTAGCCCAAATCAGTGTCCCAATTGGACCTGTTCCGTTTACTCTACAAAACTTTGCTATCGGACTCATTGCTACTGTTTTTAGACCAAGGGAAGCCGTTCTTTCTGTTGGTCTCTATCTCTTGCTGGGTGCTATCGGTATTCCTGTCTTTGCCAGTGGGGGAGCTGGTTTTCATGTTTTGGTAGGTCCAAGCGCTGGCTATCTTTGGTTTGACCTTGTCTATGCTGGACTTACGTCCTATCTTATCCATAAGAAAAGTGGCTATATTCGTATCTTTCTTGCAAATCTCTTGGGAGATTCCCTTGTCTTTGTTGGTGGTATTCTCAGCCTCCACTTCCTTGCTGGCATGCCTTTTGATAAAGCACTAGCTGTCGGTGTCATTCCCTTTATCATTCCTGATCTTGCAAAAATCCTTACCATCAGTTTTATCGGTCGACCACTCCTTCAACGTCTCCGTACTCAATCCTATTTTTCAAGCAAATAAAAAGAGGCCGGGTTTTTCCCAGCTTCTTTTGGATTATTCTTACATGATTGCTTATTGATTCTTAAAGGCATCGACCATCACTTGAAACTCCTCGTTTGAGAGGGTGATTCCTTTCCCCATCTTAGTGTGGTCTGGACTCCAAGCACGAATGTCAAACTTTGCTGGTGCCCCATTAAAGCTGACACGATTGATTTCCTTGGTCCAACCTTTTTCATTCTCTGAGAGCGTAAGTAAGTGTTCTTCGATTTCAAATGTAAATTCTGCCATTGTATTCTCCTTTTAATTGTCTTCACTTGATTATTCGTAAAATCTTGTAGATTTTTTTAAAATTGTATATAATAATGGTAAAAAGAAGGGAGGCTCCGATGAAAGATTTATTTAAACATATTCAACAAAAATTCCAAGGATTTCTCAACGGACGAGAAGAACCAGATCATTCCAAAGCTGACTCCCTGACAAGTGCCATTAAAGAGGCACTCCTGAAAAAAACTGCTGTCCACATTATTTTTTCAGATACAAGTTTTACAGGGGATATCATCAAATTTGATACAGACCGCCAGCAAATTATCGTTAAAAATTTTGCAAAAAATGTGACCCGCATTATTCGAATCCCAGATATTCGAAAAATAAGTTTTGTTCCCTCAACTGTCCAAACTGCCCAAAAAAATCGATTTAAGAAAGAGTGAGATGAGTTTTCTTCATCTCACTCTTTTCTATTAACGGATTTGTTCAAAATGAAGATGAACAGCAATATGTTCTCCGTAACCACTTCTCTCTAAATCCCGTTGCAAACGGTAAGAGATATAGTGTTCAGCGATGGTGATGTAACCTGCACCAAGCAAGCGATGCTCAACCATTGATTGAATCATGCTGATTGTCGCACGCTCCACTTTTGCCTCTTCTAGATCCAAGACAACTTTCTTAGTTACCTGAGCTAGATTTTGACGTAAATCATCTGTCAAAACATAAACCGTTTGAGCAGCTTTGAGAATGGCTTGATAGATTTTATCTGGATCAAAGTCGGCAACTTGTCCATCACGTTTAATGACTTGCATAGGCTTCTCCTTTTAATTTGTATTTTCTTTAATGTCCGCTAACATTTTAGCTTCTTCTACTGTTAATTCATAATTTTCCAACAAATCTGGTCTACGCTCATAAGTTTTTTTGAGACTTTCATAGAGACGCCATTGGCGAATCTTCTCATGATGCCCACTCATAAGCACTTCTGGAACCACCATTCCACGATAATCATAAGGACGAGTGTACTGAGGATATTCAAGGAGCCCAGATGAAAAGCTATCATCTTGGTGACTGGTTTCCTTCCCAATTACTTCTGGTATCAAGCGAACCGTCGCATCAATCATGGTCATAGCCGCCAATTCTCCTCCAGTTAGCACATAATCACCTAGGGAAATCTCATCTGTTACCAAGGTCTTAATGCGTTCATCATAGCCCTCGTAGTGACCACAGATAAAGATGAGTTCCTCTTCTTGTGCTAAATCTTCAGCATAAGCTTGGTCAAACTGCTTACCAGCAGGATCCAAAAGGATCACGCGCGGATTTTTCTTTTGAATAGCATCAAAGGCATCAAATATTGGTTGCGCACGTAGCAACATGCCTTGACCACCACCGTAGGGTTCGTCATCAACATGACGAGCCTTTTCAGCATAGTCACGAAAATTATGATACTGGATATCCAAGAGCCCTTTTTCACGTGCCTTTCCAACGATAGAATGTTCTAGTGGAGAAAACATCTCTGGAAAGAGGGTTAAAATATCAATCTTCATCGTCTAACCCTTCTAAGATTTCCACATCAACCCGTTTATTCGGAATATCAACATTGAGCACGACCGGTGGGATATATGGTAAAAGCAGATCACGTTTTCCCTTACGCTTAACTACCCAAACATCATTGGCCCCTGGTTGCAAGATTTCCTTAATGGTTCCAATCAAGTTGTCACCCTCGTAGACCTCTAGTCCAATAATCTCGTGATAGTAAAATTCACCCTCATCCAGGTCATTAAGGTTTTCTTCCGCAACCTTCAAACTGTAGCCCTTGTATTTTTCGATATCATTGATGTGATACATATCCTTAAATTTGATGATATCAAAGTTTTTATGCTTACGGTGACTTGCTATAGTCACAGTTTTAACAAATTGATCCTTCTCATCAAACAAGGCCAGCTCTGCACCTTTTTTAAAGCGTTCTTCCGAAAAATCCGTCACAGATAAGGCTCTCATCTCACCTTGCAAACCTTGCGTATTGACGATTTTTCCAACGTTAAAATAGTTCATTTGATCTCCTGTGTATGTTTCTCCCTTTATTTTATCACGTTCTAGGTATTTTCACAAGTTGGAGAAAAAAGCTAGTTCTGACCCTCGGCTTCTAAATATCCTTCCAAATCTCGTTCATGCTGATATTAGATAGCTGCCTTTTTGTCTTTTTCAAAAATAGTCTTGGTTAGATCAATGTCGTTGATGGCTGCAATTGCGACGGTGTAGTGAATGATATCAGCAAGTTCTTTGGCAAGTTCCTCGTTAGAATCCTGAACCCCTTCTTTTCGACCAGAGCGTCCATTTAAAACCTCAGCGACTTCTCCAACTTCCTCCACTAGCTTGATAAAAAGACCTTCCTCAGTCCGAGACTACTGGTAATGTTCGAGTAATACTCTTCGAAAATCAAATTCAAACTACGTCAGCTTCACCTTGCCGTACTCCAGTACAGCCTGCGGCTAGCTTCCTAGTTTGCTCTTTGATTTTCATTGAGTATAACTAGTCTTGTAATTGTCTAAACGTTAAATCCTTCATATCCTACTCCTAGCAAAAAAGCGAGACATCCGTCCCGCTTTTTTATTTTTCATCAATAACGATTCTTACTTTTTTGTCTTCAGTTGGGACAGAGTAGACAATCGTTCTTATCGCAGAGATAGTGCGACCCTTACGACCAATCACACGACCCACATCGCTTTGGTCAAGATCCAAATGATACTCCAAAAATTCTGGTGTATCTTCAATCTTGATAGTTAAGGCATCTGGTTGTGAAATCAAAGGTTTCACAATTGCAATAATGAGATTTTCAATCGTATCCATCTGTCAACCTACTTTAGAATTATTTAGAGAATTTAGAATCGTGGAATTTCTTCAATACGCCTTCTTTTGAAAGGATGTTGCGTACTGTATCTGAAGGTTGAGCTCCATCAGCCAACCATGCAAGAACGCGGTCTTCTTTCAAAGTTACTTGGTTTTCAGCAACAAGTGGGTTGTAAGTTCCAACTGTTTCGATGAAACGTCCGTCACGTGGTGAACGTGAATCTGCTACGTTAATACGGTAGAAAGGTTTTTTCTTAGAACCCATACGAGTCAAACGGATTTTTACTGCCATTTTTAATATCTCTTTTCTTTTATTTTTTTAGTTCGGTGAAATAGCTGAGCTATTTAGCACATGTTCTATTATAGCAGATTTCTGAGAGGTGTCAAGAAAAAAACTTGACAGACTTTAAAATTTTTAAATTTTTTAGAAATTTGTTAGACTAATAGAGATAAATTAGAAAGAGAAACTTTATGAATACTAGTCTAGATAACATTTACAAGGACCATCAGGCAATCATTGACCGCCATCCAAAGAAGAATCTTTAATCAACCAAGTCAGGTTGATTTTTTTATAAATCAATCAAAACACTTATAAATCATTACATTTATTGACAATCGCTTACGAAAGAGGTATATTAGTATTAAAAGAGGGAATTCATATGTACCAAGAACAACGATTAGAAGAAATCATTAAACTTTTAGAGGATAGAGGAAGTCTATCAGCAAAAGAAATGGTTGACCATTTCCATGTTTCCAAAGATACCATCCGTAGAGATTTTGCTATTCTCGCAAAGGAGAAACGAGCAAAAAGAACTCATGGAGGTTTATTGCCAATCCAAAAACAAAGGATTCTTGGTTATAAAGGTCGAGCAGAACAGTCTTCCAAAGAAAAAGAGAAAATTGCTCATTTAGCTACCCAACTTATTTCTGATTCACAATTAATTTTCTATGATGTTTCAACAACTGTACTTGAGTTAGCAAAAATAACAGATAAAAAAGTTACTATTTTCAGCCATTCATTGGATAATGCACTGGTCTTAGGAGAAAACGAAAATGTCGATTTTCACATTATCGGTGGACGATTTCATAAAAAGAATCGTTTCTATTACTCATTAGAAGAATCCGAATCTTTGAATAGAATTAAATTTGACTTAGCATTTTTTGGTGCAGCTAGTCTTTCAGACGGACAAGTTAGCTTTGAGGATCAAGAAGATGTTCTAATGAAAAAAAGAGCATTTAAAACCAGTAAAATTCGCGTCTTGTTAGCTGAAACCAGCAAGATAAACAAACACTCTCATTATATTCTTTCCGAACTTACTGATTTTGATTATTGGATTACAGACAAAGAACCCGACATAGAAATTCAACAATCTTTAGATGGTAAAACAACTATTCTATTTTAAAAAGGAGAAACATATGTCAGTAATAAAGTTAATCATAAGTGATATTGATGGCACTATTTTGGATAAAAATCACCAATTAGATTCTCATTTGATAGAACTGATGCCACTTTTGAAACAAAGTGACATCCCTTTTGTTCTAGCTTCTGCTCGCTCTCCTCTTGGTATAGCTCCAATTTCGAAAGAACTTGGAATCACAGATTTTCCAATTGCAAGTTATAATGGTGCTCTCATTAGTAAAGGAGATAAAATTCTGAGTCAGCATACTATTAATAAAAAGGAATTACTCTTACTACATGATTTTTTAAAAAAAGAATTTCCGACAGTTTCAATTAATGTTTATTCTGGAAAAGATTGGTACGTAAATACTTTAGATAAATGGGTAGAAATTGAAGCACAGATTACTGGAGAGAGCCCAAAAGTTACTTCACTAGCAGATTTTCTTCAGGAAGAAAAGAATCTTATTCATAAACTTTTACTAATAGATAACGCAGCTACTATCCAGAAACTTAAAGAGACATTAGCAACCATGGATTTCCCTCAAACTGACTTTTACCTTTCGAAGGATAACTATCTTGAAGTCACACACAATCAAGTCTCAAAAAAACAAGCTCTGTTAGAATTAGCCAACTATTATCAACTATCACTCACTGAAATTATGAGTATTGGAGATAATTATAACGATATTCCAATGATTGAGACCGCTGGACTTGGTGTTGCAATGGGAAATGCTCCTACGGATGTTAAAGTCTGTGCAAATAAAGTAACAGATTCTAATGATCAAAATGGGGTAAGTAAGGCCATAAAATTGTATGTACTATCGGAATGATCACAATTGAATATTTGAAATCCACTTTCAATTAGGGTACAATGGTAGAAATGATTTTTGAAAGGATTACCATGAAAAAAATAGCAACACTTCTATTAATATCAACTTTTGCCCTTGCTGGATGTAGCAGTATCCAACGTAGTCTGCGAGGGGATGACTATGTAGATTCTAGCTTGGCTGCCGAAGAAAGTTCCAAAGCAGCCGCCCAATCTGCCAAGGATCTCAAAGATGCCTTGACAAATGAAAATGCCAATTTCCCGCAACTATCTAAAGAAGTTGCTGAAGACGAAGCTGAAGTCATTCTCCACACCAGTCAAGGAGATATCCGCATCAAACTCTTTCCAAAGCTAGCTCCACTTGCGGTTGAAAATTTCCTAACTCACGCAAAAGAAGGCTACTATAATGGCGTTACCTTCCACCGAGTGATCGATGGCTTCATGGTCCAGACTGGTGATCCAAAAGGGGATGGTACTGGTGGTGAATCCATCTGGCATGATAAGGACAAGACTAAAGACCAGGGAACTGGTTTCAAAAGCGAAATCTCTCCGTATCTCTATAACATTCGTGGTTCTCTCTCTATGGCCAATACTGGTCAACCAAATTCAAACGGCAGCCAGTTCTTCATCAACCAAAATACGACGGATATTTCTGCCAAACTCCCTACAAGTAGCTATCCAAAGAAAATTATCGAAGCCTACAAAGAAGGTGGAAATCCTAGTCTAGACGGTAAGCACCCTGTCTTTGGTCAAGTCATCGACGGTATGGATGTTGTTGACAAGATTGCCAAGGCTGAAAAAGACGAAAAAGACAAACCAACTACTGCTATCACTATTGACAGCATTGAAATTGTTAAGGACTACGATTTCAGTAAAAAATAGTATGGCCCCAAAATAAGGAGATGTGAAAATGATTTTATTCTGGGGTCGAAAGGTTACCAAAAGGTCTTAGGACATACTCAAACCACTATCGAGTGTGGTCACTGTAACAATGCCAACACTTGGGAAATTTCAGAAACTGGACGTAAGTTTACCCTTTACTGGATTCCACTCTTTCCTTACGGAAAAACTTATTTCGTTTCTTGCCCAATTTGTCACTTCGGTAAAGAAATCCAAAAATCTGATATTGAAACCTATTTGAATTACTAGCCAAAAAGCCAAGTCACCCAGACTTGGCTTTTTCCTATTCTAGTTTTGCGGGATTCTCTTTTTATGTCAACTCATTGAAGTCCCAGATTTGGTCCATCCAGCCTTCATAGAAGTCTGGTTCGTGGCAAACCATAAGGATTGAGCCCTTATACTCTTTTAGAGCTCGTTTGAGCTCATCCTTAGCATCCACATCCAAGTGGTTGGTAGGTTCATCTAGAACAAGGACATTGTTCTCACGGTTCATCAGGAGACAGAAACGAACCTTGGCTTGTTCCCCACCTGACAAGACCTGAATCTGGCTTTCGATGTGCTTAGTCGTCAAGCCACAGCGGGCAAGGGCTGCACGAACTTCTGCTTGATTGAGCGCTGGAAAGGCATTCCATACCGCTTCTAGTGGTGTTTGGCGATTGCCACCTTCCACTTCTTGTTCAAAGTAGCCAAGTTCTAGGTAGTCACCACGCTCAACTTCCCCAGCAATAGGTGGAATAATCCCCAAAAGACTCTTCAAGAGGGTTGTTTTCCCGATACCATTGGCACCGATGATAGCAACCTTTTGATTGCGCTCAAAGGTGAGGTTTAAGGGTTTAGTAAGGGGACGGTCGTAACCAATCTGCAAGTCCTTGGCTTGGAAGATAAAGCGTCCAGGTGTACGAGCTGTTTTGAATTCAAAGGATGGCTTTGGTTTCTCACTTTGAAGTTCGATGATATCCATCTTGTCTAATTTCTTTTGACGAGACATAGCCATGTTACGAGTAGCAACACGCGCCTTATTACGGGCTACGAAATCCTTGAGATCCGCAATTTCTTTCTGTTGACGCTCATAGGCTGCTTCCAACTGTGATTTCTTCATGGCATAGACTTCTTGGAACTGGTAGTAATCGCCTGAATAACGAGTCAACTGCTGATTTTCTACATGATAGACGATATTGATAACGTCGTTGAGGAATGGAATATCGTGAGAAATGAGGACAAAGGCATTCTCATAGTTTTGAAGATAACGCTTGAGCCAGTCGATATGTTCAGCATCCAAGTAGTTGGTTGGCTCGTCCAGAAGCAAGATATCAGGTTTTTCAAGAAGGAGTTTGGCCAAAAGTACCTTGGTTCTTTGTCCACCTGACAAGGCTGTTACATCCGTATCCATCCCAAAATCCATGACACCAAGGGCACGCGCTACCTCATCGATCTTAGCATCTAAGGTATAGAAATCACGACTTTCCAAACGATCTTGGAGTTCTCCAACTTCTTCCATCAATGCATCAATATCAGCGCCCTCTTCTGCCATTTCCATATAGAGTTCATTGATACGTGCTTCGGCTTTAAATAATTCGTCAAAAGCTGTACGAAGAACGTCACGAACAGTTTGGCCTTCTTTAAGCACAGCATGCTGATCTAGGTAGCCAGCTGTCACATATTTAGACCATTCCACCTTACCTTCATCCGGTAACATTTTACCAGTCACAATGCTCATGAAGGTTGATTTTCCTTCACCATTGGCACCAACCAAACCGATATGTTCACCTTTGAGGAGACGGAAGGATACGTCTTCAAAAATCGCACGATCACCAAAACCGTGACTCAAATTTTTAACTTCTAAGATACTCATTTTAATTCCTTATCTTATTTTTATGTAGTAGTTTATAGAGGATCCAAGCTAGGTAGCCACCCAAAGTGTTGGTCCACAAATCATCAATCTCAAAGACCCGATTAAAATCAAAGAAAAAATCCAAAACTAATTGTGTGCACTCGATGCTTAAGCTCAATAAAAAGCTTACCAAAATCACTTTCTTCGTTTTTCTTAATCTAGGATTGAGATAGAGAAGCTGGAAAATCAATGGAAAAAGCAAGAGGATATTTAAGGCATTCTGCAAAAAAATCCAAAACAGCTGTAAAAGGCTTGTTACTTCACCCAGTTTCCAAAAGGAGTTAAAAGGCGTCAAAAGAAAAACCAGGCGTCCAAAAGTTTGAATACCTGGAGTTTCCACTCCTGTAGGAAGTTGAGGTTGGGGAGTAAAGCAAAAACAGACGATACAAAGACTGTATAAAAGCACTCCCAAGCTTAGTAATGTTTTTCGATTCATCTTATGGATTTACTTCAGCTACTGCTTTTTGACGATCACGCTTCATGGTATTTGAACGCAACTGTCCACAAGCCGCATCGATATCTGTACCATGTTCCTGGCGAACGACACAGTTGACACCTTTTTTCTTGAGTGTATCATAGAAGGCCATGACACGCTCTTTAGGGCTTCGGCTATACTGATCATGCTCACTAACTGGGTTGTAAGGAATCAAGTTAACATATGACAATTTCTTGATATTCTTGAGCAATTCTGACAACTCGAGTGCCTGCTCCACTCCATCATTGACTTCATTGAGCATGATATACTCAAAAGTCACACGGCGGTTGGTTGTTTCGATGTAATACTCAATCGCTGCAAAGAGTTTTTCAATTGGAAAGGCACGGTTAATCTTCATAATGCTTGAACGCAGTTCATTGTTTGGCGCATGAAGTGAGACAGCAAGGTTGACCTGTACGCCTTCATTAGCAAAATCACGAATCTTGTGAGCCAAACCAGAAGTTGATACTGTAATATGACGAGCGCCGATAGCCATTCCCTTATCATCATTGATAGTACGGATGAAGTTCAAGACATTATTGTAGTTATCAAATGGTTCTCCAATACCCATAACTACGATATGACTAACACGTTCGTCCTGGCCACGCTCGTCAAAATATTTTTGAACCAGCATAATCTGAGCGACGATTTCCCCGTTATTAAGGTCACGTTGTTTCTTGATCAAGCCTGATGCACAGAAGGTACAACCAATATTGCAGCCTACCTGAGTGGTTACACAAACTGACAAACCGTAGTGCTGGCGCATCAGTACAGTCTCAATCAACATACCATCAGGCAACTCAAAGAGGTACTTGACAGTACCATCGGCTGACTCTTGCACAATGCGTTGTTTCAAAGGATTTACCACAAATTGGTCATTGAGTTTGGCAATCAAATCCTTAGACAAGTTGGTCATTTCTTCAAATGATTGAACACGTTTACGGTAAAGCCATTCCCAGATTTGATCTGCACGGAATTTCTTTTCTCCCTGCTCCAAGACCCATTCTTGCATTCCTTGGCGTGTTAAACTATAAATTGACGGTTTCATATTTTCTCCTTATTCTCTAATCTTTCTTGCGGATGACGAAATGACGTTGTCCTTTTTCTTCATTCTGGGGTTTCTGTTCTTTACGACGATGTCTATTTCTCTTGTCCGTATGATTTCTTTTCTTATTTTGAGAAGTCTTCTTACCTTTTCGAGTATCTTTTTCTTCCTCTTTTTTGCGCATTTTTTGGTCAAATGGTGCACGTTTAGGAGTTTCATTTTCTAAAACAAAATAGGCACAGCCATAGCTACAATACTCAAGTAGGTAGTCTTGCAAGCGACTGATTTTTTCTAAAGACTCTTCGGCTCGCTCATTCTTGTAGAAACCACGTAAACGTAGTTGCTCATTACTCCAGTCTCCTACAATATAATCATACTTGTTTAAAACTTCCGAAAAGCGTTGAGTAAATGCCGTTGCATCAAAAGCGTCCTTACTATTTTCAACCAAAGTAAAGGTAAACCCTTCAGCTTCGACTTTATCTCCAGATAGATGAAATTCAGGACCAGGGAATTTATTGTAATTATATAATTCGGGTGCAATCTCTTTACGCATAATATTCCTTTTTAACGTTTACTTAATACTCTATTTTACCACATTTTTGCCATATTTTCACTTTTAGTTTTAAAATGAAAAAAGTCTGACGATTTAAGAATATCTATCTAAAAACTTGACTTTCATGGACAAGAAAAAACTGGGATTTCCCAGTTTTTAATGATTATAGGTAAAGTAATTTGAAGAGCGCTACTGCTGCAATAGCTGCTGCAATCGGTGCAACTACTGGTACCCAAGCATACCACCATTTTGAATCACCCTTGTGTTGACCAAGGATTGATTTTGGAAGGAAGGCATGAAGGAGACGTGGTCCAAAGTCACGAGCTGGGTTCAAACCAGGTCCTGTAGGTCCGCCAAGTGAAGTAACCAAGGCCATTACTAGGAAACCAAGTGCCAAGTGAGCAACAGAAAGTCCTGAAGCTGTATGAGGCGCTACTTGAGCTTTAATTGCCAAATCAGAGAAGTCAACATTTTGACCAGCTTGAGTTGCCATTTGTTTCATGTATTGTAGGACTTCAGCTCCAAAGAAGTTCTTTGTCAAACCAAGTGCTGCAAAGAAAAGAACGAATGAACCAACGAACTCGTTGATAAAACCATTAACTGTTGCAGCGAAGCGTGATTCTTTTGTACCGTGGTCCAAACTTGAAATTGTTGAGAAAGTTCCCAAGATATTGTTTGCTTTTTCAGTTTGCAAGTAGTAAGGACGGTGAGTTGCAACAACCAAGGCTTGTCCGAAGATTGCTCCCAAGACTTGTGCAACGATGTATGGTGCTACTTGTGCCCAAGGGAAAAGTCCGCTAACTGCTAGACCAAGAGTGAAGGCTGGGTTGATGTGGTTACCAGAAACATTACCAAACATCAAGGCAGGGATCATAACCCCCATACCGTAACCAACAGCGATAACGAGCCAGCCACTTTGGTGACCTTTCGTACCTTTAAGTTCAACGTTGGCAACTGCACCATTTCCCAAGATAATCAAGATGGCTGTTCCCAAAAATTCAGTGGCATATTTGACTGCCCATGCGAAATCCATTGATAGATTCTCCTTAATATTTTTTAGACAATCCCTATTCTATCAATTTTTAAGCCTTTTAGCAACAGATATTCTAAAAGAATACTGCGGGAAAACGCTTTTATTTTAGTTCTTAAAAAAAGACCTAACAAACCTAGTTTGTTAAGTCAAAATTTTGATTATTCTTGACGCTGACCAAAGTCCTTAATCATCTGATCCATTTCCTCACGACTTGGTGTCGTTAGCATATAGAGAAAGTCTCCTTGCAATTCAGCAAAGGCTGCCGGCATGATTTTCTTTACTTTGAACTGTTGACCATATTTAGCGAGCAAGTCTTCTTCTGAATAAACATAGTTAGCATTGGCGCGACGAGATGTTGCCAAGCAATACTGGGTTTCAAATGGAGACTCTGGGAATGCTTCACCTGCAACGATAGCTGCATAGCCCTTGTACAAATCCAAGGAATGCGCATAGTTATAGACATCAATAGTGAAGCCACCCGCTGGACGGTTATTGTACTCAATGGCAATATAATCATCACCCTCACGGAAGAACTCGATATGGAAGAAACGTTCTTTCATACCAAATTCCTTGACAATAGCCTCACCATATTTACGCAATTTTGGATCCATATCTTTAAGAACATAATAAGAATTGTCCATCTTGTAAATCATGAGATCAAGCGGTGTATGGGCATAGTCAAAGGTCGTAGAAAAGACGATATTTCCATCTCTATCTACCAAACCATCAAAGGTACAGATTTCACTAGAGGTAACAAATTTTTCAAAGAAATAAACGGTTGAATGATCCCACTCTGCCTTGAAATGATGGATATCCTCTTCTGTTTCAAGCTTGAAGGTTGCTGCCGCTCCCACTCCATTGTCAGGTTTGGCAATCATAGGAAGGCCAATTTCTTTCACAGCTTTGTCAACATCTGCATCTGTTTCAATGACAGCACCTGGAACCACTGGAACTCCAGCTTTTTTGAAGAGTTTCTTCATTTCAGACTTGAACTTGGTCTTTTTGAGATCGTCTGGTTTGGCACCAAAGACATGAAACTGTTCACGAAGAGCAGCATCCAACTCTAGCCAGTATTCATTGTGAGATTCGATGCGGTCAATTGGACCATGCTTATAAAAGAGAAAGGCAACTGCACGTTTAACTTCATCAATATTTTCAAGATTATCAACACGGAAGTACTCAGTCAAGCTATTGCGCAATGGCTCATCTAGTTGTTCATAGGGTTCTTGCCCAATCCCTAGAACGGTGATTCCTTTATTGGCTAGCTCAACACTAAACTGTTGGAAATTTTGTGGGTAATAGGGTGAAATTACAAGATAATTCATAAGCGACTCCTTTTATAGACTCAAATGACCGAGGAAATAAGGCATTTGTTTGCGCCACCATTCCCAGTCATGGGCCACATCGTGCCCCCATTCTGCAAACCAGGCAGGAATTTGTTTTTGGTCAAAAGCTTCTTTTAACTTGTAGTAAGAAGGAAGGCCATCCTGTTCCCAAGCACCTAAGCCAGTACAAATCACAATCTCAGCCTGACGGTAACGGTCAATAAACCAACCATCATTTTGATTCCAGATATAATCTACTGGTGAATTTTGATAGATGGCATCATCATTGTAGTAGTCACCTACAAAGAAATGCGCATCGTAGACACCACTGAGGGCGATTACCTTGGTAAAGACATCCGGATGTTGTAGGAAAAAGTTGAGGGCATGATAGGCTCCCATAGAGCAGCCTGTCGTCATCATGCCGTCGAACCAGCCTGTCTTGTGCTTGATAAAAGGAATGGCTTCTTCAATCACATATCGTTCATAGGCACGGTGCATTTCAGCCTGGTCATGACCATTTTTCCATGTTGCTAGCCAACTCTCACTATCGACACTTGAAAGAGTAAAGAATTGCACGCGACCTTCCTCGATAAAGGATGCACATGCATCAATCATGCCAAAATCATAGTATTCATTGTGGCTACCACCTGAGGAAGCAAAGACAACCACTGGGATACCTGCGTGTCCGTAACGATTAACATACATTTCACGGTTAAGATGACCACTCCAGTGGCTAAGATGTTCAATGTTCATATCCTGTCTCCTTTATATTGATTACCAATTTTCTGCAAAAAAGCGTAGGCAAGCTGGGAGATTTTCTGACCATGGCACTTCATGGTGAATGGCTCCAGCTTGAACCTTGAGCAAGAGATTTTCCAACTGAACTCCTCCTGCTATCAAATCATGATAATAGCGAAGAGAAGAGTCAATATAGGCCTGCTTAATATTGCCAGCCATGAGGGTCTTGTCTGTGTCGTCTGCTTCTTCCGTACCAACATAGATAAAGACACGCTGGTCAGGCAATAGTTTTTTTCGCTCGATATAGCGATCAAAGGCCTCTTGGTGAAGCCAGTTAGCTGATGAGAAAACTCCCAAACATCCAATCTGATCCTGATATTCCAAGCCAATAAACTGGGTAATATTGCCACCTAGAGAAGATCCAACCATAGCAGTGTGCTTGCGATCAGACTTTGTCCGATAGTTTTCATCGATAAAGGGTTTGACCACTTCCATGACAAACTCAGCGTACTCGACTCCCTTACCACCAAATTGTTGGCCAGGAATGTTGGACTCTTGGAATTTCCATGCCGCATACTCATTCATCCGTCCTAGACCATCATTATCAATAGCCACAACAATCATACAACTGATATCTGGATTTCGCTTGATGGCTGGGATAATCTTCCAGGAATGTCCAACGTAAGATTCCTTACTATAGAAGACGTTTTGTCCATCGTGAAAATACACAACTGGGTAGCTTCTATCCGTGTCTTTATCATAGTTTTTGGGGAGGAGAACACGTACCCGGCGCTCCTTACCTGTGTAGGGAACCACTAATTTATGCTCTCGCATTTTTAGATAAAAATAAGATTGATTCATTGTCAGAAAACTCTCTATATTCAAAATTTTATCTTATTATAGCACAAAAATAGAAAAAAAGTCAGTTTCCGTCCAAATTTAGGACAATAAACTAACTTTTTCTACTTATTTTCTCTATTCTTCTGGATTTTCTAATTAGAGGAGATCGTCAATTAGCTCATCAACTGCATCCTTCTCAGCTTGAGGCGTAATTTCAGTAATCATGATTCCTGCTACTGCACGTTCAACCAGACCTTCGACATCCATACGTGTTTCATACTGCTCTGCATTCTTAATCTTTGGATTTGTCTTCGGACGATCGGGTGCAAAAATAGTACAACAGTCTTCAAAAGGCTGGATGGAAATTTCAAAGGTATCAATTTCCTGAGCAATATCAATGATTTCTAGCTTGTCCATAGTTACAACTGGACGAATGATTGGCATATTTGTGACAGCATTGATAGCCTGCATACTTTCAAGAGTTTGGCTGGCCACCTGACCAAGACTTTCACCATTGATAATGACCAAACCTTTTCTCACTTCACGGATACGGTCGGTAATGCGCATCATAAAGCGACGAGTCAGAGTCATGAGGTAGGCTTCTGGAGCTTTAGCTTTGATTTCTTCTTGAATCTCAGTAAATGGTACTTCGATAAACTGGATATTCCCACCGAACTTAGTCAATTTACGGGTCAAATCTTGGGCTTTTTTGAGGGCACCTGGACTTGTATATGGTGGACTAGCAAAGTGAACAGCTTCGATATCCACTCCACGTTTTAGAGCTAGATAACCAGCTACTGGTGAGTCAATCCCACCTGACAACATGAGCATGCCTTTCCCTGAAGTTCCAACCGGTAAACCACCAGCTCCACGAATGGTTTCATATGAAAGGTAGGCTGCTTCCTCACGAATCTCCACTTGAAGATTGATATCAGGATTTTTCATCTGGGCTTGAATGGTTGGAATAGCTTCAAAAACTGCTCCACCAAGCGTTTGATTGAGTTCACGACTATCGAGTTCAAAGTTGTGGTCGCTGCGTCTACTAGAGATTTTAAAGGTCATACCTTCCTTGTAAATATCCTTCATAATCTCTTGGACAGCAGATTTCAGAACTTCTACAGATTTTTCAACCTTATATACTGGAGAAAAGTTTTGAATCCCGAAAACTTGCTTGAGTGACTCTGCCACCGGTTCATAATCTGCCCCATTCAGATAAGCATGGGCACGATCGCGGTCTGCTGTCACTTTGACTTGAGGATAGATGGACAAGACATCTGAGATATTATTACGTAGTTTATTGATGAAGCGCATACGGTTTTTACCTTTTGTTGAAAGCTCTCCGTAGCGAATCATAATTTCTGAATACTGCATGAATGCTCCTATCTTACTTTTTTAGTTTGATTGTAGATTAATTTTAACTTGGTCAAGAACTGCTCTACCTGACTCATGTCATTTTCTAGATCTAGACTGAGACGAACTGCTGACTGAGCTTTATCCTTATCAATGCCCATAGCAATCAGGGTACCAGCAGGTTTCCCAGCCTTGGACGAGCAAGCTGATGTTGTGGAAATGAAAATGTCATAGTCTTCAAAGGCGTGCACAATAACTTCCCCACGAACTCCCTTAATTCCGAAGGTCAGAATATGAGGAGCAAATTCTTCCTCACCTGAGAAGACAAAAATATCTGGATAGTCAAGAAGAGCCTGACGAATGACCTCTTTCATCTGACTTGTTTTGCTAGCAAATAAGTCCAATCTCTCCATAGCCAAACGTAGTGCCTTGGCAGTCGCTGCAATCCCTGCTACATTCTCAGTTGTGGAACGATAGTCACGCTCCTGACCACCACCGGTTAATAGGGGTGTAATTTTCTTACCCGACTTGATATAGACAAAGCCAACACCACGAACTCCATGGAACTTATGACTGGAGAAGGTTGCAAAGTCTACTCGGTCTGTCAAATACTTTTCTGTTGGTATTTTTGCCAAGGCCTGAACAGCATCTACATGGAAAGAAATGGTTGGTTTATCCGCTAAAAGTTCTGAAATGGCTTGGATGGGCTGGACTGAGCCGATTTCATTGTTGACAGCCATAACAGAGACTAGCGTTGTATCAGGACGAAGTAGATTTTCTAAAGCAGTTACATCTACAAATCCTTTTTCATCAACTGGTGCAAAATCCACTTCAAAACCTTGAGTCTTGAGCCAGAGGGCTGACTCCTTGACTGCTGGATGCTCAATAGCTGATACAATAATGTGTTTACCAAAATGCGCTTTTTCAAATGCAACCCCTTTGATAACCCAGTTGTCTCCTTCAGTCCCACCAGAGGTAAAGAAGATTTCCTCACTTTTTTTGCCAATTAAATCTGCAATCTGCTGACGAGAAGCTTCTAAAATTCTGGTAGACTGGTCCCCCAATCGATGGAGACTAGAAGGATTTCCAATAATTTTTGCAGCAACTTGCATATAGGTCTCTAATGCTTCTGGGTACGGCTTGGTCGTTGCCGAATTATCAAAGTAAATCATGGTTTCTCACGCTTTCTAAAATCACTCCTTCTATTGTATCACGAAACAGTTCAGGCGACAAGAAAGGCAATTCAGGTTCATTTAAGTTTTTTTTAAAGATTTTCGGTATAATGAATTTTAGTAAAGGAGAGATATTATGTCTAATTATCGTAGAACATCAAAACCTAAAACGGAACATATCAAAAAAGGATTTACCGTTTTTCAAAAAACCATCGCAACTATCGGTAGTATTCTGGGACTGATTACTGCAAGCATCACCATCATGAATGCTATGAATAACAACAATAATAACTCTAAAAAAGAAACTACGACAACCCAGACAACAGTCATAAAAGAGATTCAAAAGGAATCCCCTCAAGAGAATACTACTCCAAACAAGGACAATACTTCTACAAAAGAAAACACACAAGAAGAAACAACAAGTCAATCTAGTAGCAGTGCAGAAAGTAAGAAAGAAGATACTAGCAGTAAACAAGAACAACCGACTGTTCCTTCTTCTAGCACTCAAACAACAGATACAAAAACGTCTACTACTAATGGAGCTTCCTAAAAGAACGATCTAACAGCCAGTGATTGAATCGCTGGTTTTTTATTGCTATCTTCAGCATTTATCAGCAAAAGTTAATCTTTGCAACAAAAAAATGATCAGCCTTTAAACCAATCATTTTTTGAATATATTTTATACTCAATGAAAATCAAAGAGCAAACTAGGAAGCTAGCCGCAGGTTGCTCAAAACACTGTTTTGAGGTTGTGGATAGAACTGACGAAGTCAGTAACAAATATACGGCAAGGCGACGCTGACGTGGTTTGAAGAGATTTTCGAAGAGTATTAGCTAAAAACTAAAAATAGATAGTTTAAAATAGATACCAGTACCAGCAGTCCGTTATTTAGCAAATGAACAGCTATGGAATCAAGGATATTCCCTCTACGAGCGTAGGCTAAGTAAAATATCACTCCCAGTAAAAAATAAGTTACAAACTCTATCGGATAAAACATATGCAGGTAGCCAAAAATCGCAGAACTTATTAACAATTTCAACCACTTTTGATCTTCTTTAAAAAAATAGTGGCTGAAGAATCCTCTAAATACTAATTCTTCCATGATTGGAGCAAATATACCAATTGCAAAATGAAAGGCGATGAAAAATAGAGGAAAAACACGAGTAACCTGCTCGCTTGTAGCCAGCAAGGCAGCATCGTTAGCGGATGTTGGATTTCCAGTAACTACTTGGATCAGGAGGGTACCTACAATCGCTACTAGTCGAGTAGCCACATAAAATAAAAGGGCTATTCCAAAATCCTTCCAGGTAAACTTGAAAGCCTTCTGCTGATTCGGAATTTTCTTTTTATATTGTCGCCAAACAGCAACTAGCAAGAAAGTAGCCAGTACCAAATACCCAATACTAGTCGTCCACTTTAAGGGCAGAGAACTAGAGTCTTCGAGAGCCAGCATTCTCATTGGAAATATATTTACATTTATAATCAGTAAGATCATTCCTACAAATTTTAAACTATTTTTTAACTTTTGCAAACCACTACCTCTTCTTTCCTTAACTCCAGCATCTCCACTTACTAACGATGCTCATCTGTGTTTTCTTTTCTCTTTATGGATTTCTACTCCCTTAATCAGGGATAATAACACAAGGATAACCCCAATATCTAAATTGATCAAACTACCTCCATTAGCGAATAAATACAAACCCAAGCAGGCTTGCGCTAAGGGATAGGCATATTTATTAAATTTCATAGATACTCCCCAAAGCTTTTTACAAATAAATGAATGAATGAATAGAATTAACTTCTTAGTCTTGCTCACATAAGAGCATCAAATTTCAGATTTACTTTTTTCTACTAGCTACCTCTAAATCCAATCTAATAATACTCTTCATGATTAACTTGTAAGATCAGCTCTATTCTTTTAGGGTTGAACCAGACCACCGATCTACTAAATCATGTTTAGGAACAATTATAGTTTAGCATTTATTTCTAGGAAAAGATTGCTCTTTCTTAAATTGTCATCAAAACATCCTAAATGGTAGAAATTGGCTTGCGACTTAACCCAATCGAAAGTTCTTCGTCCCAAGTTAAAAATATTCTGGTCAAAGAACTTCAGTGGCCATCAGCTTCCTCACTTTAAGAAAAAGCGAACAAGACCAGATTCTGTTCATCAGAAAACTAGTTTTGTCCGCTTTTTTTGATCGAGATTAGTATCTTGATCCAATCTCTATGACTTATACTCTTCGAAAATCAAATTCAAACCGCGTCAACGTCGCCTTGCCGTACTCAAGTACAGCCTGCGGCTAGTTTCCTAGTTTGCTCTTTGATTTTCATTGAGTATTAGATGCTTTTACATCATCTTATTCGTCGTCTTTTTTCTTTCCCATAGCAAACATACCAAGAAGTGCTCCTACAACACCAACGGCTGCAAGGCCGGCATTTTCTTTAGTACCTGTCTCTGGGAGCTTGTATGGATGACTTGCAGGTGCTTGGTAGGTCTTATCTTGTGACATAGTAAGAGCTACAAGAGACTGCTCATCTGTGTATTCTGGAATCTCACGGACAGCTCCTTCTGTCCCATTGACACCACCTGTGAATTCTGGACCTACTTCTTGAACAGCTGCTGCTTCACCATTCACACCACCAGTAAATTCTGGGACTTCATGGATAGCTGCTTCTGATCCATTGACACTGCCTGTGAATTCTGGGCTTACTTCCTGAACAGCTACTTCTTCACCTGCTGTGCCAATAGCTCCTGTATATTCTGGGATTTCCACTACTGGTGCTACTTCATCGCCTGCTGTACCAATAGCTTCAGTGTATTCTGGAACTTCTTGAACAGCTGCTTCGACTGCGTTAACGCCACCTGTGAATTCTGGGACTTCTACTACTGGTGCTGGCTCATCACCTGCTGTACCAATAGCTTCAGTGTATTCTGGAACTTCTTGAACAGCTGCTTCGACACCATTTACGCCACCAGTAAATTCTGGTACTTCTACTACTGGTGCTGGCTCATCACCCTTACTTGTAGTTGGAGCTGGTTTCTCTGGTTCTTCTGGCAGTTCTTGGTGGAATGTAGTCATTTCGTAGAACTCTGGTTTGCCACCTTCCCAAACAACTTTGACATCCAACAATGGCGCTTTCTCTCTCACTGCAAATGTTTGGAAGCTTGAGGTAATTGCTCCTAGATCTGTCCAAGCATCTTTTTTATCTTCTTTAAGAGTACGAGCAAGCACACGTGCAGTAACTCCTTGAGGAATACTTGAAACAAGTCGAATATGGTTAGCGTCTGTTGGTTCTGACAAGTGGTAAACAAGCTCACCTTGTTCTTTCTCAGCCTTGTAGCTTGTCAATACTTTGCCATCTACAAGGTTAGTGTAAAGGTTGCCTTGGCTTTCACTGCTGTTTCCTTCTACAGTTGGGTCATTGATTGGTTTCACGAATTCGCCATCATTGATCACCAACTCAGTGAAGCCTACAAAACGAGCATCATAGTCTGCTGTAAATAGAACACGGAGATAGTTGGCTTTAACTGGGCTTGAAAGTTCACCCTCGATATAGCGATTTCCTGGCATCTTAGAATCATGTGTCCAGCCATCTGTCAAGGAGTCATCACGTGTTTCATTAGCAACACCGTCACCAACTGTCACAACATCTGTCCAAGTCTTGCCATCTTGACTGACTTGAATCTTACCATCACGGAGATAGTTTTGAGTGCCGTCTTGGATGTAAGCTCTAATCTTCTTAATATCACGTTCGCTACCAAGTCTCAAGGTGATATGACCGTCTTTACGAGCATAGTCTGAGAACTCTACAAAGTTATTGTAAACACCATCAAATAATTGATCCAAGTTCTTGATCTTACGAACGTCGTTTCTACCGTATGTTGGGTGGATTCCCATTGATGTCGAATCAAGTGTTGTTGGTTGAACTTCTTTTGTCTGAACAAGTAGAGATGTTGCTGTCACTGCTTGTTCTTGGCCAGTCTTATTAACCAAACGAACATAACGTACCAAGGACTTATCAGTCACTTGATTAGCTGGATACCATTCTTGGGCATTTGGAGAGTATTCCAAGTTAAGGGATGGATTTTGTGTACCAAGTGCTTGAATGCTTTCAGCTTGGTGAAGACGATCAAGTTTCATACCCAAGTAGCTATTAGCTGGAAGCTTAGTTCCGCTTGGAATTTGAAGGTCATAACGGCCTAGGCTGTCATAAACTGGAGTTGACTTCAAGCTTTCAACGTTTGTATCAGTCAATTCGCTATTGCCTGCACGTGTTTCAACTGAGAAGTCAGCGATACGCCACCATAGGTTGATGTTCTTAGTATTGCGAACACGAACGTAGCGAGCTGAAATTGGAGTTTCGATTTCTTTAGTTTGTTCACCAGTCAAACGATCCAATTCTTGCCATGAGCTACCATCTGCAGAATATTCAAGAACACCTTCCGCCAATTTGTCTCCTGATCCTTGAACAAGACGAACCTTAGTTACAGGTTTGACTTCACCCAAGTCAAGTTGCACCCAACCATTTACTGGAGTAGTGTCTGTTCTATCAGCATTTGCAAGCATTGCTTCAGTATTGTCACGACCATCTGTAATCTGAGCAACTGTCGTATTGTACTTGTACATAAGATTTGGACTGATGGTCACTGTAGCTGCCTGTTTAGGACGACTTACTTCTACAGGACGGTTCACAGCGATTTCTCGTACAGCAAACCAAGTGTTCTCACGATCTGAAGTCGCAATCATGCGAACAGCTTTAGCATTGATATTGAGATTTTCAAATTTAAGAAGAGGCTCATTACCAGTGTAGCTTGGTTCTGAAAGGGTGACCCACTCATCATTTTCATTTAGATACTCAACCTTAGCGTTGTTGAAGGTATCACGAGGATTTGCTTGAGTTCCCATTGCAAATGTCAAGTTTTGGATTGGAACAGCTTTGTTAAATTTCAAGCCAATGTAATCACCAGTTTGAATGCTATTTGGTGACTTGATAAGGGCATGTGTTCCTAAATCTCCGTCAGTCACTTCAGCAAGTCCACCTTCGACACCTGTACGGTTTGTGATAAAGGTACTAATGACTTGGTCAGGATGCAAGGCTTTTTGAACTTCTGTTGCAAGGATTTCACGAAGGCCAAGCAAGAATGGACGGATATGTTGAACACCCAACTCAGCTCTCTCATCATGGTCTACATAATGGAAGGTATAAGTTTGAGACTGTTCATATAGTTTCAATCCCTTATAGTAGCTATCCCAAAGTTTTGCAGAATCATTGGTTTCGATAGCTTCTGTACCATCAAGAAGAGCACTCAAGGCATCCATTTGGTCAATGGTATTGTCCAACCAATAGTGGATTTGAGCACGCATCTTTTCATCACCAGATGCTTTATAAAGTTGTGCTGCAGCTTTTAGTTTAGCAAATTCTGCACGCAATTCTTGACGCTCTGCGCTGACATCTTGACCAGCTTTCAACTTAGACATGAAGGTTGCCAATTTCGGTGCAAGTTCAACAGACTCTTCCAACTTAACAACACGACCATCCATGTTTTGGTTAATCATGTGTTTACCAAGTTCACGGAAGGCAACTGATGCTTCGCTATCTGTAAACTTACCGTTTTCAACAAAGTTAAAGGCGATGTCATTTACTTTCTTAGCTTCTTCTTCAGACTTCCATTGTTTCCATGCATATTGAGCTGCAGAGAAGAGGGCAATTTTAGAAGGCTCAGATTGTTGCATTGGGTTCAACATGATTCCTGAAAGGAGACTAGGATCTACATTCGGATGAAGGAATTTCTCACCACCACCCAAGATTAAATGTTGTTTAGAGTTATCTGTAACAGGCCAATTGACCCATAGAGAAACTGGACGGTAGGTCTTACCACCTGCAGTAAGGTTATTCTTAAGATTTGAAAGGAAGTTTTCTGACACTTCACCCCAAATCTTACCACCAGTAAGGGTCATAGAAGTCGAGGTTGGAAGGTTTTCGTTGAGTGCTTTCAACTCATCTTCACGTCCATTACCCCAATACTGACCAGGGACAAAAATCATTTCCTTACGAAGGCCAACATAAGTTGCTTGTTTTTCAGTCAACCAGTCTGTCATGTCCTTCATCAAGCGGTTGTAGCTATTGTAGCCACCAACTGGACTTGGAGCATCATCTGCCAAAATACCGAACTCACGGACACCGACGTTCATCAATTGAGTGAACTTAGCCTTAATAGTTTCAAGGTCTTTTTGGTAGTCAGCATCGTTTCCGAATCGGATACGATTGTTCATGAATGGGTGAATGGTCCATACATAACGAGTTTTGTTTTGATTTCCGACACGTGCCAATTCACGGATTTCTGCAAGTTTTTCTTCTGGATAAAGTTCACGCCACTTCTTGTTGTGGTATGGATCGTCTTTTGGTGCGAAGAAGTATTGAGTCAACTTCAAGTCACCACCATAGCGCATCAATTCTGCACGATCAGCATTGCTCCAAGGGTTACCATAGTATCCTTCGATAAAGCCACGGTTCTTAATTTCAGCGTAGTCTTCAACTGTTACATTACGCAAGACTGGTGCCTCGCTCTCATTAAGCATGTGTTTGAGAGTCGTTAAACCGTAAAAGACAGCATCTGTGTCTTTACCGACGATAGAGATTGTATTGTTCTTAATTGACAAGGCATAGGCATCAATCTTATCAAAGAGTCCTTGAGAAATTCCAGACACTTCTTTTTCAGCCTGTGAATTTTGACCATGAACACCAAGGTAGATGTTAGTAGCACCCGCCACTGCTGTTTGACTGCTTGTGTATGAGATTTGATGATCTTGCAGAACACTCTTCAAGCGGTTGCGAGTATAGATGTCTAATTGATCTCCCATGACAAGATTGACTTGTTTATGGAGTTTCGTAACACCTTCATCATAAGTTACTTTTTGTGGTGTTGGGAAGACCTTGTATTCTTTTTTGAGATAGTCTTGACTTTGTGCTGCAGCAGTAACTACGTCGTCACTAGCAGGTTTGCTAGCTACAAAGTTATCAGCAAGTTCAGTTGTACCATCTCCCATTTCCTCAACTTTAGGTTTTTCTGGAGTTACAGGCTTCTCTGGAGTCACTGGTTTTTCTGGAGCAACTGGCTCTTCTGATTCGCTATCAGAAAGTGGCTTGAGTAGTTGAATTTCTGCGGCACTACCAAATCCACGCACACCTTCTAGAACTTTAAACTCTATCTTATCTGTTTCAATAGCCTCAAAGTTTACTGTTTTTTCTTTGGCATTATTTTCCCAAGTTCCTGAGGCAACTTTAACCATCTGACCATCTTTTTGAGCATAGATTTCATAAGATGTCACGACACCATTGCCTCCACCTGGGCGTGGAAGGTAGGTCAGACCATTTACTTTTTCTGCTGCTTTCAAGTTCATTGCAACAGTGAATGGAGCTTGATGACCAGACCATTTTGAATGCCAGAAAGTATTTGGATCATTGTCAAAGGCTTTTTCTACTGGACCTTCTGCATTGGTACCTGGTAACTCTTGACTAGTTGCAGAAACTGTAAAATGATCATTTGGAATCAAACGTGGATTTACGAATGGTTCATTTGACAACTCAGCACTATGCAAGATTCCTTTGAAGCCACCGATTGTTTCAAGTGGAAGTACCAAGCTATTGTGAGCCAAGCGAGGATGAGCTGGATTTGCAATACGCTCAACCTTTTTACCGTCTACATAAACTTCTGTTTTTTGTGGTTTGGTAACAACAGAGATTTGATAACGTTTATTTTTCTCAAGTTTCTTGTTGAATTGAATATGGAATTGTTCAAATTTATAAGCAAGATAGCCATCCTTGTCCGCAAGGTAAAGTTGGTTGTCCCCGCTTGTAGAGAAGACTTGCTCTCCATCACCTGTAACAGTTACATCCAATTTCAAAACATGACTAGGACCAACATCACCTACTAAGCCTTCGATACTAGAATCTTTTTCGAAGTTCAAACCTGCTTCAGTCTTCTGTACTTTCTTAGCGAGATAATCTTTGACAGTCTCAGGATTAATCTTGAACAAATCTTCTTCAGCTACGGTCTTTTCTGGATTTGAACGTGGTGCATAAACACTTGTTGGTTGGATACGGTCTGCATAGGTCTTAGCTGCACGATCTGAACCCCAAGTGCGTTCAGCAGTTGATTGCATACTCTTGAAGAAGCGTTTAAAGATATCAAAAGAGGTAAGTCCTGTTTCATGTAGGTCAATGTTATCATTCCAAACTGCATGACCACCACCAAGGATATTTGGATTAGAGGCTTCTAGGCGTGGTCCTCCACCTGTTGAGAAGTCATTTGGTGTCCAGCGGTTGTATTGAGTTTCATAGTTTGCATAATCCCCATAACCACCTTGACTGTTACTTCCGCTTGGGACACTATAGGTTGGAATATCTGTGATATTGATAATCTTAGCGCCTTGAGCAATAGCATCAGCTGGACGTTGCCATCCGATACTCCAGATATCAACTTCTACATCTTTCCAATCAACTGGCGTTGTACCAGGTTTTGCACTAAGTGAACCCCAAATACGTGGTGTATAGCCTTTGCCTTTGATGTACTGAATCATATCATTGACATAGCGACGATAGCTTTCGCGACTACCGTAGTACTCATCGGTTCCGATATGAACTGTTGAGACACCATGAAGTGGTGCATTTTCTCCATCGAGCAATTTATCATAGACTGATTTAACAAAAGCAAGAGTTTCTTCATACTTGTTATCCAAGTCCAACATAGCAACACGTTCTACATTGTGCTTGCCCCTATAGTCGCTAAGACTGCCTTTGTACATAAGGTCAGGTCTAACCTTAACAAATGAAAGAGCGTGACCTGGTGTATCAATTTCAGGAACAAGATTGATATGTAAAGCTTTGGCCAACTTGATGATTTCTTGCATTTCTTCCTTGGTGTAATGCTCGTCAGATGTTAATTTTTCACCATTTTCACCGACAACATCAGTCTCTACACGGAATCCTGTCTTAGCTTTTTTGAGGACATAGTCCAGTTCTTCATCTTGAGAAAGATTTTTACCAGCCAAGTGATCTTTTAAGAAGATATAGTTATCATTCAAGTGCAACTGAAGATCGTTCATCTTGTAGTAAGCCATGTTGAGCATGATGTCTACAAGCGTATCATAAGGAATAAACTTACGACCTGTATCTAGCATAAAGCCACGGTGGCTGAAGCTTGGGAAGTCACGGATTTCTCCGTTTTGCAAATCCTTTTCTCCCATCTGAAGGAGAGTACGAGTTGCGTAAAAGGCTCCTGCGTTGGTCGCCGCTTCTACTGTGATAACTCCATCTTTAATGGTGATACCATAGCCTTCTTTGCCATAGCCTTTATCTACAACTTTCTTAAATTCGATCCGTTTTTGAGCTGTTTGATCACCTGTAGCGATTTCTAGCCCACGACTTTCAAGGTCAGTCTGATAAAATTTAGCTTCTTGACCAAATCCAGAATCGCCAACTGAAATCACGGTATCAGCTGTAATAGAAGTTTTGCCTTCAGTTCCATACCATTGTTGAACTGCTGGAGCAACTGCTGGTTTGGTTCCAACGCCTTCGTCTGCATGTAATCCTTTAATAAGGACTTCAAATTCTTTTGTGAAGGTATGAGTATCCTTGACTTGTTGGACCATGACCTTGACAGTTTGATCTGTTAAGGGTTTGTAGATTTTGTTATTAAGATCAACAACTCCCTGTTTGTTGCTACCAATCAAGCTGACTTGACCTGGTAACTTAGGTAAAACAAGTGATTTCCCATCTTCAGCAATCGCTAATTCTGTCACTTGGCGAATATCTGTTGGTTTGCTAGCGTCTGGGATGTTTGAGTAGGCACGAATTTCTTGAATCCCAACATTTTTCCAGTTCATTGTACCAGCTTGATAATCTGTAATTTCAAGTTTAAGGTATTTGGCTTGGATAGCTTCTTTCAAGTCAATTTTTTCATCAAGAAGAGGATTCCCTGTTCTTTGATAAGCCAACTTCCATTCTTTGTTACCTGAACCATTTACATCATCTTGCCCAGCGTAATAGAGGTTCCATGATTTGATATTTGGATCGTTTTGTTGACCACGAAGACGGCGGTCCCAATCAATCTCCACATGCTTAATCACTGTTGTCTTCTCAAGTGTAAATTCGATTGTTGGTTTCTCAACGTTTTGGTCAGTTGCCCAACGAGTATCAGGTTTTCCGTCGATTGCCTTTTCTGCTGTAAATGGTGTGTTGGCTTCATGGTTTGAAGCTGTTGCAGTCGCCTTTTCTAGATGATTGACATCTGGTGTATCTACTACATCTTTAATCGCAGGACTTGCAACTGGTTTCGCCTCAGAAACTGCTTCCTCTTTAGGATTTGTAGCTGGTTTTGAAGCCACTTCTTCCTTAGGAGCAGGAGTTTCAGTTGGTTTTGGAGTAGTTGTTTCAGCTGCAGTTGCTCCAGTTTCTGACGCTGCAGGTTGATCATCTACAGTTCCAGCACTCGCTTCTGCTTTTTCAATAGCTGCTGCTATATCTGCTGGCAGTTTATCCAGAGGCTGAGCCTGTGTTACCGTACCTTCTGTCTCTGAAGGTCCTTCTGTTTCAGCAGCCTGAACCACACTAGCTCCAAAGATACTAGCACCAATCATAACAGAAGCTGCGCCGATTGTAAATTTACGTATACTGTAATGACACCGTTTCTCAAAAAAATGTTTTCCCATTTTTTCCTGTTTCCTTTCATACGCTCACAAGTGGTAAGCGTTCTCATTCCCCTTTAGAAAAAGAGAGGACCTAGAGGGTCCTCTCTGGGTTTTCTTTTTCTCCACGACAATGATTGTGGAGTCTAAGCTCTCTTTTATTGAAAACTTTTTTGTATTTTAATCTTCTTTTCTTTTGACAGCTAAGAGTGCTGCTGAAACTGCCATGCTGACACTAGCGATGAAGAGAGCTGTTTCAGAATTATGTTCACCCGTATTTGGAAGAACATTTGAATGTGACTCTTTAGATGTATCTTTATTCTCTACTAAATCTTCTCGATACTCTGGTTTTTCCACTACAGGGGCAGGTTGGTTACCTACTGTACCAATTTGGCCTTTGTATTCTGGAATTTCATGGATTGCGCCATCACTTCCATTCACACCTCCGGTAAACTCTGGTACTTCATGAATTGCGGATTCGGCACCATTTACACCACCTGTGAATTCTGGTGCTTGGCTCACAGCTGCTTCTGCTGCGTTAACTCCACCCTTGAATTCTGGAACTTCGTTTACAGCTACTTCTTCTCCTGCCGTTCCAACTACTCCTGTATACTCTGGAAGTTCTACAACTGGCGCTGGTTCATCGCCTGCTGTGCCAAGAACTCCTGTGTATTCTGGAACCTCTACAACTGGGGCTACTTCATCGCCCGCTGTGCCAAGAACTCCTGTGTATTCTGGAACCTCTACAACTGGGGCTGATTCATCGCCTGCTGTGCCAAGAACGCCAGTGTATTCCGGAACCTCTACAACTGGGGCTGATTCATCGCCTGCTGTGCCAAGAACTCCTGTGTATTCTGGAACCTCTACAACTGGTGCTGGTTCATCACCTGCTGTACCAATTGGTTCTGTGTACTCTGGAACTTCATGGATTGCGGCTTCAACACCATTTACACCACCTGTGAATTCTGGAAGGTCAACAACTGGCGCAGCTTCGTCACCCTTGCTTGAAGTTGGAGTTTCAGGTTTAGGTTCTGGAGTTGGTTCTGGATCTGGAGTTGGGGTAGGTGTTTGGTCTTTCAATTTGTCGAGATAATCTGCAAAGAATTCAAGCATTCTATTTGTCAAGAGATGATTATCTGTTGCAAATTTCATGCTGGCAACAACACTTGCTACTTCCTCTTGATTGCTCTTATCAGTCAATTTTTGAGCTTTAGCCAAGGCTGCTTCATAGGCTGCTGTATCAAGACCTGTTTCAGCAACCTGTGGACGAGCGAAGATCAATTCCGCAGCTGATTGATATTGGTTTTCAGTATCACCGTAGGTTCTTGTTCCAGTTAGAACAATCTTTTTAGCCTTGATAGTCTTACCAAAGTCAATATCTTTTGGTTTATTATTGTTAGCCCAATTGGTTGCATTGAAGGTATGTTCCTTACCTGTTTCATCAGTAACCACAAGAGTAACATCTCTCAAGTTACCATTTGATCCTGAACCACGTGGAACGTAACGGAAGCCAGTAATTTCAGTTGGTTCCTTCAAGACCATAGTTGCAGGTTTACCAACATCTCCTCCGCTCCATGATGTATGCCATAGACTTGACACGTTGCTATCAAAGGCATTTTCAAGACCTTCACCAGCCTGAGCAGGAGCTGTAAGACTTGCAAAGTCATCTGCTACAAGAGCTGTTTTCTTCATCACTAAAGCGTCTTTAAGAGCATTGACCTTAGCAATTTCAGACTTAGCTTCTTCTACACTGATATCATCATCTGCTTGACTGAGGTTGAAGACAGCTTCTTTCAAAGCATCCATTGTTTCTTTAGTGTAGTTAGTCATAGCAACAGTTGGAAGATAGTTCTTGACAGCATTTTCTGTCATCATCTTACCAGTCAAGACAATCTCTTCAATTTGAAGTCTATCCATGATGAAGTCATTGTAACCACGGAAGTTGGCATTTCCTCCAGAATCACCACGAGTATTGCTTGCATTGCCTGTAGAGTAGATACCTACCCATGTATCGCCAGTTTCAGCCCCTGTCACGAGGAAGGTTGCTCGTTTCGCTTTCTTAGAATCTGTCCAAGTATTTGGCAATTCATGCACTTCCATATTGCTCGTTTGACCAGATTGGAATTCTCCCTTACCGACTACAAAGGCGTAAGTGTTGTCAGAACCAGCTTCATAGTCAAATGTAATACGGTAGGTCTTGCCTGCTTCAAAGCGGAAGTTTTGTGGAATTGTTTGGTAAACCAAGTTTCGACGACTTACGAGACCATTGGTCTTGAGTGACCAATTTCCTTCGATAACGTCATCAACTTTCTTGCCATTCCAATCACGTTGTGTGTATGGACCATGTTTTTCAGACAAGTGAGTACGGTTGTCTTCAACACCTTCGATACCACCGATGACAAATGGGAAGATACCTTGTCCGACATTTTCAAAATCTTGTTTGAAAACGCCTGTTGCAGTATCATGACCGTCACCGTACATATTTGATTCATTTTCAAAAGTACGGATTTCATCAAAGTAAGTTGCTTCATCGCCTGCTTCACGACTCAAGGTCAAGGTTACATTTGATACATCTGAACCTGTTGTAAAGAAAGCATACATGTTTTGGAAGTAACTTGTATTATCAACTGTTGCATTGCTTCGACGAGTATTGTGAGCATAGGCTTTTACATAGTTGAGAGCGAGTGACTTGTTGGTGTAGTTGGTTACTTCTTTTTCACCAGTATTAACAGTAATACTTGCTTTAGCATTACTACGGTTGTCTACACCGACATAGACTGCGTATTTAGTATTTGGCTTCAAGCCAGTCAATTTTTGAGTGAGACTAACTTTTTCTTTATTGCCTTGGATGCGGAGCATTTGGTTTGCACCTTGAGACTTCACGATTTCAGCCTTAGAAGCATCTCCCGAAATCTTCCAATGATCCAAAGATTCACTGTTAAATCCTTGGTCATAGATATGCATTCCTTCACTCCATGACATTTCAGGATTTGTTTGTTTAGAACGATAGAGAACATAAGGTTGATTTGCAGTGAGGTCAAGGGTAATCTTACCATCTTTCACGGCAACTTCTTTTTCCTCAGTCTTACCTTGGTCAGTTAGTTTATAAAGGTAAACTTTACCATTTGCCCAGTCGCTAGGAAGTGTCCAAGTTGTTGCACCTGCTTCAGTATTGAAGTAGTACATTTTTTCCTTGTCACTTTCAAGTTTATTACCATTTGCATCCCAGTTCCAAGGTGTCAAGTAGGCTGAACCATCTTGGATCACACGACCATTGAGCGTAACTGTCCGTTCACGATATTGTGGACTGTTGACATCATTGGATTTACGAGTTACAACAACCTTGTTATTTGCAGCATCGACCAACTCGACTTTCATTTCTGGAGTCCATTTATAGGTACTACCATTGTCAGACATGGTTACTGGTTTGCCATTTTCCCATTTGCTGACTGTGAAGTGTTGGAAGTACTTAGTCATAACATCATGAGCAAACAAGTTTGTTACATAACCGTTATAGTCACTACGTCCTTGCCATCCTTCAAAGTCCTTCATGCTATAACCGCCTAGAAGTGGGTAGTCAGCTGCACCACCATAACTTCTGTAGTCACCAACCCAAGAATCTTTTTGGTGGTTACGGATAAAGCGAGTGATGGCACTGTTAATACCTTTATTTGTATAGCCACCGTAGGTCAAGTCAGCTGCCCAGTGTTGGAAGGTAGAATCATATTCACCACCATGGCCCCACTCAATAGCAAAACGCCAACCCTGTTTGTTAATTTCTTTCGCAATAACGTGAGTTGCCCAGGCACCGTTGTCACCTGATTGACCGTTACCCCATACGTCGACATAGATGAAGTCTAAACCTTCACCCAATTCCTTCTTCAACTCTTCCCAACGAGCTAGACGCCCATGAGCAAGGTCATAACCAGCATCAATATTGATACCTTGGTCAAGCCAGTTCCAACCGTAGCTGTAGCTACCATCTGCATTTTTACGAAGAATATTTTCATTAAAATATTTAGACTCAGGATAGGTTTCTGAAGCGTTAACGTGGATACCGAGGTGGGCACCATATTTCTTAGCTTTCGCAATAAGAGTCTTAAAGTCTTCAACACCACCGATACGTTTACCGATATCCGCGTAGTTCAAGTGACCAGAATCATGTCCTTCACTTCCGTATCCCTTAAGAAGTACACCTTGACCAAGACCATCGGTGTGGAGGTTAATCTTCTTGATACCATCTAAGGTCATGAGGAATGGGTTTTGTGCTTGTGAACCAAAGTTCATAGCGATACGGTAAGCTGTAATGTCTTTAACTTTTTCCCAACCTTGAGGGTTGTTCATGATGCTACGGTAAGCGATGGCACCATCTTGCCAGTCAACCTTATGGTCAGCATTGGCATCTTCAGTGATGACAACTTTTGCACTTGGAAGTTCTTGAGTGTATGCTGGGAAGACAACTCCATTGTGGGCTTTTTCCCATTGCCATTCAGAGCTATGAATTTCCACATAGTTAGCATTGCCAATCGTATTCTTATAAGCTGTCAAACGTGTCCAGTCGTAAGAACCACCACCGTAGCTATTTTGCGAGTTACTCCATACACCAGCAGCGAGTTTATCTGTTGAAACAAATCCGTACATATAGCCTTTGGCTAATTCTTTCATTGGATTTGTTACTTCGATATGGTCATCACCACTGACGTGAGTATTGTTTGACATGGTTGCCCCATCAAACTTAGCTCCCGCTTGATCGCTTGAAACAGATACCAAGGCATTTCCTAGGAAGCTGATTGAAGAAAGTAATTTACGTTCGTCATCAATCTTTTGTCCTGGTGTAACTTGGTTATGGTTGATAATCTTAGTCACATCAAAGTGAAGTTGGTTGTCCACCACTTGCAAACGAACGGTCATATCTGCATTGATGAGATTTTCCTCATCACGGAGTTTCATTTCATACTCGGCAGTCGTTGCATTGACCTTCTTATAGGTAACTTCAGGAGTCACAGCGTGCTTGTTAATCACAACTTGATTAATCGGTTGCACTTGACCTGGGAGCTTGTTACCATTAAGGACGTACTCTTTAATACGTGGGAAGGCTTGGTCGATGACTGCTTTCAATACTGTAGATTCGATCGTGTCATATTTGACTTTGCTATCGTCTACTGTATCACCTTTTTCTTTTTCAGCAGCCTCTTGGTCGTTTTTCACGCCTTCTTGGTCATCTGTTTTAACATTGACAATGGTTCTCTCACTGCTATAGCTTCCAGCCTTAAGAACGATTTTCTTCTCATCTTTGAGCTTGTCATTTACAGCAGATGGTAAGGTAAGTGTGTCAAAAAGTTTGACATCATTGTTTGTTGCGTTAAGTTGTCCATCTGATTTAAGACTGATGGTCAAGTGGTTGGTTGAGCCATTAACAGGAGCTGCAACACGTCCACCTTGGTACCAAAGTCCACTTCCATTTGACTTGTATTCCCAGAACCATCCGCCTTGGTCATAACCTACAAAAACGTTGTTATCAGTGTCTTTGAATTTCATGAAGACACCAAAGCGTGATTTACCTGTTTCAGATTCTTCTTTAAAGGTCAAATCGACTGTGGCATTTCCATTAGCATCGACTGTCAAACCATCTTTTTCAAACAAGGCTGGTTTCTTACCATTGTCATTTTGAGCAGTTGAAGCTAGTTGGTTGTAACGAACTCCATTTTCTTCACGGATTGTTACTGTTCCCTGTTGGTCTTTATTTTCAACTGTTTTCCATTCTGGAGAAACTTCTTTTGATTCAGCTGGTTTATTCTCAGCTGGCTTGTTTTCAGCAGGTTTATTTTCTGCTGGCTTGTTCTCAGCTGGTTTATTTTCTGCTGGTGTTTCTTCTTTTGGCTTATCTTCCTTAGGTTTATCCTCTTTTGGTTTTTCTTCCTTGTCCTCAACTTGTTTATCGAGAGCATCTAGACCAGCTGGTTTCGTTGTTTCAATACCCTTGATGTAGTTTTGAATCCATTCTAGCTGAGCAGGTGAGAAGAGAATACCTCCACTACGGCTTCCAACAACACCATTTTGGTGGATACCGATCAATTTTCCATTTTCATCGAAAATTCCGCCACCACTTGCACCTGGTTCACTTCCTTGATAGCTGATGCCACGAACACCTTCACCATGATTATTGATATCTTCAACTGTCGTATTGAGGATTGGAGAAAGTTTTCCAGTTGGATAACCAAACACGTGTACCTTATCTCCAACCTTAGTAGTTGCAGGTTTGTCAGTCACTTCAACAGGAGCGTTTGCAAGAGGAGAACGAAGCTTAACGATGGCCAAGTCATTTTTATAACCTTTTAGGAATCCTTCACGGTCCCAGTGCTTAACATCATTCTTACTGAATTTAACATCAGGTGCTCCTTCGTAAGAAACTGAATAAACATCGCCATCACTTTCAATATTATCAGCTACCTTACGATTGTTTCCGTCTGGAACATCTTTGATAAAGTTATGAGAAACAGATAAAACTAGATTTTCACCGATGACGATACCGCTACCAACACCAGCTGCACTTTGAATTTTTACTGTTGCACCATAGTTTAATTCACCATTTTTTGTTTTAGCGACATCTTCTGGAACAAGACTCTTGTCTTCTTTTGCTAATTCCTCTTTTGATACAGTACTGCCATTTTCTTCAGCCTTATCAAGTTTTCCACGTAAGTCTTCTGGAAGAGCATCTGAAGCTGCTGAGCTTGTTGCAGTTGCAGTTTCTTTTTCTTTTGCCAGCAATTCTTCTTCAGTTTTTGGTCCTTCAGTTACTTCAGGAGAACCCTGATCTTCACCAGGTTTTGGCGCTTCAAAGTCATGCCCATCATCCTCTTTAGCATTGGCAAGAGCTGCCGCCAAATCAGCTGGCATATTCGCTGTTGAACCTGTTTGTGCAGAATCTGCGAGAACAGTGCTAGTTCCAAAGAAAGCTGCACCAATCATAACAGAAGCAACCCCTAATGAAAATTTCCGAATACTATATTTGCAACGTTTTTCAAATAATCCTTTATCCATCGGTTTTTTGTTCCTTTCAGTTTACAAAGTAAGCGTTTGCATTTTATTTTAAAAAAATATCCTCCTCAATTTTTAAACACTTCTGAATAAACATATAATTTTTTCTATACCAACTTAATATATCAAAAACAGTTTAAAAAATCAATAGTTTAATAGGTAAAACTAGTAAAAGTAAAATCCAATTATTGGGCAAGTCTGAAACGATTTTCAGATGGCTTTATTTCTAAAGAAATCGCTATAAAAAAGGAAACTTCATCGAAAAGTTAGACCAATTTTGACTAACTTTTTAATAAAGTTTCCATGCATTTTTATACTATTTTTACGTTTTTTTATTGTTGTAAAACCTTTCGTGGCTTCGTTCCTTCTGCAGGTCCGATAACTCCAGCCATCTCTAATTCTTCCATCAAGCGAGTTGCTCGGTTAAAACCAACTGATAATCTACGTTGAATCATGGATGCGCTCGCTTTTTGAGTTTCAATGACCAGAGCCTTAGCTTCTTCAAATAGCGGATCTCCACCTTCATCTCCTGAGACAGACTCACCTTCCGTCTCAGAAACCTCTCCGGGATCAAAGCTTTCATCATAATCAGCATCCGCTTGAGCCTTGATAAAGCTAACAATACGCTCAACATCATCATCCGAGATAAAAGAACCTTGCAGTCGAACAGGGTGGTTTTCATCGATTGGTTTAAAGAGCATGTCCCCTCGACCCAGGAGTTTCTCAGCACCGTTCTCATCCAAAATAGTTCGAGAATCCGTTCCTGATGAAACAGCAAAGGCCACACGAGACGGTACATTGGCCTTAATCAAACCAGAGATAACATCAACCGACGGACGCTGCGTTGCAAGAATCATATGAATACCAGCTGCACGCGCCTTCTGTCCAAGACGGATAATAGCATCTTCTACTTCCTTGCTGGCTACCATCATGAGGTCAGCTAACTCATCGACAATCACGACAATCAAAGGAAGAGGTACTTGTTTATACTCAGATTGAGCGTTGAATTCCTCTACCTTAGCATTGAAACCAGCAATATTACGAACGCCAATTTTGGCAAAGAGTTCATAGCGATTTTCCATCTCATCCACGACTTTTTGAAGGGCCTTGCTGGCCTTACGTGGATTCGTCACAACTGGAATCAAAAGATGAGGAATATCATTATAGACCGATAACTCAACCATCTTCGGATCCACCATCATAAACTTGACTTGGTCTGGACGTGCCTTCATGAGAATACTTGCAATGATACCATTGACTGCAACAGATTTACCAGAACCTGTCGAACCAGCCACTAGTAAGTGAGGCATTTTAGCTAGGTCAAAACTACGAGCTGTTCCGTTAACTGCTTTCCCAAGGGGAATTTCTAGCAGATTTTCAGGTTTAGTTTGCGACTGTTCCCAGAGCTCTCGGAAGGAGACTGTCGCAATCTCTGAGTTAGGCACTTCAATCCCGACTAAGGATTTCCCAGGAATCGGTGCTTCGATACGGACATCTTTCGCAGCCAAGGCCAGAGCCAAGTCATCTGCTAGATTAGAAATGCGATTGACCCGCACACCAACGGCTGGCTTGACTTCGTACTTGGTAACGGATGGACCAATCTCAGCACGTTCAACCGTTACCTTAATACCGAAACTTGCAAAGGTTTCTTCCAAAATCTTGATATTATCGCGAACGATTTTCTTTTCCTTGGACTGGTCTTTTGGCTTATCGGGTGCAAAAAGTTGCAAGCTTGGAAGTTTGTACTCTAAAGCTTTTTTAGCAGAAAAATCTACCTCAACATCCTCATCCTCTATGAACTCATCTTCCTCTGGAATGTCAACTTCGCTAGGAACTTCATAGTCTGCTTGAGGGAGAATAATTTCAGGTCCTATCCATTCTTCCTCAGGAAGAGGTGGTAAATCATTAAAGTGAACAGGGGGAGCTTCTAAAATCTCGCCAGTTTCCATATCAACAGGAGGTATATCCAACAAAGCTTGTTCTGCTTGTTCCTTTTCTAGTCTTTCCTGTTCCTCTGCTTCCTTACGAGCTTTTTCTTCTTCTCGTTTGACGAAGCGTTCTTGTTTCTTCTGCTCACGTCGCTCCATCCAAAGGGCAAAACGTGCTCCAAGGAAATCAGCAACGTCATAGACAGACCAAGGACTGACTAGAAGAGCACCGATCAAGATTAAGATGGCTCCGATAAAGTAAGTACCAATATTTGAAAAGAGAAAGGCGACTGGAATATAAAGGGCAACACCTAGAAGCCCTCCTCCAGCAAAGCTAGTCACACGAAAGCCTGTCAAATCTGTCAAAACTTGGGCTAAAGTACCCTTTAAGACAGACTGCTCGATGCCATATTTCCATACTAGATAAGCTTCAAAAATCAGCAATAAGCCTGAAAAAATGCAAAGAAAACCTGAGATTAGACCTTCTTGCTTCCGAATCCATTTGAAGAAAAAAAGATAGACTAGAACGACAAAGATGACCAGATAGGCCAGACTTCCTACTAGTAATCGAATAAGATTATAGAGGGTGAGTCCAACTGCTCCTAATCTCAAAGCAGCGAACATTAAGCAAAAAGCTATGACTAAGGAAATTAACATCCTTTGGATAGCTTGCTTTCTTTCTAATTCAGCTTTTGACGGTCTCCGTCTTGTTTTACTTGTATTCTTGTTTGCCATGCTTCTATTATACCATATTTCAGAAACATCTAGAGAAATCAAAAAATGACTGAATCTACTAGATACAATCATTTTTCGCTGATATTTCTGCACTTTCTTTTCTATATGATTTTTCAACAACCTTGTCTCACTATTTCTTTAAAAATCTAATTGCTGATTTTCTTGCTTTCTCAATCTTTTCGATTTCCAACTTCTCTACAGCAGATGTAGGGATCCATCTTTTCCCAAACAATACCTGGGCTGCTTCTATCATCAGAGCGCAAGCCTGTAAGTCCTTTTCTTCTGTAATTGCTTCACAAAACAAATCCTTCGTTTTTTCCATTAAGATTTCTTTTTTTACTTGATGAAAAGATAATTGCATTAGACTACTGGCAGACCAGGCACGACAAAGAGCATCTTGGTCAGTCAAGAGATGTTGTCCTAAGATTTCTATCTCACCTATTGAACCAATCCAACCTAGGGCAATGATTAGCTTTCTACGATTCGAAGCTTCTGAACTAGGTAAAAGAGAGATTAGAACAGGAAGTACTTGCTTGCAAGAAAACGCATAAAAATCTCTATGTCTTGCTTTGGAGAGGATTTTCGCTAGAAGATATACAATCAAAACGCGTTGACTCTCCACTTCCTCTTGATTGAGAGTTTCTAAAAGATAATTGATTCCCGCCTGCCCATGCTGGTCAAAACTCGCTTCAAAATTCAGGTCAGTTCCTTCCTCCCAATCGTTGCAAATGAGCTCAAAATGAAAGGCAATTTCTGGGCTCCTACCTAAATCAGCTATAAAATGAATTCGTTTAGAATCGGGAAAATTCTCTTTCACCAAGCTGGCATAGGTCTCTTGCAACTCTTCTTTTGTAAGATTTTGGCAATAAATCTTAGACTTCTCTCGTTTGTCGATTTCTTCTTTTCTAGAATCATTCATGACACTTATCTCCTCTAAGGTATTTGCAGAACTTTAGCATTCTGTCATTTATACTCTTCGAAAATCAAATTCAAACCACGTCAGCGTCGCCTTACCGTACTCAAGTACAGCTTGCGGCTAGCTTCCTAGTTTGCTCTTTGATTTTCATTGAGTATTAAATTCTCTACGATTTACCTCTATTATATCACTTTAGAGACCGGCCTCTCTAACTCCATTATCAAAAAATGACTGCCCACTTTCGTGTTCAGTCATTTGAATCTCTTTGTGATTATTTTTCTAAAGGTTTACGAAGGTAACCATAAACTACACCACTAACAAGTGCTCCAATCAAGACAAAGACAAGGTAAAGAAGGGCATTTGTTGTAAGGGCGATAACGAAGATTCCTCCGTGAGGTGCCATCAGTTTGATACCTGCAAGACCAACAAGTCCACCTGCCACTGCTGAACCAAGGATAAAGCTTGGGATAGCACGAGCTGGGTCAGCCGCACCAAATGGAATCGCTCCTTCAGTGATGAATGACAAGCCCATAACGATGTTCGTCAAACCTGAGTTGCGTTCTTCTTTAGTAAATTTATCTTTGAAAAGAAGTGTTGCAACGAAGATCGCAAGTGGTGGAACCATTCCTCCAGCCATAACTGCTGCCATGGCTACTGAACCACCTGTTGACACTGTTGCTGCAAGAGTACCAGTACCAAAGACATAAGCTGCTTTATTGACAGGTCCACCCATATCGACAGCCATCATTCCTCCAAGAACGATACCAAGAAGGACAGCTGAACCGCCTCCAAGACCGCCAAGGAAGTCGTTCATAGCAGTGTTGATTGCTGCCATTGGGATGTTAACAGCAAGCATGACAAATCCTGTCAAGACTGTTCCAAGAAGTGGCAAGAGAAGGATTGATTTAGCACCTTCAAGTGAACGTGGAACCTTCACGTATTTCTTAACCAAGAGTACCAAGGCACCAGCGATAAATCCACCAACAAGGGCTCCTAGGAAACCTGATGATACACCTGCAAGAGCTGAAGTTGCTTCACCACCTTGAGCATAAGGGATTTTACCAAAGGCAAAACCTTCTTTGGCAATAGCTCCAGCTACGAAACCTGCTACCAAACCTGGTTTTTCAGCGATTGAGTAAGCAACATATCCTGCAAATACTGGAAGCATCAAACCAAAGGCTGCGCCACCGATTTTCATGAACATAGAAGCGAGTTCATGGTAAGAACCAAGATTTCCAAGGTTTTCATTTGGCACACCCATAGCACCATCAATCAAGAAGGCAAGGGCAATCATGATACCACCACCGATAACGAATGGCAACATTTGTGATACACCACTCATCAAGTGTTTGTAGAAAGCACCACCGACACTTTGTTTTTCGTTAGATGCTGTTAAAGCTTGCGCTCCATTAGCAGCACGATATACTTCAGCATTACCAGAAAGAGCCAGGTTGATCAACTCTTCTGTCTTACGAATACCATCTGCAACTGGACGATTTACCAATGGTTTGCCATCGAAACGATCCATTTCAACTGCCTTATCTGCAGCGATGATAACAGCTTTAGCCTTACGAATATCTTCTGCTGTCAATTTGTTGCCAACACCGCTAGCACCATTGGTTTCAACCTTGATACCGACACCCATTTCCGCGGCCACTTTTTGAAGAGCTTCTTGTGCCATGTATGTGTGGGCAATTCCTGTTGTACAAGCTGTAACTGCTACGATGAAGTCATCAGAGTCATTTGCAGGAACTTGTACTGGTTCTTGAGCTTTTTCTGAAGCTTGGTTAAAGAGTTCAATAACTTGATCAGCTGATGTTACTTGACGAAGTTTGTCAGCAAAGCCGTCTTTCATCAAGTATTGAGACAATTCTGCCAAGGCAGCCAAGTGAGTATCATTGGCACCTTCTGGAGCCGCAATCATAAAGAAGAGGTCAGTTGGTTGTCCATCTAAACTTTCGTAGTCAACACCCTTGTTTGACTTAGCAAAGAGAACAGTCGCTTCTTTGACAGCAGCGTTTTTGCTGTGTGGCATTGCAATACCATCACCCAAACCTGTAGAAGTCAAAGCTTCACGCGCTAAGATTCCTTCTTTAAAAGTTTCAAAATCTGACACATATCCGTGCTCTACCAAGCTATGAATCATTTCTTCGATAGCTGCTGTTTTTTCAGTTGCTTGCAAATCAAGCAACATAACATCTTTTCTCAATAAATCCTGAATTTTCATCTTTTTTCTACCTCAACTTTTTCATAAGTTTCTTTAATAAATGCTGCAGTTGCTAAATCATCTGAGAAGGTGGTTGCTGTTCCGCATGCCACTCCCCACTTGAAGGCTTCTACTGCGTCTCTTGATTTGACAAACTCACCAGTAAATCCAGCAACCATCGAGTCACCAGCACCAACTGAGTTTTTCACTGTTCCCTTGATTGGTTTAGCAAAGTAGGCTCCCTCTGATGTTACCAAAAGGGCACCGTCACCAGCCATAGAGATGATAACGTTTTGAGCACCTTTAGCCAGCAACTCTCGAGCGTATTTTTCACTCTCATCTAAGCTTTCGAATTTCACTCCAAAGATTGCTCCAAGTTCATGATTGTTTGGTTTGACCAAAAGTGGTTGATAATCCAAACTATCAATCAAGGTCTGACCTTCAAAGTCACAGACCACTTGAGCACCCGTCTGACGGGTCAAGGCAATCAAATCCTTATAGATAACATTGCCTAAGTTTTTAGCACTCGAACCCGCAAATACAACTGTGTCTTCTGCTGTTAGACTTGAAAGAATAGCTTTTAACTCTTCCAATTGCTCAGGTTCAACTGTAGGACCAGTTCCGTTGATTTCTGTTTCTTGGTCTGCTTTAATCTTGACGTTGATCCGCGTATCTTCTGCCACTTGGACAAATCGAGTTTCAATTTGCTCTTCAGCTAAAGTATCTGTGATAAATTTACCAGTAAAACCTCCGATAAAGCCTGTCGCTGTATTTGGAATATCCAAGCGTTTCAAGACACGGCTAACATTGATTCCCTTACCACCAGCAAACTTATCATCACTATCCATACGATTAACACTACCAACTTCCACTTTATCCAGACGGACAATATAGTCAATAGATGGATTTAGCGTGACTGTATAAATCATACTTCGATAACCTCCGTTTTTTCTTTGATAGCTGGCAAGAGTTCGTGACCCTTGCTTGTAATGACAATAGCTCTTTTTATAGGCGCAACCTTAGCGAAACAAGACTGACCAATCTTAGATGAATCCGCCAAAACATAAGTTTGTTTGGCATTTTCTAAGATAGCTCGCTTAACAGCTCCCTCCTCCATATCTGGAGTTGTATAATAACCTTCATCCACACCGTTCATTCCAATAAAGGCACGATCAAAGTGCAGTTGGTTAATCTGGTTAAGCGCTACTCCTCCAATACTGGCATCTGTTGTCATCTTGACTCCACCACCGATAATGACTGTTGGGATTTGCTTATCCACTAATTGAACCGCATGGTGAATGGAGTTGGTTACTACAGTAATGTCTTTTCGCTCCAATTCCTTAATGAGAAAGGCTGTTGTACTTCCTGCATCCACAAAGATAACATCTTTTTCTTTGATGAGGGAAGCTGCCTTTTGCGCAATCAATTTTTTCTCTTGAAGGTTTTTGACAGATTTTTCTTGAATGGTTTCTTCTTCTTGCAAGGAGTGAGGCAACTCTGCTCCTCCATGAACTCGGCGAAGTTTATTTTCAGACTCCAATTCATCTAAATCACGTCTAACTGTTGATTCTGAAGTATCTAGCAAGCCTACTAATTTCTCTAAAGTTACGACTTTATGTTTACTCAGCTCCTCTAAAATCAACTTTTTTCTCTCAGTTTTTAGCACTTACTCACCTCCTGTTAACGATTACAATAATCATTCTAACACAAAAAAAATCAAAGTCAAGCACTTTTTGTCATTTTCTTTCATTTTCTATCATTTTGCCAATTGTTTGAATTTTATTTGCAAGATACTTGCCTTTATGATAAACTATTTTAGTAAGTATTGGAAGATTACTCAAGAGGCTTAAGAGGCCGTGTTGGAAACGCGGTAGGCGTGTGAAAGCGTGCGTGGGTTCGAATCCCATGTCTTCCGTAGCTATAGTGTGGCTGCATCTTGATGCAGCTTTTTATAATGGATTTTCGTCTAAGATGAGAATTCCAAAAAATCACCCAAGATTCAACTCTTGGGTGATTTTTTTCTTCAATTTTAATCATCAAAATGATATTTTTTCTACTTCATCTCAGATGCTCTTAAAAAATATCAAATAGCAATTTCACATTGAGAACAGTTAAGATAATGGAAACAATATAACCAAGGATGGTATTCCATTTAGCATTGGTAAATTCGCCCATCAGTGATTTCTTAGAAGTTAGATAAATCAAAGGGAAGATTGAAAATGGAAGAGCGATTGAAAGAAAGACCTGTGAATAAACCAATAACTGATCCAAGGTTTTTTCTTGATGACCAAACAGAACCGCTACTATCATAACAGGCAGTAAGGCAAAGAGACGAGTCGCCAAACGAATGAACCACTGAGGCAATCGCATATGCAAGAAACCTTCCATAACGATTTGTCCTGTCAAGGTACCTGTGATAGTCGAATTCTGACCACTGGCTAATAGGGCCAAGGCAAACAAGGTTGATAAGGTTGAGCTAGCTATAGCTCCCGCAATGGTAGAATCCTGCAGGGCGTTATACATTTGAGAAAAGGCAGAAATCTCAGATGCATGTCCGAAAAAGAGGGCCGCACCTAAGATTAAAAGAAGGGAGTTAACGATAAAGGCCAAGGACAGTTGAAGATTTGAATCCCAGGTCATAAAGCGCACGGCTTTTCGAACATCATTCTTGTCCTTGTGATTGATTTTCCGAGTTTGAGACAAGGAAGAATGCAAATAGAGGTTATGGGGCATCACTGTCGCACCCACGATACCTAACGCCAAGGTTAATTGACTTTCATGCCCTGGCAAAGGACTTTCAAATAAGGTTGCATTCGGTAGATAACCCTCAACGATTCCTTGGAAGCTTGGATGTGACAAAGCTACCAGATAAGTAAAGATTGCTAAAATCGTTAAAATCAGTGTTGTCACAATAGCTTCAATCTTCTTAAAGCCAAATTTCATCAAAAGCAATAAGAGAAAGACATCTAGAACCGTCAAAAGGATGGCTATCATAATCGGAATCTTAAAGAGAAGATTGAGAGCAATCGCTGAACCTAGAACTTCTGCCAGATCTGTCGCCATCAAGGCTAATTCTAAAATCACCCATAGACTATAACGAAGCCATTTAGGTGAATGATGAGCCGTTGCTTGAGCCAGGTCCATCTGGGTTACAATACCAAGCTTTCCTGCCATCTGCTGAAGTTGCATGGCAATGAGAGATGAAATCAAGATAACAAACAAGAGACTATACTTATAGGAAGCACCACCGACTACACTGGTAATCCAGTTTCCTGGATCCATATAACCAACTGCGACAAGAGCACCCGGACCTAAAAAGGCCTTTAAATTTTGCCAGAAATGATTGTTATTTGGAGTATCGATAGATTGATTAATCTCAGAGAGTGACACTTTTTTATGAGAAGACATAGATACTTACCTCTTTCTAAACCTACTTTTTCATTATTTTCTATTAGAGAAAAATAAGATTGACTTTAAACTATTAAAACAATGAAAACTATATGAAAAACATTTAGTTTTTTCATTATTTTTCTTAAGGCACCTTAATTATAAAAAATATGATAAAAACTTAAGAAAATTCAACAAAATTTTAGGGAAAGTCAGAATAAGTCTACTCATTAACGATAATGATAAATCTATTGATAAACTTTGACATTTAATGGTGAACTGTAACTATTATTTCTAACTCGATTTCTCTATAAAAGAGGAAAAACCAGCGTCTTTTGACGCTGGATAAAAGCTACTTAGATCATTTAACAAGAAACTAAATTGCTTCTGTAACGAAGCTACGGCTTTCAAGTACCTTAAGCATAGCATCCGCTGTATCCAAAGCTGTAAAGAGAGGAACTCCGTGTTCAATAGCTGAACGGCGGATTTGTTCACCATCTTCATCAGCAGTTCGCTTAGTACCAACTGTGTTGATGATAGCTTGGATTTTCCCTTTACGAACATAGCTTGGGATATCATGTTCATCATCACCAATCTTACCAACGAGTTGAGCCTTCAAGCCATGACTTTCAAAGAAGGATGCTGTTCCTTGAGTCGCAAGGATACCATAACCAATATTTTGGAAACGACGAGCCAAATCCAAAGCTTCTTCCTTGGCATCATCAGCGATAGTAAAGACAACATTCCCAAAGGTTGGCAAGTGAAGATAAGAAGCTTCAAAAGCCTTGTATAGTGCTTTTTCTAGAGTCGTATCAGAACCCATAACTTCCCCTGTTGACTTCATTTCAGGACCGAGGAGGCTGTCTACCTTAGCAAGCTTGGTAAAGGAGAAGACTGGTGCCTTAATATGAACACGACTACTTTCTGGGTAAAGCCCATCTTGATAACCAAGTTCTTCAAGACTTTGACCAAGAATGAGCTTGGTTGCTACCTGAGCCATAGGGATATTGGTTACTTTTGATAGGAACGGTACGGTACGACTGGCACGTGGATTCACCTCAATAACGTAAACTTTCTCATCCTTGATGACAAACTGAATGTTCATCATACCAAGACAGTTAAGGCCGATTGCTAGACGTTTTGTGTAGTCTGCGATTGTTTCTTGAACCTTTTGAGACAAGGTTTGTGGAGGGTAAACAGCCATGGAGTCACCTGAGTGGACACCGGCACGTTCGATATGTTCCATGATACCTGGGATGAGGACATTTTGTCCATCTGAGATAGCATCTACTTCACATTCTTGTCCAACGATATAAGAGTCTACAAGAACTGGATGATCTGGACTTGCCTTAACGGCTGTGCGCATGTAAGAACGGAGATCTTCTTCGTTTTCTACAATTTCCATAGCACGTCCACCCAAGACATAAGAAGGACGAACAAGGACTGGGAAACCAATCTTGCGGGCTGCAAGTACTGCTTCTTCTTCGTTTGTTGCAGTCTGTCCAGGAGGCTGTGGAATATCCAAGTCTTTGAGGGCTTGTTCGAAGAGGTCACGGTCTTCGGCACGGTCTAGGTCAGCAACCTGCGTACCAAGGATAGTCACACCTGCCTTAGCCAATGGCTCAGCAAGGTTGATAGCTGTTTGACCACCAAATTGAACGATAACACCTTTTGGTTGCTCCAAATCGATGACATTCATGACATCTTCAAATGTCAATGGTTCAAAGTAAAGTTTATCTGATACAGAGAAGTCTGTTGAAACTGTCTCTGGGTTTGAGTTCATAATGATGGCTTCGTAGCCAGCAGCTTGAATCGCCTTAACAGAGTGAACTGTTGCGTAGTCAAACTCAACCCCTTGACCAATACGGATTGGACCAGAACCTAGGACCAGTACAGATTCCTTTTCAGACTTGATGGATTCGTTTTCCCAACCATAGGTTGAATAGAAGTATGGAGTTTCTGATTCAAACTCTGCCGCACAAGTATCAACCATCTTGTAAACTGGAACAATCTTGTTTTCCAAACGAAGTTGGCGAACTTGATCAGCTGTAGTATTCCAGAGTTCAGCAATCTTACGGTCTGAAAATCCATTCAATTTTGCAGTTTTCAAAACTTCAAGATCTTGTGGATGTGAACCCAATTCTTGCTCAATTTCAAAGATATGCAAGAGTTTATCCAGATAAAAGATATCGATTTTTGTAAGCTCAGCAATTTCTTCTGGTGTGTAACCACGGCGAATGGCTTCTGATACATAGAAGAGACGGTCATCCTGTGCTTTGACAACTTTTTCAATCAAGGCATCATCTGAAACATCTGCAAGTTCAGGCATTTCATTGTGATGCACCCCAATTTCAAGTGAACGACAAGCTTTAAGAAGTGACTCTTCGATGTTACGACCGATAGCCATAACTTCTCCAGTCGCCTTCATCTGAGTCCCCAGGCGGCGCTCACCCTTTTCAAACTTGTCAAATGGGAAACGTGGAATCTTGGCAACGACGTAGTCGAGGGCTGGCTCAAACATAGCATAGGTTGAACCTGTAACTGGGTTGATAACCTCATCCAAGGTCAAACCGACGGCAATCTTAGCGGCCAATTTGGCAATCGGATAACCTGTCGCCTTAGATGCAAGGGCTGAAGAACGTGATACACGAGGGTTTACTTCGATGACATAGTACTTGAAGCTGTGGGGATCAAGCGCAAGCTGAACGTTACATCCGCCTTCAATCTTGAGAGCGCGGATAATGCTCAAGCTCGCATCACGAAGCATTTGGTTTTCATAGTCTGACATGGTTTGCGCAGGGGCAAATACGATAGAATCCCCTGTGTGAATCCCAACTGGGTCAAAGTTTTCCATGTTACAAACAACCAAGGCATTGTCAGCTGAGTCTCGCATGACTTCGTATTCGATTTCCTTGAAGCCAGCAATGGAACGTTCAATCAAACACTGGGTAACAGGTGACAACTTCAAACCATTTTCAGCAATTTCACGCAATTCTTCCTCATTGGCACACATACCACCACCAGTACCACCTAGAGTAAAGGCTGGGCGGACGATAACTGGGTAGCCAATAGTTGCTGCAAAGGCAACTGCTTCCTCTACTGTGTTGACAATTTTTGATTCTGGAATTGGTTGCTTGAGTTCTTCCATCAATTGTTTAAAGAGATCGCGGTCTTCAGCTTGGTCGATGGCAGACAGTTTAGTCCCGAGAAGTTCTACTCCAAGCTCATCCAAGATACCATTTTTTGACAATTCCATGGCCATATTAAGCCCTGTTTGCCCTCCAAGAGTTGGAAGCAAGGCATCTGGACGTTCCTTACGGAGAATACGAGTCACAAACTCAAGTGTAATTGGTTCGATATAGACCTTGTCTGCAATCTCTTTATCTGTCATGATGGTTGCAGGATTTGAGTTAACCAAGACAACCTCATACCCCTCTTCTTTCAAAGACAAGCAGGCCTGGGTTCCAGCATAGTCAAACTCAGCAGCCTGACCAATAATAATCGGACCAGAACCAATCACCATAATTTTTTGAATATCAGTACGTTTAGGCATTTACAAGATATTAAGGGCGTCAAGCGGACAAAGCTAAAATAGGAGTTATGACGAAGAACCGTCAGTTCTAGGAATAACTATCTTTTTAGCACCGTCCGTAGCCCGTATTCAATTCAGCAAATACGGAACACCCTTCTCCTTTCTATTCGGCAACTCTCTGGTTGCCATTAAATAAATTCTCCGACGATTTTTTAGGAAACGATGCTTTACTATAAAAAATCTCATACGGGAAGTTGTTAGTTTTAACGATTGCTTGCTTTAAAAGCTTCCATCATTTCGATAAACTCGTCAAAAAGATAGCTTGCATCATGTGGGCCTGGTGCAGCATCTGGGTGGAATTGCACAGAGAAACCTGGTTGGTATCTGTGACGTACACCTTCAACTGACTTGTCATTGATTTCTTCATGAGTAATCATCAAATGGTCTGGAAAATCTTCACGACTCACTGCATATCCATGGTTTTGACTAGTGAAATCCACGCGCCCTGTTGCAATTTCGCGTACAGCATGGTTAAATCCACGGTGACCAAATTTCATCTTATAGGTCTTGGCACCATTTGCCATTGCAAAGAGCTGGTGCCCCATACAAATACCAAAGATTGGAATTTTCCCGAGAATACCACGAATCATATCGAGTGCTTCTGGAACATCTTCTGGATTTCCCGGTCCATTTGACAACATAACTCCGTCTGGATTCAAGTGAAGGATTTCCTCAGCAGTTGTTGTATAAGGAACCACCGTTACATTACAATCTCTCTTAGACAACTCTCTTAAGATTGAATGCTTGAGACCAAAGTCTACAAGTACCACGCTTAAACCTACTCCTGGAGCTGGGTAAGCAGTTTTTGTAGAAACCTGTTTGATATTATCTATTGGTAAAACAGTTGCTTGAAGCTGATCTGTGATGTGATCGATACTATCTCCCACATGTGTCAGAGTCGCTCTCATAGTTCCATGTTTGCGAATGATTTTTGTCAAAGCCCGTGTATCAATACCTGAAATACCAGGGATTTTCTTAGATTTCAAAAATTCATCCAGCGTCATCTGGTTGCGCCAGTTGCTGGCTCTACGAGCTTCTTCAAATACCACTACACCTTTACAGGTTGGACTGATAGACTCGTAGTCATCACGGTTAATTCCATAATTTCCAACCAAGGGATAGGTAAAAGTTAGAATTTGCCCATTATAAGACTGATCCGTAATGGATTCTTGATAACCGGTCATCCCAGTATTAAAGACGATTTCACCAGTTACATCAATATCAGCCCCAAAGGCTTTTCCTTCAAAAATTGTTCCATCTTCTAAAACTAGAAGTCGTTTAGTCATAAATTCACCTCTCGTGGATGCTCTCAGGCATCTTTTAACGTTTTGTGTCTTATTTTGCGTTTCTGTAAGTCAATACAGATTCTAAAATTGCCATTCTGACAAAGACACCATTGGTCATTTGTTGAACAATACGTGATTTTGGTGCTTCGACCAAGTGATCAGCAATTTCAACATCGCGATTTACAGGAGCAGGATGCATCAGAATAGCTTTATCTTTCAAGCGATTATAACGTTCTTGAGTCAAACCATGCTGGGCATGATAGCCCTCTTTTGAAAAGACTGTTCCACTTTCATGACGCTCATGCTGAACACGAAGAAACATCATCACATCAACTTGGTTAATGATTTCATCAATGCTTACAAACTGTCCATAGTCTGCAAACTCTTGACTTCTCCATTCCTCAGGACCAGCAAAGTAGAGTTCTGCTCCTAAGCGCTTTAAGATTTGCATATTGGATTTAGCCACACGCGAATGGTCAAGGTCACCAGCAATGGCTACCTTGAGTCCTTCGAAGTGTCCAAATTCTTCATAAATCGTCATTAAATCAAGCAAGCTTTGGCTTGGGTGTTGACCCGAACCATCCCCACCATTGATAATCGAAGTCGTAATCGTCGGACTATCAATCAACTCTCTGTAGTAATCTACCTCGGGATGTCTGATGACACAGGCATCTACTCCCAAGGCTGACAAGGTCAAAATTGTATCGTAGAGTGTTTCACCCTTGTTGACTGAACTTGTTTTTACATCGAAGTCCAGTAGCTGAAGGCCCAGTTTAATCTCTGCTACTTCAAAAGATTTGTGGGTACGAGTCGAACTCTCAAAGAAGAGATTAGAGACGATGTGTTGGTCTTCATAAGAAGCCTTTGCTCCATTTTTAAACTCAATTCCTCGTTTAATCAATTTCATGACTTGTTCTACAGTAAGGTCTTCCATTGAGACTACATGTTGAATGGCTTGTTGATTTTCTGACATGGCTAACTCCTTTTAGCTATCTAGGCTTCTTCGGTAATAAGAACACGATCTTGTCCATCTAGTTCGGTCATCTCTACGATGATTTCTTCTGAACGACTGGTTGGGATATTTTTCCCTACATAGTCTGGACGAATCGGTAATTCTCTATGCCCGCGGTCAACTAGAACAGCTAAACTCACACGAGAAGGACGACCATGGCTTACGATGTTGTCAATGGCTGCTCGGATGGTCCGACCTGTGTAAAGCACATCGTCCACCAAGATGACCTCACGTTCTGTCACATCAACAGAGATTATAGAAGTATCTTCACCGCTTTTGACATCGTCACGGAATGGTTTGGTATCTAACTCAACGACTGGCACTGAGATAGATTCCAACTGTTCCAATCGCTCTTGGATACGGTAGGCAATGAAGACACCGCGTGTTTTTATCCCAGCCAGTACAATCTTGTTCAAATCTTTATTTCGCTCGATAATCTCATAGGTAATTCGAGTAATCGCTCGCTTGACGGTTAATTCGTCTACAACTTCTTTTGTCTTCATGACAAACCTCCAAAAAGAAAAGTCTCCTTAAACAAGGAGACTTCAGAATGTATAGTTAAGCTAGCTCTACCAAAACAGCAGAGACTCCACCCTTCTACTTGATCCAGCTCCTTGCCTGCCTCACGGGACAGGATTAAAGGAATATTTGATTGGTACTACTATAACACAAACCAGGAATCGATGCAAGAAAAAACACAAGAAATCAATTTTATAACGAACTAAAATCGTACAACTGTGGATAGTGATCACATTCTGGATTTTTCGGATGACAGATAGCACGACCAAAGTAAATCATAGCCTGATGGGCTGCCAACCATTCTTCTGGTGGCAAGACATCCATAACACGTTTTTCGACCTCAAGGGGTGTAGCTGATTTTTTAACAATATCGTGGTGTTTACAGATTCGCTCTACGTGAGTATCTACTGCAAAAGCTGGAATACCGAATCCCACGCTCAAAACTACGTTAGCTGTTTTTCGGCCAACTCCTGCCAAACTCTCTAATTCTTCCCTAGTCTGAGGGACTTGACCGTCAAAATCATCCAGGAGTTGTTGGGCACATTTTTTAAGGAATTTAGCCTTATTTCGATACAATCCCAGGCGAGAAATGTGTGAAGCAATTTCACTCTCTGTCGCTACAGACATGGCTTGTGGCGTTGGAAAAGCAGCAAAGAGACCTGGTGTGGCCTTATTTACCGCTGCATCTGTTGTCTGAGCAGACAGCATTACAGCAACCAGAAGTTCAAAATGATTGCGAAAGTCTAGACTCGGTTTTGCATCTGGAAAAAGAGCGATGATTTCCTCAATGACATGACGGGCACGTTTCTTGGATAAAACCATCTATTCGTCTCCGTCAAACAGTCCTTGTAAACCTGCAAAAGGACTATTTTCTTCTTTCTTGACTGCTTGTTGCGCTTGGTACTCTTCCTCAGTCATGATTTGCCAGTCATTTCCAGAAACAAATCCTTGACCAGCTTCTTCTTCTGCCGTTAAGACTTTAATTGGAATGTTTAGCAAGATATTATCCGAAACACTTTCAGCTAGGTCGATTTCCCCATTTTCAATAGGTAAGACCAAATCATCATCTAAAACTTCCTGGTCTAGTTGATTAGTCGCCCCCTCCATAAAGACTTCTGTCACTGGATATGATTCTTGCAATTCTACCGGTTCCATGCTACGGCTAGATTCTAAGACGATTGTGTAAGACAACTGATAATCTAGGAAAAACATACGGTCTTCGTACTGAACTTTTCCAATAACAACAATATCTTTTACATCTAAAATTTCTTGATTACGGGCACGCAAGTCAGCTGCTAAGTCTAAAGTCTGCTCAAAGTGCAAGCCTTCAGGCTGCTTACGGATTTCTTGAATATTTAATTTCATACTTCCTCCATAAAGATTTACTCACTTGATTATACCATGAAAGAACCGCAAGCAAGGCAACTAAACTTTCAAAAAATCATTCTCTATTTTTTGATATATTTATTATGACAATTTTATTTTTTGTGCTATACTATAGACATCAATACATGGGCAAAGGAGGACGCTCATATGGAAGATAAAGAACTAATCTTAGAAGCTTATCAACTCATTTCCGAGTTAAACAAAGCTTACCAGACTTGCAAACAAGGATTGCCTGATGATCTGCGCTTGCAGCAAAATATCGACGAGCTACTCAATCAACTTAAAAAGACAGAGAAACTAGATAACTCTATCTTAATTGACCTTGAGATATTTTACCAACGTACTAGTCTCTTGATTGGACTTGGCACACTTAAACTGAATGAAGAAGCTCGCACTGCTTGGCGAAACTATGACAAGTTCCACTACGATCAAGTTAAGCACGTTTTGACACTCTATGGACCTGTTTTTGGTTTTTAAAAATAGAGGATTTTCTGGCTTAATCTTGACAAAGTTTCTCAAAAAGAGTATGATGATTGCAACAATACTCGGAGGTAAGGGAGACATGAACAACTAAGTCTATCAAATAAAGAAACTTTATTTAGTAGATCTTGTTTTTGTCTCTTTTTGTGTGCTCTTTTATGCTCTTTTTCTGGCATTTTATACTCAATGAAAATCAAAGAGCAAACTAGGAAGCTAGCCGCAAGCTGTACTTGAGTACGGTAAGGCGACGCTGACGTGGTTTGAATTTGATTTTCGAAGAGTATTAATAGAGTTTTTTTGACATAGACATTGGCTCTACTAGGTAAAGTAGAGCTTTTTGTTATGCAATGTGGACATTCTAGAAAGGGCAATAATATGATAAAAATCAATCATCTGACCATCACACAAAACAAAGATTTACGAGACCTTATTTCCAATTTAAACATTACCATCCAAGACGGGGAAAAGGTTGCTATTATTGGTGAAGAAGGAAATGGAAAATCAACCTTACTTCGAACTTTAATGGGGGAAAGATTAGCAGATTTCACTATCAGGGGAGAAATCCAGTCTGACCTTCAGTACCTGGCTTACATTCCCCAACATCTCCCTGAAAAACTGAAGAAAAAATCTCTACAAGACTACTTCTTTTTAGAGTCTGCTGATTTGGACTTCAGCATTCTCTATCGTTTGGCTGAGGAATTGCACTTTGATAGCAATCGTTTTGCTAGTGACCAAGAGATTGGTAGCCTCTCGGGTGGCGAAGCTTTGAAAATTCAGCTCATCCATGAATTAGCTAAACCCTTTGACATTCTATTTTTAGATGAACCTTCAAATGACCTAGATCTTGAGACGATTGATTGGCTAAAAAGTCAGATTCAGAAGATGAGGCAAACCGTTATTTTCATTTCTCATGATGAAGACTTCCTCTCTCAAACGGCAGACACCATTATCCACTTGCGACTAGTCAAACATCGAAAGGAAGCTGAAACCCTAGTCGAGCACTTAGACTATGATCGCTATAGTGCCCAAAGGAAGGCTAACTTTGCCAGACAAAGCCAGCAAGCTGCCAACGACCAAAGAGCCTATAGCAAAACTATGGAAAAACATCGCAGAGTCAAGCAAAATGTCGAAACTGCCTTGAGAAATACTAAAAATGATGTTGCTGGTCGCCTATTAGCTAAAAAGATGAAAAATGTTCTTTCTCAAGAAAAACGCTACGAAAAAGCAGCTCAGTCCATGACCCAAAAGCCACTTGAAGAGGAACAAATCCAACTTTTCTTTTCAGATATAGAGCCATTAGCAGCTTCTAAAGTCTTAGTTCGACTGGAAAAGGAAAGTTTGTCCATTGGTGAGCGTGTTTTGGCTCAAAAACTCCAACTAACTGTTTGGGGGCAAGATAAAATCGGCATCATCGGTCCCAATGGAGTTGGCAAATCCACACTTTTAGCAAAGATACATCAACTACTAAGTGACAAAAGTGAGATTTCACTTGGATTTATGACACAAAATTACCAAGAAACATTGCAATTGGATCTATCTCCAGTAGAATTTCTCAGCCAAACTGGACATAAAGAGGAATTACAGAAAATCCAATCTCACTTAGCCAGTCTCAACTTCAGCTATCCAGAGATGCACCACCAAATCCACTCCTTATCTGGAGGTCAACAAGGAAAACTCCTTCTTTTGAATTTAGTTCTGCGGAAACCAAACTTTCTCCTTCTGGATGAACCCACACGAAACTTTTCTCCAACTTCTCAACCCGAAATCAGAAAACTCTTTGCCAATTATCCTGGTGGTCTGGTTACTGTTTCACATGACAGGCGTTTTTTAAAAGAAGTCTGTAGAAGTATCTATCGTTTAAGCGAAAATGGGTTAGAAGTCATTGATTTACAAGATTTATAAATGTAAAAAATAGTAAACATCCAGAGGAAAATCTCTGGATGTTTTTACATATGTTGCAAACGCTCAATCCGTTCTGAGATTGGCGGATGAGTATAAAAGAGTTTTTGTAACCCACCTCGTTTTTGAGGATCGTTGATGTAAAGTGCACTGCTAGCATCATCCACATGACGACTCATAGGCTGACTATGGTCCAGCTTACGAAGGGCATTGATCATACCTTGAGGATTACGAGTCAACTCCACACTGGAAGCATCTGCTAAAAATTCTCGTTGACGAGAGATGGCTAGTTGTACCAAAGTTGCTGCTAGGGGAGCCAAAACAATTGCTAGGAGAGAAACGACTAGCATAACAATTTCAAGTCCCCCGTTATCACGGTCATCGCTTCTACGACCACGACCTGCACCTCCCCACCACATCATGCGTCCAGCCATACTTGATAAAAGTGTAATCGCACTGGCAAGGGCAACCGCAATAGTAGAAATACGAATATCATAGTTACGAATGTGACTGACTTCATGGCCAATAACCGCCTCTAACTCTTCACGATTCATAATCGCAAGGAGTCCTGACGTTGCTGCTACCGCTGCATTTTGGGGATTTGAGCCTGTTGCAAAGGCATTTAAGCTAGCATCTTCGATGATAAAGACACGTGGCATGGGGATTTGCGCCACCATAGCCATATCTTCCACAACATGATAGAGAGTTGGTTCCGTCTGCTCATTCACCTCACGCGCACCATTCATGCTCATGACTATCTCTGTTGATTGAAAAATCATGGAGAATGCATAGACTAAGCCGATAATTAAGGCTAGAACCATACCTCCTATTCCTGATCTCATAAAGAGATAACCAACCGCATAGCCGAGCAAGGCTAAAAGGAGAAAGAATACTAGTAGTAAAATCCAAGTTCTTCGCTTATTACTCGCAATTTGATCATACAACATTCTAGTCACCTAAACCACTAAAATCGACTTTAGGTACTACCTTTTCTTCTTCAGGAGTTTGAAGGAAGTCAGCCACTTTAAAACCAAAGAGTCCAGCAACTAGGTTACTTGGGAATGTTTCTAATTTAACATTATAGTTGCTAACAACACTATTGTAGAGTTGGCGAGAGTATGAGATTTTATTTTCAGTATTGGTCAACTCCTCTTGCAATTTAGCAAAGTTGCCACTCGCTTTTAGGTCTGGATAATTTTCTGCAACAGCAAAAATTCCTGATACCTGGCGTGAAAGGGCATCACTAGCTCTCATAGCTTCTGCCGGTGATGTTGCAGCGGCTACTTGATTGCGAAGCTCTGCAACTCTTTCAAGTGTTGAACCTTCATACTTTGCATATCCCTTTACAGTCTCAATCAAGTTTGGCAAGAGATCGTTACGACGTTTCAACTGAACATCAATCTGACTCCATGCCTCCTTAGTTTGCATGCGATTTTTAACCAATCCATTATAGGTAAGAATCACAAAGATACCAATAAGAGCAAGAACTCCAAGAATAATCCAATTCATCTGATATCTCCTTTCTGTTTTTAGATTAGTACCAGTATATCAAATTTCTATCTTTTTGTGGTAAAATAAGATGATACTAAAGAAGGAAACTACTATGAAACCAGAAACTTTTTACACATTACTTGCTGAACAAAATATTATTCTTTCTGACCAGCAAAAAGTTCAATTTGAGCGTTATTTTGAACTCTTGGTTGAATGGAATGAAAAAATCAACCTGACTGCTATTACAGAAAAAGAAGAAGTCTATCTCAAACACTTCTATGATTCCATAGCTCCTATTTTACAGGGATTGATTGAAAACCAGCCCATTAAACTCTTAGACATCGGTGCTGGAGCAGGTTTTCCTAGCCTTCCTATGAAGATCATTTATCCTCAGCTAGATGTGACTATTATTGATTCCCTCAATAAACGAATTAACTTTCTTAATCTATTAGCCCAAGAACTAGGTTTAGAAAATGTTCACTTTTATCATGGACGTGCCGAAGACTTCGCACAAGATAAGAACTTCCGTACTCAGTTTGATATTGTTACGGCTCGTGCTGTTGCCCGTATGCAGATATTATCTGAGTTGACTATCCCCTACCTGAAAGTCGGAGGAACATTGCTAGCACTTAAGGCAAGTAATGCTCCTGAGGAATTAACTGAAGCTAAAAATGCCCTCAATCTTCTCTTTAGTAAGGTTGAAGAAAATCTCAGTTACACACTTCCTAACGGAGACCCTCGCTTTATCACTATTGTTGAAAAGAAAAAGGAAACTCCAAACAAATATCCAAGAAAAGCAGGTATGCCTAACAAACGTCCGCTTTAGAAAGATTAAAAATCTGCAAACTCACACCTCGCTTTCTTATTTCAACGCTCGGGAAAAAATGATTTACAAAATCATACCTCGCTTTCTTATTTCAAAGCTTGGGAAAAAATGATTTACAAAATCATACCTCGCTTTCTTATTTCAAAGCTTGGGAAAAAATGATTTACAAAATCATACCTCGCTTTCTTATTTCAAAGCTTGGGAAAAAATGATTTACAAAATCATTTTTTTCTGCTATACTATCCTAAGCAAAGGTTTTTAATGTCATCCCGTGAGGTGACGAAGGCGCAGATCTATATAAAACTCTTTAAAACTTGATAAAGGAGTCTTGTTTTAGAGAGGTCTTACTCTGGGAGCCTATTGCTATAAAATAATGGGCTCTTTTTTGATGCCCAAAAGTGAGGTTAATATGAAACAGGAATCAACTGTTGATTTGTTATTAGACGTTGACCAACGTCCTTCAGCTGGAAAGGGAATTCTTCTTAGCTTCCAGCACGTATTTGCCATGTTTGGTGCAACCATCTTGGTACCTTTGATCTTGGGAATGCCTGTATCGGTTGCCCTTTTTGCATCAGGTGTAGGAACACTCATTTACATGATCTCTACTGGCTTTAAAGTTCCAGTTTATCTGGGTTCTTCTTTTGCCTTTATCACAGCTATGTCACTTGCCATGAAAGAAATGGGAGGCGATGTATCTGCTGCTCAGACAGGGGTTATCCTGACTGGTTTTGTTTATGTCCTTGTTGCTGCAAGTGTTCGCTTTGCAGGTACAAAATGGATCGACAAACTCTTACCTCCAATCATTATCGGTCCTATGATCATCGTTATCGGTCTTGGACTTGCAGGTTCAGCTGTTACCAACGCTGGTCTTGTAGCTGACGGAAACTGGAAAAACGCTCTTGTAGCCGTTGTTACTTTCTTGATTGCTGCCTTTATCAATACAAAAGGAAAAGGCTTCCTACGAATCATCCCATTCCTTTTTGCCATTATCGGTGGTTACCTCTTTGCCCTAGCTCTCGGCTTAGTTGATTTCACTCCTGTTCTTGAAGCTAACTGGTTTGAAATCCCTGGTTTCTACCTACCATTCAATACAGGTGGTGCATTCAAACAATACGATCTATACTTCGGTCCTGAAACAATTGCCATCTTACCAATCGCAATCGTAACGATTTCTGAACATATCGGAGACCATACCGTTTTAGGTCAAATCTGTGGACGCCAATTCTTGAAAGAACCTGGTCTACACCGTACTCTTCTTGGTGATGGTATCGCAACTTCAGTTTCTGCCTTCCTCGGTGGACCAGCAAATACAACTTACGGTGAAAATACAGGGGTTATCGGTATGACTCGTATCGCTTCTGTCTCAGTTATCCGTAACGCTGCCTTTATCGCAATTGCCCTCAGCTTCCTTGGTAAATTTACTGCTTTGATTTCAACAATTCCAAACGCTGTACTTGGTGGTATGTCAATCCTTCTTTACGGAGTTATCGCCAGCAACGGTTTGAAAGTCTTGATTAAAGAACGTGTTGATTTCGGTCAAATGCGTAACCTTATCATCGCAAGTGCCATGTTGGTACTTGGACTTGGTGGCGCAATCCTTAAACTCGGTCCAGTGACACTTTCAGGAACTGCTCTTTCAGCTATGACAGGTATCCTCTTAAACCTAATCTTGCCATACGAAAACAAAGACTAATCCATATAGAATCAACAAGAGGTCGGGACCGAAATCCCGACCTCGTTTTTATGAACAAGAAGACTTTGATACAGTGACTCATTTGACTGTTGTCAAAAAGTTTGATTTTTTAATTTCCCCAAGCAATCAAGAGATACAAGAGACTTGAACCAAACATATCTGCTAGAGCATGCATGAGAAAAAATGGCAGTAAATTCTTGACTACATACTTGTACAAGAAATAATAAAAGAGACCATAAACAAGCCCAATCACCAAGGCCCAGAGTAAGCCTTGATAGGTATGGAAAGAAATCCGTATAATTACCGAATAGACTAGAGCCAACCACTTGTGCTCTTCTTTTACTGAAGTCAACAAGCCCAAGAAGAAAAATTCTTCATAAAAACCATTTAGTAAAGCATAGCAAATCGCCATCGGCGTTAAAGCCATGAATTTTCGAATGATTTCCATAGGGTCTATAAAAGGAATTAGTTGAGGATTGAAATAATTATACTCACCACTAAGGGTTGTAATGATATCACCGAATATCCCAACTACAGCAAAGATAAGGGGAACCCAAATTAAAACAGACCAGCTCCAACGTATAGGAAGCTGTTTAAAATCATAATTTCGAATCACAAGATAAAGGAAGGTAATCCCTAACATCATCAATTGAAAATTGAAATTACTAGAATAGGCTGCCCCATCACTTGCTACATTTGTCGTAGTCTCTGCGACGCTAGTAAGAGTTAAAGGCGACAAACTCCCCATAAATTGTTGGGGAGAACGAATGATAAACTCTCCAAACATTAGAACAGTAACGATTAAGATATCAAACTATTTTAAGTATTTTCAAGGTCTAGCAGGATGAATACTTTGTAGAAACTTCATATTCCCTCCTTATCTTTAATATAGTGGATTGAAATAAGATATGAACAGAGAGATTAGGAAATTCAAACTAATTTCTAGAAATATTTTTAGCAGTTGTAGTGTACTGTTCTAGATTCAATATACTATAATATGGATTGATTATAAAAAAATTATATGAACCAACTTGCTGGAAGATTAAAAAACAGCCTTATCAAAGACTGTTTTAATACATTAAACGGAATGATGTTTCTTTTCAAGCATTAAATCCTGCAATGAAATAATTGTTACAGCTAATAAAATCATAGCCATTCCAATAAAATCTATCGGATAGAAAATATCTCCCATAATCATGAAGGCAAAAAATACTGCCGAGATAGGCTCAATCGAAGCCAAAAGGCTAGACTTGACTGGTCCTATCATACTGGCTCCCTTGAGGAAGGCTGTATAGGCAAAGACTGTTCCAATCAGAATGATGCCGGCAAAAGCTAGAAAGATATCAAAAGATATGGGAATACTGGCCCCGATAAGCCCCGTAAAAGGTACTGCTAGTATACCTGAAATGGTCATTCCAACACCAATAACCAATATGCTCCCCCATTTTTGAATCAATTTTATAGGTAAAATGATATAAAGAGCATAGGTCAGGGCCGAGAACAAACCCCAAAATAGACCAGCTAGAGTCATCGAGAGTTGATCCAATTGCCCATGGGTTGCAATGAGAAAGGTCCCACCTATAGCTAAAAACATAGAGATGATTTCTGAAAGCGTCGGAGCCACCTTATCCTTGATACAAGTGTAAGCAAGGATTCCAACTGGACAGACATACTGGAGAACTGTCGCTGTCCCAGCATTTGTCTCCTGAATAGCTGATAGATAAGCTAATTGATTTAGAAAAAGACCAAATAAAGAAAATAACAAGAGAGAAAACAGACTTGATTTATCCTTCAGAAAGGCCATAAATTTATCCCTCGATTTAGTATAGGCCAGAAGAACCAAGAGTAATCCAGCGATTATCAAACGGATATTGGTCAGAACGAGGGCTGAAATCCCGTGAACCATCAAGTACTGACCACTGGTTCCCGATAAGCCCCAGGCAATACCTGCAATGACTGTATAAAGAGTTCCTTTTAAAGCTTTTGACATACTTCCTCCCTAGTCTGCCTCTCGAATCAAGTCCATGACCTGATTACGATCCAAAATCCATTGAGCACGCTCATCTTTTTCATAAGTTCGGTTAGATAGAAAAATTGCCGCCTCTTGCTTCTTACGATTCCACATGATAAAGGTCCCAGTATAGCCTGTATGGTCCAGCCAATCACCTTCAAGATTCCAGGCCAATGAGCGTTCTTTATCACTCAGATCCGAAAAATTCTGACTCAATCCTTCAGCAAAATCATCCTGCAAATAATGCTCTAAGAAGATTTTTAAATCATGAACTGTTGAAAACAAGCCTGCACTACCTGCGTGTTTCCCAAGCAAACGAGCCTTGGGATCATGGACCACTCCTGCTTTCTGTCCACGGACCGTTGGAACAGCACGGCTAACTGGACCAAACTGAGTTTCCTTCATTCCCCAAGGATCCAAAACTTGCTCTTGTAAAATCTGATCCAAGTCCTTTTCAAAATAGTTTTCCAAGAGAAAACCTAGCAAGAGAAAATGCACATCCGAGTAGAGAAAGGCTCTCTTCTCTCGGCGATTCAAATGATACATGGCATTCCTCAACTGGTCTTCTGAGAGCTGATCCCTATTTGGGATAAAAGGATCCAAATCCGTCGCATGCGTTAGGAGTTGACGAACAGTGATGTCTGGATAATCTACTTCTGGAAGATAGTCTCTTATGGAGTTATCAAGCTCAATCTTACCTTCCTTCCACAAGAAAGATAAGACTGTTCCTACTCCAACAACCTTGCTGACACTTGCCAAATCATAGACCAAGCCCTCACGAGTCTGCTCACCAATTTCTGGATTTGCTTCTCCTAGATACCAGTCAGACCAAACGCCATCCTGATAATATGCAAAAGAGGCACCAGGATAAATCCCTGCCTCAATTTGTTGCTTTATTTTTTGAATGATTTTTTGTTTCATACTGCTTCAAACCACAATTCAATATTGTTGGTATCCTTAGTTAGGAAAAACTTCTCCGATTTTGGAATAAAGTAACCAGCTTCTTTAAAACGCTGACGCAATACAGCAAGATCCAGATTCTCTACTTGAAATTTCAACATGGACAAGTCCCAAGTTATATTATTTTCAACCAGTAAATCGCTCCCTTGAGCTTGATTAAAAGCTAGTCGGTTTTCGATTTCTTCTTTTTCAAGTAGGCTAGCTGTCTTTTCTGGCAAGTTGATTTCCACCGAGATTTCAAAGGCTGTCAAATATCTCAGTTTCTCATCTATTGAAAAAGTGACTTCTTCCTCAACTTTTTTCAAATCTTTGATATTATCTTCAGCATGAATAAGAATACAATCCCCTTCTGGAGAAAGAAGCTCAAAAGCATATCCCTTAGCTCCCTTATAGAGTTGAGAAATTTCTTCCATTCTAGCTAGTAGTGCTTCAATCTCAGATGGCTTCTCTACCTTTACAAGTAATCTAGCTAATTTTTTAATCCCTTCAACCTTACGGCTCCTCATACTCGGTGACTCTTCTAAAACTAACTTTTCAATGCCTGACTGGTCTCCTAGTGATAAGAAGGCTGACTCTTCAAGCAAAGGTTTCATCCCCAAAGTCTCAATATAAAATGATTCATTTAGATTTCTATTATTTACCTTTAGCGTCGGGATCATACGCTTTATTTGATTTACAATCATAAATTCCTCCAACACTTTTTATTTTAAAGGATTTTATCTTTTTTTACAAGTTATTCAATAAAAAACTTTAACTATATTAACTCCTTAAATAAATCAACCCCTTCTGCTAATAGAAGGGGGACTGGTTTGTTTTTACTAAAATACCTTATTTAGTCTTTCCAAGCTAATTCTGCTTGGAGACCATAATGGTCGCTCACCTGTGGGCTGTTTTTACCATCAAAGACCACGTGAAGGTTTTCTACCTGCATATCCTTTGTCGTAAAGATATAATCGATTCGAAGAGGTTCGCTGTTTCCCTTCCAACCATCAATTTCAGGTGGAACGGTGTAGCTACCACTTCTTTCTTTTGCAGCTTCAAATGCATCTTGTAAGTTTAGTGGACTAGCTAAAATAGCTTGGTAGCCCTCTTGACCTGCAGGATTATTAAAATCACCTGCTAGCAAGAGTGGCTTATTCAATTCTTTCAGAACTGCTTCAAAGCGCGCCCATTCCTCTTGAAAGCCTTTATCCCACCAAGAGAGATGGACACTGGCAACTGCAAGTTCTTTACCTTCAACTACTGTCTCTGCTAGAGCAACACGACGAGTGTGGTAATCTGTCGGATCATCGACATCTGAAACCAAAATTTCACGAGCTTCAATTGGTGTTTTAGATAGGATTGCCACACCCTCATGATAGCGATCATAACCGATATGGTTGTAGGCCCAAGTCCAATAATAGTTTTGACCTTGCTCAGCCAACTTCTCTACCAAAAGTCGCACATAGTGGTCTTGATGAATCGGCTCAGCCGATGGTAATGGCTGATAAAGTGCACCAGCTTCTACTTGCGCTGAGGTGATTTCCTGGTTGATTTCCTGAAAACAAATCAAATCATAACTGTTTTTAAGTATATCTTGAAGTAAAAGTTGGAACTTTTGTTCAGGATCTTTTTCCATCCAACTATGGGTATTGAGTGTTAAAAACTTCATGCTTTTCTCCTATAAACAAGAGGTTGGAAACAGCTTCCAACCTCCTAAATATTACAATTCTACTTTTGCAACTGCTGTTTTAGCAGCAAGAGAACCTGTTTGTTCTAATTTAACTGATTTGATCGCATCACCATTTGTGAAGACAACTACTGTTGAAGTTTCGCGTCCTGCTGCACGGATAGCATCCAAGTCAGCTGTGACAAGAAGATCACCTGCCGCAACTTTTTGTCCTTCAGCAACATGAACTGTAAATGGTTTTCCTTCAAGACTTACTGTGTCCAAACCAATGTGAACAAGTACTTCAAGGCCTGCTTCAGTCACAAGACCAAGAGCGTGTTTAGTTGGGAAGATACTTGATACAGTACCTGATACTGGAGATACAATGTTTCCGTTTGCTGGTTCCACCGCAAATCCATCACCCATCATTTTTTGAGCAAATACTGGATCCTTTACTTGTTCCAAGGCAACCACTTGACCGTCAGCAACTGAATAAACTTCTTCAGTTACACCTTTATATACAACAGCATTTTTAGAAGATGATGCCATTTGACTTGGAAGAGTTTCAGGAATCACTTCACCTGAGTCAAGAAGGTCTTGAATATCTGATTTCAAAACATCAGCTTTAGGTCCATAGATAGCTTGGACACCTTGCCCTTTCATGACAAGTCCCATAGCTCCTTCAGCTTTCCATTGTTCTTCTGTTCCGACTTTTTCAGCGTCTTTTACAGTAACACGAAGACGAGTCATACATGCGTCAACGTCAACGATGTTAGCACGTCCACCAAGAAGGTTGATGATGTTAACAGCTTGAGAAGCTTCTGCAACTTTTGACTCACCAGAAGCAGCAGATTCTGATGAACCTTCAGCAGTTTCGTAGTTTCCGTTACGTCCTGGAGTAGCATAGTTGAATTTTTGAATCATGAAGTTGGCGATGAAGTACATGATAACTGCAAATAGCGCTGTTACCCAGATAAAGTTAATAATATCCATACCAAGACCCGCATTGATCGCCATTGGTGTACGAGTCAAGAATTCGATAGAACCGAATGAGTGCATACGCAGGTTAACCACGTCAGCCATAGCAAAGGCAGCACCTTGAACTACTGAATAAACAAGATACATAGGTGTTGCAACAAACATGAACATATATTCAATTGGCTCAGTAACACCAGTCAAGAAAGTTGCAAGAGCTGTCGCAATCATCATTCCTTTGTATTGGTGTTTCTTGTCTGCTTCAACATTACGGTAAATAGCAACAGCCACACCCATCAAAATACCGAATGAACCAATCATTTGTCCAACTTTGAAACGAGCTGGATGTACTGTATCTAACAAGTGTTGGTATTGACTAGCATCAGTACCTTTAAGGTTTACAAGGTCTGTTACCCATGCAAGCCAAAGTGGGTCTTGACCAAATACTTGAGTACCTTTAGCTGCACCAGTTAAAATGTCATAAGTACCACCAAGAGCTGTGTAGTTCATTGGGATAGTCAACATGTGGTGAAGACCAAATGGCAAGAGCAAGCGTTCCAAAGTACCATACAAGAATGGTGCAAGGATTGGAGCAGTTTCTTGTGAGTTGGCAATCCAGATACCGAAGTTGTTGATACCTGTCTGAATCAGTGGCCAGAAAGCTGAAAGAAGAATTGCAGCGATTGCTGAGCGAAGAATAACTACAAATGGTACAAAACGTTTCCCGTTAAAGAATGAAAGTGCATCAGGAAGTTTACGGAAGTTGTAGTATTTGTTAAAAGCAGTCGCTCCAACAAAACCTGAGATAATCCCTACAAATACCCCCATGTTAAGGGCTGGAGCCTCAAGTACGCTAATGAAGTAATCAGAAACCTTGATAGATCCACCAAAGATTGTTGAAACCATAGCGTTAGGATCCTTCAACATATCCCCTGATACACCGAAGATTGTACCAGTGATACGGTTAATAAGGATAAATGCAAGACCTGCCGCAAAAGCACCACCAGCACGTTCCTTAGCCCAGCTTCCTCCAATAGCAAGGGCAAACAAAATATGAAGGTTACCGATAACTCCCCAACCAATTTGCTCTAGTACGCCACCAGTAATAACTAGGGGAGCAAGGTTTGGGTCAATCATTGCAAGTGACTTACCGATTGAAATCATCAATCCAGCCGCTGGCATAACAGCGATAACCACCATTAGAGCCTTACCGAATTTCTGCCAAAATTCGAAAGACAAGACATTTTTGAATGTATCTTTCATCATTCAAATCTCCTTTATATTTATTCGGCAAACGTTTTACGAAAACGTTTGCGCATGTTTATGTTTTAATTTTACCACTTTTTATTTTTTTGTAAAGGCTTTTATAAAAAAAATTTGACTTTTTCTTTCACTTCACTTTCTGGTAGGCTATCTCTTACTGACCATTTTTGAGTTTACTGCCATTTTTTGTTATAATATTAGCTATGAAATCCTATAATACCTTGAATGATTATTATCGAAATTTATTTGGAGAAAAGACTTTTAAAGTCCCTATTGATGCTGGCTTTGATTGTCCCAATCGCGATGGAACTGTAGCACATGGGGGCTGTACTTTTTGCACGGTTTCCGGTTCTGGAGATGCAATCGTTGCTCCTGATGCTCCTATCCGCGAGCAATTCTATAAGGAAATTGACTTTATGCACCGTAAGTGGCCAGATGTTAAAAAGTATTTGGTTTACTTCCAAAATTTTACCAATACTCATGAAAAGCTGGAAGTGATTCGCGAGCGCTATGAACAAGCAATCAACGAGCCTGGGGTTGTCGGCATCAATATCGGAACTCGACCAGATTGCCTTTCTGATGAGACAATTGAATACTTGGCAGAATTATCAGAGCGAATGCATGTTACCGTAGAGTTAGGCTTACAAACTACTTATGAAGAAACTTCAGAATTGATTAACCGCGCCCACTCCTATGAACTCTACGTGGAGACAGTCAAACGACTTCGAAAGTATCCGAAGATTGAGATTGTTGCCCATTTGATCAATGGTTTGCCCGGTGAAACTCATGAAATGATGGTGGAAAACGTTCGGCGTTGTGTAAGGGACAATGATATCCAAGGGATTAAACTTCACCTACTTCACCTCATGACCAACACTCGGATGCAAAGGGATTATCATGAAGGTCGTTTGCAGCTCATGAGTCAGGATGAATATGTCAAGGTCATCTGTGACCAACTAGAAATTATTCCCAAGCATATTGTCATCCATCGGATTACGGGTGATGCGCCTAGGGATATGCTGATTGGTCCTATGTGGAGTCTCAATAAATGGGAAGTTCTAAATAGCATTGAGGCTGAAATGAGACGACGCGGTAGCGTCCAAGGATGCAAGGCTGTAAAACAGGAGTTTATGAATGAAAAGACCACTTGAAATGGCGCATGATTTTCTTGCCCAAGTCATCACCCAAGAGGATATTGTCGTTGATGCGACCATGGGAAATGGCCACGATACCCTTTTTCTTGCCAAGTTAGCTAAACAAGTCTATGCTTTTGACATCCAGGAACAAGCTCTAGAAAAGACTAGTCAACGTCTACAAGAAGCTGGTTTGACCAACGCAGAATTAATCCTACAAGGTCATGAAACCGTGGATCAGTTTGTAACCGAGGTGAAAGCAGCTATCTTTAATCTTGGTTATCTTCCTTCAGCTGATAAAAGCATTATCACCCAACCTCAAACAACTATTAAAGCACTGGATAAACTTTGCCAAATGCTAGTTAAAGGTGGACGAATAGCCATCATGATTTATTACGGGCATGAAGGCGGAGATATTGAACGGGATGCAGTCATGGATTTTGTCAGTCACTTACCACAACAAGAATATACTGCTACGATCTATCGCACTCTCAACCAGATCAACAATCCACCGTTTTTAGTCATGATTGAAAAATTAGAAAGGTATCTACATGGATAAACAATACCTACGAGATAAAATAGAAGCTCTACGTCACAACTTTGTCGAATCAACTCAACATGAACGGGCAGTTGGTATGTTAGATGAAGCTCATATGAGCAAGAAGATGCTGAAAATCAAAAAAAAAATGATAACACTTGAAATGGAGCGTTGTCAGAAGAAAATCGAGCACAAGGACTGCTCGAAAATTGATCAAAAAATCCAAGAACAAAAGGAACTTTTTGAAGCTTGTCGAAAACAAAAATAAGGAGGTAGAAGATGGATTTACTTTTTTATCTCTTGATATTTTTACTTGTTCTCATTGTTTCGAGTACGACCAATAAACTTCTTTCCTTCCTACCCATGCCCCTGATTCAGATTCTTCTGGGAATCGGACTTGGTCTTTGCTTACCCAACAACCAATATCACTTAGATACTGAGTTGTTTCTAGCTTTAGTCATTGGTCCACTACTCTTTCGTGAAGCTCAAGAAGCAGATGTAACCTCTATCCTAAAGCACTGGAGAATCGTTCTCTATCTAATTTTCCCTGTCATCTTTATATCTACTCTAAGTATGGGAGGACTTGCCCATGTTCTTTGGGCGAGCTTACCATTAGCTGCCTGCCTAGCCGTAGGGGCTGCACTTGGTCCTACTGACCTGGTTGCCTTTGCTTCCCTTTCTGAACGATTTACCTTTCCAAAACGAATTTCAAATATCTTAAAAGGGGAAGGCCTGTTAAATGACGCTTCTGGGCTAATTGCTTTTCGTGTTGCTCTCATCGCATGGACAACGGGAACCTTTTCAATCGCTCAAGCAGGAATTTCCCTAGCTATTTCCATCATGGGAGGGTTTGCAGTCGGCTTTATAACAGCCTTAATCAATCGTTTCCTCCATACTTTTCTACTCAGTGTTCGGGCTACTGATATAGCCAGTGAACTTCTGTTAGATCTCAGTTTACCACTTTTAACATTCTTCATCGCTGAAGAGATTCACGTTTCTGGAATTATCGCAGTCGTTGTCGCTGGTATTTTAAAAGCCAGTCGTTTTAAAAAAATCAATCTGCTTGAAGCCCAGGTTGATACTGTTACCGAGACCGTTTGGCACACTGTAACCTTTATGCTCAATGGTTCTGTCTTCGTACTGTTAGGAATGGAACTGGAGATGATTGCGGAGCCAATTCTGAAGAGTGCTTTTTATAACAATGTGCTTCTTCTCATCACTATCTTCCTCTTAACCTTCCTACTCTTTGCCATCCGATTTTTAATGATTTACGGCTTTTACGCGTTTCGAATAAAGAAACTTCAAAAAAGTCTCCACAAGTATGTCAAAGATATGCTTCTCCTTACCTTTTCTGGAGTTAAGGGAACAGTTTCTATTGCTACTATCCTCTTGATACCGTCTAACTTAGAGCAGGAATATCCGCTCCTTCTCTTCCTCGTAGCTGGTGTAACCCTGGTCAGTTTTCTTACTGGTTTATTGGTCTTGCCACACCTTTCTGAAGAGCAAGAGCCATCTAAGGATCATCTCATGCACATCGCTATCCTAAATGATGTTGCAATGGAGTTAGAGAGAGATCTGGACCATACTAAAAACAAGGTTCCACTCTATGCTGCGATTGATAACTATCATGGACGGATTGAAAATCTCATCCTCAGCCAAGAAAATAAAGAAATCCAAGAAGACTGGGAAGCTCTTAAACTCTTGATTCTCAGTATCGAGAACGATGGTTTGGAACAGGCTTATGAAGAGGGCAAAATCGGTGAAAGAGGTTATCGTGTTTATCAACGGTACTTGAAAAGCATGGAAAAAAATATTAAGCGAAACTTTGCTTCTCACCTAACCTACTACTTCCTTGTTTCTATTCGGATTGTACGTTTTCTCCTACACGAGTTGCTCACATTTGGCAAACCCCTCCGTTCCTTGAAGAACAAAGAAACCCAAAGACTTCTGGCCATTGACTATGACCAGATTGCTGAACTCTATCTAGCCAACACTGAAATCATCATCGAAAGTTTGGAAAACCTCAAAGGGATTTATAAGAGTTCTTTAATTAGCTTTATGCAGGAATCGCGTCTCCGTGAAACCAGTCATATTACCAGTGGTGCCTTTGTGGAACGGGTTATCAATCGTATCAAACCCAATAATATCGACGAAATGTTGAGAGGATACTATCTAGAACGTAAGTCTATCTTTGAATACGAGAAACAAAAACTTATTTCAGCCCAGTATGCTAAAAAACTGCGACAAAATGTGAACAACCTAGAAACCTATTCTCTAAAAGAATCAGCCAACACACTGCCTTATGATATGATGGAATTAGTTCGCAGAAATTAAGATTTAGGTTACTATTGTGGAGGATTATGCAATGAAAAAGTTGTGGAAACAACTAACTAATAAGCCCTTATTGAAAGCTTTTTTACACTACTATCATGTTTCAGATATTGAATTAACCAGTGTAACTGTGGCTTATTATTGGTTGATTTCAATCTTCCCTTTACTTATGATAGCCGTCAATATCTTGCCTTATTTTCAAATTCCGATCTCTGATTTCTTGATCACACTAAAGGAATTTTTACCAGATACGATCTATGATGTAGTAGCAAAGATTGCTCGTGAAGTGCTGACACAACCATCTGCTGGACTCTTGAGTTTTGCGGTGATATCAGCTCTTTGGACATTTTCAAAATCCATGAATTTTCTTCAAAAGGCTTTTAATAAAGCCTATGGAATCGCAAAAAATAGAGGAATTATCTCACACCAACTGATGAGTCTCCTAGTTAGTTTGGGACTTCAAATTCTCTTTGCTCTTGCCTTATTCCTAAGTATGTTTGGTCATATGTTGTTGGATCTGATAAAAAACTACTGGAAATCCGAAAGTTCTCTATTTGCATATTTACAGGATTTTACAGGACCGCTGATTTATGTCTTTCTGTTTGCGATCTTGATCATGCTCTATTATTTCCTTCCAAACGTGAAAATCGGTCGTATTCGTTACGTCCTTCCTGGAAGTCTATTCGTACTTCTTACTCTCATATCTCTATTAACAATCTTTTCAGCTTATTTCAACAATTATGTTAACTATCTAGTCGACGTTCGATTTTTCAGTTCCATCATCGTTGTTGTCATGATGTTCTGGTTTATAATTATTGCCAAGATATTGATTATCGGTGCAGTGATCAATGCCAGTGTTCAAAGCCTTAAGGATCCAGATTTTAAAGCAAAGCAATAATTTTTATCGATTAATACTCAATGAAAATCAAAGAGCAAACTAGGAAGCGAGCCGCAGGTTGCTCAAAACACCGTTTTGAGGTTGTGGATAGAACTGACGAAGGCAGCTCAAAATACTATTTTGAGGTTGCAGATGGAAGCTGACGTAGTTTGAAGAGATTTTCGAAGAGTATAAACAAATCAATCCCCCAGTTATTTGATACTGGGGGATTTTTGAATTTCATAGTTTATTGTCCACTCGTTAGGGCTTGCAATTCTGTTTTTAGATAGTGAGCCAAATGTTGGTGAGCAAAAATATTGGCATTCTTTTCTGCGGTAGGATTGTAGTTTGTGTTGGTATTTACATCATAAACATAAATATCACCGCTCTCTGACTGAACCCATTCAATAGCCGCAACTTCAATCTGAGCATTTTTAAGGAAGTTTTCATAAGCTTCTCTTCGAGAATCTGGTAGAGGTTCTGTAATCTGGAATTTTTCAGACGTTTCTAGTTGTTCTGGTCTCTTGCCAATTTGACAACCATCTGCTGGGCACAATTGGAAACCATCTGAAGAATCGATTGAAACAGTATAAAGGAACTTCTGATTGATAAACTCTGAACGACGGATGCGTCCATCACTTGGTTTGATGTAGGCTTGTAACAAGGTAATCCCGTCCACTGATGGTTCAAAGAGAGGGCTATTGACATAAGCTTCCAGTTCTTCTTCATTTTGGAAGAGTTGAACGCCTAATCCCTTACCTGCTCGATTGTGCTTAGTAATCAAAGGATAGATGTTCAATTTTCTTGCTGCTTCAATGATATTTTCTTGGCCCAGAACTGCAACTGTCGCAGGAGTCTCAATGCCTGACTCGTTTAACTTCAAATATTGTTTGACTTTACTGATCTCTAGGTTGATGGCACCAGTTCCATTTACAACCTTGCGTCCATGTGCTTCTAACCAAGTAATCACCTGCTCTGTAAATTCTGGTGCATAGCGATGTCCTCTGGTGTGAGAAGACGCAGACATGCGATTGTAAAAGATACCTTGTGGTGGTGGGCTTTGAAGGTCCAATATACCACTAGATAAATCCCACAGTTCATAAGGGACTCCTAGTTCTTCCAACCATTTGACCAAATGCTGGGTCCATTCAAGATTCTCATGAATTACATAAACTTTTGCTTCACTCATTACTTATAAACTCCTTAAAAAAAGCTGACTGATAATTGGCTTTCCTTTTCTTCTTCTAAAATATATCCTTCTGTTTTTTCAATAACGCCGACTGTTAAGATTTGACCTAAAACATTGATCATAGTACGGCCAGCATTGACAAAGAAATCAACTGCAAAGATCAAGGCTACTCCTTCAACTGGCAAGCCCAGTTGAGGTGCTGCAGCTAATAGAACCACGATAGCTCCTGATGGTACGGTTGCCGCAGTTTTTCCAATCAAGGTCAAAAGCAAAACAGTAAACAAGAGACTTGATAATGAAAATTGAATGCCGTAGGCATGCGCAATAAAGATTGTCGCTACTGAGAAGTAAACCGCTGCTCCCTCTAAGTTAAAAGTATATCCTAAAGGAACAACTAAATCAATCGTATGCTCGTCATGCCCCTGTTTTTTCAAATCTTTAAGAAGGGATGGCAAGACAACACTGGAACTACCCGTAACAAAGGCCAGAGTCAATAGACTCCAATTTTCACGAAAGGCTGACAAATACGGTACTTTAAAGAATAGAGCAATCAAAGGAAAAATAAGGAGAACCAATACAGCATAAGCCGAGTAAGTTCCGATTACAAATTGACCAAGCCCAATCAATTTATCAAGGCCAGTAGTTGCAACATCTTTGGCGATAAAACCAAAAATTCCAATCGGTGATAGTTTGACAATCACTGTAACAATCTTGTAGATGGACTCAATCCAGATTTGGAAACCTTCGATAATCTTCTGAGATTTCTCAGATTTAAGATTCCCAATTCCGTAACCAAGAAAGATAGCAAACACGATAATTGGCAAAAGAGCACCTTCTGAAAGAGACTTGACGATGTTTGATGGAATAAAACCAAGCAAAAATTCGCTGAACTTGACATTGTTCGCAATCCCATCAAGGTTTCCACCAGTTTGACCAATGTTCACACCTTGTCCAAATCCCAAAAAGTAACTAGCAAATACAAACAAAAGAGTAATGGCAGTTGTTACGGCAAAAAAGTAAACCAAGCTCTTGGCCAAGATTTTTTCGAAAGATTTTTTTCCGATAACTCCAGCTACTGCAACAACGATGGTTGGGAAGATTAGCGGAATGATAACCATATTGATCAATTTAATAAAGGCTTGTCCTAAAAATTGATAAAAGCCTGCAAATTGTGGCCAGATGACTGCAGCAATCACCCCCAAGACCAAAGCCACCAATAATTGGATTCCTAGTGAGAGTTTTGACCATAACGTAACTAATTTCATAAGAAACTCCTTTGTTTTATTTGCTACTCATTCTACTACTATTCTTTTTTTCTGACTAATATATCTTTTCTATGGTCACCATAAAAAAGATTTATATTGAGAGTTCAAACTATCATCGTACCGAACACATGATTCATTCTGTTCAAGCAGGAATTATAAAACCTGTTTCTTACCAATGATTTTTTGCTAAAACAGTGATAAATCACGGAATTTACTTTTCTATTCTCAAAATTTTATGATACAATAATGGTATGATTTTAATGAAACTTGCTTCCATCTTGCTTTTGGTACTAACCTTAGCTCTGGCGATTATTTTAAGCAGACTCTTTAAGTTAAAGAAAAGGGGCATCAATGCTGCTGATTTAGCTTTTCCTTTTCTAATATTTGAATATTATTTGATTACGGCTAAGATGTTTACACACAATCAACTTCCCGTATTGGGAATAGCCTTATCAATACTAGCAATTGTGTTAGTCTTTTTCTTCTTAAACAAAAGACGTAGCTTTTATTATCCAAAATTTATTAAATTCTTTTGGCGAGCTGGATTTTTACTAACACTGCTCATCTATATCATCATGATTGTTCAAATTTTCGTGATGAAATAGTCAACTATTACAATATAGCCCACCAGCACCTCGATCTTGGCCACTAAATGTTCCATCTGAGGCACTTTTCTGATAAAATTATAAAAAAGTTAAAATAGGAGATAAATCAAGTGAAAAAAACGCTCTTGGCAAGTGCCATTACGCTTTCAGTATTTGGTCTAACAAGCAACCTTAGCTATGCTGAGGAAAACCAAGCACAGTCTACCCCAGTAGAAACAACACACAGTGAAACCTCTACTGACAAAGTGGAGAAAAACAGTCTCCCAGCCAAGGAAACTGAACCTTCAACTGAGGCAAATGCCAATCAAACAACAAATCCAGCTAAGAAAGAAGAAGACAAGGCTCCTGAAGTCCAAAAAGATGGTTGGGTATTCGAGGAAAATATCTGGCGCTTCTATGAAAATAATGCCCCTGTTCTAAACTGGAAAAAAATCCACGGGAAATGGTACTACTTCAACAAAGATGGAATCATGTTGAACGATACTATTTTTGATGGATATATCCTGACTAGTAGCGGGGCTATGGTCGATTCTGGTTGGAGTAAACTCCAAGATAAATGGTATTACGCTAACGCTTATGGAAAAATTTCTCAACAAAAATGGGAAAAAATCGGTGGTGTCTGGTATTACTTTGACAAAGACGGTGTCATGCTCAGCAACACAATTTTTGACGGCTATCTGATAACGAATAGTGGAGCCATGGCTGAGAGTGCTTGGGTAAAACAAGATGGACAATGGTACTATGCACTTGCTTCTGGTAAAGTCATCAAAAACAAGTGGGAAAAAATTGGTGGTTCTTGGTACTACTTTGACAAAGATGGTATCATGCTAAGTAAGACAATTTTTAACGGATACCTTCTCTCCAATAGTGGAGCTATGGCTGAAAGGTCCTGGGTTTATTTAGAAGGAAAATGGTACTTCGCCCAAACATCTGGTCGTCCAACTCAAGAGAAATGGGAAAAAGTCGGTAGCTCGTGGTACTATTTTAACAAAGAAGGTATTATGGCCAATAACCAATGGATAGGTAGCTACTATCTAAAAGCTAGCGGAGCTATGGCCGAAAAAGAATGGATTTTCGATAAAAACTATAATAGCTGGTTCTACTTAAAATCTGGTGGTGCATATGCAGCGCGTGAATGGATCGGCTCTTACTATCTCAAGTCAGGTGGTTACATGGCTAAGAGCGAATGGATTGACGACAGCTACTACAATGCCCGTTACTATGTGGATGAAAATGGTGTCTATGTCACGGGAACTCGAAAAATCGATGGAACAGCACATCAGTTCCAAAGTAATGGAAAATGGATTGGTGAAGTACCTATAAGTCGTGGATTTGAAAAAGGAAAATACACGAAAACTGTTTTCTTAGATCCAGGACATGGTGGAAAAGATCCTGGTGCTGTTTATTATAATACTCAGGAAAAAGACCTAACCATGCAAATTTATCAAAAACTACGTAAGGAACTCCAGGGTCTTGGTTATACCGTTCTTTCTTCGAGAGATAGTGATGTCTATGTCGACTTTGTCACTGAACGTTCAAAAATGGTTAACAAAACGGACTCAGACATGTTCATCAGTATTCACTTCAATGCAAGCGGAAATCCTGCTTCAGGGAGATCCGGTATTCAAACTTACTCTTACGAAGAAGACAGTGGCTATCGTGCTAAGATCAATCCATACTGGCATAACCACCCTGACCGTATCAGTGAAAGCAATCGCCTTGCTGCAGATATCCACTCTTCACTACTAGCTGAAACTGGTGCTAAGGATGCAGGACTCCTACAAAGTAGTTTTGCTGTCCTTCGAGAAACTGATAAACCAGCTGTTCTATTGGAATTGGGCTATATTGATAATTTCAATGAGAATCAACAAGTCCGCAGTGACGCCTACCAAAACAGATTGGTTGCAGGTATCGTTAAGGGAATTCAAAAATATTACGCAGGTCAATAAAGAAAAAGTCTCGAGAAAATCTCGAGATTTTTTGTATTATTCTTCTTACTTGTTGGCTTCAGGAAAGAGAAAACCAATCCCCACACAGGCCAGAACTCCAGCACCGATAACTACACCACTTGAAAGTGGCATGATATAGTCTTGTTCTTGTTTCAATTGACTATAATATTTTTGCCCCCCTTTTGCTTACTACTAAAGTTTGATACACTCCCCTTATAGTGGATAGTGAAAAAACAAAATTTCACTAGAAACTACAGGGAGACTTTTCGTATGGCAAAAAGAGGTCCGAAATCAGTGGAGGAGAAGTTAGAAGTTGTTCATCTTTACCTTGAACAAGGGAAGTCAATATCTATTTTGACCAAAGCATTTGGAGTAAATGGTGACACAATCAGAAATTGGATTCGTAAGTATCAAACAGAGGGTTTAGAAGGGCTCAAGGAGCGTCATAGCTGGAAGAAATATAGTTCAGAGTTAAAAGAAAAGACTGTAACAGATTATCTTGCAGGTAGAGGTGGTTTATCTTGAATCAAATTTTCATTCATTTTGCTTTATCCCTTAAAGGTTACGATGGTTGCTCCAGATCCGCCTGCATTTTGTGGTGCATAGCCAAAGCTCTTGACCTGTTTATTTCTTTGTAGGTACTTAGTCACCCCTTCACGGATGACTCCTGTACCGATACCATGGATGATGTCAACTTGGGCCATATTGTTGAGCAGGGCTTGGTCGATAAAGGCATCCAAGGCTTCCATAGCCTCCTCGTAGCGTTTGCCACGAAGGTCTAGTCGAGCTTGTGGACCTTTTCCTGCTGCACGTTTAACGACGTTAACTTGTTTCTTCTTGACTGGCGCTTCTTTCTGGGCTTGAACCAAGTCAAACTCTTTTTCTTCAAGCGTCATCTTAATCAAGCCAACCTGTGCTTCCCAACGTCCATCCTTGAGTTGATTGGTCAAGGTACCACGTTGACCATAGCTTAAAACGATAATATCATCTCCAACTTTTGGAGCTCGTTTTTTCTTGGCCTTCTGAAGAACCTTGTTTTTAGAAAGGTCAACTTTTTCAGGGGCTAATTTTTTGAGCTTAGCTTTGGCTTCGATAATTTCATGTGGCTTCAGTTGGGATTTACTGTGAAGATTTTTAAGTATATCATCACTCTCAGATAGTGCTAAGTCAACAATCTCAGCAGCTTGTTCTCGCGCCTTATTGAGTTCAGTTTCCTTTTCACGGTTGAGCTCGTTATAAAGTTTTTTAAGGGCACGGTTCATCTTGAGGTTTTCTTGCTCGACTTGGCGAATATTTTCAAGACGTTTTCGACTTTCAAGTGTCTGCTCTTCCAATTGCTCAATGATACGATTAACATCGTTGTCTTGGTCAATTTGCTTACTAGCGTCACCTACGATGACATCTGACAAGCCTAGACGTTTAGCAATCTCAAAGGCATTACTTCGACCAGGAACTCCCTGCATGAAACGATAAGTTGGGCGCAAGCTAGCTGTATCAAACTCCATGCTTGCATTTTGAACATAGGCAGTTTCAATACCATAGGCTTTAAGTTCAGGATAGTGAGTGGTTGCCATAGTCTTGACCTGACGCAAACGCAAGTCTTCTAAGATAGACATGGCAAGGGCTGCACCTTCTTGGGGATCTGTACCAGCACCAAGCTCATCTAATAGCAAGAGCGAGTTTTGGTTGACCTTACCCAGAATATCAACGATGTTGGTCATGTGACTAGAGAAGGTTGAGAGACTTTGCTCGATGGATTGTTCATCTCCGATATCTGCGAATATCTCCTCGAAAATCCCTACACGACTACCTTTATCAGCTAAAATTGGCAGACCAGACTGGGCCATCAACTGGGTCAAACCTAAGGTCTTGAGCATAATGGTCTTACCACCCGTATTAGGACCAGTGATGACGATAGCTGTTAAATCTTTCCCAAAGTGCACATCATTTGCGACTGCATTTTTTACAAGAGGATGACGAACGTGAAGCAGTTGAATCTCCTGTCCCTCAGACACTTGAGGTACTACTGCCTCCGTCTCTTGAATAAAGCGAACCTTAGCACGAATCAGGTCCAAATGTCCAATAATCCATGCATCATTGGCGATTTCAGCTGCATGAGGTCTTACTCTTTCAGAGAGTTCTTGGAGGATACGCATCATCTCATAGCGTTCGTCTGCACGAAGACTTGCGATTTCCTCACTTAGCTTGACCACTTCACGTGGTTCGATATAAACAGTGTTCCCACTGGCAGAAATATCATGTACTACACCAGCAATCTTGTTACGATAGGTATTCTTAACTGGAAGAACTTGGCGACCATTTCTACTTGCGATGATACCTTCTGTCAGCATCTGAGCTTTTTGTTTGAGAAGATCTTGCAGGACATCACGGACTTGACTTTCACTATCATGGATTTTTCGACGGATTCGTGCCAAATCCTCACTAGCAAAGTTCTCAATAAATCCAGCTTCGTTGATTGCTTGTAGATTTCCCTGTAAATGTGGAAAATCATGAAGTTTCTCAAACCAACTTGCCAGGTGGTCTAAACGTACATTTTCAAGATTGTCATAAAAATTCTGCAATTCACGACTGGCAAAGATGACACGTTTGAGAAGGAGAAATTCCTCGATGTTGAGATCAGCACCCATTTCCAAACGTTTGGAGGTCGCTGCAATATCTTTTGTTGCAGAAATGCTGAAATGAGGATGCTCGACAAAGAGTTCTTGCATTTCCTTCATCTCTACAAAAGCTTGTCTAATCTTGTCTCCTTTATCAGTCGGAGCAAGTTCTTTCAACTGCTCTAATCCTTGTTCCGTCAAAAGATGGGGCTCAAATAAAGCCTTGACCTTATTAAATTCTAATGTTTCTAGTATTTTTTTATTCATTTTCTTTTCCTTAGTTATAAGCCTAGGAACCCTGTATTCAAGTTCTAAAGCTTTCTTAAAAGTCTCCTTAACTTTTGGAATTGTAAACAAAAGGCTAGGAATAGTTCCCGCCCTTTTTATCCGATTATTTTGGTTACCCAGAGTTGTTTAATCATATGAGTAGTGATGGGAACACTCTGGATAATATGTTTAGCTACAAAGCTGTTTTCAAGTGAATTTTGAACAATTTGTAAAGGAACAGTCGCAAGAATAGTCAGTATCATCTGGAGGACAAATAAGGTCACTCCAACTGATAAGACTCCCGCACCGATGCGAAAATATTTGCCACCAAACTTTTTGGTTGGTACTAGGTTAAAAAAGAGTCCAATCAAACGACCGATGCAATAAAAGGCGGCAAATGCTAATAGATAGCCAATACCTGCATAAAAGACCTTATCCAATTGGAAGAGCTGGTCAGATGGGAAGAAAAAGGTACCCTGCCCTTCCTGTGGATTGGCATATGGGATCAACAAATCAAATTGTTTCCCTAAAGATTGATAAAAATTTCCTGCAAGAAGAGCTGAAATCACAGTTGCTACAAAATAGTAAATCTGTAGAACCAAACCTCTACGATAACCGATATAAAAGCTCCATGCAAGAACCAATAAGAGAAGGACGGAAATCATAGGGAATCCTCAATATTGCTATGCTCTTGTTTAGTTGCTACAACTTGATGACGAAGGGCATCTAATTCTTGTTCCTTATCATCAAATTCAATCTCACGGCTGAGTTGGGTTGACAAGCTATTGACTGCTAATAAAATAGCGATTGTCTCATCATCCGCTCCAGGCATCTGCTCTTTAATTGCTTCATATTTTTCTGTTGCGACCTTGGCAATTTCCTCCATAAAGAGGTTGTCATGCTCAGTTGTTAGGGTCAATGTTTTTTTTCCGAATGTAAACTTGTATCGATTTAAATTTGCCATAAAAATTCACCTCACGATATTATACCAAATTTCACTAAATTTGTCAGTTTTTACCAATTCTACGGCTTTTATGGTACAATAAGAATTATGGCAAGTATTACATTAACTCCGAGCGAAAAGGAAATCCAAACCTTTGTTCAGAAATATGAACAAGCACTGACTCCTAGTAAAAATCCTTATATTCGCTACTTTTTCAAGCTTCCGCAGGCAAGTGTTTCCATCTACACATCAGGAAAAGTGCTCTTGCAAGGAGAAGCTGCTGAACGTTACGCCAGCTTTTTTGGTTATCAGGTCAGGCCAGTAGCTAGTGGACAAAACTTTCCGATGATTGGAACTGACGAAGTAGGAAATGGTTCCTACTTTGGTGGTCTGGCTGTAGTAGCATCCTTTGTGACTCCTGACCAGCATGACTTCTTACAAAAACTTGGTGTCGGAGATTCTAAGACCCTGACCGACCAGAAAATTCGTCAGATTGCGCCTATTCTCAAAGAAAAAATTCAGCATCAAGCACTCCTCCTGTCACCGACCAAGTATAATGAGGTGATTGGTGAACGTTACAATGCTGTGTCTGTCAAGGTAGCTCTTCACAATCAAGCCATTTTTCTCCTTCTCCAAAAGGGAGTCCAGCCAGAAAAGATTGTGATTGATGCTTTTACGAGTGCTCAAAACTATGAAAAGTACTTAAAAAATGAAGCCAATCATTTTTCCAATCCAGTTAGTCTGGAGGAAAAAGCAGAAAGCAAATACTTAGCAGTCGCAGTAAGCTCTATCATTGCGCGTGATCTCTTTCTGGAAAACTTAGAAAATCTGGGACGAGAACTTGGTTACCAACTTCCAAGTGGGGCTGGAACGGCTTCTGACAAGGTAGCTAGCCAAATCCTTCAAGCTTATGGTATGCAGGGACTTAACTTCTGCGCCAAACTTCACTTCAAAAACACTGAAAAAGCAAAAAAACTGCTAGAAAGGTAAATTATGAAATATTTTAAATCATTTTTAAAAGAGTGGGGGAGTTTTATCCTCTTCATTACTCTTGTTGCTCTTAGTTGGATGTTTCTTTGGAGAAATGTCCGTGTAGAAGGACACTCTATGGACCCTACCCTAGCCGATGGAGAAGTTCTCTTCGTTGTCAAACATCTTCCAATCAACCGTTTTGATATCGTAGTTGCCCATGAAGAGGATGGAAACAAGGATATCATCAAGCGAGTTATCGGTATGCCAGGAGATACCATTCGTTATGACAACGATAAACTCTATATTAACGGTCAAGAAACTGATGAACCCTATTTAGCAGAATACCTCAAGCGCTTCAAGGAAGACAAGCTCCAAAGTACCTATACTGGAAGTGGTTGGGACGGCAAAAAGGGCGAATACTTTAGAACTTTAGCTCAAAAGGCTCAGGCATTTACCCTAGATGTTAATTACAACACTAGCTTTACCTTTACTGTCCCAGAAGGAGAATACCTCCTCCTAGGTGATGACCGTCTGGTATCTAGCGACAGTCGACATGTTGGTACCTTTAAGGCAAAAGATATCACTGGAGAAGCCAAATTCCGCTTCTGGCCACTCAAACGTATCGGAACATTTTAAAAACTAGGAAGAGGCCGAGAATTTCCCATCTCAGCCTCTTCTCATTCTATTTTGACTAAATCTGGGACACATTTTCTCAGAAATTATTGTAAGGAATTTTATGGAAGTTTATTTTTCAGGCACCATTGAGCGCATTATTTTTGAAAATGTCAGCAATTTTTTCCGTATTTTGCTCCTAGATATTGATGATACCAATGCTGAAGACTTTGATGATTATGAAATCATTGTCACAGGTACTATGGCTGATATCATTGAAGGAGAGGAATACACCTTTTGGGGACAAATTGTCCAACACTCCAAGTATGGGGAACAGCTACAAATGACTCGCTATGAGAGAGCCAAGCCGACTAGTAAGGGCTTGGTCAAGTATTTCTCCAGCAGCCATTTTAAGGGAATTGGACTCAAAACAGCACAGAAAATTGTGGATATTTACGGAGATAACACTATTGACAAAATCTTAGAAAATCCAGACAAACTCCAGTCTATCTCTGGACTCTCTGCTAAAAACCGTGAGGCCTTTGTCTCAACTCTTCGTCTTAATTACGGAACAGAGATGGTCTTAGCCAAACTGGCTAATTACGGCATCCCAAATAAACTAGCCTTTCAGATCCAAGATTTTTACAAGGAAGAAACGCTAGAGATTGTCGAGAACTATCCCTATCAACTGGTTGAGGATATCAAGGGTTTGGGCTTTACCATCGCTGACCAACTGGCCCAAGAACTGGGGATTGAGAGTCAAGCTCCCGAACGCTTCCGTGCTGGGCTCGTTCATAGCCTCTTTCAAGGTTGCATGGAAACGGGAGATACCTATATGGAAGCTAGAGACTTGTTGGAGCAAACCCTTAATCTTCTAGAATCCTCCCGTCCAGTCGAACTAGATCCGAGTCAAGTTGCCCAAGAACTTGCTTATCTGATTGAAGAAGATAAGGTCCAGCAGATTGATACCAAAATCTTTGATAATAGCCTCTTTTTTGCAGAAGAAGGGATTCGCAGCCATCTCATCAGAATCCTCGAAAAAGGGCAGAGTAAAAAACAGGATCTAGAAACCATTCAAGAACATATCGCAACTGTTGAGGAAGAACTGGGGATTGAGTATGATAGTATTCAAAAACAGGCCATCTGCGATGCTATCCAGAACAAGGTCTTTATCCTTACAGGTGGACCTGGTACAGGTAAGACTACTGTTATCAACGGCATTATCGCTGTCTATGCTCTCTTAGAAGGACTGGATCTCAAGAAAAAGAGCAATCTGCCCATTCTCCTAGCCGCTCCCACCGGTCGCGCAGCCCGTCGTATGAATGAGTTGACAGGACTACCAAGTGCAACTATTCACCGCCACTTGGGTATGACTGGAGACGACGATACCAGCCATCTGGAAGATTATCTGGATGCTGACTTTATCATTGTTGACGAGTTTTCTATGGTAGATACTTGGTTAGCCAACCAGCTCTTCTCCAATATCTCCTCTACCAGTAAAATCCTCATCGTTGGTGATAGTGACCAGCTGCCTTCTGTCAGTCCTGGTCAAGTCCTAGCAGATTTACTTCAGATACCAACCATCCCTCAAACACGTTTGGAACGAATCTACCGTCAGAGCGAAGAATCAACCATCGTCACTCTTGCAAGTCAGATTCGTCAGGGAATATTGCCTGCAGATTTTACCCAGAAAAAAGCAGATCGCTCCTACTTTGAAATTGCTAGTAACCATATCCCTGCTAGCATTGAAAAAATCCTAGGTGCTGCTATCAGAAGTGGCATCCCTGCTCGTGATATTCAAGTTCTTGCCCCTATGTACCGTGGAACTGCTGGTATTGATGCCATCAACCAGCTCATGCAAGACCTACTCAATCCTCCACAAAAAGACCAGCTTAGCTTTGAAGCTCCTCAGTGTCACTATCGAACAGGAGATAAGGTCATTCACCTAGTCAACGATGCAGAGGTCAATGTCTTTAACGGAGACTTAGGCTATATCACAGACTTGATTCCAGGAAAATACACTGAATCCAAGCAGGATGAAATTATGATTGATTTTGACGGTAACGAGGTCTCCTATCCTCGAAATGAATGGTACAAGATTCGCTTAGCCTATGCTATGAGCATCCATAAATCTCAGGGGAGCGAGTTTCCTGTTGTTATCCTGCCTATCACCAGCGCAAGTAAACGCATGTTAGAGCGTAATCTCATCTACACTGCCATCACTCGTGCAAAAAGTAAGCTCATTTTACTAGGTGAATTACAGGCCTTTGACTATGCAACTCAGCACATCGGAACGGCTCGTAAGACCTATCTAATTGAACGTTTCAGCGACTTAATAGAATCAACTGATGGAACTAGTAAATCAGCTACTGAAGCTACACCAGTTACAGACACTGAACAATCCTACATCTTAACCGAAGATAACTGGTCTAGTATCCCAGCTATGATTGGGATTACTGAAGAAGACCTGAAGGAGATTTTCGGAAAATAAAGTATAAGAAAACCCACCGAATCCGGTGGGCTTTTATCTTGTAAAGATTATTTTACTGTTGCAGTGCTTGTAATCAATTCAACAGCTTTTTTGATTGTGATATCGTGTTTCAACATATCAGCTGAAAGCAAGCTTTGTACTTGAGCAACTTCCATGTTGTAGTCTGCTGCCAATTGCTCGATTTCTTTTTGGATTTCTTCTTCTGAAGCGTCAAATCCTTCAGCTTTAGCAACTGCTTCGATAACAAGGTTAGTCTTAGTACGTGACTCAGCTTCACCCTCATATTGTTTGTGAAGGTCTTCTTGAGTAGTTCCAGTGATTTGGAAGTACATGTCAGGGTTGATACCTTGACGTTGCAAGTTTCCAAGGAATTCGTTTACTGAACGGTGAACTTCTTCGTGGATCATTTCTTCTGGAAGTTCTACGATTTCAGCGTTTTCTACAGCTTTATCAATTGCTGCACCTTCAACTGCATCTTTGTAAGCTTCTTCTTTAGCAGCAGCCAATTCCTTGCGGTATTTTTCTTTCAATTCAGCAAGAGTTTCAACTTCTTCATCGATGTCTTTTGCAAGTTCATCATCAAGAGCTGGAACTTCTTTCGCTTTTACTTCGTGGATAGTTGTCACGAATTTAGCTTCTTTACCTGCAAGATCTTCTGCTTGGTAGTCTTCTGGGAATGTTACTATAACGTCTACAGTTTCACCAGCTGAGTGACCTACCAATTGGTCTTCAAATCCAGGGATGAATTGACCTGAACCAAGTCCAAGTGAGAAGTTTTCACCTTTTCCACCGTCAAATTCAACACCGTCGATAGAACCAACAAAGTCGATAACAACAGTATCACCGTTTTCAGCAGCACCTTCTTTGATCACCAATTCAGCCAAGTTGTTGCGTTCACGTTCGATACGCTCTTCAACGTCAGCGTCAGTTACTTCTTTTTCTACATCAACTGATACTTCAAGGTTTTTGTAGTCGCCCAATTTAACTTCAGGTTTTGTAACAACTTCAGCAGTGATAACCCAATCTTGACCTTTTTCCATTGAAGTTACGTCAATTTTTGGTTGTGCAACGACTTCAAGACCAGCTTCTTTAACAGCTGCTTCATAAGCGTTTGGCAAAAGAGCGTTCATAACGTCTTGGTAAAGTGACTCTTCACCAAATTTTTGGTCGAAGATAGGACGTGGAAGATGACCTTTACGGAAACCAGGAACATTAAGAGATTTCTTTACTGAGTTAAATACACGATCCAATTCTGGTTTGATTTGGTCTTGAGAGATAGTGAAAGTCAAGACACCACGGTTTGTTTCTTTGTTTTCAAATGATACAGACATTCTGTCATTTCTCCTTAAAATTTTTTAAATACAGTCTATTATAACATTTTCCATTGATAAAAGCTAGACTAATGTAGACAATTATAGACAACAAGCCACTTTTTCTAACTAAAACACTATCAAAGTATAGACAATATTAGACTACTTTGGACATCTTTTGGTTACTTTTTGGTTAGTCATTTTCCAAAACTAATTGATTTAATTTTTCAGTTATATTCGACTTCATCTTCTCAGTAACATGAGTATAAACACTTAAAGTCATTTTTTCATTCGTATGACCTACACGATCCATTATCGCTTTTATAGGTACTTCCAATTCAGCAAGTAAACTTATATGTGAATGCCTAAAAACATGAGTAGTCAATACAAAATCATCTTTCTTAATCTCACTTTTCCTAAAACTGCTTTTCAAAAAATTATTGAAACTAGTTATCATTAAGGGAGAACCGTTATTTGTAAATATATAATCACCTTCTTCCTCTAAAAGAAGATACTCATTTACAATTTCTATCACTCTATCACTAATACCGATCACTCTATATGAAGCCAAACTTTTCGGACTATCCAAAAACACTTCCGACTTACTTCCATTTGTATGAAGTGTGTATTTAACTTCTAACGTTTTGTTTTCAAAATCAAGATTATCTTTCGTCAAAGCTAAAACTTCTCCAAATCTTAAACCTGTTAAATACATAAATTCAACAATTAAACGATTTTTATAGTTCTTTTCTTCCTTCTCTAAAAAATTAAGATACTGAAACATTTCATTTCTTGTTAAATATTTATTTTGTTTTTTTCTAATTTCTTTCAAGTTCTTTTTTCTTTTTGGTAAAACTACCTTTTCAACAGGATTTTCTATTATATAGCCAACTTTCAAACAATACTTAAAAAATGAGTTTAATAATACTTTTTTATTTTGTCTATGATCTGACGAACAAGACAATTCTAATAGTATATTTTGAACAATTCGACTTGTCACATCTAATAACAAATAATTTTCCAACTGCCGAATTTCCCCAATTATTGTATATTTTTGTGACTTAAACGTACTCTTTTTCAATTCTGTTTCACGAATTTTCAAATATTCTTCATAGGCTTGTTTAACTGTAATATCCCTAACTACTTCCTTCTGCTTTTCTATTTTCTCCCTATTTTTTTCTATTTTTTCATCCAACAATAGTCTTGCCTGTTTCTGAGCTTGCCTTGTCTTAGAAGTTAAAGTTATAGAAACTTGCTTCCACTTATTCCCTTCTAAATCAAAATATTTTTCATAATATCTATATTTTCCATTCTCCAATTCTCTAAAAAACATTTTATACTCCTTTTAAAAATGAGTATATCTCTAGTCAATAACTATAGTATATCATTTTTTTCCAATCAAATATATCTAACTCTCTCTCTATGCAGAAGAAATAAATAAAATCCTCTCACATTAATCAATACTTTTTGTCCTGTTCTAAAAGATATATCTTTAAATTCTTTCGTCTTTTGACTTTCGTCTAATCTCCTTTCAATTGTTTTAATACTAATCGAAGGAAAATAATTTGCTTTTAAATCCTTCTTTGACACACAAATATCAGGATAATTATTATATAATTTTTCCATTTTTATTCTCCTATTTCCAAACAATCTTTGAATACCTGGTGGAATTTTTTGACCTAAAATACGAATTTTATATTCCATCCTGGTTTCTTTATGTTCAGTTTTTCTCCATAAAACGACAAAAAACAGCAAGCCATTCCTGACTTGCCGTTTTTATTTCTAGTTAAATTTTCGCTTTCCAATAATTGTCGCAATCAAACCAACAATACCCCAAATGGTTGTAAAAATTGTACTTGCTGTTCCAGTATTCGGAAGAACTTTTAGTTGTCCTTCTTTATCCTTCACAGCGATTGTACCATCTTTTTGCTTAACACCACCTACTTCATAAGGCTCTTTTTCAACATAATTTCCTTCGTCAGTTTCGATCACTACTTTTCCTTGATTCGTAGAAACTACTTTATGACCAGTGTTTGTTTCAATAGGTTTCTCTTGAATTTCTTCCTTTGTTACATTCAATGGTTTAGGATCATCAGATTCCTTCAAACCTACATTTTCTTCTGCCTTTTTCTTATCTTCCTGAACTTGTGGTGATTCTGTTTTTTCTGAATCAGAAGATGGTTTATCTTCTTTTGGTTTTTCTGTTGGAGTTGTTGGCTCGACAACTACACCTGTATGATCATGTTCCTGATTCTTATCAGTGTCTTTTCCAAGATCATCAGATGGTTTATCTTCTTTTGGTTTTTCTATTGGAGTTGTTGGCTCGACAACTACACCTGTATGATCTCCAGTTTCTTCCTTATCAGACTCCTTACCAAGTTCTGTAGCAGAATGTTCTACGCTTGCTGATGGTTGTGTTTCTGTTGGTTGTTCTGAAACTACCAATCCAGAATTATCTCCATTAGAAGCTACACTTCCACCCAAAGTTAATTCATCAGCATATACTCCACTAGCAACTGTACTTAATACAGCTACAGACAACAATGTTACAAATTTCTTATTCATATTTTTTTCCTTTTCTTTCTTTTATTTTCCAATTACATAATAAAAATTTCTTGCTTCATCAGCACTAAATACACGATAGTTTGTGATTCCAGTTCCTTGTCCACTTTGAACAAAATTACATTCTGAAATCAAGATTGAGCCATCATCTTTGACATCTTCGACAAAGGCAACGTGACCATACGTTGGGTGCCCACCTGCCTGCCTTCCTTGGAAGCTAACAGCAGAATGTTTTGTAGGAGTGTTTGAAACTTCATACCCTGACTTATGCGCCCAATCCTGACCATTTCCCATATATGGATCAAAATGAATTCCAAATTCTTTAGCACGATTAAATACGTACCAAGTACATTCACCATACGGATAAGATTGAGTAATATAGCCTTCTTTGGTAATTTCCTTATCAATCGAATAACCACTAGGTATATCCATAGCGACAACTCCAGGAGCAATATCTAAACTACCAGCTATTGCATTCCCACCTGACGAACCATCAGATTCAATCGTTCCCTTAAAGACCTCATACCACTTCTTACTATCCTTCTCCAGCTTCTCTAATTTTGTCTGACCGTCTGAAAGCAATACACCCTCATAATGTTCTGACCAATACTTAGCACTTTCAAAAGGATTAGTTGCCTTCTGCATATAGTCTTTGACTTTTTTATAGCCATGATTTAACTCATAGGACATCAATTCCAGTTCCACCGTACTATCTAGAGTACGAGAACTAGCATTTCTCCAGCGATCACCATTGATTGTGTTACCGTCCCAGCCCGACCATTGAAAGTAGCCAGCAACCCCACCTGATGGATTCGTTAGTTTAGGATCAAAGTCACTTTCTCTTTCAGCATTGGCAAGCGAACCACTAGCACCTTCTAAAGTAAACTTTTCTCTTGATAGTTGCCAATTTAAAATCTTAATAACATCTTCTGCTCTTTCAACAGAGATATTCGCTTTTTGAGCCACCTCTTGAGCTGTTAATCGTGTTCTTTTTCCAGTTGTAGAATCAGATGAGCCACCAGCAGAAACAACTCCAATAACACTTAAAATGATTAAGAGAACCACTAGAATCGTAGGTATAAGACTTGCGAAAAAGAATCCAAAGTATTTCGCTGTTTTTTTACCCATTAAATTTCAACCTTTTTCCTTTTTTTAGCTTTCAATTTGTTGGTTTGCTTACTTCTAAATACCTTAGAGATTTTTTCCTCATTTTTAGGATTATTTACAACTGTTTTTCTTCTTCCAACAGCCTCAGAATTGACCATTTTCGGAGTCTGCATTTTCTGTTTCACTGAGCCTTCCTGATTCTCTTTAAATGGCTTCTGACCTCTCTTCAACCGCTCTTCCTTCAACCGTTGAATTGACTCACGAGAAGCCTTTTTCTGACCAGCAAATTTTTTAGCTTCCTTATCTCTTAATTTCTGTTTCTCTTCTAAAACATTCCGTTCAGATCTTCCTTCTTTAAAAGCATTGGCTCTCACTCCATAAAGTTTGGCTAGAGTTCTATTGCCTTTTTCTTTTAGAGCATTGACTGAACTATTTTTATGTTCCTTGATCGAATTCATTCGATTCTTAATACCGTCACCTTTTTCAGCAACCTTATCTACCAATGGACTTTTTCTGCGCAAAGACTTGAGATTTTCACTCAACTTGTCTTTACCCATCTTCAATCCACCTTTAGAGAATTGAGCACCAACTTTTAAACCACTTTTCCCTAATTGTAAACCTGCCTTACCTGAACCTGACAATCTTTCTTTCAGTTTTTGAACAGACTGAGAATTGCTTATTTCTCGACCAATCTTACCAACAGGACTATTGGTTACTCTTGAAAATGCTGATAGAAGCGAATGTCTATACTTCCACATTAGAAACAATAATACACCTTTTAAAAAGACTGTAACTAGTAAATCACCACCTACAGCAGTAGAGATAAATGCAGTTAAAGTATTGTAAAAGAAGGAAAATATACTAGTTGCTAAAAGCATAATTGATGATAAAGCAAGCATTGAAATTCCTTTTTTATTAAATCCAATCAATAAATGCTCCATCTTAGGAAACAGACTTAACAGAAGGATAAATGGTAACAGTACAATCAAAAAGATAAAAACAATTAAAAAGAAGAATCGTGACAACCCTAACAATAAATAAATCGTTCCCATCACAATAATATCGACATCAGAAGCAAAGGCATACATAAATTTTAAGCCCCACTCATTTTTCAACATCTTGTTTTCAGGATCTTTATCTTTTGCAAGATCTTTGACTTTTTTATCGCCAACTAAATGATCTCCATCCCCCTGCTTATAAGAAGCTAAATCTTCAAATTCTTTTTCAGAAAGAAGAAATGAACCATCTTCATTTACAGGAGAGTTCATATACTTATATCCCTTCAACAAAGTTTCAGAAAAATATGTTTCTACTCCATTTTTACTTTCACCAGTTAAAGTCTTTGTAATTTCACCATTTAAAGTAATTGTTGTTGTTCTAAAGCTATCATAGACATGAGTTATCAAATATTTGTTTTGACCATTTACATTAAGTTGAATGAAATAAACTCCAATACAAGTATAAATCAATAACATTTTTATCAATGTTTTGAAGAAACTACCTTTTCCAGTCGCAAATAGATACAGTAAATAAACTGCCATACTTGCACCAACCATATAAATAATCTCTTGACTAAACAAAGAAGAAAATACCTTACTAGAATTTCTTACCGTTTCATTCAACAATCCACTAACATCACTCATTCCTTCAACAGCAACATAAACTTCTGCAACTACATAGAAAACAAGTTTCCCAAACCAAAATACAGACTGAACTAGAGAATTAAAGAAATAATTGACATTGGAATCAAATCCAAAAAACTTTTTATCAAAGTAAACTTTACTTGTTAAATCAGACATCTTAGACTTATAATTTTCATAAGTCAATTTGCTATTTTCTGCTTCCTTTTTCTTTTGATTCTCTTTTTCTTCTGCTTCTTTCTTAACCGTATCTATTATTTTTTTAGCATTATCAGAAGGATCAACCAGTTTAGGCTTATTCGTATTCCTATCAAATTCAATAATATCAAAGTTATTTTTTGGAAGAATATCTGTAACAGAATCAGCTTTTACAAAAGCAGGAAGAAGAAAGAAAGAACAAATAAACACTAGTAAAATATTTTTTCTCATATTCCTCCCCCTATACAGCAACCAATTCTGTTTCTACTGTTTCAAATAACTTCATTAAAATAGGATAAAGTGTACCATCTACTGTAATACGCTCTTTTCTTCCAAACGTATCATAATAGATACATTGACCCATTGTTTGATTTTCAAGCCAAGAACGAGAAGAATCGTTATCCTCTACACGCAAATGCTTCAAAATAGCTTCTGTTTCTGAATTTTCAGGAAAAGCAAATACTGTACCAAACCCAGTTCCATCTTCACTTGTTTTCAAATCTCTTACCGATTGAGTTACCAACACCAAGAAATTATTGAATGATCGTCCAGTACGCTTAATTCGATTCACTACTTGTCGTCCAGCAGGAGTTGACATAATCTGCCATGCTTCGTCAAGGAATAGCATTGTTTCCTTGTCCTTTTCACGTTCACCAAAAATCGCACAAAAATAGGTTAGAGAATACATAACAGTCAAACTTCTTAATTGACTTTCAGTCATTTCATCTTTATCTGTACCTTTTGGCATATCCAAACCAGTAATTTCAACGATTGTAATTTTATTATCAACCTTCAGAACATTTTGACTTCCATCAGAGAAACAAAGTGACAATAAAGAATTTCTTGAAATTCTCTTTAAGAAATATCCAGCAGTCGCAACATCTTCTTTTGAATTTTTCTCCAATTCATCAAAGACTTGTAACATACCGACTTTCTCACCAGCTTTTCTTCGCTCAATCACTTTGTCAATCGAATCCAGCAAGTGTGGTTGAACCTTGATATAGGTATCTTTATCCAATACAGAGCCTACAAGTACAGTTGCTAACTCTGTCAGTTCAGCTTCATCTTGTAAGAATGAGAATGGATCAAGAACACCTTGATTCTTCTTGTCCTTCATATCCAAGGTCACAAAGTTAATTGACTTGATATACTCTTGAAGTTCATAAAATTCATCATTTTCTTCCAATTCAGATAACACAGTTAAATATTGTCTTTTCATTTCTGCTTTTGGATCAATATACAATACTTTTGTTTTCAATAAGGAATGATAGGTAAACAGTAACTTAGTTAAGAACGACTTACCATTCCCAGTTGAACCAGTTATAGCTGTATGAGGATTGCTTGTTTCTTTACCCTTTACTCCAACTTTATTCGCTTGTAATAAATTTGAAAATACAATATTGGTACTTGAATCAAGAGCCTTTTGAAAATCCCCATACCATGAAGATATTTCATTGTCAACACGAGCAATAGGAAAACCAATTTCTGTTCCAACCTTCTTAGTCGTAAACATTAGATTCTCACAAAGTCCACGTAGACTTCCATATTGAAGAAATGATTCCTTTTTATTATCAAGAATTTCTGTCAATCTACTCTTATAGAATAGATAGATTCGATCAGCAACAGCCTTGACAACTTCTACTTCCAATTCTTTCAATCGTGCAAACAGAATATCAAATTTAAGATTCAATTCTTCCAAACTATCTGCTGTAATGGTTAAGGTATGAAGATAAGTAATCATCAATTCTTTATTATCATGTTTCTCCTGAAAATCTTCTAACAACTGATGGCTTTCCAAAACTTCAATCTTTTGAACATCATCATTTTCTGCTGTTTCATTTACCGTATTCCCAAGATTCTTACGTTTGTTTCTTGCCCTGGATAAGAGTGAGAAAAAACCTTTTTGAGTTGAAAAACGGATTTTATACATACTATCAACAGGAAATTCAAGATTTTGAAGTTCTTCTTGTAGATGAAGATAAGAAACGTTCTTAGGATAAGAAACAACAGGAATTGTCGCTACATAACTTGTTTCCTGACCATTGGTCAACTTCAAAGCATTTCCGTCCACTACTTCAATAATTGTTTCATCTACATTCTCAATAGAATTCTCAAGTGCAATCAACTCACTTTCTTTATCATAGGTTTGACCACCAAGAAAATGAAGCCGATTCAATAATTCTAAATCAGCTTTTGAAACTTCCGTCACATTCAAAGCATGAATCTTCGTTTGAATCACATCTTTCTGATTTTGCCAAGCCTTCCACCAATCGACTTTGGGTAATTCTTCAAAACCAACCATTTTCATCACATTTTTACGATACGTTTCTATCGTCTGTTCAACAGTTAGTTTAAAGTCCGAGGTTACATTAACTGACTTCAAAGGAACAACAAGATAATGCTTATACTCAAAGAGATAGCTTACTTCTTCTTCCAATCGTGACTTCATTGTAGATACAATATAATTTCCTAAAGGACTTGTCCCCTGCCCTTGCTCAATATCTTGTGATAACAAAGCAATTTTCTTAGCCAATTCTAAATCAATATGTAAGCTATGAATACTTAGATCATTGTACTCTGCCAAACTAGCTAAACAATTATAAACAATATCCTTACTAGTCTCCTTTTTCGTTTCTTCAATCGTATTGACAACTTGCGATTCAATTTCAAATACGGATAAAACCGTTCCATCTTTTAACAGAATCAAACCATCAGCAACCGACCAAATATTATTTGATAATTCCACGTTTTATACTTCTCACTTTCTCATATTTTATTCCTTTACAAATATATATTTTCTTTCGCTGACTATCGTATTCCTTCCAAAAAATCAAATACTCATAAATAAATCTAAATAGTGTCTTACCATCTAATTTATAATCAGCTAACAGATTCCCAAGTTTCCAGCCAGCAAATGCAGAAGCCATAAAGCGCCAACCCCAATCAAGAGAAGGAATAAAGCCTAGTAAAAACCACGCTAACACTAAAATCACTAGGCAATAGACAATCGCAGACATTTTTATTGCAAATGGTAAACTAAATTCTTCATTTAATTTATGCACCCAAACAGGCTGTCTAAATGCTGTTGTATAGACATACAGCTTCTTGTCTTTTCTTTCCATTCTTCATTCCTACTTAATTGCTTCAATCAATTTTGACCAAATAGGTTTAGTTGCATTTAAAACTGTTTCAGGATTTTCTAAAAAGAAAAGAATAAATCCTGCAACCAAAATAATAACAACCAATTTTCCTAACTGCTGTTCTTTCCATGCTTTCAATGCTTTCATACCAGCAAAAAATGATACTGCTGGAACACCAAACTTAGAAACTAAAAAAACAAATAATGCCATCTATCTTATTCTCCTTTTTCTTCCTTCTTGCTGTAGTCTAATGGAATTGTATGATCCATCTTTTCTACAAAATAACTATCTTTATCTTCTCTTAACTCAAAGCTAAAATTCTCACTATGAGTTGAGCCAGCTACTTCTAAAGTAATCTGAGCATAAGCCAAGATTTTCCCATCTTTTTCTTTAAAGTAGGTATAATCTAAACTCTTAAATGTTGCACCACCAATAGACTTAATATCTTTAGAAATCAAATCTAAATTCGCTTGACTAGTTGTGTAATTTTTAAAGAACAATTCTAAGAATGAAACTAATTTCTTTCTTTTGCCTTCCTCAATTTCATCATTATCAAGTAATGCTAAATGAGTTTCTTTTTCCACACCATCAGCCTTAAAATCACTTACAGGAGAGAACCAAGGTAAACCAGCTACATAGTATTTACCATCTTTTTCTCCGTATGGAATCGAAAATTCTATACCTACACGCTGATTCTTATCATCTTTTTTTGTATCATAAACAATACGATATACAGCTATACCATCTTTAGCAAGTAACATACGAGCGCTAACTACCGACATTTCCTGCTTGGATTGACCTTGGTTCTTAACTTCAGGAATACTTCCATAGTATTCATTCAACTTCGCTACATCATCTTCACTAGAGCCATTTTGTGAATTATAGGTAAAATATCTACTCACAAATCCATCTAAGAACTGTTCCAACTTACGATCTGTTTCTTTTTTCGATTCGACAACTGGTGAGTTTGACAATCTATCCAACATTTTTGAACTTGTCCTTAAAGAAACAAACATTGTTAAACCACTGAAAAGAACAAAAACAGATAAGCCTGCTAAAAAAATACGATTCGATTTTTTCTGACTTATCTGTTTCATTTTTACTTGCTTTTCTTTTCTTGGCTTCTTTAAATATAAATTTCTCATTTTTTCCTTTCTATATTTACAAATTAACTTTCTTGTAGAAACCAATAGGAGTATTTAAGATTTCTCCCTGCTCTATGAATCCTTGAAATACTGTCACCCAATTCCCACACTTAAAAAAATAATCAATAACCGATTTATAATCTAACTCTTTCGTCAATTCAAAAATTGTATCAACTTCATCTTTAGAACAAAATCTATAATAAGTCGTTGCAATTTTTGTCACAGGAATATAACGCTGTAATTGAAATTTGACAATGTATTCATCACCATCATATAATTCCAACACTGCTTTCTTCAGCAAGTAAACCTCATCTAAAGACATAATCTTATCTACTTCCCAATCAGAAATCCCACAAATAAAAAAATTATCTTTTTTAATACCTCTATCTTTCATTCTTTCAAGAATCTGTTCTTGACTGTACTTCATAATATCTAGTTCACAAAGAAATTCAAAATTCCCTTCGTTCAGAACTCTAATATTTGCTATCATCTTGATACAAAGTAACCTTTATCAACAAAGCTACCACCTTCTTCTAAACGAACATCACGACCAAACTTTTCATAGTCAAAATAGTTTTGTAATGTTTCCTTTGACAATTCAACACCCATATCTTCTACAATATATAAGCCTAGATCTCTATCTGTTTCTACTTCATAATATAAACAACAATTATCAAATTCAGCATTTATTAAATCCTTTGGATCAGAGCTATTTGATTCAATATATGATAGAACAATATCTTCATCTACATCTTCCAAATCTTCAGCAAGATTATTCGCTATATCCAAGGTCAATCGTTCACAATCCAAAGTAGGTAATTCTTCAATAGATTGAATAGTAAAAACAACATCTTCTCTATCATATCCAAACTCAGAAGCGACATATTCCACATCAGCAGGTAAAGAAAATTGTTTTACTTTCTTTGACCGTGTATCCATAATTAAAGCTGTTAATTCCATACCTTCTCCTTCCTTAATCAACCTTCTACTTGTCTATTCAACTGTTCCAAATCAGCAACAGTAAAGACACCATATCCAATAAATGAATCGCCCTCATAATCAACAATTTCAATCTGTTCATCATAAGAACCACTCAAACCAATCACAGACAACTTTCCAAAATATAAAGGCAAGCTAAACCAAGCCTGCCTTCCATTTTTGGGATTCTTAATCAATACTTTTGAAGCCATATTCACTACCAGCCATTTTCTATTGCAAGAAATACCAGCTATCGCCTTCATGACCGAGAAACACATAGGAATCTCCTAAACGACTAGCAATTTCTTCTTCATGTTCTTCTACATAAGCAGACAAACGATCTTCATTCACTAACTGCTCATATTCGCCACGATCCAAAATACCAGCAAAATCAATCAATGCTTCCTGCGTATCAACTTCTGTAAACGAATTGATATAAACATTATCAGGGTTAGAACCATCAAGTTCCCCAAACTCAACACCATCGAAATGTTCATCTAGGCGAGCAATAATTTTCTCAGGTTCATCAAGAAATTTTTTCCCAAAAGTGTAATGTTTACATACATCAGAAAACTTATCATAAACAACTTTAATACTCATTTTTTCTCCTTCCAAATAAAAAAGGAAGCCATATTTGACTTCCTTCACCATTTTAACTAAATTGAAGCACTACGCTCAAAACTACTACCAATCGCAAAGGCACGAGTTGTTACTTTGTTAAGTTGCTTGTTCATATCATAGTAACTATTCAAATCACGCTTGATACACTCAATAACTTGATACGGTAGTTGCAATTCTTCATCATTTTTAAGAAGCGAACTCAATTCACCAGCATTCTTCCACGCTAAATCAAATTCTTTCGATTTTAGTTTTTTCGCAAGTTCATTCGACAGTTCAATAACTTGTTTATCTTTTCCTTGTAATGCCATTTTTTATACCTCATTTTTTCTTTAGCTTTTTATATATTCATCTATAAAGCTGGAGAACGTTTCTTAACTTTCATCTATTCTCTCCCAAATAACCAATCTAACGAAACACCCAAAAAATCAGCTATTTTTTCTAATTTTTCATAGTTAGGTTTACACTTACCATTTTCCCAATCACTATATGTATTTCGTTTTATACCAATTTGTTCTGCCAATTCTTCTTGACTAAATCCATGCTGTAAACGTAATTCTTTAAGTCTGACTGAAAATAAATTCTTTTTTTCTTCTTTTAACTTTAAATATGTTTCTTTTGATATTTCTAAATATTCACTTAACAAAAAATCAATAGAAACATCAAATATACAAGCTAACATACTTAATTTCTCAAAGTTAGGCTCACGCTTTCCGTTTTCCCACTGCGCATAAGCTCCTTGGGATATGTTTAACATATTAGAAAGACTTTTTTGTGTAAGTCCCTTCTTCTTCCTTAGAACTTTTAATTTCTCATGAAATTTTTCCATATCTTATATCCACTCCTCTAAATGAAATCGTTCAATCAATTTTAAACACTCCATTTCCATTTCCTCTTTACTCCTTCTTAACAACCCAAACCAAAGCAACTTCCTCTTAACATCTACTTGTCCTGCTAGGTATGTTTCATAATCTCTAATCAATCGTTTCAACTTAACCCAATCACTTCGCTTCCTTGTCTGCTTATAGATTTGAGATTGAAACTCAATATAGGCTTGATAATCTCTTGCTACCTTACTATCTGTTAGACCATCATAAAAGTTTCTTGCAGGAATTAAATATACAATCTTCTCAATTTGTCTATACTCAATCATCCTACCCTTCCTAACTGACTTTGAAGAAGTTCTAATTCTTTTCGTTGTCGTGAAGTTAGTTCACCTGCTTCCATTATCTTCTTCATATTTTCTTGCAGAAACAACCGATCAATTTCAGATACGAATAACAATGAATTGGAAACTCTTTCGACCAACCATCTAATCGTTCTATCAACTGAATATGGCTCAGGACTAACCGATAGCCTAATAGCTTCATTATTGCCAAATAATTCTTGCCATTTACTATCAAACTTCCTAAATCCATGTTCATCAGTACCATCATAAATCTGTATCGCTCCTTGAAAGATTGACCTTGTTAATTCAGCAATCTCAGCACCAGCCAAAACTTCTGAAATGAATGACCTTGCCTTACCTTGTGAAAATCGAACTTCATAACGATTCCATATTCCAAATAGCCTTACACTATCTAATACACTTATTCCTTCTTTCTTCGCTATCTCATACCTCTTTTCATAAAAGTTAAAATACATTTCAGACTGCCGACTACCAAGATAGATTGATAATCCTTGTCTATTTTCCGTTTCCATTGGATTCTCAAAATCAAATCCACCACCACCCACAAATGAAAAACTTTTTAAATAGGGCGAAACAATGTCTTGTTTATAATACCTTGTTACTAGTGTTGATAAATCAAAATTTTCTTTCGTATCTTCTCTAGCCATTTCATCAACTGCAATATCTATTCTAGTAACACTAAAATTATCGCCATATCGTTTTTGAAACCTTTTTATAAAGTCAATCCACGTTATATTTTTACTTTCAAGATACATTTCTAATTGTCTGCAACCTTGACCACTCAACTGAACTGTAATTCTATTTTTATCTTCTCCATTTTCGCTATACGAAGAATTAAAACCAAAAAACCAAATATCGCCATAACGATACAACAATTCATATTTCATAAATGAAGTTGTTTCAGGATTCAACATAATATCGAATCCAAAAAATTCTTTAGCTACATAATAAACATCATTCTCCTTATGAAGCGTAAATCTGAAATAGTCTATCATATACCTTGTCAATTCTGTATCACACTTTTTCAAACTAAAATGGTTTTTTATCTCTAGGAAATCTTCTTTCTTCAAAGTCCTATAACCATTCTCATAAGCCTTTATCGTAGAAACAGGAATACCAGTCTTAATTGATAACTCTTTTCTAGTCATTTTTCGCTCATTTCTAAAATCTTTTAACTCTTTTCCTTCCATTTCTCCTTCAAAACTCCATTTTTTACCAAAAGGGACACAAAAAAACTCAAAAGGGACACAAGTGTAACCCTTGTCGCTGTAAGCGTGAAGTGCATTTTGTAACTTTTGTTACCCACCTATTAGAATAGGTGGGTTCATTAGCATAGTCTAGCACTCTAGTGAGCGCTAGTGAGCGCAGGCGTTCGTCGCTTCGCTTCCTCACTTCTGCTACTAGCTACTAGAGTGCTAGACTATACCAATTTCCATAAAATAGAGAAAAGGGAGAACTCCCCCTATTCTCACAGTCCATATTCATCAAAAGGAAAATCTTCCAAAATTTCAGACCACTTCTGACTTCCACTTTCCTTTAATTCAAATAAGTCAGTCAACAAAATAATTTGTGACCGATCCAATACAATAAGCCCATCTTCTTTTAGAATCGTTATTTTATTGAGTTCTTCCAATTTTTTCAATAGATTCTGAACAGATGAAAAACTTACACCGATTTTATTAGAAAACTCACTTGCTTTCATCAAAGGAACATCATCTCCTTCTTTTTCTTCTTGTTTGCTGGAAAGCAATTCTTGAACCAATTCAGAACTAGCTTTTTTTACAGTTCCTTTTTCAAGTTCTTCTTTAGCCTGCATTTCTTCCTGCAATACTTGTTTTTCTTCTTCTGAAAGTACAGCACTAGGATTTTCTAAAGGATTGAAAGGATTTTCTCTTCGCTCGATCTTCTCATATTCATCATAGAAAGAGAATTTCTTTTCAAGTAATGGTGAGTAAAACTCCCTTGCTACTTCTCCATACACACAGGCATAACCTCGACCATATACTCGCTTACCAGCTAGATATTTCACATACTTAAATTCCTTATTCCTATTGACTTCTCCGAAGGCTAAATCATATCCAACCTCGTCCAATCGACCAACAGAAATCCTGAAATTGATATTCGCTTGTAACTTTGAGCCTAAATCTTCTCGTGAAGGCTTCTGCATAGCTATTATTCCAAAACAGCCAGCTTGCCTTCCAAGAAGCAAAAATTGTCCCATCGCATTATCCAAACGCTGTCTAGTTTGAAAATCAAGCATAGCGCACAAAGCATTATATTCATCACAGACTAAAAAATAAGGTTCAAGACCATACTCATAGAACTTCTTCATATCCTTGTCGCCATTTTCAGCACGCTTTTGACGAATATAGGCATATCGAGCAAACATAATATCTACTCCTCTTTCAATCATAGCTACTATATCTTCTGCCTTATATGAAATTCGCCCTTCAAAAGCTTTCTGTTCAGCCATTGTTACAAAATCGGCTTGTTTCGGATCACCAATATCAGCGACACCGACTTTTGCCAATGCACGAATCAATGTTCTTAATAGTACAGTCTTACCACCACCAATACCACCGACAACTAACAAATGAGGATCATCAATAGGATTCCACCAAAGGTTTTTCATCAGTTGAATACCTTTACTAGAACATTCAACATCACTAACCTTAATACGATTTTGAAACGCTGAATAAGCCATTTTATAAGTTTTAAATTTAATATCGTCCTGAACTTCCATAAAGTCCATAAAAAAGGTTGTTTCTAAATCTGAACCAATCTTCTTAAACTTATCTTGAAACTTATTCCCAGCCATTTTAAAAGCAATTTCCAAATCATAGCGATTCTGCTTCATATAAACTGATGGAAAAACAACTTTATCCCTTGTTCCTGAATCCGTCTTAATCTTCTTAGTGTAAGAATATCCATTTTCTTTCAGAAAAAAAGCAAGTTTAGCAAGCCTTTCTAACTTTTGAAAAAAGAAAAAACGTTCTTGTGAAAACCAAGTCAAATAAAGACTAATCAAACTAAATACTATCACCATCAAACTAACAATCACTATCGAAGGAACATCAGCATTTTTTAGTTTTTCTAAATTTTGATAAATATAAAATCCTAATATTGGACTAAATAACAAAAAGAAAAAAGAAAAGATAAAATATCTTAGATTTTCCATATAAGGCTTAATCTTAACCCCTCTATACGCAGGAAGTAAACTCATATCTTTTCTCCTTTAGAACTTATCCTTTATGTTCTTGTTTTTGTTCATGTTTCTGTTCTTGTCTAGGTTGACTTCCACCAACTTTTTTAAGTTTATCAACTACAAACACAAAACGGTGCTTGTTAGGTTCAACTTGATTACGATCTGCCTTACGCATACCATGATAAGCAACCAGCAAAGTATCAAAATCAATAGCTTCTTGATAGCCAAGATTCAAAGCATTGATTTCTTCTTCTGATTGTTCTGTCACTTTCAAGAAAACAGTATCTTCTTGTCCTTCTGAATATACAAGAACTTCAACACCATCATAATCACCTTCACCAGTTTCAAGATCAACATTTACAAATTGCGCACCTTCATTCTTAATAAATTTACAAGTACCCAAAATTTCCTTCGGATTCAACAAAAGATCATTCAAAATACGATATTTCTTTGAGAAAATTTCTACACGTTGTCCAAGTTCAAGTCCATTTTTAGCCATTATTTGTTACCCCCTACACGTTTAAGTCCTTTAGCCAATACATTTGTCGAAGCAGAAAAATTTGTACCTTCAACATAATCTTCCAAAAAAGTTGGTTCAATAGCTTCAACTTCCTCATTTACTTTATAAGTTGCCATATCTTTTGGAGTAATGATTGAAAACATACCATGTTTCGCATTCATCACAATATGTCGTGTTCCATCAAAGGGTTTACCTTCAATAATAGAAGGTGCTTTTTCAGAACGTACATAATTTGCCTTCCCAATAGCTTCAGGATTGAATTTAAATTTTTCGATTTTCATTTTTTTAGATTTCCTTTTCTATTTACATTTTTTTCTTTTAAAGAACAAAGGACGATAATTCCTGTTTTATTATCGTCCTAACAACAATATCTTAATCTTTTTTGCGCTTCAAGCCAAATAAACCAAGCATAGACAAAATTCCAGTACCAACAAATCCAAGAGAACTTGCTGCTGCACCAGTATTCGGCAATGATGGATTGTTAGGCTCTTGTGGTTTTTCAGGTTCAGGAGTATGAGTCGTTACTTTCGCTTCCATTTCTTGACTGTTGATAATGTTCACAAATTTATTTTCAACCTTCCCAGCCGAGATACGTTCTACTTCGATGTAGAAGTCCGCATCGAAGCTCCCCTTAACTCCTAAAGAGTTTAGGAAGTCCTGGTTGATAACATAAGACCATTTGCCTACTTTTTCGTCCCATTTAACAGTCACAATTTTCTTAAGGAAGTTAGGATCCGTATCCTGGTTCACTTCAAATAAGAAGGCATAAGCTGTACCTTTGGAAATCTTATCTCCTGCCTTAACCACTTTACCATCTTTAAGCACTACATCATAATTCAATGTAAGGTCTTTTTCAGCAACGTATTCTGTACCACGAATAACACCAGACCAATTACCTGTGTATCTGTCATGCTTCAAATCAAGCATATCAACACCGTCATATTGGTAAAGAGTATCATGTTTAGCAGGAACAGTTACACCGTCCAAAAGATAACGTAGGTATTCGCCAATTTGAATTTCTTGACCATCCCGAACTTTAGAGTTATCTTTGTGATCCAAAGCATGTTTTTCAGGTTTAATATCAGGAACTTCAACAGTTACTAAATTAGATACAAAACTATTTCCAAAATCAATTTGATGGAAATCATTTTTAACAATCTGTCCTTTTTCTACCAGCAAACGCGCAGGAAGATCAATCGTGATATTCTTAGCTTGCTTAACGTAATTTTGATAGAATGAAGCAGAATCTTTCGCTACCCAAAGGTAAAACTCGCCTTTAGGTGTCAAACCAGCTTCTTTCAAAATGTTTTGAATTTCTTTTGTACGTTGCTCTTCAGAAAGAACATGGTACATATTAAACAAAGCCTTAACATCTTTACCAACAGAATCATTCATAGTGATTTTAGAATCATCTACCGTATATGCTCCGTCTTGTACATCATCTAACATCCCAAAAATCTTACCATAAGTTTTTGAATCAACAGTAAATGTGGAATAAGGGCTATAATCAGTTGTCAAACGGAAATTCACATTCTTGTCAAATGTACTTGCGCCATCAATGTTGTTTCCAAAATTATCAGTAATATCCTTCACAGGTTTTGGAGTTGAAGGTTGAACACGTAAACGTGAATAATTCACTTTTACAGTAGGAACTAAAGGCATTTCAGGAATTTTATTCTCCTTTGGTGGAGTTGGAGGTAATGGAATTGGAAGTGTTGTACGAGGTACAAACTTTTTTGGTTGCTCCAATTTAGGTTTAGGAATTTCCTTGGTATCCTTTTGTTTCAATTCAGGTTTAACAGGAGGCTTAGTCAAAATACTAACAGGAACAGTTGCACTTGATTTACCAAAGATACCTACAGCCCAACCATAACCAGTAAAAATTGTTTCATCAGAAGGAACATCTTTACCTTCAGAAGCATAAATACTTTCAACTTCCTTGCGTTTTTCTTCTATTTCTTTATCATTATGGACTCCTCTCCCATTATGATAAGCAAAATTCAAACTAGAACCGTACCCAACAGACAAAATTGAACCTAAAGGAATATCAGCTTCATCTCTTACACCAGCATAGCCAAGATCCCCTTTTTTCACTCCCAATTCAGGTACATCATAAGTCCAAGGTGTCTTATATTCACCCTTATAATAGGAACGACCATCACGACTTACCTTCTTAACTTCTGAACCATCAGGATTCAATACAATTCCCTCTGACCCATCTTGATAAGTCAAACTCAATTCTTGACCATAATCAATATCATTAAACACAGAAGCAATAGCCATCATGGTATTCTTTCCAGTTTTTTCATAAAAAAGATCAATTTTTGTATCAAATTGAACTAAATTCCCATAAACAAAGTTAATAGAACCACTACCATTATCCTTATTGATAAAGATTTTAGTCGAACTAAGTGATTTTCCATCTTTTACCCATTCAGCTTCAACATCTTTAAAAGTAAACTTAGCAGAAATCTTCTTACCATCTTTACTTTCAGCAATATTATGGATCGTAAATGAATCACCAGCTTTTGGATTTACAATTTCAGCAAAAACTCCATCATTATCAGCAAGCAATCCAGCACGACTTCCACTGATAGTAGTATCAGAATGCAAACCAATATAATCTTTAACAGCAATCAGATCATCAACACCTTCAAATGAAGCAGTCAGATTCTTATAGTAGTTAACACTACCACGCTGACTTTCATCATAATCACCATAAATTTGAATATGATGTTTTTCAGCCTTCAATCCTTTCTTAGCAAGTTCTTCTTTCTGTTTATTATAAGCTGAAAGTTGTTTTTCATAATTTGCTAACTGAGCATCATACTTTTCAAGAGCATTTTTATTGCTAGCTTCAATCTGCTTATTCGCATTTTCTTGATCTAACTGAGCTTGCTTATAATCATCCAACTTCTTAGCGTTATCACGTTCGATTCGTGCATTTTCAGCTTCAGTTTCATTTTTCTTCTTATCATTATCAGCAAGAATAGCTTTGTTTTCAGCTTCAATACGTTTAACTTCTGCTTCATATTCATTTACAGCTTCTTCGTACGCTTTTTGCTTCGCTTGATTTTCATTTTGAATCACTCTACGTTCGTTAGTGACTTGATCAACTTTAGCAGAATAATCACTAGTAACTTTTGAAACCTCTTTTTCCTGCTTCACATAATCAGCTTCGACTTCTTTCTGCTTACTTGCAACTGTTTCAGTTGTTGCAACACCTTTGTCCTGAACTACTCCAACCTCAACTTTAACACCTGCATCTTTAGCTTCTGCAACTGCTTTGTCAAGTTTTTCGTGTGAAATAGGAACTTCAAATTCTGCTTTCTTTTCTACAGCAACATTGCTATTACTATTCACCTCATCAGCAGAAACACCACCTGATGCAAATGCCATAGCAAGAGCAGCCATACCCAAAATTACACCACAAGCACCATAATGCTTCATTTTGCGAATTGAACCAAACGCTTTTGTTTCTTGTGTTTTAAACATACTTTCTTTTCTCCTTTTTTAAAAAAATATTTTTCTTATTATCTTGAACTCACTACCGTTGACACGAAGGGGAACGAGATCTTTTAAAAATCATTTCAATCATTTCTTTTTCCTTTCCAAACAAAAAAGCCAGTTTTTACTAAACTGACTTTTTTATCTATATCAAACCCATTTTCCTGAATTGTCAACACGGTATTTGCCTTGAACAATTTCATTACGAGCATAAGAGCCATCTGATTTCAAATAATACCATGCCTTATAGTTTGAATCATAAATCCATTCATTTACAGCCATAGCACCACTAGATTTCAGATAATATGATCCTTGCCAAGTATTTCTTGCCATATAGCCACCTGACTTAAAGTAATACCATGAACCATCTACTTTATACCATTGACTATTTACATACGTTCCACCTTGTTTCAAATAAAACCATGAACCATAATTAGAATCATAAATCCATTCTTTATCTGCCATCTTACCATCTGATTTCAAGTAATATGATCCTTGCCATGCACTTCGTAAATAAACACCATTAGATTTCAAATAATACCATGATTTATAGTTTGAATCATAAATCCATTCACTTTCTGCCATAGCCCCACTAGACTTCAGATAATATGATCCTTGCCAGGTATTTCTTGCCATATAGCCACCTGACTTAAAGTAGTACCATGAACCATCTACTTTATACCATTGACTGGTTACATAAGCTCCACCTTCCTTCAAATAGAACCATGAGCCATAGTATGAATCATAAACCCACTCTTTTTCTGCCATTTTACCATCAGACTTCAGATAATATGAATCTTGAAACTGATTAGAAACAGGCTTACCATTCAAATAATAATACCACGAACCATTTTCCTTAACCCAACCATTCTTACTTGAAGAAGGTTTACTTTGATTTTGAGAAGGTTTGCTCGGTTTATTCGTATCTTGTTTTTGAGAAGGTTTATTCGATTTATCCTTGTCTTGTTTTTGAGCAGGACTAGATGGCTTAGCAGGACTTGTATTTTGTTTTTCCTTATCCTTCTTAGCTTTTTCTTGTTTCTCCTTTTCTTCCTGAGCTTTTAGAGAATCAATTTCCTTGGAAATTTTGCTATATTCGTTATAAGCACTCTGTAACTTCTCGTACTTACCTTTTTCATCTTGTAATTCTTTTGATTTTTTAGCTAAAGTTGCTTGTCGATTGCCTTCTGTTGTATTTGACGGACTAGAAGTGTTAAAAACGCTCTTTGTTGCTTTAGATAAATCTTCATTAGAAACTTTAATATAACTAATTCCTAAGCCATCTTTTAAATAATGAAGTGAAACTCCAAGATACTCATTCTGATAAGTAGTTCCATAATTTACACCAGCAATAGATTGAGCATGAAGAAACTCCGTACCATCAAATAAAAAATCTACAATAGAATAATAAATCCATTGTTTCATTTTAGCCTTAGTCATTTCACTTGAGACTCCACTTACAGCAAAGTAATTCTCATAGTACTGACCTCCATATTCGCTTACTTCATCTTTCTTACTAGAAGTAGGCAAGCCGTATTCTCTAGCTACATCATTGATACCTTTTACATAGTGCCAATCATAAATACTTCTATTAGCTTCAAGAACTTTTTTTGAAAGTTTATCAGAAAAATCAATAGATGAATTAGCTAATGAAACCTGGGGCATCCCCATCTGTCTACGAACTTGATTAAGCATATCTAAAGCAAAGTAATTCAATTCAACTACAACTTCTTTAGGAAGGTTGTTGATATCATAAACTTCTACTTGATCTGAAGCGCTAGAAATAAAATTGTCTTCTTGATAACGTAATTTACTGCTTTCTGACTTCAAAATTTGTTCTGCTCGATCTCTTTCAGCATCACTTTTATCATAATTGAAATAATCTTTAAGAGCTTTTGCATACTCAGCACTTACTTTGATTGTATTCTTTTCTGAATAAGGTACATTTAACTGAGAAACTTGTTGTTCTAATTCTTTAATCTTGTTTTCACTTTGTGTTAATGAATACCAGCGACCATCTGCAGTTACACCACTAGAAGCATTTGCACTATAAAGACTATCTTTCTGCTTCTCTAATTGAGAAATTCTTGCTTCTCTTACAGAATCAGCATGAACTACACTATTGCTAAATGCAAGTAATGTTACCGTTGAAAGTAATGCTATCGAACCTTTAATTTTCATCATTTTCTCCTTTTGAATTATTAAATTCATTATACCAAATATACTTTAACTTATCTACTTTTTGCTAAAACTCCTTAATCACTCCTGTAACAGGCAAAACTGAACCACAATTTTCACATCTATATTTTTTCCAACAATTCTTAACCATTAAATCATCATACATATCACTATTATCTTCAACACTCCCATCAATATTTACTCTATAATATGAGAAACCAGACATCTTTTGTTTCATAACTGCTACTGTTCCACCACATTTTTTACAAGGATACAATTTCATCCCATAACCTCCAACTAATATTCCTTAATCACTCCTGTTTCTAAAAAACAATTATAAGTACGATCTATCTTCTGATCTATCTTCTGATAATATCTATTCGTTAATTGACCCATTGCATACAATCTATTATATAAATCTTCACAACATTTTTTTGATGATGCATAAACATCAGCGCCCCTTTTCACATGAGCATATATTTTCAAATTCCAGCAGAATCTACTGTATATCCTTAAATATTCCTTCCTGATCCATTCCTCAGAATATGTTTTTACATCATCTTCCCCTTTCCATTCTACAGATACGATTTTACTCACCTCTCCTCTAATTCTTATCAATCTTATCTGCCAAATTCAATAAATACTGTTTTACTTCAGATTTTAAAACATACTTAGTCTTATCATCTTTAATAAACCGAATCATTTCTTCATGGCTTTTACCTTCTGTCAACATGGTTACCAAACCATGAGAAAACTGATGATGACAGCCTAAATTGTCTAAGTCTTTAGTTGACATAACCTCGTCTCGATCAACACTAAAATTTTCTTCAACATTAAAGAAATCATCAACCTTGCAATTATAGAGCATTCCCAATTTATATAACTTTTCAAGACTTGGTTCACGTTCTCCAGTTTCATATCGAGCATACGCTTTCGGTTGAATCCCTAAATACTTAGCTAAATCCTCTTTCGACTTGTTATACATTTCTCTATGCAATCGAAGAGCCATTGAAACACTTACCATTTTTTTACCTCTTTTTTCTTTTTCTATACCTCTACTCATATTGTTAGTTTACATAAAAGAATACTTCTCTATTCTCTTGTGAAAACTAACAATACTTTCAATCTTTATCAGGACATAACCTGTTTTATAAAAATCTAGTTATTGTTAATTTTTGCAAAAATAAAAAGGCTTATTTTCAAAGCCTTTTTATGTTTTTAATAGAATATAGCATTATAAAATGTATGCTCTTATCTTCGCATACTTTCAGCTTTTCAGCTTACTACCTTCGCCACGGTCACAGATTTAAGGATAACTCAATACCCCCTCTTCCTTACCCAAAGGCATTAGCAAGAATTACATCTTACACACCGACCATACGATAAAGCCTCACTATCTCACTCTAGCTACCTCTTCAAAGTATCATTGACTGCACCACAGCCATCAGTTCCCTTTTCTTATCTACTAAGGCGAAAGGACGAAAAACCCAACATGAACCTTACAAACTCTAAACTCTTTACCAACTCCATTTACTTATGGTATAATAATACCAATTCAACAAAAAAACAAAATATCGTAAACAGCTTAGTAAGATGGAAACACACTTTGCTGGATTTTTGTTTTCAAAAAATTAGAAAAGAGAACATTATGGTTGAAATTATTACTAAAACAATATCCATCATTTACAACATTATGAAGTTGTTAGTCCGTCTTTACATTAAATCTTTTGAATACTACCCAAAAATGACAACTTTTTGCACAATCTATACGATTGTACGTTATCTGTTTTTCCCTTAGTCCTACTAAGAAAAGTCAGCAAAGAGTTTAGAATCTATAAAGTTTTGTAGACAAATATCTACAATCAAACACAACTTGACATTTTACCAAAATTCACATATAATTAAATTGCTACATTTAATCGTGTTAGTCAATGATTCGTTGTTGTCTGACACGTTTTTTATTAAATTTTCAAAGAACTTTTTTCTTTAACAACTTTTGTTGTTAAATATATAATACTACTTTTGTTGTTTGAAGTCAATAGTTTTTTTAAAATTTTTTTATTTTTTTTCGGAGATAAAATATGCTTGAAATCAGACTAAAAGAACTTCGTAATAAAGCTAATATAACTCAAAAGGAACTTGCAGAATCTATAAACACAAGTCAACAAAATATCGCTTTTTATGAAAAAGGAGAACGAAAACCAAAACATGATATGGTTGAAAAACTAGCAAACTTCTTCAATGTTTCAACAGACTACCTTCTAGGTAAAACTGACATTCCTGAACCTGAATCAGATATTGACCTTGATTCTGCTATTGATAATTCAGTCGCTTATGATGGTACACCAATCACAGATAACGATAGAGAAATCATCAAAGACTTCCTAAAAGACTATTTTGCAAACAAAAATAAGTATGAACCTAAATAAAGTTATAAAAGAGATAGAACAATTAAATTGTAAAGTGATCACTCTTAAAAACTTAAACTCTAAAGGAAGATATGTTCTTGTAAATAACCAGCACTTTATTTTTCTTCGTTCCGACACAAGCGATATTGAAAAAATAAATGTACTTCTTCATGAAAAACACCATCTAATCAATGATGATTGCAACAATTCACTTTCTCAAATTGATACTTTTAAAAATCACATTGAAAACAACAGTGAAAAAGGACGAATCCTTGATTTTATGAGTTTAGTGAATAGTGAATATCCAATAGATGAACACTTCAACTATCAAGACTACCTTAAAAATGCTGAAATTCCAGCCAGCTATGAAAACTACGTTAAAGAAATAGCTACAAATTTTTATAATGAAAACAAAAAAAATAACATTATCTAATGATAGTGTTATTTTTCTATTTCCGAACAAATTTCAAATACCTGGTCGCCCATTTTGACCTAAAAAACGAATCAAATATCCAGGAACATTTAATTTTCCTTCGCTTTTTATTCTAAAATAACTTTCCCCCAAAATTCATTATTACAAGTCACAAATAAATGATTGTCTAAATTCCCTGTAAAAAATCCCCCACCTTTTTTATTGAAATCAAATTCAACAAAATAGACTTCTAAATCAGCTTCATATTCTTTCTTAACCGTCATACTTGTACCAGCTTCCATTTCTTCTAGCTGATCCGAATACTCCTTCAGAAAATCTCTTACAAAATAATTAAATTTTGAAATCATGTTTTTGGGAACTCTATCCTGATAACTTATTTCTTTAATTTCCATATTCTATCTCCTTAAAATAAATCCGAATGAGTACCTACACGTTCAAAAACAACATGAGTACCTCTCTCTAAATAATAATAAATCATAAGTAAATCAGACTTTCTTCCACCAATATGGATTTCCCATAACTTCGGTATTCTTTTTCTAGGCTCTAAAACGTGCTTTTTATACTCATAACCTAATTCTTCATCATTTATTATTTTCTTAACAGCTTCGTTGATAGGAGTTACATCTATTCCACGCTTAATTATTTTAGCCAAATCTTTATTATATCTATTCGAGAACTCATAACTAAGCATTTTCTCTTACCATTCTTTCAAAATATTCATCTACACTTTCAGAACATTTTGTTATTCCTTCATTTTCATATTTCTCTATACTCTCTTTGAAAGCATTTTGAGTAACTTCATTATATTCATCTAGACTTCTTGTACGAATATAATCACCATTTTCTAACTCAATTTCATAATCTGCATTAAGTTTCAATTCAAAAGGAATACTTCTCGTCAACACACTTTGTTTTAAAAACAACTTCACAGCAGTTGTCATATCTAAACCCAATTCACTAAAAACTTCAGTCGCATCTTTTTTTAATTTATCATCTACTCTTACAGCAATTTGTGACATAGTAATTCTCCTTAATTTATTCTGTATGTCTATTGTATCACTTTTAGAAAGACAATTCAATTTTTTCTATCTATAAATACAAAATAAAATAGACCAGTTTCCTGATCTACTTTATTCTATATTCATTGACTAAAAATATACATTCCTTGGTTAGTTTTTGGTTAATTTCTTTTTTTATTCAATTTCTTAACGCTAAAAACCTTTTAGAATCAAGAAATCTGACTCCCTCTTTAAATACAGTCTATTATAACATTTTCCATTGATAAAAGCTAGACTAATGTAGACAAATCTGGCTAAAACACATTTTGGGTGAGTTGGCGCGTACTATTCTAGGTTCAATCCATTATATAAAAAGAAGACAAACATTCTTAAAATGTTTGCCCTCTTAATGCTATAGACTCGATCATCTAGTCCAAAGTAATTTCAATAGGATTAAATATTTATTCTAATCTTCTTTTTTCTTACGGGCTAAACCTAATAGCGTTGTTGCCATTCCAATGATTCCAAGTCCAGTCATAACCGTATTTGAATCCGTACCAGTATTTGGTAATTCCTGCACTACTTTTTCAGGATCCAAAGGTTTCGGATCTGGTTTTGCAGGAGTTTGTGGTTCTGGATTAGGGACTACTGGAGTGTCAGGTTTAACTGGAACGTAGATGATTGGTGTGTCGTCACCTGGGTTTTCAGGAGTGATTGGTTTTCCTGGTTCTACTGGTTTACCTGGTTTGCTTGGATCTTTTGGATCTGGCAAGTATGGTTTGTAGCCTGGTACGTCTGGAACGACTGGTTTACCTGGTTTACCTGGATCTGTTGGATCATTTGGATACTTCACTTCTGGTGTTGATGGGAAGTTTGGATCATTTGGTCTCTCTGGTTTTGGAACCAATTTTCCAAGTGGTTTGTAGGTTACTGTATCTGTTGCTTCAGGATTTTCTGGAGTAACTGTCTTACCACCAGCTTCTGTCTTATCAGCGTAGTAACCTGGAATTACTGGAACAGATACCTTACCGTAAGTATGGCTCTTCTCAGTCCATGTTGTAGTTCCAGAAGCTTTGTTTTCTTTACCAGTAAACGTAAAATCATCTTGAACGTTGTCCGCTGGAGTCTTATCACCTGCTCCTTCAAACTTAACTGTTTGTTTAGTTGGTTTCTTCACATCATTTACGATTGGCACGTAGATGATTGGTGTGTCTTCACCTGGGTTTGTTGGAAGGTTTGGAAGCTCCTTACCTGGTTCTACTGGTTGACCTGGTTTGCTTGGATCTTTTGGATCTGGCAAGTATGGGTTGTAGCCTGGTACGTCTGGAACGATTGGTTTACCTGGTTTACCTGGATCTGTTGGATCATTTGGATATTTCACATCTGGTGTTGATGGGAATTTCGGATCATCAGATTTCTCTGGTTTTGGAACCAAGCTACCAAGCGGTTTGTAAGTAACTGTATCTATTGCTTCAGGATTTTCTGGAGTAACTGTCTTACCACCAGCTTCTGTCTTATCAGCGTAGTAACCTGGAATTACTGGTACAGATACCTTACCGTAAGTATGACTCTTCTCATTCCATGTTGTAGTTCCAGAAGCTTTGTTTTCTTTACCAGTAAACGTAAAGTCATCTTGGACATTGTCTCCTGGAGTCTTATCGCCTGCTCCTTCAAACTTAACTGTTTGTTTAGTTGGTTTCTTCACATCATTTACGATTGGTACGTAGATGATTGGTGTGTCGTCACCTGGGTTTTCAGGAGTGATTGGTTTTCCTGGTTCTACTGGTTTACCTGGTTTGCTTGGATCTTTTGGATCTGGCAAGTATGGTTTGTAGCCTGGTACATTAGGAACAACTGGTTTACCTGGTTTACCTGGATCTGTTGGATCATTTGGATACTTCACTTCTGGTGTTGATGGGAAGTTTGGATCATTTGGTTTCTCTGGTTTTGGAACCAATTTTCCAAGTGGTTTGTAGGTTACTGTGTCTGTTGCTTCAGGATTTTCTGGAGTAACTGTCTTACCACCAGCTTCTGTCTTATCAGCGTAGTAACCTGGAATTACTGGTACAGATACCTTACCGTAAGTATGACTCTTCTCATTCCATGTTGTAGTTCCAGAAGCTTTGTTTTCTTTACCAGTAAACGTAAAGTCATCTTGGACATTGTCTCCTGGAGTCTTATCGCCTGCTCCTTCAAACTTAACTGTTTGTTTAGTTGGTTTCTTCACATCATTTACGATTGGTACGTAGATGATTGGTGTGTCGTCACCTGGTTTATCAGGAGTGATTGGTTTTCCTGGTTCTACTGGTTTACCTGGTTTGCTTGGATCTTTTGGATCTGGCAAGTATGGTTTGTAGCCTGGTACATTAGGCACAACTGGTTGACCTGGTTTGGTTGGATCAGTTGGATCATTTGGATACTTCACTTCTGGTGTTGATGGGAAGTTTGGATCTTTTGGTGTCTCTGGTTTTGGAACCAAGTTTCCAAGTGGGTTGTAAGTTACAGTTTCTTCAAGATTTTCTTGAGTGACTGTCTTAGAAGCAACACTTCCTTTATCAGCGTAGTAACCTGTCAATCCTGGTGTTGGAACTGCATCATAGTTAGCCTTATTAGCTGCCCATTGAGTAGATGAGAGAACTTCACCTGTCACCTTATCAAGTATCAAGGTACGTGTCCATTGTGCATTTTGAACCTTATCAGCTGGAGCAGTTGCATTACTGTCTGATACCACATAATGAACTGTTGATGTTACATCTTTCTTCCATTGATCTTCCGCAGGATATTTTGGACTCTTTGGATCCTTTGGATTGATTGGATC
>NZ_JARZZP010000004.1:168750-170551 GCF_029948085.1 Streptococcus taonis | reverse complement strand
CCAGTAGACACTACAACACCAGGCGATAAGAAAACAACAGCAGTTGTCACTTACCCAGATGGCTCTAAGGATGAAGTTCCAGTAACTGTTAAGGTAGTAGATCCAAGTGCACCAGAAACAGAAAAACCAGGTAAGATTGAAATTACTCCACAACCAAATGGAGATGCGATTGTAACACCTAAGAAACCAGATGGATCAACATACCCACCAGGAACTAAGGTAGAAATCCCAGGAGAAAATGGAACAACAATCCCAGTTGAAATCGGTGACAATGGTTCAGGTAAAGTACCAAATGACAAACTTCCTAAGACAGATGTACCAGGAAAAGGAACAGTAACAGAACCTAATAAGAAACCATCACAACCAGTAGATGTAACAACACCAGCTCGTAAGACACCAACAGTAGATGTTGAACAAGATCCTAAGACAGGTGAAGTTACAGTAACACCTAAGAAACCAGATGGAACTCCATACAAACCAGGAACTAAGGTAGAAATCCCAGGTGAAGATGGTCCAATCCCAGTTGAAATCGGTGAAGATGGTAAAGGTAAAGTACCAAATGACAAACTTCCTAAGACAGATGTCCCAGGTACAGCTAAGATTACAGAACCAGGTCAACCAACTGTTGAAGTTCCTGATGTAACAACACCAGGTAAAGTTACACCAGAAACACCAGTAACTGAACAACCAGGTAAGATTGAAATCACTCCACAACCAAATGGAGATGCGATTGTAACACCTAAGAAACCAGATGGATCAACATACCCACCAGGAACTAAGGTAGAAATCCCAGGAGAAAATGGAACAACAATCCCAGTTGAAATCGGTGACAATGGTTCAGGTAAAGTACCAAATGACAAACTTCCTAAGACAGATGTACCAGGAAAAGGAACAGTAACAGAACCTAATAAGAAACCATCACAACCAGTGGATGTAACAACACCAGCTCGTAAGACACCAACACTAGATGTTAAACAAGATCCTAATACAGGTGACGTTACAGTAACACCGAAGAAACCAGATGGATCAACATTCCCACCAGGAACTAAGGTAGAAATCCCAGGTAAAGATGGTAAGCCAATCACAGTAACAATCGGTGAAGACGGTAAAGGTAAAGTACCAAACAGTGAATTACCAGACGGTAAAGTAACAGGAACAGGTAAGATTACAGAACCAGGTCAACCAACAGTTGAAGTTCCAGTAGAAACACCAGCTAAGGTAACACCAGAAACACCAGTAACTGAAAAACCAGGTAAGATTGAAATTACTCGACAACCAAATGGAGATGCGATTGTAACGCCTAAGAAACCAGATGGATCAACATACCCATCAGGAAGCAAGGTAGTGATTCCAGGTGAAAACAACACACCAATCGAAGTTACAATTGGAGACAATGGTTCAGGTAAAGTACCAAATGACAAACTTCCTAAGAAAGATATCACAGGAACAGGAACAGTAACAGAACCTAACAAGAAACCATCACAACCAGTAGATGTAACAACACCAGCTCAGAAGACACCAACACTAGATGTTAAACAAGATCCTAATACAGGTGACGTTACAGTAACACCGAAGAAACCAGATGGATCAACATTCCCACCAGGAACTAAGGTAGAAATCCCAGGTAAAGATGGTAAGCCAATCACAGTAACAATCGGTGAAGACGGTAAAGGTAAAGTACCAAACAGTGAATTACCAGACGGTAAAGTAACAGGAACAGGTAAGATTACAGAACCAGGTCAACCAACAGTTGAAGTTCCAGTAGAAACACCAGCTAAGGTAACACCAGAAACACCAGTAA
>NZ_JARZZP010000004.1:66146-168653 GCF_029948085.1 Streptococcus taonis | reverse complement strand
TAAGATTACAGAACCAGGTCAACCAACAGTTGAAGTTCCAGTAGAAACACCAGCTAAGGTAACACCAGAAACACCAGCTGCGCCAGTAACACCTGATACTAATGGAGCTAAGTCAAATGATTCTCAAAAAGTATTGCCAAATACAGGAACAGAATCAAATGCGACTCTTGCATCTCTAGGTCTTCTTGGTATTCTAGGTGGTCTCGGACTTGCTCTTGGAAAGAAAAAAGAAGACTAAAAATTTAGTCAAATAAACATTCATTCTTTTGTGTTATAAAGACAAACTAGATTGGTTCTGGGAATCATGTTAGTCGTAAAATAAAAAGAATGTTTAGATAAAGAAAGCGAACAATGCTAGGATTTTGTTAAACGGAATTCTAAGTATTGTTCGCTTTTGTGGTATAATAAATACTATGCAGAAGAAACCGACATCAGCCTACGTGCACATACCATTTTGCACACAGATTTGTTATTATTGTGACTTTTCCAAGGTCTTTATTAAAAATCAGCCAGTAGACAGTTATCTAGAGCATCTACTGCAAGAATTTCATTCTTATGATATTCACAAATTGCGTACACTCTATATTGGTGGTGGGACACCGACAGCCTTGTCCGCTTCTCAATTGGAAGTTTTGTTAGAAGGATTGACTAAAAACTTAGATTTGTCAGTCTTAGAAGAATTGACTATTGAGGCTAATCCTGGTGACCTGGATGCTGATAAGATTGCTATTCTGCAAAATTCTGCAGTTAATCGTGTTTCACTAGGTGTTCAGACCTTTGATGATAAAATGCTGAAAAAGATAGGGCGTAGTCATACGGAAAAGGATATTTATGAAAATATTGATCGTCTCAAACTGGCTGGTTTTGACAATATTTCCATTGACTTAATTTACGCACTTCCTGGGCAGACCATGGATCAGGTAAAGGACAATGTCGCTAAGGCAATTGCCCTTGATATTCCTCATATGAGTCTCTATAGCTTAATTTTAGAAAATCATACGGTCTTTATGAATCGTATGAGACGAGGGAAATTACCTCTTCCTAAGGAAGAATTAGAAGCGGAGATGTTTGAGTATATCATTGCAGAGCTAGAAAGAGCTGGATTTGAGCATTATGAGATTTCTAACTTTTCAAAATCAGGATTTGAAAGTCGTCACAATCTTATGTACTGGGACAATGCTGAGTATTATGGTATTGGTGCAGGTGCATCTGGCTATGTAGATGGTGTTCGCTATAAAAACCATGGGCCGATCCGCCATTATTTAAAGGCAGTAGAAGAGGGAAGTGCTCGTATCAATGAAGAACACTTGAGTCAAAGGGAGCAAATGGAAGAAGAGATGTTCCTTGGGCTTCGCAAGAAGTCAGGAGTTTCCATGGCACGCTTTGAAGAAAAATTCGGACGGTCTTTCCAAGAACTTTATGGTGATACCGTCAAAGACTTGATTCAACAAGGTCTTATGCAGGTTGAGGGGGATCGTGTTCGTATGACCAAGAGAGGTCTCTTTTTAGGAGATACAGTAGCAGAACGATTTATATTGGAGTAAAATTATGGGCTTAACTTATCAAATGAAGATGAAAATTCCTTTTGATATGGCTGACATGAATGGTCATATCAAGCTACCAGATGTGATCTTGTTGTCCCTCCAGGTATCAGGTATGCAGTCAATTGAACTGGGAGTGAGTGATAAGGATGTTTTGGAACAGTATAATCTGGTCTGGATTATCACAGATTATGATATTGACGTGGTTCGTTTGCCTCGTTTTGCTGAGGAAATCACCATTGAAACAGAAGCTTTGACTTATAATCGTCTTTTTTGCTACCGCCGATTTACTATTTATGATGAAGATGGTCAAGAAATCATTCATATGGTAGCTACCTTTGTCCTTATGGATTTTGAGAGTCGAAAGGTTCATCCTGTAGTATCAGAAATTGTCGCTCCTTATCAATCTGAATTTTCTAAGAAACTGGTCCGTGGGCCAAAATATACAGAGCTGGAAGAAGCGATAAGCAAGGACTACCATGTTCGTTTCTATGACTTAGATATGAATGGTCACGTTAATAACAGTAAGTATTTAGATTGGATTTTTGAGGTCATGGGAGCTGATTTCCTGACTAATCATATCCCTAAAAAAATCAACCTCAAATATGTCAAGGAAGTTCGACCAGGCGGAATGATTACTTCTAGTTATGAATTGAATGGACTAGAAAGCAATCACCAAGTCTCAAGTGATGGCGACATCAATGCTCAAGCAAAGATAACTTGGCAAGAAATTAACAAAGATTAGAAGGAAATGTATGACTTATAAAGGATATTTAATTGATTTAGACGGAACAATCTATAAGGGGAAAGATAGAATCCCAGCAGGTGAAGCTTTTGTTCATGAGTTACAAAAAAGAGAGATTCCTTATCTTTTTGTGACAAACAACACCACTCGTACACCTGAAAGTGTTCAAGAGATGCTAGCCAATCACTTTAACATCGATACGCCTGTATCGACCATCTATACTGCAACCTTAGCGACTATTGATTACATGAATGACCTAGGACTTGATAAGACAGTTTATGTCATCGGAGAAGCAGGGCTCAAGGAAGCAATTCAAGCAGCAGGATACGTTGAAGATAAAGAAAATCCAGCCTATGTGGTTGTTGGCTTGGACTGGCAAGTAGACTATGAAAAATTTGCTACGGCAACCCTAGCTATTCATAAAGGAGCTCATTTTATCGGTACCAACCCTGATTTGAACATCCCAACGGAACGTGGACTTTTGCCTGGTGCTGGTTCACTGATTACTCTTCTTGAAGCAGCAACTCGTGTAAAACCAGTTTATATTGGAAAACCTAATGCGATTATTATGGACAAGGCTATTGAACACCTAGGACTTGAGCGCCAAGAAATTGTCATGGTGGGCGATAATTACCTGACTGATATTCGAGCTGGTATTGACAATGGCATTCCTAGTCTTTTGGTGACGACAGGGTTTACAAAACCTGAAGAAGTAGCAGACTTGCCAATTGCACCAACTCATGTCCTTTCAAGTCTAGCGGAGTGGAATTTCGATGAAAACTAAGTTTACTTTTGTAGGAAGTATTCTCTTTCTCCTCTCGCTTGCTATTTTATTGACAATATACCTAGCATGGCTAATCTATCCTCAGGAAATTTCTTGGTTAAACTTGACAAATCGTGTTCATCTGCAACCTCAGATAATCCAGCATAACTTTAATGTTTTGATGGATTATTTGACCAATCCATTAAATCAAGCATTGGAAATGCCAGATTTTCCTTCATCTGCATCTGGAATCCATCATTTTGCGGTTGTGAAGGGTTTGTTCCATCTGGCTCAAGGAGTAGCACTAGTAACTCTACCGATATTCTATCTTTTTTGGAAGCAAGTCATTCAGAAAGGATTTCTATCTCTTTACCGTAGAGGTCTCTTAATCATGCTCTCGCTACCTTTGGTTCTTGGTTTAGTTGGTGTTTTCATTGGATTTGAGCAGTTCTTTACTTTGTTTCATCAAATTCTTTTTGTGGGAGATGATACTTGGCTTTTTGATCCAGCAAAAGATCCAGTCATTCTTATCCTACCAGAGGACTTTTTCCTCCATGCCTTTCTTCTATTTTTCTGCTTGTATGAATTGATTTTTGGATTTATGTACCTACAGAGTAGAAAAACAAATAGATAAGTGAAGAAAAGTATTACTGATTCCAAATAAAATCTAGGAAAAAACTATCGTTTGTAACATGAATATGTCTATATTTAAGCAGAACATTCACATTTGATTCTAAAAAACCTATTTTTCTTGAAAAAGTAGGTTTTTTTACGGAAATAACTAGTCAAGCGCTTTATTTTTTTGTATAATAGGAATAGAAAAGTATGTAAAGAAGAGGAAAGCATGATTACACTATTTTTATCACCGAGTTGTACATCATGTCGTAAAGCAAAGGCCTGGCTCGAGAATCATAAAGTGCCCTTCCAAGAGCATAATATTATGACCAGCCCTTTAACGAGAAAAGAACTGCAACACATTCTTTCCTTGACCGAAAATGGTACTGATGACATCATCTCGACTCGTTCAAAGATTTTTCAAAAATTGAATATTGATGTAGAGAGTATCTCAGTATCGGAGTTGCTTCATTTAATTGAGCAGTATCCGAGTCTTTTGCGTCGTCCGATTATTATTGATGCAAAGCGGATGCAAATCGGTTTTAATGAAGATGAGATTCGTGCTTTTCTCCCTCGTAGTTACCGTAAACAAGAACTGAAAGAAGCTACATTGAGAGCTGGTATTAATTAGATGAATAAACAGTATAGTTACCCACTAGATTTGTCGTGGAGCACTGAAGAACTTGCTTCAGTGCTTTCTTTTTTTAATGATGTTGAAGCAGCCTATGAGACCAAGGTAGAGGCAAAAAAACTACTAGATTCCTATAAGGGATTCAAAGCGATTGTTCCAAGCAAGAGTGAAGAAAAACGCTTGGGCCGTGAATTTGAAACTGCGAGTGGTTACTCCTTCTATCGAGCTCTCCAATTGGCCAAAGAACAAGGGGAAGGGAAGATTTCGCTTGGAAAATAAATTTATGTTTGCCAAAGAGATTGTCAAGGAAGCAGGAAACTATATTCTAGCTCATATGCAAGAAGAATTGCATATTGAGAGAAAATCATCCCCTACAGACTTGGTGACTCGTTTGGACAAGGAAGTTCAGAATTTTTTAGTTGATAAAATTCGTTCGCGTTATCCTGATGACCAATTTTGTGCAGAAGAGGGATGTTTACGTGCTTCAGTTGGACATGGATCTGTTTGGGTCATTGATCCCATTGATGGTACCAACAACTTTGTCGCCCAAGGTGATGATTTTGCCATTATGGTAGCATATTTTGAAAACGGTGTGGGTCAGTTTGGGATCATTTATGATGTCATGAAAGGTCATTGTTATCATGGAGGAGGTACTTTTCAGGCCTGTCTCAATGAAGAACCCTTGCCTAATTTTAAGGATAAGCCCTTGCGAGATTTTCTAATTGCGAGTAACGCTGGCATGTTGGAAACAAACGCCTGGGGTGTGGCAGAATTGGCTAATGCTTCACTTGGTGTACGAATATATGGAAGTGCGGCTATTAGTTTTTCAAAAATATTATCTGGTCAGCTATTGACCTATATCACCTATCTCCAACCTTGGGACTATGCTGCAGCTGATATCATTGGAAAAAGTTTAGGTTATCAGATTGTAACCTTAACTGGAGAGCCGGTGGATTTTCAGACACGACAACCAATCATGATGGTTCCAACAGACAAGTTGGCAGAAATTCAATCCTATATCTATGAAAGGAAATAAACTTACATGCAATTTCCAGAAGGATTTGTAAAAAAATATGAAGAAATATTGGGAGATGAGGCAAGAGCTTTTCTTGCCTCTTTTGATGATGAGGCAGTTTCCGCCTTTCGCATCAATCCCTTAAAAGAAAGCCAAGTTTCTTTTTCAGATGCTATTCCACATACACCTTGGGGCTATTATGGCAAGGTTTCAGGGAAATCACCTGAGCATGTAACAGGCTTGGTCTATTCACAAGAGCCTGCTGCACAAATGGTTGCACAAGTAGCTCAACCAAAACCAGGCATGAAGGTCTTGGATTTGGCAGCGGCTCCCGGTGGGAAATCAACTCAACTGGCAGCTTATCTTGCAGGCGAAGGACTACTTGTTTCCAATGAAATTTCTAGCAAGCGAGCTAAGATTTTGGTTGAAAATATGGAGCGTTTTGGTGCATCAAATGTTGTTGTAACCAATGAATCTGCAGATCGTTTGGCTAAAGTGTTTAAGGGATATTTTGACCTAATTGTTCTAGATGCTCCATGTTCAGGAGAAGGAATGTTCCGAAAACAGCCAGATGCCATGGATTATTGGAGTGTAGAATATCCAAGCCAATGTGCTGACTTGCAGCGTGAAATTCTAGAGGATGCGGTCACCATGTTAGCTGATGGTGGTCGTTTGGTCTATTCGACTTGTACATGGGCTCCAGAAGAAAACGAAGAAATTATTAAATGGTTGCTGGATAGTTATGATTTTGAATTGATTCCAGTTACACATATCAATGGAATGGCTCCTGGGATTGATTTTCCTGAGACAGCTCGGATGTACCCACATCGTTTTAAGGGAGAAGGTCAATTTGTTGCCCATCTTCAGTTTAAGGGACAAAACAAGTCAGGGAAGTTCAAGTCTTTTAAGACTAATCTCAGTCGCGAACAGTTGAGTTTATGGCAAGATTTTGAAAAAAAACACCTGAAGATAAATTTGCCAGGAATTTTACAGACTTTTGGAGACCAACTATATCTCTTACCTGAAGTTCTACCAGATTTGGGTAAACTTAGGATTGCACGAAACGGACTTCATCTTGGAACCTTTAAGAAAAAACGTTTTGAACCAAGTTTTGCTCTTGGTTTAGCCTTAAAACCAAGCCAAGTCAATCAAAGAATTGAAATTCATGAAGCGGACTTTGTCAAATACGTGGCCGGTGAAACAGTTCAGCTGTCTGAAACTTTGTCAAATGGCTGGTATCAAGTTTTGGTTGGTGGAAATGGTCTAGGTTTTGCAAAAGTGACCGGAAATACCTTGAAGAATTATTTCCCTAAGGGCTTGAGGTTTAAGGTGAAAAACTAGTCAAAATCAGTATTCTATGTTATAGTGGAAGTATGGATTTTTTGCATAAAACATTAGAAAAATAGGGCGAAATTCCAAGCTATTCATCATTATTTTCAAGGAGACAAATAGTGAAAAAATTTAAAAAACTCACACTCTCTCTTGCGACTCTTTTACTTGCTGGTTCGTTAGTAGGATGTGCAAGTTGGATTGATCGTGGGGAGTCTATGACGGCTGTTGGTTCAACTGCCCTCCAACCTTTAGTCGAGGCGGCTGCAGATGAATTTGCATCAGCTCACATCGGAAGAACAGTCAATGTTCAAGGTGGTGGTTCTGGTACAGGACTGTCGCAGGTTCAGTCAGGAGCAGTAGATGTCGGCAACTCCGATGTATTTGCGGAGGAAAAAGACGGTATTGATGCCTCAGCATTGGTCGACCATAAGGTAGCTGTTGCAGGTTTGGCTGTTATTATCAATAAGGAAGTAGATGTTGATAATCTAACGACGGATCAGCTCCGACAAATCTTCACAGGAGAAATTACCAACTGGAAAGAAATCGGTGGTAAAGATTTAGCCATCTCTATTATCAACCGTGCGGCGAGTTCAGGTTCTCGTGCGACTTTTGACAGTGTGATCATGGATGGGCAATCAGCAATGCAAAGTCAGGAGCAAGATTCAAACGGGATGGTCAAATCAATTGTTTCCCAAACTCCTGGAGCTATTTCCTACTTAGCCTTTGCCTATGTTGATGCCTCAGTTGGGACTATCAAACTCAATGGTTATGAACCAATTTCAGAGAATGTAACCACGAATAATTGGCCTTTGTGGTCTTATGAACATATGTATACACTTGGTGAGCCAAATGAATTGGTTGCCGAATTCCTAAACTTTGTCCTTTCAGACGAAGCTCAGAACGGAATCGTTAAAGGAATGGGCTATATTTCTGTCAAGGAAATGAAGGTTGAAAAAGATGCTACAGGGACTGTAACAGCGCTAGAAGGGAGTCAATAATGAACCAAGAAGAATTATCTAAAAAATTGCTCTCTCCGTCAAAGAACTCTCGTCTTGAGAAATTAGGGAAAAGTCTGACTTTTGCCTGCCTCTCTTTGATTGTTATCATTGTGGCTATGATTTTAATCTTTGTAGCCCAAAAAGGGTTATCTACCTTCTTTGTGAATGGTGTGAATATCTTTGATTTTCTCTTTGGTGCAACTTGGAACCCTTCAGGTAAGCAGTTTGGTGCTCTTCCAATGATTTTAGGTTCCTTTATCGTTACCATCCTATCTGCTCTCATCGCAACACCATTTGCAATTGGTGCTGCAGTCTTTATGACAGAAGTATCGCCAAAAGGAGCTAAGATTTTGCAACCAGCTATCGAACTTCTAGTTGGGATTCCTTCGGTAGTATACGGATTTATCGGTTTGCAGGTCGTTGTACCATTTGTACGTAGTGTCTTTGGTGGAACAGGTTTTGGTATTTTATCGGGGATTTTCGTTCTCTTTGTTATGATCTTGCCGACTGTAACCTTTATGACAACTGATAGCTTACGTGCAGTTCCTCGTCACTACCGTGAAGCTAGTTTAGCTATGGGAGCAACTCGTTGGCAAACAATCTGGCGTGTTACTTTGAAGGCTGCTCGTTCAGGTATTTTTACTGCTGTAGTCTTTGGTATGGCGCGTGCTTTCGGTGAAGCCCTTGCGATTCAGATGGTTGTCGGTAACTCAGCAGTTGTTCCAACTTCATTGACGACACCAGCAGCGACTCTGACATCTGTTTTGACCATGGGAATCGGTAATACCGTTATGGGAACTGTTGATAATAATGTTCTTTGGTCACTGGCCCTAGTATTGCTCTTGATGAGTTTGGCCTTTAACAGTGTGATTAAATTGATTACGAAAGAAAGAGGAAAGAAAAACTATGCACGCTAAGAAATTAGATAAACTTGCAACAGCTGTCCTCTATACCATCGCAGGAATCATTGTGACCATCCTAGCTTCCTTGATTCTCTATATCTTGGTTCGAGGATTGCCACATGTTTCATGGTCATTCTTGACAGGAAAATCATCTTCTTATCAAGCAGGTGGTGGTATCGGGATTCAGCTTTATAATTCCTTTTTCCTTTTGGTCATTACCTTGTTCATCTCTGTTCCCCTATCAATGGGAGCTGGGATTTACTTGGCTGAATATGCCAAAAAAGGTCGTGTTACCAACTTAGTTCGTACCTGTATTGAGATTTTGTCTTCTCTACCATCTGTCGTAGTCGGTCTCTTTGGTTACCTCATCTTTGTAGTTCAGTTTGAATATGGATTTTCAATTATTTCAGGTGCCTTGGCTTTGACTGTCTTTAACCTTCCCCAGATGACGCGTAATGTTGAAGACAGCTTAAAACACGTTCACCATACACAACGTGAAGCTGGTTTAGCACTTGGACTTTCTCGTTGGGAAACAGTTCTTCATGTCGTTATCCCCGAAGCCTTACCTGGTATTGTTACGGGTGTTGTCCTTGCATCAGGTCGTATCTTTGGTGAAGCTGCGGCTCTTATCTATACGGCAGGACAATCAGCTCCAGCTCTTGACTGGTCAAACTGGAATGTTCTCAGTGTAACCAGTCCGATCTCAATCTTCCGTCAAGCAGAAACCTTGGCCGTCCATATTTGGAAAGTCAACAGTGAAGGAACTATTCCTGATGGAACCCTTGTTTCAGCAGGTTCTGCTGCGGTGCTCCTAATCTTTATCTTAATCTTTAACTTTGGAGCTCGCAAACTCGGAAGCTACCTACACAAGAAATTAACCGCTGCCTAAAGGAGAAGCCATGTCAAAATATAACTGGGATGAAAAGCATATCATCACCTTCCCTGAAGAAAAAGTGGCCCTCTCTACGAAGGATTTACATGTTTACTACGGTAAGAATGAATCCATCAAGGGCGTGGATATGCAATTCGAAAAAAATAAAATCACGGCCCTGATTGGTCCGTCTGGATCTGGGAAATCAACCTATCTACGCAGTCTTAATCGTATGAATGATACCATTGATATTGCAAAGGTTACAGGACAGATTCTCTATCGAGGTATTGACGTTAACCGTCCAGAAATTAATGTTTATGAAATGCGTAAACATATCGGAATGGTATTTCAACGTCCAAATCCATTTGCTAAATCAATCTATCGTAATATCACTTTTGCACATGAACGTGCAGGTGTCAAGGACAAGAAAGTTCTAGATGAAATTGTAGAAACATCACTTCGTCAAGCTGCTCTCTGGGATCAGGTAAAAGACGACCTTCACAAGTCGGCCTTGACCCTATCAGGTGGTCAGCAGCAACGTCTTTGTATCGCTCGTGCAATCTCTGTGAAACCGGATATTCTCTTGATGGATGAACCGGCATCAGCTTTAGATCCGATTGCGACAGCTCAACTTGAGGAAACCATGTTGGAGTTGAAGAAGGATTTTACCATTATCATTGTAACCCACAGTATGCAACAGGCTGCGCGTGCCAGTGATTATACAGGATTTTTCTACTTGGGTGATTTGATTGAGTATGATAAGACTGCTAATATTTTCCAAAATGCTAAGCTACAGTCAACTAATGACTATGTAACTGGACACTTTGGTTAGAAAGGGAACAGTATGACAGAACCGATTTTACAGGTCTCAGACCTGTCAGTCTATTACAATAAAAAGAAGGCCTTGAATAGTGTTTCCTTATCATTCCAACCCAAGGAAATTACGGCCCTTATCGGTCCGTCTGGATCAGGGAAATCAACACTTCTAAAGGCTATTAACCGAATGGGTGACCTTAATCCTGAAGTGACGACAACTGGATCAGTGGTTTATAATGGGCACAATATCTATAGTCCTCGTACCGATACAGTTGAATTGCGTAAGGAAATTGGAATGGTTTTCCAACAACCCAATCCTTTCCCTATGTCTATCTATGAAAATGTCGTTTATGGCCTCCGCATAAATGGAGAAAAAGACAAGCAGGTCTTGGATGAAGCTGTGGAGAAAGCTTTACAGCGTGCTTCAATCTGGGATGAGGTTAAGGACCGTTTGCATGACTCTGCCATTGGTCTTTCAGGTGGGCAACAGCAACGTGTTTGTGTGGCACGTGTATTAGCGACTAGCCCTAAAATCATCCTCTTGGATGAACCCACTTCAGCCTTGGACCCTATTTCTGCTGGTAAGATTGAGGAAACCTTGTATGGTCTAAAAGACAAATACACCATGCTCTTGGTTACGCGTTCTATGCAGCAAGCATCTCGAATCTCCGATAAGACAGGCTTTTTCCTCAATGGAGATTTGATTGAATTTAACGATACCAAGGATATGTTCCTCTATCCTCAACATAAGGAGACAGAGGACTACATTTCAGGTAAATTTGGATAAGGAGTGAGAAGATGTTACGATCTCAATTTGAAGAAGATTTAGAGAAATTGCATAATCAGTTTTATGCTATGGGACAAGAAGTTCTTTCCCAAATCAATCGTACCGTACGTGCTTTTGTAACGCATGACCGTGACATGGCTAAAGAAGTCATTGAGGAAGATGCAGAAGTAAACGAATACGAAGTGAAACTTGAAAAGAAATCATTTGAAATGATCGCCCTACAACAACCAGTTTCACAAGACTTACGAACAGTTTTAACAGTTTTAAAAGCTGTTTCAGACCTAGAACGTATGGGAGACCATGCAGTTTCTATCGCAAAAGCAACGATTCGTATGAAGGGGGAGCAACGTATCCCTGCAGTTGAAGAAGAAATTAAAAAAATGGGTCGCGATGTCAAGAACTTCGTAGAAGCAGCCCTTGAACTTTATCTGAATGGTTCAGTAGACCAGGCCTATGAAGTAGCAGCCATGGATGAAAAAATCAACCATTACTTTGATAGCATTCGTGACTTGGCTACAGAAGAAATCAAGAAAAATCCAGATGCCATTGTTACAGGTCGAGATTACTTCCAAGTGATTGCTTTCTTGGAACGTATCGGAGACTATGCCAAGAATATCTGTGAATGGGTTGTTTACTTTGAAACAGGTAAGATTGTAGAATTATAAAGTATTCAAATGCTAAAATTATTGTGAAAGCTTACTTTTTACTAGAGTAAGCTTTCATTGTATAGATAATTTACTTTGTCAGAGGTGAATAATGAACTACATACAGAATATAAGAAAAAAAGTTGGAAAAGATAAAATTATTTTAAATTTCACATGTGGAATATTAAGTCAATCAGGAAAAATATTATTACAAAAACGAGCAGATAAAGGAACTTGGGGATTACCAGGCGGAGCTATTGAATTAGGCGAATCGGCTGTAGAAGCGTTAGTTCGAGAGTTTTACGAAGAAACTGGACTGAAAGTGACAGTGAAAAAACTTTTAAATGTTTATACAAAATATTCAGATAGTTATCCAAATGGTGATGAGGCTCAAGTTCTTACAATTTTGTATTTAGTTGCATCTGAAACTTCTATCTCTACAAATGTTTTTACGAGTGACGAAACTTTAGAATTAGGATTTTTTGAACATAGGGACATACAAAATATCACAATTGTAAACCAGCAACATCGAGATATGATAAATGATTTTTTTGAAAACAAGTTCCCAATAGATAGATAAACTAACTACTGAATTTCTATATTTTTTAATTATATTTTATGAAAATACAAGAAAAACTTGACAAGTATTTCTGAATAAGTTATAATTATACAAAATCAACAGAGAGGTTGTTTATTTATGAATTTTAAAAAATGGATATTTGTCTTATGTAGTTTTCTTGCAAGCTTCTTTTTAGTAGCTTGCCAATCGTCTAGCTCAAGCTCACAATCTGCAGTGGAGGCCATCAAGCAAAAAGGGAAATTGGTGGTCGCAACTAGTCCAGACTATGCTCCCTTTGAGTTTCAAGCCCTTGTAGATGGTAAGAACCAAGTCGTAGGTGCTGATATTGACATGGCGCAAGCAATCGCTGATGAACTTGGAGTGAAATTGGAAGTTTCAAGCATGAGTTTTGATAATGTCTTGACTAGTCTTCAGACAGGTAAGGCTGATTTGGCCATTGCGGGAATCAGTGCAACTGAAGAAAGACAAGAAGTCTTTGATTTCTCAATTCCTTACTATGAAAATAAAATTAGCTTCCTTATCAGAAAGTCAGATCTTGAAAAATACAAGGATTTGGACTCTCTAGCAAGTGCTAATATTGCAGCTCAAAAAGGGACTGTTCCTGAATCTATGGTCAAAGAGCAACTTCCTAAGGCACAGTTGACTTCTTTGACAAACATGGGTGAGGCAGTCAATGAGCTTCAATCAGGTAAGGTTGATGCCGTTCATATGGATGAGCCAGTAGCACTAAGCTATGCTGCTAAGAACTCAGATTTGGCAGTAGCTACTGTAAGCTTGACTATGAAAGAAGGCGAAGCAAATGCTGTAGCTATCAAAAAAGGTAACTCAGATTTGAAGGAAGTGGTTGATAAGGTCATCCAAAAACTGAAAGATGACGGAACTTACCAAACTTATCTTGAAAAAGCTGCTAAGCTAACAGAAGTAGAACAATAAAAAATAACAGAGTTGGATTTCAGTCCAGCTCTGTTTTTAAATAGCTTAATGTTTCTTCAATATTTTCTAAAGGAACTTTTGCAAAGTGATAGGGACAAGACTCTATGTAGGATGATTCGAAAAAGTCGAGTCCTAGAGGACTGTGTTTAAGACTAGCGATGCTAGGATAGTTCCTGAGATCAAGCAAAAGCCCATCATGAAGTGGATAGCTCGGTAGGGAAATGGGATAGGTTTGTAAGAGCTGTTGGATGTGCTCCTGACTTTTTTCTTGCAGTACCAATCGTGCTAGTCTGTTTTTTTCAAAGAGTTGACTATCAATATAGAGTGATAGAGCCTTTTGCATGATAAGGTTGTTATCGTAGTCGAGAATGTTTTTATAGGTCACAAAAGCTTCCTTGATCGCATTAGGAAGAAGAAGGGCAGTGATCCGGAGGGCAGGAAATAGACTTGTAGAAAAGGACTTGATATAGATGACCAAATCATGTTGGTCCAGATAATGAAAGGTTTGTCCAATTTTAGGATCCAAGTCACCCAGGTAGTCATCCTCAACGATATAAATCTGATATTTTGCAGCTAAGTCAAGGATAGCAAGTTTTTCCTCTTCAGAATAAGAATGGCCCAGAGGATAGTGGAAACGTGGAATGGTATAGAAGAACTTAATCTTTCCACTTTTAAAATGCTCCTCAAGTTCTTTCAGGTCGATGCCATCCACCCGACGTTCAATGGTTTGAAAGGGAAGATTTTGAGCTAGTAGCAGCTGGTTCATTCGATGATAGGTCGGTTGTTCGACCAGTATTTCCTGAGCTTGACCTGGAAAATCGATCTGAGAAAGAATAAACAGTGCCTGCTGGGTTCCAGACGTCATGACCAACTGGTCTGCCTTACTATAAATCGCTTGATCAAAGAGCAATGTCTGAACAGACTCTCGTAATTCTTCTAAACCCTCTTGGTGTTCATAGTAGTTGTAGAGATAATTTTCTCGTCCAATCAAGCTTTCGTTGACACAAAGACGAAAATCATCATAGGCAGCTGCGTGTTCATCATTGACTGAGATAATTAAGTCTTCATGACTGGTTTGTTGCTCCAATACATAATAACCACTTTGAGGTTTGGAGTAGATATATTTCTGGTATCGAAGTTCTAAGAGTGCGCGCTGTACGGTGTCTTTGCTACAGTGAAAATCTTGACTAAGTTTTCGGATAGATGGTAGGCGACTTCCAGTTGGAAATCTACCTGATTCTATCTCATTTTTTAGATAGTGAACGACTTGTTCATATTTGCTTTCTTGCTTCATCCCAGACCTCTCATGATTTTGTTACATTGTACCTTTTTTTTAGAAGTTTGGCAATGTTATACTCTTCGAAAATCTCTTCAAACCGCGTCAACGTCGCCTTGCTGTATATATGTTACTGACTACGTCAGTTCTATCCACAACCTCAAAACAGTGTTTTGAGCTGACTACGTCAGTTCCATCTACAACCTCAAAGCAGTGCTTTGAGCTGACTTCGTCAGTTCTATCCACAACCTCAAAACAGTGTTTTGAGCAACCTGCGGCTAGTTTCCTAGTTTGCTCTTTGATTTTCATTGAGTATTAAAAGGCAGTCTAGCATTCAATTCTAATCAGAAATGTGATATACTTAGTAAGTAAAATTTTCAAAGAAGAGTGAGATGATGAAGGTGCAAGAACCAGTTAAATTATTCCAATACAATACTTTGGGAGCCTTGATGGCGGGACTTTACGGTGGAACCATGACCGTTGGTGAATTGCTTGAACATGGTGATTTAGGATTAGGAACCCTGGATTCTATCGATGGAGAATTGATTGTCTTAGATGGGAAAGCTTATCAGGCTAAGGGATCAGGTGAGAAACCTGAAATTGTGGAAGTTTCACCAGATGCTTTGATCCCCTATGCAGCAGTTGTACCCCACCAGGCAGAAGTTATTTTCCGTCAGCGTTTTGAAATGACTGATCAGGAACTTGAAAAACGTATTGAGTCCTATTATGATGGAGAGAATCTTTTCCGTTCCATCAAGATTCATGGTGATTTTAAACACATGCATGTGCGCATGATTCCTAAGTCAACCTCTGAAACTAAGTTTGCAGAAGTAGCAACGCATCAGCCAGAGTATAGTCGCGAAAATGTTTCAGGAACCATCGTCGGTTTTTGGACACCTGAAATTTTCCATGGAGTTAGTGTTGCTGGTTACCATCTACACTTTATCTCAGATGACCTAACCTTTGGTGGCCACGTTATGGACTTTGTCATCAAGGAAGGTATTGTAGAAGTGGGTGCAGTTGACCAGTTGGATCAACGTTTTCCTGTTCAGGATCGTCAATATCTATTTGCTAAGTTTAATGTTGACGAGATGAAAAAAGATATCGATAAGTCAGAATAAAAGGAGTCAAATATGAAAATTCATGTAATAATAACGATGGTGGCCTTGTTTGCCGTCCTCATTGCAGCAGTTTGGTACGCAAGAAAGAAATACAAGATTAATTTTGCAGTTTTGGGACTTGGGGCAGTTGCATTTTTTGCTTCATCTCAGGTCTTGGAGAAAATCGTTCATCTCTTGGTTCTTCATCCACAAAAGGATGGGACAGTTCCACTCATGACGGAAAATCCCCTTCTATATGTGATTTACGGGATCTGTATGGCTGCTTTGTTTGAAGAAACAGCTCGACTAATCTTTTTCAAATGGTTGAACAAAAAAAGAGAGATGGAAGATTCAGATGCCCTCGCCTATGGTCTTGGTCATGGTGGGCTAGAAATGATTTATATCGGAATTGCAAGTTTACTCAATCTCTTCATCCTCTTTTCAGCAGTAGAATCGCAAAATCCAGCCATCATGCAACTCTTACCTGAGAGTACGCTTGCTACGATTAACAATCTAGCAGCATGGCAGATTTACCTTTTGGGACTAGAGAGAATCCTAGCCTTACTTCTTCAAGTCGGTTTGACCTTCTGGGTTTATCAAGCAGTTCGCCAAAAGAAATGGATTTACCTAGTAGCGGCTTATGGTTTGCACGCCCTATTTGATTTGGCTCCGAGCCTATCTCAAGTTGGTTGGTTGTCAAATCCACTTCTCGTAGAAGGATTGTTAGCAGTGGAAGTTATTATTTTTATTTACTTTACAAAAACGATCTTTTATAAAAAGCAATAATACAAAAAAGAGGTTCATCCTCTTTTTAGTTTGAGCTTTTGAAAAAGCTAACCAAATCATCGAAAAAAAACGCTAAAAATGGTATAATGGAATGAATTTTATAAAAGGATTAGAAAAATGACCGTATTAGATAAACTAAAAGAAACCTTAGAAGGAATCGATATTCGATTCGATGAACCGCTAAAAACTTATACCTATACCAAAGTTGGAGGGAAGGCAGATTATTTAGTATTTCCTCGTAATCGCTATGAGATGGCTCGTGTGGTAAAATTTGCCAATCAGGAAAACATTCCTTGGATGGTTCTTGGAAATGCAAGTAACATTATCGTTCGTGAGGGTGGAGTCCGTGGCTTTGTAATCATGTGTGACAAGCTTAATAACGTTTCTGTTGATGGTTACACTATTGAGGCTGAAGCTGGAGCGAACTTGATTGAAACCACTCGTATTGCCCTCCGTCATAGTTTGACTGGTTTTGAGTTTGCTTGTGGAATTCCAGGAAGCGTTGGTGGTGCTGTCTTTATGAATGCTGGGGCTTATGGTGGTGAGATTGCTCATGTTCTACAGTCTTGTCAAATCTTGACTAAGGAAGGTGAAATCGAAACCATATCTGCTAAAGATTTGGCCTTTGGTTATCGTCATTCAGCCATTCAAGCATCTGGAGCAGTTGTCCTATCTGCTAAGTTTGCACTATCGCCAGGAAATTATGAGACTATCAAACAAGAAATGGATCGATTGACCCACCTTCGTGAACTCAAGCAACCTTTAGAGTATCCTTCATGTGGATCAGTCTTTAAACGTCCAGTGGGTCATTTTGCAGGTCAATTGATTGCAGAAGCAGGATTGAAAGGTTATCGTATCGGTGGCGTCGAAGTCTCAGAAAAGCATGCAGGCTTTATGGTTAATATTGCGGATGGAACTGCTAAGGACTATGAGGAATTAATCGAGTCTGTCATTGAAAAGGTTAAAGAACACTCAGGTGTTACTCTCGAGCGAGAAGTTCGTATCTTGGGTGAACATGAGTAAATAGTAGAAATAGCCTAGCTGCTACTAACTAGACATGTAAAGGGGGTGAAAGCCTATCGGTAGCGAAGATATATGCAGGTGGTCTAACTCCCTGCAAGAGGTAGTAGCGGCCTGACAGAGCCCTGATCTGTTAATCTATGAAAAAGAAGGAATTTATGCCAATTGAAAAAACCAATTATCGAATTCAGAAACGTTTCTAAAGTTTTTGAAGATAGCAACACCAAGGTTCTCAAGGATATTAACTTTGAGTTGGAAGAAGGGAAGTTCTACACACTTCTCGGTGCCTCAGGATCTGGTAAATCAACCATCCTCAATATCATTGCAGGTTTGTTGGATGCAACAACTGGTGATATCATGCTAGACGGTGTCCGTATCAATGATATCCCAACCAATAAACGTGATGTTCATACAGTCTTCCAATCATATGCCTTGTTTCCGCATATGAATGTCTTTGAAAATGTTGCCTTTCCATTGCGTTTGCGTAAGGTCGATAAAAAAGAAATCGAACAACGTGTATTAGAAGTTCTAAAGATGGTACAGTTGGAAGGTTTCGAAAAACGTTCTATTCGTAAGCTTTCTGGAGGACAACGCCAGCGTGTAGCTATTGCGCGTGCGATTATCAACCAGCCTCGTGTGGTCTTGTTGGATGAACCTTTGTCAGCCTTGGACTTGAAATTGCGAACAGACATGCAGTACGAACTGCGTGAACTGCAACAGCGATTGGGCATTACCTTTGTCTTTGTTACCCACGATCAAGAAGAAGCCTTGGCCATGAGTGACTGGATTTTCGTTATGAATGATGGAGAAATCGTTCAGTCTGGTACACCAGTTGATATCTACGACGAGCCAATCAACCACTTTGTTGCAACCTTTATCGGTGAATCAAACATCTTGCCAGGAACCATGATTGAGGACTACTTGGTGGAATTCAACGGTAAACGATTTGAAGCGGTCGACGGTGGGATGAAGCCAAATGAACCAGTCGAAGTCGTGATTCGTCCAGAGGACTTGCGCATTACCCTTCCAGAAGAAGGAAAACTTCAAGTTAAGGTTGATACTCAGCTCTTCCGTGGAGTTCACTATGAGATTATCGCCTATGATGAACTTGGCAATGAATGGATGATTCACTCGACTCGCAAAGCTATTGTGGGCGAGGAAATCGGTCTGGACTTTGAACCAGAAGACATCCACATCATGCGTCTTAATGAAACAGAAGAAGAATTCGATGCTCGTATTGAGGAATATGTAGAAATCGAAGAGCAAGAAGCAGGTTTGATTAACGCTATTGAGGAGGAAAGAGATGAAGAAAACAACCTCTAAACTCTTTGTAGTGCCCTACATGCTTTGGATTGCACTCTTTGTTTTGGCACCCTTGGTCTTGATTTTTGGGCAATCCTTTTTCAACATTGAAGGCCAGTTCAGTTTAGAAAACTATAAATCCTACTTTGCGTCACAAAATTTGACCTATCTCAAAATGAGTTTTAACTCAGTTCTCTATGCTGGGATTGTAACTCTAGTGACACTTCTTATCAGTTATCCAACAGCCCTCTTTTTGACTCGTCTTAAACACCGTCAACTCTGGCTCATGCTGATCATCTTGCCAACATGGATCAACCTTCTCCTCAAGGCCTATGCCTTTATCGGGATTTTTGGGCAAAATGGCTCTATCAACCAATTCCTGGAATTTATCGGAATCGGTTCGCAGCAGTTGCTCTTTACGGATTTCTCATTTATCTTTGTTGCAAGCTACATCGAGCTTCCATTTATGATTTTGCCAATCTTCAATGTCTTGGATGATATGGATAACAATCTCATTAATGCCAGCTATGACCTTGGTGCAACCAAGTGGGAAACTTTCCGTCATGTCATCTTCCCTCTGTCAATGAACGGAGTGCGAAGTGGTGTCCAATCTGTCTTTATCCCGAGTTTAAGTCTCTTCATGCTGACGCGTTTGATTGGTGGGAACCGAGTGATCACCTTGGGGACTGCTATTGAGCAGAACTTCCTTACCAATGACAACTACGGTATGGGTTCAACTATTGGTGTTGTTCTTATCCTAACCATGTTTATCACCATGTGGGTGACTAAGGAAAGGAGAGAACGATGAAAAAATTATCAAATCTTTACCTAGCCTTTGTCTTTATCGTCCTCTATCTGCCAATCTTTTACTTGATTGGTTATGCCTTCAATGCTGGGGATGATATGAATAGCTTTACAGGCTTTAGTTTGTCTCACTTTGAAACCATGTTTGGCGATGGAAGACTCATGCTAATCTTGGTTCAGACCTTTTTACTAGCCTTCCTATCAGCCCTGATTGCGACTGTCATTGGGACTTTTGGTGCCATTTACATCTACCAATCTCGAAAAAAATACCAAGAAGCCTTCCTATCACTTAATAACATTTTGATGGTTGCACCAGATGTCATGATTGGTGCCAGTTTCTTGATTCTCTTTACACAACTCAAGTTTTCACTTGGATTTTTGACAGTTCTTTCTAGTCATGTGGCCTTCTCCATTCCAATCGTAGTGCTCATGGTCTTGCCTCGATTGAAAGAGATGAATGGGGATATGATCCATGCGGCCTATGACCTTGGTGCCAGCCAGTTCCAGATGTTCAAGGAAATTATGCTTCCTTACCTAACGCCGTCTATTATTGCAGGTTACTTCATGGCATTCACCTATTCACTAGATGACTTTGCTGTGACCTTCTTTGTAACGGGGAATGGTTTTTCAACCCTATCAGTCGAGATCTACTCTCGGGCTCGTAAGGGAATTTCTCTAGAAATCAATGCTCTTTCAGCCTTGGTCTTTCTTTTTAGTATTATCCTAGTTGTCGGATATTACTTCATTTCACGTGAGAAGGAGGAGCAAGCATGAAACGACTCTATTCATTTTTAGCAGGAATTCTAGCCATTATCCTTGTCTTGTGGGGGATTTCCTATCATCTTGATAGTAAAATCAATAGTCGTGATAGTCAAAAATTGGTTATCTACAACTGGGGAGACTATATCGCCCCTGAACTTCTGGAGAAATTTACAGAAGAAACAGGAATCCAAGTCCAGTATGAGACCTTTGACTCCAACGAAGCCATGTATACCAAGATTAAGCAGGGTGGGACAACCTATGATATTGCCATTCCAAGTGAGTACATGATTAACAAGATGAAGGATGAAGACCTTCTAGTTCCACTGGATTATAGTAAGATTGAGGGCATTGAGAATATCGGTTCTGAATTTCTCAACCAGTCCTTTGATCCCAACAACCAGTACTCTATCCCATACTTCTGGGGGACCTTGGGAATCGTCTACAATGAGACTATGGTGGAAGAAGCGCCTGAACATTGGGATGACCTTTGGAAGCCAGAGTATAAGAACTCCATTATGCTTTTTGATGGGGCGCGTGAAGTACTTGGTTTAGGTCTTAACTCGCTAGGCTATAGCCTCAACTCTAAAGATCCACAGCAGTTGGAGGAAACGGTAGACAAGCTCTATAAGCTAACACCTAATATCAAGGCTATTGTTGCGGATGAGATGAAGGGGTACATGATTCAGAATAATGCTGCCATTGGTGTGACCTTCTCAGGAGAAGCCAGCCAGATGCTGGAGAAAAATGAAAATCTCCGCTATGTCGTACCGACTGAGGCCAGCAATCTCTGGTTTGACAATATGGTGATACCTAAGACAGTTAAGAACCAGGACGCTGCCTATGCCTTTATCAACTTTATGTTGAAGCCCGAAAATGCTCTCAAAAATGCAGAGTATGTCGGCTATTCAACACCAAACAATCCTGCTAAGGAAATGCTCCCTGAGGAGACCAAAGAGGACAAGTCCTTCTATCCAGACGCAGACACTATGAAACACCTAGAGGTCTATGAGAAATTTGACCATAAATGGACAGGTATCTACAGCGACCTCTTCCTACAATTTAAAATGTATCGGAAGTAGGAGTTAGCAGTCACGAAACGAATCAGTCAATCTGATTCGTTTTTTGAATGGTTGTATAGCTTTATATTTTTACTATCCTATTTGCTTATTTTATAGCCTAGTAGTATACTAAGTTTATCTATATGGAAAGCGATAACAAATCATGAAAATATCTACTTTTTTTAAAAAAAGTTATTGGCCAACCTTTTTGATTGTTAACGAAACAATTATACTATTCCATTTAAAGGATGGCTTGGATCGGCAATACCTAACAACTGATTCTATACATTTGGTGATAGGGTTCTTTATATTTGCAAATATTTTCGTAGCTATCTTTAGCAATTCGAAAATGTGGGATAAAAGTTGGGATAAAAAGAGTGATAGCAGTAAGAAAAAATATATCCTGAAAAAGTAATCAGAGATATAGGGATTTGGTTGTTTAAATGTAATTATTTCCAGTTGACTCAAATTCAAAAAAACAGTATAATAGGAATGTTGAGAATTGATTTTCTCTCCATCTTAGTCCAGAGAAATGGCGGTGCTGCGAGCCATCTAAGATAGAAAATCATGCTACTCGATTGTAACAATTGCATAAGAATCAAGAATGACAAGTTCATTGAATGAAGGTGGTACCGCGGTTTTTCGCCCTTCGTGATATGGATTTGTCTTTTATTTTTGGAGTTGCTTATGAGAAGATTTCTTGTAAAACAAAAATTTCGCCTAGGTGGGGAACGCTTTGATATCAAGGATGAGTTAGGCAATGTCGCCTATCAGGTTGAAGGTTCATTTTTTCAGATTCCAAAGACCTTTACCATCTATGATGAAGCGGGTGAGCAGGTTAGTGAGATTCGTAAAGAAGTCTTAACTTTCCTACCACGTTTTGAAATTCAACTGAGTAACGGAGATAGCTTTTATATCCGTAAGAAGTTGACTTTCTGGAAGGATAAGTATGAATTTGACAATCTTGGTCTTCGCATTGAAGGAAACGTCTGGGATTTGAATTTTAAATTGCTAGATAACCGTGATCAAGTGATTGCGGATATTGCTAAGGAACTTTTCCATTTCACTTCTACCTATACCGTGACCGTCTACGACGAATCTTATGCAGATCTAGTCATTTCCCTATGTGTTGCTATCGACTATGTAGAAATGCTAGAAAGCCAATCAAATTAGTAATAAGGAGATATTTATGAAACAATTATCTAGTGCACAAGTTCGCCAAATGTGGCTTGACTTCTGGGCAAGTAAAGGCCACTCTGTCGAACCATCAGTTAGCTTGGTTCCAGTAAACGATCCAACCCTTTTATGGATCAACTCAGGTGTAGCGACACTTAAGAAATACTTTGACGGGACTATTATCCCTGAGAACCCACGGATTACCAATGCGCAAAAAGCAATCCGTACCAACGACATCGAAAATGTAGGGAAGACTGCACGTCACCATACTATGTTTGAAATGTTGGGAAACTTCTCTATTGGAGATTACTTCCGTGACGAAGCTATCACTTGGGCTTATGAACTTTTGACAAGTCCTGAATGGTTTGACTTTCCAGCTGAAAAACTCTACATGACCTACTACCCAGCTGATACAGATTCTTACAACCGCTGGATTGAAGTGGGAGTAGATCCAAGTCACTTGATCCCAATTGAAGACAATTTCTGGGAAATTGGTGCTGGACCTTCTGGACCAGATACAGAAATCTTCTTTGACCGTGGAGAAGCCTTTGACCCAGAAAATATCGGTCTTCGTCTTCTTGCAGAAGATATCGAAAACGACCGTTATATCGAAATCTGGAACATTGTATTGTCACAATTTAACGCTGACCCTGCTGTTCCTCGTAGCGAGTACAAAGAATTGCCACACAAAAACATTGATACGGGCGCTGGTTTGGAGCGTTTGGTGGCGGTTATCCAAGGGGCTAAGACAAACTTTGAAACAGACCTCTTCATGCCAATCATTCGTGAAGTTGAGAAATTATCTGGTAAGGTTTACGACCAAGATGGCGACAACATGAGCTTCAAGGTCATTGCCGACCACATCCGTTCTCTTTCATTTGCTATTGGTGATGGTGCCCTTCCTGGAAATGAAGGTCGTGGTTATGTCCTCCGTCGTCTTCTTCGTCGTGCCTCTATGCATGGTCAAAAATTAGGCATCAACGAGCCTTTCCTTTATAAACTCGTTCCAACAGTTGGAAAAATCATGGAAAGCTACTACCCAGAAGTTCTTGAAAAACGTGACTTTATCGAAAAAATCGTTAAGAGCGAAGAAGAGTCATTTGCTCGTACTCTTCACTCAGGTCAACACTTTGCTCAAGGTATCGTAGCAGACTTGAAAGAAAAAGGACAATCTGTCATTACTGGTCAAGATGTCTTTAAACTCTATGATACATACGGATTCCCAGTAGAATTGACAGAAGAAATTGCTGAAGAAGCTGGTATGACTGTAGACCGTGAAGGTTTTGAAGCAGCCATGAAGGAACAACAAGAACGTGCGCGTGCCTCTGCTGTCAAAGGTGGATCTATGGGTATGCAAAATGAAACCCTTCAAAACATCACTGTTGAGAGTGTCTTCAACTACAATTCTAGTCAATTGTCTTCTAAGTTGGTTGCTATCGTAGCTGACAATGCTGAAGTAGAAGCTGTATCAGAAGGAACTGCCTCACTTATCTTTGCGGAAACTCCATTCTACGCTGAAATGGGTGGACAGGTAGCTGACCATGGACAAATCTTGGATGCTGCAGGAAATGTTGTAGCTACAGTAACAGATGTTCAAAAAGCACCAAACGGACAAGCATTGCACACCGTTGAAGTTCTTGCTCCTCTTGCATTGAACCAAGAATACACTTTGGCTATCGATAGCAATCGTCGTCATCGTGTCATGAAGAACCACACAGCCACTCACTTGCTCCATGCGGCTCTTCACAATATCCTTGGACATCATGCTACTCAAGCAGGCTCACTCAACGAAGTAGAATTCCTTCGCTTTGACTTCACCCATTTCCAAGCTGTGACTCCAGAAGAATTGCGTGCTATTGAACAACAAGTCAATGAGAAGATCTGGGAAGCCATCGCAGTTAAGACTGTTGAGACAGACATCGATACAGCCAAAGAAATGGGAGCTATGGCCCTCTTCGGTGAGAAATACGGTAAGGAAGTTCGCGTAGTCACTATCGGGGACTATTCAGTAGAGCTTTGTGGTGGTACTCACGTTGGCAATACTTCTGAAATTGGTCTCTTCAAGATTGTCAAAGAAGAAGGGATCGGATCAGGAACTCGTCGTATCTTGGCAGTGACTGGTAAAGAGGCCTTTGAAGCTTATCGTGACCAAGAAGATGCACTGAAAGCAGTCGCAGCAACCTTGAAAGCTCCTCAACTCAAAGAAGTACCTCACAAAGTTGAAGGACTTCAAGAACAACTTCGTCAATTGCAAAAAGAAAATGCAGAATTGAAGGAAAAAGCAGCGGCAGCGGCAGCAGGCAATGTCTTCAAGAATGTTCAAGAAGCAAACGGCCACCGTTACATTGCCAGCCAAGTTTCAGTATCAGATGCAGGTGCCCTTCGTACCTTTGCGGATAACTGGAAACAAAAAGATTACTCTGATGTCCTTGTTCTTGTCGCAGCTATCGGTGACAAGGTCAATGTCCTTGTTGCAAGCAAGACAAAAGAGGTACATGCAGGTAATGTTATCAAAGAATTAGCTCCAATCGTAGATGGACGTGGCGGTGGTAAACCAGACATGGCCATGGCAGGAGGAAGCAACCAAGCGAGAATCCAAGAATTGTTGGATGCAGTAGCAGGTAAATTGTAATCTAAAAATATAGTAGATTGAATCTATAACAGTACACTACAGCTGCTAGAAATATTTCTAGAAATTAATTTGACTTTCCTAATCTCTCTGTTCATATCTTATTTTAATCCACTATATAAACATTTTTTCAATTTTGAATTTATAGCAGATTAAATACAAAACGGTACACTGTGAATTCTAAAAAATGCTAGAAATTGACTTAACTGCTCTGGTAAATTTGTTCAGATTCTATTTCATTTCACAATACCTATCCATTTGGGTAGGTATTTTTTGGATCAGAAAAACTCCCCACGAATTGTGAGGAGTTCATTTTTAGGATTAAACAATCCCTTGGGCAATCATAGCGTTTGCTACATTTTCAAAGGCTGCGATATTTGCACCTGCTAGGTAGTCTTTATCTAGTCCGTAACTTTCTGCAGTTGTCTTAGCAGTGTTGAAGATGTTCGTCATGATATCTTTCAAGCGACCGTCAACTTCTTCACGTGTCCATGAAAGGCGAAGGCTGTTTTGGCTCATTTCAAGGGCAGATACAGCTACACCACCAGCATTGGCAGCTTTAGCAGGTCCATACAGAAGGCCATTTTCTTTGTAGACTTTGATAGCATCAAGGTCACTAGGCATGTTGGCACCTTCAGATACACAGATAACGCCTTGAGCAACCAAGCGTTTCGCAGCTTCACCGTTGATCTCGTTTTGAGTCGCACATGGAAGAGCAATATCGTAGTTTCCAGTATAAGTCCATACAGAACCTTCGTAGTAAGTAGCAGTTGCTTTTTCTGCAGCGTACTCAGTCAAACGAGCACGACGTTTTTCCTTAACATCTGTAAGAAGGTCAAAGTCGATACCATTTTCATCGATGACATAACCATTTGAGTCAGATACAGAGATAACAGTTGCACCAAGTTCAGTTGCTTTTTGAAGAGCGTATTGGGCTACGTTACCAGAACCTGAAATCACAACTTTCTTACCAGCAAAGCTGTTATCATTAGCTTTAAGCATTTCTTCAGTGTAGTAAACCAAACCGTAACCAGTTGCTTCTGGACGGATCAAGCTACCACCAAATCCAAGAGGTTTACCAGTCAAGACACCAGCATCAAATTGGTTGAGGCGTTTGTATTGTCCGTAAAGGTAACCAATTTCACGTCCACCAACACCGATATCACCAGCAGGTACGTCAAGAGATGGTCCGATGTATTTTTGCAATTCAGTCATGAAGCTTTGGCAGAAGCGCATCACTTCAGCATCAGTTTTGCCTTTAGGATCGAAGTCTGATCCACCTTTACCACCACCGATTGGAAGTCCAGTCAAAACGTTTTTAAAGATTTGTTCGAATCCGAGGAATTTCAAGATCCCTTGGTTTACAGTTGGGTGGAAACGAAGTCCCCCTTTATATGGTCCAACAGCTGAGTTAAATTGAACACGGTAACCACGGTTAACTTGAACTTTTCCATGACGGTCAACCCAAGGAACACGGAAAGAAATCACACGCTCAGGCTCAGTGATACGAGCTAGGATATTTTCTTCGATATATTCAGGATGTTTTTCAAATACAGGTTCCAAGGTACTGAAGAATTCTTCAACCGCCTGGAGAAATTCAGCCTCATGCCCGTTACGAGCTTTTACAGTTTCAAACACGCTTTGGATATATTCTTTAGCAGATGTCATATCGTTCTCCTTTTTGTTGTCATATTTTATTACATGAGACATTATAGCAGAAAATTTTTTCAGTGTAAAGAAAAAAACATAAATTTTCTAAAAATTCTTTCAATTTAAAATGACTGATTCAAAACATGCTAAAAAACGAACCTTTTCTATGGAAATGGTTTTATTGAAAAGCAAAAGTCAAAGTATGGTATAATAATAGACATAAAAAGGAATCTGGAGGAACAGAATCATGGTATCAACTAAAACACAGATTGCTGGTTTTGAGTTTGACAATTGCTTGATGAATGCAGCAGGAGTTGCTTGTATGACAGTTGAGGAGTTGGAAGGTGTCAAAAACTCAGCAGCAGGAACCTTTGTCACTAAAACAGCAACCTTGGAATTTCGTCAGGGAAATCCGGAACCACGTTATCAAGATGTTCCACTCGGTTCTATCAACTCTATGGGGCTACCAAATAATGGTTTAGACTACTATCTGGACTATCTTTTGGACTTGCAGGAAAAAGAGCCAAACCGAACTTTCTTCCTATCTCTAGTTGGAATGTCTCCAGAGGAAACTCATACCATTTTGAAAAAGGTTCAAGAAAGTGATTTTCGAGGTCTAACTGAACTCAATCTCTCGTGTCCAAATGTTCCTGGTAAACCTCAGATTGCCTATGACTTTGAAACTACAGACCGTATCTTGTCAGAAGTCTTTGAGTATTTTACAAAACCATTAGGAATTAAGCTTCCACCTTATTTTGATATTGTTCATTTTGACCAGGCTGCAGCAATCTTTAACAAATATCCGCTCAAGTTTGTCAATTGTGTCAACTCTATTGGAAATGGTCTTTATATAGAAGATGAGTCTGTCGTGATTCGTCCAAAGAATGGCTTTGGTGGTATTGGTGGAGAATACATCAAACCAACAGCTCTTGCAAATGTCCATGCTTTCTATCAACGCTTGAATCCAGAAATTCAAATCATCGGAACTGGTGGAGTATTAACAGGACGTGATGCCTTTGAACATATCCTATGTGGTGCCAGTATGGTGCAAGTAGGAACTACCCTTCATAAAGAAGGTGTAGGTGCTTTTGAGCGTATTACCAAGGAACTCAAAGAAATCATGACGGAAAAAGGTTATGAAAGCCTTGAAGATTTCCGTGGGAAATTGCGCTATATTGATTAAATAAAATCGAAAAATCAGAAGAAAGGAGAGAAGATGCTAGCTATTGGGGAAAGTCAGAAGTTGACTTTATCAAATTTACCGAGCCTGAGCCTTTTTACAGGGACAGATCAGGGTCAGTTTGAAGTTATGAAGAGTCAAGTGTTGAAACAGATTGGTTATGATTCTGCCGACCTTAACTTTGCCTACTTTGATATGAAAGAAGTAGTTTACAAGGATGTGGAACTGGAGTTGGTCAGCCTTCCTTTCTTTGCGGATGAAAAAATTGTTATTTTAGATCATTTTCTTGATATAACAACAGCTAAAAAACGCTATCTATCTGATGACGAGCTTAAGGCTTTTGAAGAATATTTGGAAAATCCATCTCCGACGAGTAAATTAGTTATTTTTGCTGAAGGGAAGCTGGATAGTAAGAGACGTTTGGTCAAATTGCTCAAGAGGGATGCCAAGATTTTTGAAGCCCTTGAACCAAAAGAGCAAGAGATGCGAGCTTATTTTCAAAAGTGGTCTCAGGAACAAGGACTTTCCTTTGATGGAAAATCCTTCGAACAGTTACTTATCAAATCAGGTTTTCAATTCAGTGAAATTCAGAAAAATCTACTCTTCTTACAGTCTTATAAGGATGATGACCGAATTACTGAAGAAGACATTGTTGAGGCCATACCAAAGACTTTGCAGGATAATATCTTTGATTTAACTCAGTTAATATTGACTAAGAAGATTGATCAGGCACGTGATTTAGTAAAAGATTTGACTTTGCAGGGAGAAGATGAGATTAAACTGATTGCCATTATGTTGGGGCAGTTCAGACTCTATACACAAGTGAAAATTTTGCAAGAGTCAGGTCAGACAGAGTCCCAGATGGTCAGCAGTTTAGGTCACTATCTTGGTCGCAATCCGAATCCCTACCAAATCAAATTTGCCCTTCGTGATTCTCGAAGACTATCCCTTGATTTTCTCCAGAATTCTATTCGTCATCTCATCCAAGCTGATTACCAAATTAAGACAGGAGTTTATGAGAAAGGCTACCTGTTTGAGAAGGCTTTGTTGCAGATTGCTAGCCAGTCAAATTGAGCAAATAACTTGAAAAAATAGGATGATTGCGTTATCATCTTTATATAGAAAGAAAAAGAGGTATTACAGATGGCTATTATCTTACCAGATCTTCCATACGCTTACGATGCATTAGAACCATACATCGATGCTGAAACAATGCACTTGCACCATGACAAGCATCACCAAGCTTATGTCAACAATGCTAATGCAGCTCTTGAAAAACACCCTGAAATCGGTGAAGACCTTGAAGCTTTGCTCGCTGACGTAGAATCTATCCCAGCTGATATCCGTCAAGCGCTTATCAACAATGGTGGTGGACACTTGAACCACGCTCTTTTCTGGGAATTGATGACTCCTGAAAAAACAGCTCCTTCAGCAGAACTTGCAGCAGCAATCGATGAAACTTTCGGTTCATTCGAAGAATTCCAAGCAGCCTTCACTGCAGCAGCAACAACTCGTTTTGGTTCTGGATGGGCTTGGTTGGTTGTGAACAAAGAAGGTAAGCTTGAAGTAACTTCAACTGCAAACCAAGACACACCAATCTCAGAAGGTAAAAAACCAATCTTGGGCTTGGACGTTTGGGAACATGCATACTATGTGAAATACCGTAACGTTCGTCCTGACTACATCAAAGCTTTCTTCTCAGTTATTAACTGGAATAAAGTAGACGAGCTTTACGCAGCAGCTAAATAATCTTAATAACGACACCTTTTGGTTAGAATTTGCATCTAACTTGAAAGGTGTTTTTTGTTTGCTCTGATAAGAAGTATCTGTCTCATGATTTTCCTTTGTTGGATAGGCTTGATTTATGGTATAATGATAAGATAGAAATCGAAGGAGAAATCATGAATATTCAACAATTACGCTACGTTGTAGCTATTGCTAATAGTGGTACTTTTCGTGAAGCAGCTGAGAAGATGTACGTTAGCCAGCCGAGTCTATCTATTTCTGTAAGAGACTTGGAAAAAGAGCTAGGCTTTAAGATTTTTCGTAGAACCAGTTCAGGAACCTTTCTTACTCGCCGTGGTATGGAATTTTATGAAAAGGCACAAGAATTGGTTAAGGGATTTGATGTTTTCCAAAACCAGTATGCCAATCCTGAAGAGGAAAAAGATGAGTTTTCAATAGCTAGCCAGCACTATGATTTCTTACCTCCAACCATTACAGCTTTTTCTCAACAGTACCCAGACTATAAGAATTTCCGTATCTTTGAATCTACAACGGTTCAGATTTTGGATGAAGTAGCCCAAGGGCACAGCGAGATTGGGATTATCTATCTCAACAATCAAAACCAAAAGGGAATCATGCAGCGGGTTGAAAAGTTAGACCTCGAGGTGATTGAGTTGATTCCTTTCCAAACGCATATCTATCTACGTGAAGGTCACCCCTTGGCTAAGAAAAAAGAACTGGTCATGGATGATTTAGTCGATTTACCAACAGTTCGTTTCACACAAGAGAAGGATGAATATCTCTATTACTCAGAAAACTTTGTGGATACAAGTGCTAGCTCTCAAATGTTCAACGTAACAGACCGTGCAACCTTAAACGGAATTCTTGAAAGAACAAATGCTTATGCGACTGGTTCAGGATTTTTGGATAGCGATAGTGTTAACGGAATCACGGTTATTCCACTAAATGATAATCTTAATAATCGCATGGTTTATGTCAAACGTGAGGAAGTAGACTTGAGCCAAGCAGGGACTTTATTTGTAGAGGTTATGCAAGAGTATTTTGATCAGAAGAGGAAAGCATGAAAAAAAGAGGAATAGTAGCAGGAGTCATAGCAATCTTAATAGTGTTAGATCAATTGGTAAAATCTTACGTCGTTCAGAATATTTCTCTTGGTGAAATTAAATCATGGATCCCAAATCTGGTCAGTTTGACCTATCTGCAAAATAGGGGGGCAGCCTTTTCTATCTTACAAGATCAGCAGTTGTTATTCGCTGTCATTACCCTGGTCGTCGTGGTAGGTGCCATTTGGTATCTCCATAAACACATGGAGGATTCCTTATGGACTGTCTCTGGATTGGTTTTGATTATTGCAGGTGGTCTAGGGAACTTTATTGACCGCATTAGCCAAGGATTTGTCGTGGATATGTTCCACTTAGACTTTATCAATTTCGCGATATTCAATGTAGCTGATAGTTATCTGACAGTAGGAGTAGTTGTGTTATTGCTTGCAATGCTAAAAGAGGAAATGAATGGAAATTAAAATTGAAACAGGTGGACTACGCTTAGATAAGGCTTTGTCAGATTTGACAGAACTGTCGCGAAGTCTCGCCAATGAACAAATCAAATCAGGCCAAGTCTTGGTCAACGGCCAGGTCAAGAAAGCCAAGTATACGGTCCAAGAGGGCGATGTCGTTACTTATCAGGTGCCAGAACCAGAGGTTTTGGAGTATGTAGCTGAGGATATTCCTTTAGATATTATTTACCAAGATGAGGATGTAGCAGTAGTCAATAAACCTCAAGGAATGGTTGTTCATCCAAGTGCTGGTCATACCAGTGGTACCTTGGTTAATGCCCTTATGTATCATATCAAGGACCTATCGGGCATCAATGGTGTCTTGCGTCCAGGGATTGTCCATCGTATTGATAAAGATACATCTGGACTCTTGATGATTGCTAAAAACGATGATGCCCATTTAGCACTAGCTCAAGAATTGAAGGACAAGAAGTCTCTTCGAAAATATTGGGCCATCGTTCATGGGAATCTTCCTAACGACCGTGGAGTCATTGAGGCGCCGATTGGACGTAGTGAAAAAGACCGTAAGAAACAAGCTGTGACTGCTAAAGGCAAACCAGCAGTGACACGTTTTCAAGTCTTAGAACGTTTTGGTGATTATACATTGCTGGAGTTGCAACTGGAAACAGGACGAACTCATCAAATCCGTGTGCATATGGCCTACATCGGTCATCCAGTCGCTGGTGATGAGGTTTATGGCCCTCGTAAAACCTTGAAAGGACATGGGCAATTTCTTCATGCCAAAACGCTTGGATTTACTCATCCTAAAACAGGGGAAACTATGGAATTTACTGCTGATATTCCAGATATCTTTAAAGAGACTTTGGAAAAACTTCGAAATAACTAGACAGAAAAAGGACTCAAGCGAGTCCCTTTTTATTTGCGTTTTTTCTTAGCTTTTTTCATTTTATTAGCCATGCGTTTCATGGATTGCTTCATAGCAAATTCCCCGATTTTTCCCTTGAGACCTCCACCAAACATTTGGCTCATATCTGGCATTCCTGCTACGCCAAGAGCTGATAAGTCAGGCATACCACCTTGTCCCATCATACCTTCAAGGACTGACATATCCATACCTCCAGGCATATTTTTAGGAAGATTGTTAGGGTTGATGCCCATTTGTTTCATCATCTTGTTCATGTCACCAGACATAACACCTTGCATGAGTTGTTTGGCTTGGTTAAAGTCCTTGATGAACTTGTTGACTTCGATGAAGGTATTACCAGAACCAGCTGCAATACGACGACGGCGACTTGGAGTGAGCAAATCTGGATTTTCACGTTCTTCAGGAGTCATAGATGAAACGATGGCACGTTTGCGAGCAATTTGTTTTTCATCCACCTTCATATTTTGAAGGGCAGGATTGTTGGCCATACCTGGAATCATCTTGAGCAAATCTTCCATTGGTCCCATATTTTGCACCTGATCCAACTGATCGATGAAATCGTTGAAATCAAAGGTATTTTCTCTCATCTTCTCAGCCATTTCAATGGCTTTTTGCTCGTCGTATTCTTGGGAAGCTTTCTCAATCAGAGTCAGCATATCCCCCATACCGAGAATACGGCTAGCCATACGATCAGGGTGGAAGGTTTCAATGTCGGTAATCTTTTCACCAGTACCAGTGAATTTGATTGGTTTTCCTGTGATGTGACGAACAGAGAGGGCCGCACCACCACGAGTATCACCATCAATCTTTGTAAGGATGACGCCAGTGACCTCTAGTTGAGCGTTAAATTCACGCGCAACGTTTGCAGCTTCCTGACCGATCATGGCATCGATGACCAAGAGAATCTCATTTGGTTGAGCAAGTGCTTTAACGTCACGGAGCTCATTCATGAGAAGTTCATCAATTTGCAAACGACCTGCCGTATCGATCAAAACATAGTCGTTATGGTTAGCTTTCGCTTGCTCCAAACCTTGGCGAACAATCTCAACTGCAGGGACTTCAGTACCAAGAGCAAATACAGGTACGTCAATCTGTTGTCCCAGTGTCTTGAGCTGGTCAATAGCAGCAGGACGATAGATGTCAGCTGCGATCATTAAAGGACGAGCATCCTCTTCCTTTTTGAGTTTATTAGCAAGTTTACCTGCAAAAGTTGTTTTACCAGCCCCTTGCAAACCGACCATCATGATAATGGTTGGGATTTTTGGTGACTTGATAATCTCAGCTGTGTCCGAACCAAGGACATCTGTCAATTCTTCATTGACAATCTTGATGATTTGTTGAGCTGGATTGAGGGTATCAATGACTTCATGCCCAATGGCACGTTCACGAACCTTTTTGATAAAATCCTTAACCACAGGCAAAGCAACGTCGGCTTCTAAAAGTGCCAAACGAATTTCCTTGGTTGCTTCTTGGATGTCGCTCTCTGTAATTTTTCCTTTTTTACGTAGGTTTTTAAAGACGTTCTGCAAACGTTCTGTTAAATTTTCAAATGCCATTATTTTCTCCTATTTTTTCAATTCAGTGGAAATCGTCCGAAATGTTGCAAACACTCTAGTTCTTCGGGTGTGACTTCTTTCATGATTTCATTTGGATAACCCCAACAGCTAAAACCTATTTGCATAGCTTTGGAGATATCATTGGGCGAGATAATCTGTAGTCTTGTAGGAAATGGTTCCTCTGCAGTTAACAGTTTGCAAGGTATTCCTTTATAGACAACAAGATTTTCCATGATTACTCCCTATTATCAATACTGGTCAAAATCTCAATTTGCTCTTGCAGAAAAGCATCCTCTGGATAACGCTCCAAAATCTGGTCAAAAATCTGACCGCGAACAATGTAATCAGAGTACATATGGAGTTTCATCTCATAGTCTTCCAGAATCTTTTCAGTTCGTTTGATATTATCATAAACAGCCTGGCGACTGACGCCAAATTCTTCCGCAATTTCAGCTAAACTATAGTCGTCTGCATAGTAGAGCTCGATATAGTTCATCTGCTTATCGGTCAAAAGGGCTGCATAAAATTCAAACAGAGCATTCATTCGATTGGTTTTTTCAATTTCCATAAGATTTATTATACCAAAAAAAAGCCCAATCCGCTAGCTGGGGGCTGATTTTAGCTAGAAGTTAGAAAATAAGCTTTTCACTGTTCTTTTCTGACTATGAAGCCTTTTTTTGATATAATGGATAGGATTATAATGATTTAGAAAGAGGTAGTTATGAAAGAATTAGAATCAGTGTTACAAGACCATTTTAAACTTGTTTTTACAGATAAAAGCTTACTTGAAACAGCTTTTACCCATACCAGTTATGCCAATGAGCACCGCCTCTTAAAAATTTCACACAACGAACGCTTGGAATTTTTAGGAGACGCTGTTCTGCAATTATTGATTTCAGAATATCTGTTTAAAAAATACCCTAAAAAACCAGAAGGGGACTTGTCTAAACTCCGTGCTATGATTGTACGAGAAGAAAGTTTGGCTGGTTTTGCCCGTGACTGCCAGTTTGACCAATTTATCAAGCTAGGAAAGGGAGAGGAAAAATCTGGAGGCCGTAATCGAGATACCATCTTGGGAGATGCTTTCGAAGCCTTTTTGGGTGCCTTGATTTTAGATAAGGATTTACTTACGGTAAAAGAGTTTATCTACCAGGTCATGATTCCAAAAGTTGAGGCTGGTGATTTTGAGATGATTAAAGACTACAAGACCCACCTTCAAGAATTGCTCCAAGTTAATGGAGATGTTGATATTCGTTATCAGGTGATTTCAGAGATTGGACCAGCCCATGATAAGATGTTTGAGGTTGAAGTCCTTGTTGAGGGGCAAAGTTTAGGTTCCGGTCAAGGACGCTCCAAAAAATTAGCAGAGCAGGAAGCCGCTAAAAATGCAGTTGAGAAAGGGCTGGATTCATGTATTTAAAGGAAATTGAGATCCAAGGGTTTAAGTCCTTTGCTGACAAGACCAAGGTTGTTTTTGACCAAGGGGTGACGGCGGTTGTAGGACCAAATGGCTCTGGGAAATCAAATATCACTGAAAGCCTCCGTTGGGCACTTGGTGAATCTAGTGTCAAGAGTCTTCGTGGTGGGAAGATGCCTGATGTCATCTTTGCAGGAACAGAAAGTCGGAAGCCTCTAAACTACGCTTCTGTTATTGTTACTTTGGATAACCAAGATGGTTTTATCAAGGATGCAGGCCAGGAAATCAAGGTGGAGCGTCACATCTATCGTACTGGAGACAGTGAATACAAGATTGACGGTAAAAAAGTTCGTCTTCGTGATATTCATGACCTTTTCTTGGATACTGGACTTGGACGTGATTCCTTCTCTATTATTTCCCAAGGGAAGGTCGAAGAAATCTTTAACTCTAAGCCTGAGGAACGCCGCGCTATCTTTGAAGAAGCTGCCGGAGTCTTGAAGTATAAAACCCGTCGAAAAGAAACTGAAAGCAAGCTGCAACAAACTCAGGACAATTTAGACCGCTTGGAAGACATCATCTATGAGTTAGACAATCAAATCAAACCATTAGAAAAGCAAGCAGCAACAGCTCGTAAATTTATGGACTTGGACGGTCAGCGTAAAGCCATCTACTTGGATGTTTTAGTTGCACAAATTCAAGCCAATAAGGCTGAATTGGATGTGACAGAAGAAGAATTAAACCAAGTCCAAGAACTGTTGACTAGTTATTATCAAAAACGTCAAGACTTAGAAGAAGAGAACCAAACTCTCAAAAAGAAACGTCATGATTTACAAGCAGAGATGGCTAAAGATCAAACTAGTTTGATGGATTTGACTGCCCTAATCAGTGATTTAGAACGGAAATTGGCCTTGTCTAAACTGGAGACAGAGCAGGTTGCTCTCAATCAACAAGAGGCACAGACTCGTTTGGCTAGTTTGGACGAAAAGAGAAATGTTCTCATTCAAGAGAAGGAAGAAAAAGAAACAAATCTCAGTCAGTTAGAAGAAAATCTAGCAGTCAATACTAAGGAAGTCAATCGTTTAGAAGCTGATTTGTTAGCTTTTTCTGATGATCCAGATCAGATGATTGAGCAACTGCGGGAGCGCTTTGTTGCTTTCTTGCAGGAAGAAGCGGATGTGTCTAACCAATTGACACGGATTGAGAATGACCTTGAAAATAGTCGCCAACAGACTCAAAAGCAAGAAGAACAATTCGCATCCTTGAAGGAACAATTGGCTACTGCCAAGTCTAAGGCTGCTGATCAAGAGCTTGCCCTAAAGTCTGCTAAAGAAGAAGTACAGAACTTACTCGCTGACTATCAAACCAGTGCCAAAGAAGAAGAAGCACAAAAGCAGGCTTATCAAAGCCAGCAAAATCAACTATTTGATCGCTTGGATAGTCTGAAAAACAAGCAGGCCAAGGCACAAAGTTTGGAAAACATCCTTAAAAACCATAGTAATTTCTATGCAGGTGTTAAGAGTGTTTTACAAGAGAAAAATCGCCTAGGAGGTATTGTTGGAGCTGTTAGTGAACATTTAACCTTTGATGTTCGTTATCAGACAGCACTTGAAATTGCTCTTGGTGCAAGTAGCCAACACATTATCGTTGAAGATGAACAGGCAGCAACAAAGGCCATCGATTTTCTTAAGAGAAACCGAGCTGGTCGCGCTACCTTCCTACCTTTGACAACGATTAAGGCTCGTAGCATTTCTGGGCAGAATCAAGATGTGATTGCCTCAAGTCCAGGTTTTCTTGGCATGGCAGATGAATTGGTTACTTTTGATGCCAAGCATGAAGCTATATTTAAAAACTTGCTAGCTACAACAGCAATCTTTGATACGGTAGAGCATGCGCGTGATGCAGCTCGCAAGGTACGTTATCAGGTTCGAATGGTAACGCTAGATGGTACAGAATTGCGAACAGGTGGTTCTTATGCTGGTGGTGCCAATCGTCAAAATAACAGTATTTTTATCAAGCCTGAATTGGAGCAATTGCAAAAAGAAATTGCTCAAGAAGAAAAGTTGATTCGTCAGGAAGAAGAAAAACTGAAAACAGTTCAAGAAAACTTAGCTACCCTCACTCAGACTTTGGAAACTATTAAGTCTAAAGGAGAGCAAGCTCGTATAGAGGAGCAGGGCTTATATCTTGCTTATCAACAAACTAGCCAGCAAGTCGAGGAACTAGCAACACTTTTAGAACTTCAGGAAAAAGAATTAAACAATCTCAGAGGTGGAGATTGGCAAACTGAAAAAGAAAAATGCCAAGAACGTCTTGCAGTTATTTCAACTGAAAAGCAAAAGCTTGAATCAGAAATTGAAGAAATCAAGTCCAATAAAAATGCGATTCAAGAACGTTATCAAAGCTTGCAGGATAAACTTTCTCAAGAACGTCTGCTCAAAACAGAAATGATGGGGCGAAAACGTTATGAAGTTGCAGATATTGAACGGATTAACAAAGAACTTGAGAACCTTGATTTGGAGCAAGAAGAGATTGAACGCCTTCTCCAAGAAAAGGTAGACAATCTTGAAAAGGTTGATACAGAACTTTTGGCCAAGCAGGAAGCAGAAGCCAAGAGTCAGAAGGAAGAAATTCAACAAGGGCTCATTCGTAAGCAGTTTGAACTGGATGATATTGAAGGACAGTTGGATGATATAGCCAGTCATTTAGAACAAGCTCGTCAGCAAAATGAAGAATGGATTCGTAAGCAAACACGTGCAGAAGCAACTAAAGAGAAGATTACGGACCGCCTTCGCTATCTTCAAGGTCAACTGACTGAAGAATACCAGATTAGTTATACTGAAGCGTTAGAACAAGCCAACCAATTGGAAGATTTAGCTATGGCTGAACAAGAGGTCAAGGATTTAGAAAAATCTATCCGTTCACTTGGTCCAGTCAATCTTGATGCCATTGAACAGTTTGACGAAGTTCACGAACGCTTGGAATTCTTAAATAGTCAGCGTGATGACATTCTTTCTGCCAAAAATCTTCTTCTTGAAACCATTACAGAGATGAACGATGAAGTGAAGGAACGATTTAAATCAACATTCGAAGCTATTCGTGAGTCCTTTAAGGTGACCTTTAAGCAGATGTTCGGTGGTGGCCAAGCAGACCTAATCCTGACCGAGGGTGATTTATTGACAGCAGGTGTTGAAATCTCTGTGCAACCACCAGGCAAGAAAATCCAATCTCTCAATCTCATGAGTGGTGGAGAGAAGGCCTTGTCAGCTCTGGCTTTGCTCTTCTCAATCATTCGGGTCAAGACCATTCCATTTGTTATCTTGGATGAAGTAGAAGCTGCACTCGATGAAGCAAACGTTAAACGCTTTGGGGATTATCTCAACCGATTTGACAAGGATAGCCAGTTTATCGTTGTTACCCACCGTAAGGGAACCATGGCAGCAGCAGACTCTATCTATGGGGTGACCATGCAAGAATCTGGTGTTTCTAAGATTGTATCTGTTAAACTAAAAGATTTAGAAAATATGGATGCTTAGTTTGTTTTCGATACAACATTTCAAGCTAAAGTATTTAGAATGACCTTCAAGAAGTCGGAGGGTTACAAAAATAAATTGAGGAGCTTATATGGATTTCGATCTATTCCTAATGATCTGTAATTATATTGGGACTATAGCCTTCGCGGCTTCAGGAGCCATCAAAGGATTTGGTAAACGATTAGATATTTTTGGAATTAGTTTATTGGCAATTGTAACGGCAGTAGGCGGAGGGATTTTGAGAGATTCTATTATCAGTCGTTTTCCTTCCTCTCTTGCTGATCCCAGCCCGATTTATGTCTCTATCCTTGTAGCGGTTATCATGTATGTCTTTGTAACTTCAAAACAGGCCAATGCTAGTCATGAAAAAAAGTTCTATAAGTGGTTGAGAGAAGCTTACCTCATCTTTGATTCGATTGGGTTAATTATCTTCTCTCTAATCGGAGCCACAGCCTTAGTGGATAGTAAGCTAAATTTGATGTCTGCAGGGATTTTGGCCTGTTTAACGGGTGCAGGTGGTGGAATTATCCGAGACCTCCTGATCAATGAAGTACCAAGTGTTCTAAAAGAAGATATTTATGCCCTTCTATCTTTCGTAATTGGAGTTATTTATTATTGGTTGGCCTTTGTCCTTCACTTTCCAAGAATCACTGTCTTTATCATTGTTTCTATTGTTGGTTTTGTGATTCGACTCTGCATCATTAAATTCCGACTCTCTTTGCCAAATATGGATAAGAGAACCTTGAATTGATGAATGGCTGAAAGTTTGATTCCAAACCCATAAATAAGTTTAAAATAGTCATTTTATCAGCGTCTAATCTCATGTGGATTAGGCGTTATTTTTTTGCAAATACGGGAAATTAATGATGTCAAGATTAATTTTTGCTAATATATTTGTAATTTAGAATAAGGTAGGAATAGCAATGAGTAATTTGAAACATTCAGTTGATTTTATTAAAGAAATAGAGAAATTAAAGTCAGTGATAAGATTTAATAGAACTCTTGATGGCAGATTTGAAAATAGTGCCGAGCATTCCTGGCAGGGTGCCATAGCTGCGATGGTTCTTCAAGATTATTATCCTGAAAAATTGAATATGGAGAAGGTCATTTCTATGTTATTGATTCATGATTTAGGTGAGATTTATGCCGGAGATACTTGGGTTTTTGATGATGAAAAAAAGCTTCATTCTCATGATAGAGAACTAGCATCTATAGAAAAAACAATGAGTATACTTCCAGAAGAAAAATATTTACAAATGAAAAATTTGTGGTTGGAATTTGAAAAAGGGCAGAGTTCTGAAGCAAGATATGCAAGAGTGATCGATGCATTGGTACCACTGATAAATCACTTAGAAGTGTCAGAATTCAATTATAATCCTGATAATATCAGTGCAGACATGGTATTAGAAAAGAAAAAGTTCATAAAAAGTGAATCAGAAGAATTATGGAAACTGACGGAAGACTTGATTCAGGAAAGTGTGGAAAAGGGCTTATATTTTTAATAACGACTGGCTCTAAATATAGAGAAAGCCTTGGAATAAGCTGTTTCCAAGGCTTTTTAGCTATCTATAGCTATAAGGAAAAAGTTGTTAGAGTAGATGATTTTTATTAGATACCCTTGATTATACCGTAGAGAATATTAGTCAAATAAAATTGTTTTGTTTTCACTAATGCATTTCTTATTATCATCCCAATAGTTAATAGTTTCAAAGCTTCCTTTTCTTAAATAAAGTGGTAGCCTTTTTCTTATTTCATCTTGCATTGGTATTTTATCAATATCTTTTAGATTCCACCATTTTGGCTCACCTTCAGCAGATGTACTTAGTTCACCAGTAAACTGAGTACATAAAAAGTCATAGAAGACAAATCTCTCATTACCAATTGAATTAGTAAAGCCTGAAATTCCTTTTAATTCAAGATTTAATGCAGTGAGTCCAGTCTCTTCCTTAAGTTCCCGTAATGCGGCTTCAAAAAAACTTTCAGGGAATTCAACTTTTCCCCCCGGTGGAATCCAACCAGGAAAATTATCGTGCTGTCTATTAAGTAATAAAATTTCTTGATTTTTCAAAACGCAAATATTAACCCAGTTTTTGATTTTTTCAGTCATATTATTAACCTCCAACAAGTATTTTTTCATATGCAAGATTATATGTCAAGAACTATATGCTATTTATGATTGTGACAAATGTATCTCAGCCAAAGATTGATAATTTTTACGCAATAGCTGATGAACTCTCAGAATAGACTTCAATCAAGAACTTTGGAAGAAAAGTGTTGAGAGGTTGGATATAAAAGAAGGTAAGCAAATCAGCCTGGCCTTTAAATTGGCCCTACGGGATTATTTATAGAAGACAAAGACGTGTCAATTCAGCACGTCTTTTTTTACTTTTTCTATGGTATAATAGAAGGTAGATTTATTAATTGGAGTATGAAGAATTTTATGATTAAATTAGTAGCAACGGATATGGACGGTACTTTTTTGGATGGTGCCGGTCAATTTGATATGGAGCGTCTGAAAAAGTTGCTCCATTCTTATCAAGAAAAAGGAATTTACTTTGCTGTTGCCTCAGGTCGTGGGCTTTTGTCACTTGAAAAGCATTTTGCGGATGTTAAAGATGAGATTATTTTCATTGCTGAAAATGGGAGTCTCGTTCGTTTCCATGGAGAGGACCTTTATGAAGCAACCATGCCTCGTGATTTTTACCTATTAACATTTGAAAAACTAAAAACTTCACCTTATTTTGATGAGAAAAAGATGCTCTTGACTGGTAAAGAGGCTTGCTATGTATTAGACACAGTAGATGAAACCTATCTCATGTTTAGTCATCATTACAATGAAAATATCAAAAAAGTAGCCAGTCTTGAAGATATTACCGATGAGATTTTTAAATTCACAACTAACTTCACTGAAGAAACGGTTGACGCTGGAGAAGCTTGGGTCAATGAACATGTTCCTGGAGTCAAGGCTATGACGACAGGCTTTGAATCCATTGATATTGTTTTAGACCATGTTGATAAGGGAGTCGCTATTGTCGAATTGGCTAAGAAATTAAATCTGGATATGGATCAAGTGATGGCCTTTGGTGATAATCTAAATGATCTTCACATGATGCAAGTGGTTGGGCACCCAGTGGCACCTGAAAATGCACGTCCAGAGATTTTAGAACTTGCTGAAACCATTATTGGACACCACAAGGACCAATCAGTTATCGCTTATATGGAGGAATTATAATGGCAGATATTAAATTAATTGCTTTGGACTTAGATGGAACCTTACTGACGACAGACAAGAAATTAACTGATCGTACCAAGGAAACTTTAAAGGCTGCGCGTGATCAGGGAGTCAAAGTGGTATTGACAACTGGACGTCCCCTCAAGGCTATGGATTTCTTCCTCAAAGAGCTTGGAACAGAGGGCCATGATGATGAGTATACTATCACCTTTAATGGTGGATTGGTTCAGAAAAATACGGGTGAAATCCTCGATAAGACAGTGTTCTCGATTGATGATGTGACACGTATTTACGAGGAAACTGAAAAACTAGGCATTCCTTTAGACGCTATTTCAGAAGGTACAGTTTACCAAATCCAATCAGATCAAGAAAGTCTGTATGCTAAATTTAATCCTGCTCTGACTTTTGTTCCAATTGACTTTGAAGATTTGTCTAGTCAGATGACCTACAATAAATGTGTGACAGCCTTTGCCCAAGAACCACTGGATGCAGCAATTGCTAACATTTCATCAGACTTGTTTAACAATTATGAAATTTTTAAATCTCGCGATATGCTTTTGGAATGGTCACCAAAGAACGTTCATAAGGCTACTGGACTAGCTAAATTGATCGACCATCTAGGAATTGACCAAAGTCAGGTGATGGCTTGTGGAGATGAGGCCAATGACCTTTCTATGATTGAGTGGGCAGGACTCGGCGTTGCCATGCAAAATGCTGTGCCTGAGGTCAAGGAAGTTGCGAATGTCGTGACTCCTATGACCAATGACGAGGAAGCTGTTGCCTGGGCCATTGAAAAATATGTACTGAAGGAGAACTAAAGCATGGGATTATTTGACCGTTTATTTGGTAGAAAAGAAGAACCAAAAATTGAAGAAGTCGTTAAAGAAGCTTTGGAAAACTTGGATCTGACAGAACCTGGCGAGGAAGTTAAAGCACTTGGAACTGATGAAGTTGAAGTGAAAAATACTAAAGAAATCGACCAAAGTTCAGAATTTGAGGAAACTTATTCTAAAGAAGCTAGTGAGTCGGAAGAACCAGTAGCAGAAACTACTCTAGAAACAGTTGATCCAATAGCAACTCCTCAGGAAGAAATTCAGCTTGAAGAAGAAACTGAATGCCATTGTTGTCAGGAAGAGTCAACAAAAGTTGAAGAAACTGAAGCCAGCTCTCAAGAAGTAGTGGAATTTGTTGCAGAAGAATTTGAGTCACCAGTCGAAGAAGTATCTTCAAGTGATAGTGGCGAGGATAAAGCTGATCAAGTTCAACCAGACGAGATGGAGTCAGATACTTCTGAAGAAGTGGAAGAAGATCTAGTAATCGAAGAAATTCCTCCAGTTCAAGAGACTGTACAGGAAAAATATGACCGTAGTCTCAAGAAAACTCGTACGGGATTTGGAGCTCGTTTGAATGCCTTCTTTGCTAACTTCCGCTCTGTTGATGAAGAATTCTTCGAAGAACTAGAAGAACTGCTTATCATGAGTGACGTTGGTGTTCAGTTTGCTTCAAATCTTACTGAAGAATTGCGTTATGAAGCCAAGCTTGAAAATGCCAAGAAACCTGATGTTCTTCGTCGTGTGATCATCGAAAAATTGGTAGAGCTTTACGAAAAAGATGGACAGTACAATGAAAGCATTAACTTCCAAGATGGTTTGACAGTCATGCTCTTTGTAGGTGTTAATGGTGTCGGGAAAACAACTTCAATCGGTAAATTAGCTCACCGCTACAAGCAAGCAGGCAAGAAAGTCATGCTTGTTGCTGCGGATACATTCCGTGCTGGTGCAGTAGCCCAGCTAGCAGAATGGGGTCGTCGTGTAGATGTTCCTGTGGTTACTGGACCTGAAAAAGCAGATCCAGCTAGTGTTGTCTTTGATGGGATGGAACGTGCGGTGGCTGAAGGTGTTGATATTCTAATGATTGATACAGCTGGCCGTTTACAAAACAAGGAAAACTTGATGGCAGAGTTGGAAAAAATTGGTCGTATCATTAAACGTGTCGTGCCAGAAGCTCCGCATGAAACCTTCCTAGCTCTGGATGCCTCAACAGGTCAAAATGCTCTTGTACAAGCCAAAGAGTTCTCAAAAATTACTCCTGTTACAGGAATTGTCTTAACCAAAATTGATGGAACTGCCCGAGGTGGTGTCGTTCTTGCTATCCGTGAAGAACTGAATATTCCTGTTAAGTTGATTGGATTTGGTGAAAAAATCGATGATATCGGTGAATTCAATTCTGAGAACTTTATGAAAGGCCTTCTAGAAGGTTTGATATAAAAGAAAATCCTGCAAGAATTCTTGCAGGATTGTTTTTGATTATTCTAAACGACCATCTTTACGATAAGCGATATCTGGTTGCCAAGTCCATTTGGCTCCGTATTTTTCAAGTAAATCAAAGCTGGCTTGAGGCCCCATTGTACCAGCCTTGTAGTCATGTAGTGGCGCACCATTTTCAGCCCAAAGTTTTTCGATGCGGTCAATCAACTCCCAAGAAGCGCTCACTTCTTCCCAGTGGCTAAAGTTGGTTGAGTTGTTATTCAAAACATCGTAGATGAGCTTTTCATAAGGGTCTGGTGAAGCACCTGTTGCAGTTGCATCTGTTCGATAGTCAAGAGAATTTGGCGCAAGGCTAAACTCTTCCCCTACCTTTTTACCATTAAGACTGAGAGAGAAACCTTCAGTTGGTTGGATATAGATGGTAAGCACGTTTGGTGCTAGAGGGTCTCCGAAAATGGAATCCATTTGATTGAAGACAATATTCACGTGTGTTCCTTTTTCAGTGAGGCGTTTCCCTGTACGGAAGAAGAAAGGTACATCACGGAAGCGATCAGTATTTACAAAGAAGGCACCTGATGCAAAGGTTTCTGTCATAGATTCAGGATTAACATTTGGTTCACTACGGTAAGAGATGTATTTCATGCCATCAACTTTACCAGAACGATATTGACCACGGATGAATTGCTCTTTGAGTTCCTCATCTGTAGGGTGGTAAAGATTTTTAAAGACTTTGATTTTCTCTGCGCGAATGTCATCCTTTGTAAAGCTTGCTGGCTTGTCCATGGCGAGGAGTGACAGAAGCTGAAGTGTGTGGTTTTGAACCATGTCTCGAAGGGCACCAGATTCATCATAGTAGCCACCACGCTCTTCAACACCTAGGCGCTCTGCAAAGGTAATCTGAACGTTATCGATGTGTTCACGATTCCAAACATTTTCAAAAATCATATTGGCAAAGCGAATAGCAAAAATACTTTGAATCATTTCTTTACCGAGATAGTGGTCGATACGATAGATTTGCTCTTCGTTAAAAGTAGCTAGGAGCTCTTCGTTTAGTTTGCTTGCAGTCTCATAGTCTGTTCCAAAAGGTTTCTCAACAATCAAACGTTCAAAGCCTTTACCGTCAACAATCTGCTCTGATTTGAGGTGTTTAGCAATGGTACCAAAGAACTGAGGTGCCATTGAGAGGAAGAAGAGTTTGTTGTGCTCAGTCTGATATTTTTCGTTTAATTCAGCCTGAAGCTTGCGTAATTCGATGTAGTGCTCAGTGTCATTAACATCGTGACTTTGATAGTAAAAATGACTAGCAAATGCTTGAGCCTCTTCTACGCTATCTGCCAAGTCTAAAATAGATTCGACAACGACAGATTCAAAATATTCCTTACTCCAAGGTCTACGAGCAGTTCCAATAACAGCAAAATGATCAGAAAGATTACCTGATTTATAAAGTCTAAAAAGTGAAGGGTAGAGCTTACGTTTGGCCAAATCCCCACTTGCACCGAAAATTGTAACAATAACTTTTGATGACATCTAGCTACCTAATTTCTATTTTGTTTCCTAGTTAAACTAGGCATGAGGAATCCCCATTTTCATATCCTTTATTTTATCATAATTTTCTAAAAAATCCAAAAATCCAATACGTCTATACTAAGAGGCTGGGAAAAATCTCAAATTCAAACCACGTCAGCGTCGCCTTACCGTATATATGTTACTGACTTCGTCAGTTCTATTTACAACCTCAAAACAGTGTTTTGAGCTGACTTCGTCAGTTCTATCTACAACCTCAAAGCAGTGCTTTGAGCAACCTGTGGCTAGCTTCCTAGTTTGCTCTTTGATTTTCATTGAGTATCAGGAACAATCGAAGTAAATCTTCCCAGAATAAAACGCATAATATCAAGTTTTATAATACCTGATACAATGCGTTTTTTTGATTATAAAGACTTTTTGCCCTACCTTTTCTAGGCGTTTAGAACCTTGTCTAAAAATTCTTTAAGACGCGGGTGTTGTGGGTTATCAAAGATTTGGTCAGGTGTACCGTCCTCAAGGAATTCACCGTCTGCAGTAAAGATAACTCGATTGGCAACCTTGCGGGCGAATCCCATTTCGTGGGTTACGATGATCATAGTCATACCTTGTTCAGCCAATTCCTTCATAACGTTAAGAACGTCGCCGACCATCTCAGGGTCAAGGGCAGAAGTTGGTTCGTCAAAGAGCATGATATCAGGGTTCATGGCTAGACCACGAGCGATAGCCACACGCTGTTTTTGACCACCTGATAGGCTTTCAGGATTTGCATTAGCCTTATCAGCGAGTCCAACTTTTTCAAGAAGTTCCATTCCCAATTTTTCAGCTTCGGCCTTAGTCATCAACTTATGCTCTACTGGTGCGAAAGTGATATTTTCCAATACCGTCATGTGTGGGAAAAGATTGAAGTGCTGGAACACCATTCCGATATTTTCACGAACGTGGTCCACGTTGGTTGCTTTATCCGTCAAATCATAACCATTAACCGTGATATGACCTTTTGTACCTTCCTCAAGGAGATTCAAGCTACGCAAGAAAGTTGATTTACCTGAACCAGAAGGTCCAATGATACAAACAACATCTCCTTCATAGAATTTTGCTGAGATTCCTTTAAGGACTTTGTTTTTACCATATTGCTTATGTAAATTATCGACATCGATTTTTAATTTAGCCATTATTGAATCCTCTTTTCTAAGCGTTTTGCAAGTCTAGTAAGAAGAGTGATAATCACAAGATAGAAGACTGCGAGAATTGCATACATTTTGAAACTTTGGTAGTTACGAGCAATGATAATCTTACCAGTCTGGAAGAGTTCGACTAGCCCGATTGCAGATACGATAGTTGTATCTTTAAGAGCGATGACAAATTGGTTGACGAAGTTTGGAAGCATAAGTTTTGTTGCTTGTGGCAAGACAATCTTACGCATGGTTTTACTGTAAGAGATACCAAGGCTTCGACTAGCTTCCATTTGTCCGATAGGAACAGCCTTAATACCACCGCGAACAATTTCAGCGATGTAGGCAGCTGAGTTTAGCGAGAGGGCGATTGTACCAGCGACAAAGTCATTGATTGGACTCTGTTGGCCTGTGATAGACTCGATAAAGTTTGGAATTCCCCAGAAGATAAAGGCAGCAAGAATCATCAGTGGAATACCACGAATCACATCGACAAAGATTTCTGAAATAATACGAAGTGATTTATAAGGACTAACGCTAAACATACCAAAGATAATTCCGATAACAATCGCAATTGCAAAGGAAATCAAAGCTAGAGAAAGGGTAATTCCTAGTCCACTTAGGAGTTGTTTGTAGTTGTTTTTCAACAAGCCCAAGATAGTAGTTTCGTCAACAGTTGATGATTCACTTGTTGAATCAGTTGCAAGGTATTTATCAAGAATCTTTTGGAATTCACCACTTGCTTTAAGATTTGCAAGACCATTGTTGAACATTTCAATCAATTCAGGATTGCTTCCCTTTTTAACTGCAAAAGCAGTTTCACCGATTGGAGTACCTTCGATTGGTGTTTTTAATTTTTGACCTTGACTGATAGAGTATTTAAGAACTGGTTCGTCATCCATTACGGCGTCAATTGAACCAGTGTTCAAGCTATCATACATAGATGAACCGTCTGCAAAGGTTTTAATTTTATAACCATATTTGCTTTGATTTTCAGTTAGGAAGGTTTGAGAAGCAGTACCGTTTTTAACACCAACGGTTTTACCCTTCAAATCTTCATAAGAAGAAATGGTACTTGATTCCTTAACTCCAAGAATAGTATTAGCTGTATAGTAAGAATCAGAGAAATCAAAGGTTTCTTTACGAGCGTCTGTAACAGACATACCAGCAATCATACCATCAGCTTGACCAGATTGAACCGCGTTAATAGCAGCGTCAAAACCTGGGTTGGTGATTTCAATCTCGAAACCTTGGTCTTCGGCAATAGCCTTGATCAAGTCCATATCAATACCAATGTACTGGTTGCTTGAGTTTTGGAAAACAAATGGTGCAAATGAAGAATCACTTGCGATAACGTATTTTGATTTGACTGGAGTAGCTTTTTGCCCTGCGCTTGTAGTAGAAGTGAGAGAAGTCACTTGTGAATTAGTTTTAGAGGAACTTGTCCATTTATTGATAATTTTGTCCAAGCTACCGTCTTTTTTCATCTGAGCCAAAGCTTCGTTAAATTCTGTAACTAGGTATTCGTACTTGCTACCTTTTTTAACTCCAAAAGCAAAGCTTCCAACGGCTTCTCCGTCCATGTTGATACTGAGATCTTGCCCTTGGTTAATAGCGTACTCGATAACAGGTTTGTCATCCATGATGGCATTTACAGACCCTGTACTGAGACTGTTATTCATCAAATCACCAGTATCAAAGGTTTTGATAGTGAATCCATATTTATCTTTGATGCTTTCTAGGAAACGTTGTGCGGCAGTACCGTTTTTTACACCAACAGTTTTACCATTGAGTTCTTCATACTTAGTGATTTTGTTAGACTTAGTCGTTGCGATGACAACTTTTGTATCATAGTATGTATCAGACATGGTAAAGACGTTTTCACGTTCTTTGGTTTTTGTCATACCAGCCATGATCGCATCTGCTTGCCCTGCTTGGACCGCATTGACAGCAGCATCAAAGCCTGGATAAGACATTTGAATATTCCATCCTTTTATCTCAGCGACTTTATTGATGATGTCGACATCAATTCCTTTATAAGTCTGGTCTGTATCTTTAAACTCAAAGGGTGCATAAGCGGTATCACTAACAATCTTGATAGTGTCCGCATTAACATAGCCTAAAGAGAATAAGGGAAATAAAAATAATAAAAATGCAAGGATTTTTTTCTTCATGTTTAGTCTCCTTTTTAGAATATTTACCCATTATAGCAGAAAATAAAAAAGTTGGCAAATATTTAGTGTTTTTATGTAAGAAGATGTGACATAGGATGCTAAGCGGCAAGAAGTTGAGAATCAGTAAGTCGATCCTTTTTATGGTAAAATAGAAGGATAGAAAATGTGTATGAGGCAATTATGATCAATAGAATTACAGACAACAAATTTAAACTTGTATCCAAATACCAACCATCTGGGGATCAACCGCAAGCTATCGAACAGTTGGTAGATAATATCGAGGGTGGAGAAAAGGCTCAAATTCTGATGGGGGCGACTGGTACAGGTAAGACCTATACCATGAGCCAGGTGATTTCCAAAGTTAATAAACCAACCCTAGTCATCGCCCACAATAAGACCCTAGCAGGCCAGCTCTACGGGGAGTTTAAGGAATTTTTCCCTGAGAATGCCGTCGAGTACTTCGTGTCCTATTACGATTACTACCAGCCAGAAGCCTATGTTCCCTCTAGTGATACTTATATCGAAAAAGATAGTTCAGTTAACGATGAGATTGATAAACTCCGTCACTCCGCTACATCAGCGCTCTTGGAGCGTAACGATGTCATCGTTGTAGCATCCGTATCTTGTATTTATGGTTTGGGTTCCCCTAAAGAATATGCTGATAGTGTAGTAAGTCTGCGCCCAGGACTTGAAATTTCTCGTGATAAACTGCTTAATGAATTAGTCGATATTCAATTTGAACGCAATGATATTGATTTCCAGCGGGGAAGATTTCGTGTACGTGGAGATGTGGTGGAAATTTTCCCAGCATCTCGTGACGAGCATGCCTTTCGTGTTGAATTCTTCGGAGATGAGATTGATCGTATTCGTGAAGTCGAAGCTCTTACGGGGCAAGTTCTGGGAGAAGTGGATCATTTGGCGATTTTCCCAGCGACTCACTTTGTGACCAATGACGACCACATGGAAGTAGCGATTGCTAAGATTCAGGCTGAGTTGGAGGAGCAGTTAGCTATCTTTGAAAAAGAAGGCAAACTCCTTGAAGCGCAACGCTTGAAACAACGGACAGAGTACGATATCGAGATGCTACGTGAGATGGGCTATACAAATGGTGTCGAAAACTACTCCCGTCACATGGATGGACGAAGCGAAGGAGAGCCTCCGTACACACTTCTTGATTTCTTCCCAGATGATTTCCTGATTATGATTGACGAGAGTCATATGACTATGGGGCAGATCAAAGGAATGTATAATGGAGACCGTTCACGTAAGGAAATGTTGGTTAATTACGGTTTCCGTTTGCCGTCTGCCTTGGACAACCGTCCCCTCCGTCGTGAAGAATTTGAAAGTCATGTCCACCAGATTGTCTATGTTTCAGCGACGCCCGGTGATTACGAGATGGAACAAACAGACACCGTGATTGAGCAAATCATTCGTCCAACAGGTCTTTTGGATCCTGAGGTGGAAGTGCGCCCAACTATGGGACAGATTGATGACCTCTTGGGGGAAATCAATGCCCGTGTTGAAAAGAATGAACGCACCTTTATTACTACCTTGACCAAGAAAATGGCAGAAGATTTGACTGACTATTTCAAAGAAATGGGGATTAAGGTCAAGTATATGCACTCGGATATCAAGACTTTAGAGCGGACAGAGATTATCCGAGATTTACGATTAGGAGTCTTTGATGTCTTAGTCGGAATTAACCTTCTTCGTGAAGGAATTGACGTACCTGAAGTAAGCTTGGTTGCTATTCTCGATGCCGATAAGGAAGGCTTCCTCCGAAATGAACGTGGACTCATCCAGACCATTGGACGTGCCGCCCGTAACAGTGAAGGTCATGTCATCATGTATGCGGATACGGTTACCCAGTCTATGCAACGTGCCATCGATGAAACGGCGCGTCGTCGGAAAATCCAGATGGCTTATAATGAAGAGCATGGCATCGTCCCACAAACCATTAAGAAAGAAATCCGTGACCTGATTGCCGTAACCAAGGCAGTTGCTAAGGAAGAAGAAAAAGAGGTAGATATCAATAGCCTCAATAAACAAGAACGCAAAGAACTAGTCAAGAAACTGGAAAAACAAATGCAAGAAGCCGTCGAAGTGCTTGACTTTGAGTTGGCAGCGCAAATACGTGATATGATGTTGGAAGTCAAGGCGTTGGATTAGTAGGAGGAGCCTATGAAGATTATCATTAAAACAATGGAAACTCCTGAAGAGATAGAAGGCAAATCCCTCGTTCATTGGCAAACGTGGAGAGAGGCTTATGACGATCTTTTACCCGTGGAATTTCAGGAGACGATGACATTAGAAAGATGTCGATTCTTTAGTCAAAAATATCCAGAAAATACCTTGATTGCGATGGATGGAAAGCAGGTCGTTGGATTTATCAGCTATGGAAATTTTCGTGATGAGACCATTCAAGCTGGTGAAATCATTGCCTTATATGTTTTAAAAGATTACTATGGAAAAGGTGTGAGTGAACAGTTAATGCATGCTGCATTTGTTGCTCTCGATCATTTCTCTGAAATATTTTTATGGGTATTGAAAGATAATAAGAGAGCCATTGCTTTCTATCAAAAAATGGGTTTTACTTTTGATGGCCAAGAAAAAATACTTAAACTTGGAAAACCTGTTAAGGAATTGCGGATGATGTGTTCTTCAAATAAAAATTCCTAAAGGACCTATCTATCAATCTTTGAACCATTATCAACTAATTAAGTATAAAAAGTGAAATAGATAGAATGAAACAAAGAAATGAAACAAAGAAATGAAGGAGAAGATGAATGAAAATTCTAGTCATCAATGGACACCCTGATAAGGAAAGTTATTGTCAGGCTATTTTTCAAACCATTGTAGATAATATTGATTTAAGTCACCATGAAGTTGAAGTCATCAACCTTAATGAAGAGAACTTTAATCCTGTTCTTCGATACGGCTATCGAAAACGTATGGAAGAAGATTCTTTTATCCTTCGTTCTCAGGAATTAATCCAATGGGCAGATCATTTCATCTTTATTTATCCTATCTGGTGGAGTAGTATGCCTAGCCTCATGAAAGGCTGGATTGATCGGGTCTTCACACCTGGAATTGCCTACTCTGCCAATAACCAGGGAAGTTTTATCTGGAATTACCTAAGAGGCAAGCAGTTTAAAAAGTTATTAAAAGGGAAAACAGCCAGTATTTACGCAACCTCTATGGCACCTACCTGGTGGTACAAGATCTTTTCGGGTCCTATCAACATTCCAGATAGCTATGGCATCTCTGTTTTGAAAAATGCGGTCTTGAATCACTGTGGAATTAAAACTAAGCGCGTGTGCGTACTAGGTGAAGTTGGACGGGATGTGAATACAGCAAGTATGCGTGAAGATCATCTCCAAAAAGTAGCAGAAGAAGTTAAAAAATTATCATGAAACAAAAAAGTAAGAGACAGAAAACATTAAAAAAACACCAGAAATCAAAGCGAAAGATTGGTCTACTAGACCGCATGAATCTGTGGTTTGTGCAACATTCAACAATTGCCTGGATCCTTGATGCAAGCGTTCTGTTCTTTTCTGCTCTAGGAATATTATATCTATTGTACGGAACAACCCTTATTCCAAGTCCCTATCGGGAACTGCATTATAGTTTTCCACTTTATTTAAATATCGTTCTTTTGGTGAATGCATCTTATCATACTTTCCTTCGTACCTTTAGGAAAGACTGGATTTCCTTGCGAAATTTTGCAGAAGTGTTTTTATATCCTAACGGAATTGCTTGTGTATTCCAGTTAACGATTGGGATGACCTCTAAAAGAGGAACAAGATTACTTCCGATATGGGCATTAGACTATCGCTACATCTGGTTTCCACTCTTACTTATTTCATTTTCTTTCTAGTGCCTATTGTGACAATTATAATTTCCAAGTATATTGAAAAGAAAAAGAGAAAAGAAGAAAATGGGAAAAATACAATCAAATCAAAGTAACAAAAGAAAGTCAAATACAAAAAAGAATCACCCAAGAAAAGAAAGTTTTCAGCTTTGGCTAGATTCTCATAAAATTATAGGTTTTTTCCTGATCCTTGCTCTCATCTTAGGAATAGGACTAGGTGTTACCCTTGTTTTTAAACTTCTTCCTATTCCGTCTCCATACCGAGATATCAACTATAGTTTTCCAATATATATAAATCTTTTTTGTCTGGTGTATCGATTATTTGACTATTGGTTCCTAGACTTGTCTAAGACAAGGATGACAATAAAAAGATATGCAGATTTATTTATCTATCTTAATAGTATTGGTTTAATAGTTCATCTCTTTATTGGTATTGGCGGGAAAAATAGTAAAGGAATTTTACCTCCCCTCTTATCCCTAGATCACCGCTACATCTGGTTTCCTATTGCAACTTATCTGATCTTTTTCAGTTTGGCATCTATTATAACTCTAGTAATGAAATATATTGAAAAGAAAAGGAGTCAATCATGATGAAACATCTAACTGTATTTAGATTTATTTATCTTTTGTGCCTGGTATTTGTACTGCTTCATTTTATCTTAGGGCTTTTTGGTTTAGCCTTTACACCGGTCTTGTGGAATTTCTGGTTCTTTGGTCTTTGTTTAACCCTATTTATCCATCCGTGGACTATCTTTTATAAATCTAGAATCTTTCAATGGCATCATCTGATTTTTCAAGCTCTCAGTGGATTCGTTGCTCTCATAATCTGGTTTATGATATTTTTATTTTTCTCCACGGTTCCAGATTCATCTATGCCTATCAATTTAGACTACTATGTGATTAGGGAAAAAAATGAAATAAGAATCATCAGAGGATTCTTACTCCATGAAATTCATGAATATCATGACTTAGTTAATCCTTTGATTATGAAGTCTAAAGTTAAGTATGTAGAAAAAAATTAAACATTAGAAAGTGAGTCTATGTATGTCTCGAGCACAATTAACCATTCTAACTAATATTTGTCTAATAGAAGACCTTGAAAATCAGCGCGTGGTTATGCAGTATCGATCGCCTGAAACCAACCGCTGGTCTGGCTATGCCTTTCCAGGAGGTCATGTTGAAAATGGAGAAGCATTCGCTGAATCTGTTATTCGTGAAATTTACGAGGAAACAGGTCTGACGATTCAAAATCCTCAACTTGTCGGCATTAAAAATTGGCCTTTAGATTCGGGTGAACGCTATATTGTCTTTTGTTATAAGGCGACTGAGTTTTCTGGAAGGCTTCGTTCTTCGGATGAAGGAGAAGTCTCCTGGGTGCAAAAAGACCAGATTCCAAACTTGGATCTGGCCTATGATATGTTACCCTTGATGGAGATGATGGAAGCTCCTGATAAGTCAGAATTTTTCTATCGTCACCGTACAGAAGATGGATGGGAAAAGAAAATATTCTAATCCTTTACTAAATAACCTAGCTGGTCCAAGGCCTTCTCGATATAGAGAAGGTCTTGTTCGTTTTCAGCTTCGACTAGGTGATAATGGACGCCATCTGTTAATTCAGAAAGTGGTCTAAAGTCAGATCTTTCGACTTGCTCTAAAAAATGCTGAACGTCACGGCGACAAGAGAGTTTGAGCAAGGTTTCAATTTCTCCGTAGACAGGATGATCAATCAAGGTATTCTGAACACGTCCCCCATTATCGACGATAGCTAGAAGTTCTTGACCAATTTCTTCCATCTCGTGCTTAACTTTAAACAGTTTGTGAACATAAGGATTGGTTTTATTTTCTTTATAAATATAGCCACGATTGGTTGATAAGATCGGAGCACCATCAGCACGTAAAACAGCAATGTCCTGAACGATAATCTGGCGGGTTACATGAAAACGGTCTGCTAAAGTTTGGCCATTTAGAGGTTTTTGGGACTCCTTTAACAGTTGTAAAAGTGCTTCTTTTCGATTTTTTGTCATGTTCTTCTCTCTTAACGCTTAACGGCGTTTTCTCAATGCTTTATAAACAGCCAAGGCTAAGTAATAGTCTACCATACTATGGATAATAGTACCAAATCCAACTAATACAAACAAGACATAGAACATATTTTTTAAGTCAGTTCCAGTACTAGCATAAAAAATCACACAAGCCAAAACTTCAGCAATAGCATGAACCAAACCAAGTACAAAGTTAAAAATCAATGAAGATTTCTTATTGTCCAAGGTTTGAGGATGTTTTTGAAGATAGAAAGCACCCAGACTTCCAAAGAATATGTGGGAAAAGGCGCGAAGTACAATGACAATCGGATACCCAGCCATGAGAAATCCTAAACTAGAAGCTATGATAACAAAGATAGCCATCCATGGCGAGAGAAACATAGCGATAAAAATAGCAACGTGACTTCCTAAAGTGTAGGAAGCGGGAGGAATGACAATTTTAAAGGGCATCACCAAAGGAATCAAAATAGCGATAGCTGTTAGCAATGCGGTTAAGGTCATGAATTGTGTTTTCTTTTGTGTATTCATAATAACTCCTTTTTCTGTATATACAGTTGTATAGTACAATAAAAAATCAAACAAGTCAAGAAGCAAAATTGATTTTTGAGGAGATTATCTATAAAAGAGGTTAAAGAATAAATAAAAATTTTAAAAAAATAAGCAAAAACTCTTGCACTAATCAAAGTAGTGTGGTATACTTATAAGCGGTTTGAAAAAACTGCCTAAGACAGTAGGGGAGCTCGACTCATAAATATCCTACCGAGGACAAAACGTATCATGTAAAAAGAAGCGTATTGTACTTTCGTGTCTAGGTTTGGGCGCGTTTTTCTTTTGGAAAAATTCCCCAAGCAAAATAATTACGGAGGTGAACACACTAATGAGTGAAGCAATTATTGCTAAAAAAGCGGAACTAGTTGACGTAGTAGCTGAAAAAATGAAAGCTGCTGCATCAATCGTCGTTGTAGACGCTCGTGGTTTGACAGTTGAACAAGATACAGTTCTTCGTCGTGAGCTTCGTGGAAGCGAAGTTGAGTATAAAGTTATTAAAAACTCAATCTTACGTCGTGCAGCTGAAAAAGCTGGCCTTGCAGAACTTGCATCTGTATTTGTTGGACCATCTGCTGTAGCATTTTCTAACGAAGATGTTATCGCTCCAGCGAAAATCTTGAACGACTTTGCTAAAAACGCTGACGCACTTGAAATCAAAGGTGGTGCAATCGAAGGCGCTGTCGCATCAAAAGAAGAAATCGTTGCTCTTGCAACTCTTCCAAACCGCGAAGGACTTCTTTCTATGCTCCTTTCTGTACTTCAAGCGCCAGTGCGCAACGTTGCTCTTGCAGTCAAAGCGGTTGCAGACAACAAAGAAGACGCAGCTTAATATTAAGCTACGCAGCGTAGCCTAGCTACAAAAATATAAACATAAAATATAAACTTATTTGGAGGAAATAACAATGGCATTGAACATTGAAAACATTATTGCTGAAATTAAAGAAGCTTCAATCCTTGAATTGAACGACCTTGTAAAAGCTATCGAAGAAGAATTTGGTGTAACTGCAGCTGCTCCTGTAGCTGTAGCTGCTGCTGGTGGTGCTGAAGAAGCTGCTAAAGATTCATTTGACGTTGAATTGACAGCTGCAGGCGACAAGAAAGTCGGCGTTATCAAAGTTGTACGTGAAATCACAGGTCTTGGTCTTAAAGAAGCTAAAGAACTTGTTGATGGTGCACCAGGTGTCATCAAAGAAGGCGTTGCAGCTGCAGAAGCTGAAGAACTTAAAGCTAAATTGGAAGAAGCTGGAGCTTCAGTTACTCTTAAATAATAGAGTTTCCATAAAAAATGAAAACCGGAGCTTGCGCTTCGGTTTTTTTATCATATATAGAATATATAGGGGTTTGGATCTGAGTTGTTTACCTTATCTAATTCAAGTGGAGAACTAACTAAAACAAATAGAGGTGACAAATGTGAGTAAAATAGGAATGGGATTAGGTGCTTCAATAGTATCGAATAATATTTTAGAAAATAAGGCGAATATAAAATGGATATTACGCGAGAGCAGTGTTAATGAGTTAGATAACGGATGGCGTTTTTTATCCGAAATAGATACAGAAGAATATCTATCACATGCTGAAAATATGTCGACATGTGACTGGAGTACAATTGTTGAAATAGAACCTGCGGTATTATCAATTTTTAACATGCCTATTGGAACAGAACTCATACTTATTTACGAAGGTGAGAAGAAGTATTTCATAGATACAAATAGTGGTCAAAAATTATCTTACTAGGGTATTGAAGCCAACTTCATCTACTTACTATTGCATAGAATGATGAGTGCTATGAAGCTAAAATAGATACTATATAGATTTGGTCTAAACTATCTGAGAAATATTCCTACTAAAGAATAAGTTTGAGAGAAATCTGAACTTGACAATTGATGCACAAGCTATTATGATAGTCAGAGAACCGATTTAGGTTTTAAAGCATCAGATAAAATAGCAAAATTGACGTTTGAGATATAAAAATGAGATATTGAGGTATGAAAGTGTGTAGAGTAATAAAATTATTTACGGATACGATTTCTTCAGAGTACATGGATTTTGCCTTTCAGATTGCTCATGAAACCCAAGATGCAGATATAGTTCAGATATTTGATGGAACCCAGACATTCAATTTATCAGTTAATTATATTAAGTATCTATCGTTTGTTAGTAAAAAGTATAGCGAACTATATAATAAAGAATATGAACTTGATGGCTATGGAATCTACCAAGTTTTTGATAGTAAATTATCGAAAGAAGTTAGTTATCGTTCTTGTGGTATATGGTCAGCTGATGATTTTAATCATTATGTTTTTCTTTCTAAGAAAGGCATGATGGAAATACTCATAAATGTTTCCTTGACATTTAAATTTGAAAAAACAGCTACTGAACTGCAAAAAATATCGGGCGTCCCTTTGAAAATAAGTGAAGTAGGGAACATCGAGGAAGGTTTATATTATGTAGAAGCTAGTTTAACCAATGATGGTGAACTCTATTTGAAAATCAGTGATAAACTTATAAAATGTGACGATTATGTTGCTTTTAGATTGATTGATGAAGGACTGGATTTACGTTCAATTGAATCGGAATATGAGTTAGATATAGCTACTATTCATCCCGAAAATCATTTTGTTTATCAAGTTTTAAATGGTGGATTTATGGGGCTTGCCCAATCTATTTTGTCGAGTTATAAGGTTATAAATACTTTAAATTACAATGCCTATTTATTAGTTTATGAGAGCGATGCTCAAGACTAACCAAATTGTTAAAAAACAGAGATTCTAGTAATAGACTTGAATACTTTAGAAAATTCACCCAATACCCCAACAAATCCTAACAGCCAAGAACTTTATCGATATACATATTAATAAGCATATCAAGGTTGTAGTAAGAGTTGTAGAATGACTAATCGATTCCTAGAGGCCTCTTTCGTTTATCAAAAGTTAACCATTAGATTATTCCCAAAAATGTATAAAGTAATGCTTGAATGGGAATGGAGAAAGGCAAACAAGAACTACTAGAGTTGCGGAGTGCTGGATAAAAAAAGTGATACTAGTATGAATTTGAAAAAATTTTTAAACAGTTTATGAAGGGGAACTTTAAGTGAATATTTATAGAAGAATAACAAAGGTAGAGAAAAACAATTTAATGGTTAAGTGCTCTAATGATTTCAATCTAAATATTGATGGAAAAAAAGTACAAAGTGAAAGAGATGCGATAGAGATATTAGCCAAAAGTTTTAATATTGATGATCTTCAAGATGGTAATTGGGATGCATTATCTGATAGACTCCAGCGTTCTAATTATATACATCCAGAGAGGATTAATATTTTTATAAACAATTCAAAAGATCTTTTTATCAAGGATGAAAACTCTAAAAATATTTTTTTAGAAATATTATCTGACACAGTTTCATGGTGGAAAGAAGATGTTGAAAGATATATAGTTGATGGAAAAAGAAAAACATTCAATGTATATCTGCTAGATTAATACTAATTGTTTGATATGATAGAAATACAAGCATTTCTGTGAGGAAGATAATCGCTAGACAAGTTGTACAAATGCTAATAGTTCAAAAAATTTAAATAAATATAGGTGGATTATGATTGATGAATTAAAAAAGAAGATTGCTTCTACTGGTGGTGTGGACTTTGGGCCGTTTGGAGAGGGGGTTTCTGATGAATGGATTACAAAAGCTGAGGAAAGATTACATTTTACTTTTCCTGAAACATATAAGTGGTGGCTGAAAAATTATATGGGTGGAGAAATTTATGGAGAAGAAATATTCAGTATTTATGGATTAGATTTTGATACGGTTGTGGGAGGTGATATTGTTTACATAAACGAACTGAATAGAAAGCAAGGATTTAGTAACTCTGAACAATTAGTCATCTGTGAAGGGGAAGATGGCATGTTTTATTTTCAAAAACAGGAAAGTTTGACCAATGAGTTAGCAGTTTTTAGAGATGGAGAATACTATGCTAGCGATTTTATTGAATTTCTCATAAAAAGAATAGACGGCTAGTGAATCTATTGAGCTAAAAAAGTAGGTATTATGCTCAATAATGATAGATAGGAATTCTAAAGAACATCAGTCGATAAGATTTTGTTTTGGCTATGTAGATGATGTGGTAACTATTGTAAAATATAATCACAATATTGCTTGCCTTGATGACGGACTTGATTGGCTGGGAAGTAAAATAGATAATGGGACTGGCTCATTATTTGATCCTAAAAAGTGCTTAGGACGGAGGTAAAAGTGCAGTTGGTACTTATAAACAGCTTGTATAAAAATGTAAGATATCGTGTTTTTGAATGGAATAGCAAGTACTACTTATTGGATTGTGATGCTAGTATTTTATTGCTTTTCTTTCCATTGTTTGCTTTTTTTAGAGCTCATAAATGTTATTGTATAGAGCCTGAAGAATATAAGACGTTGCTTTCTTCAACCTATTCTGATATAAAACCGTATCAGTTTGTAGGAGCAACTTTATGTATTATTTCCGGTACAACACTATTAAGGAGGTATTTAGTTAAGGTTTTATTACCTGAACTTCCAAATGTAGCAGCAGTATCGAAATTCGGTTTATTATTTATAATCTTATTTTTCGTGTTGGGGTTTAGATTTCAATATTCTCATAAAAAAAGACTTTCACTCGACTACGAAGGTCGACCCTATGTGTTTGTCAAAATGTTCCCTGCTAACTGGAAAATGGCAGTTGGTAAAATAATGGGTTATTTCATCCTCTTATTTCTACTCTTGTGGTCTGTTTATACTATTGTGGTAACAGATGAAGTTGATTCTTTTATTATATTAGGAATAATTCCGTTTTTATTATTTATAGTAATGTTCGCCAATATCTCTTTCTGGGATTTAAAGGAATATCGGATAGTTTTAAAATCTAAGTAAAAATTCCATCTAATCTTTAAAATTACTAGTACGATGCCATTGGTTACAGTTAAGAATATTAGAGGAAGTTTAAGAAATAAATTAGTCAGACACGACCAAAGTAATCAATAATCTTACTTATCTGGCAAAGTGGTCTCCTAGGAAATCAAAGGAAATTAAAGATTGAATAGGATATTGACAATTAAAGCATAGATGTATAAAAGTTTGATCTCGACCATAAAGATTGGAAAGACAATTTGCTAGAGATAGCGCATAATAGATAGAATAAGGGGATAGCATTTGCTAATCTTCAGTAGACAGATGATTTTATTAACAATAATAGGACATCTGTTGATGTAGAAGTAATATTTAAGAATAATTTGGAGGTGGATTTTATGTCTGTAGGCTTAATGGTAGGTTATAATTGGTGGACAGTAGGAGAAGGGAGCTTTTTTAATTCATTCTTTTCGACTATTTATGTTCAGTTGGAGAATAAAGACTGGGGAAGTAAGTACCCCGTTATCATGAATAAACTTTATTTTGGCGATATTCCTTTGGAAGACATTGAGAGTGGAATAGCAGAGTTGTTATCTATCCAAGAAGAGTTGAAAAAATTTCCACCTCACGACATCATATGGGATTTTGAAGATTTGTCAGTCACTCCTCCTTGGGGTAATCAAATTGCTTCCCATATCACAAATTTATCACAATATTTCATAACTAGTTCAGGCAGTGATTTATTTGAAGTCATGTTAACTTGTTTTAGATTCGCACTCGAGGAAGGTCAAAATGTAGTTGTAAAAAGTATCTGAAGATGGATTTTCTAAAAATTTTTTAAATCCAATGAACCATTAAAATTATTGAAACTCCGATTTTTATTATTTCAAATGACTCTAAGTTGTAAAAGAATAAACTGATTTTGGAGATTTTTGAAATGTCATCATTTTGAATACGGTTGTAAATAAAATCTGACTTATTAAACACTATCATGGAAACTATTTGTTTAAATGCTAAACGCTGAATCACCTATCTATGGTCATATTTTTATTGTTAAATTTTATAATATAGAGTGATGTGTTATATGTAATTGTGTAGAGGAGGGAAGAAATTGGATAATATAGTACTACGAAGTGAGTGGTTCGATGAATCGGAAAAATTTTGCGAAGTTAGGCTTACTTGTGAAACAAAGTTTCTAACAATTTATCAAGTATGCTATCTCTTTGAGGATGAGATGACGAAGGTATTACTGACCATGGATGACTATATAGAAAATCCTAATCTAGCAAGAAAGATCATTTTTGGAGATGATAGGGTTGGTGGAAGTGGTTATTTTGTTTTTACTTTTGCACCTATTAATGAAAAAGAAGAGTTAAATATTGAAGTGGATATGGAAGTAGCAGATAATGACGAGGGGCTCCATCGATGTCAATTTTATGTCAAAACTCAATTGGAAAATCTAAAGTATTTTAGAAATAATTTGCCTAGAATTTTTTCAAAAGACTATAGGAGAGAGATTAAATTGCATCATGAAATTAACTAGAAATGTAATGAATTAGCAAGCGTTTCTCGTTTATTCTATAGATGTATACATTTTTTTATTAGATTTTAATTCAAAAATTGAAGGGGAGTGACTCGTGGACATTTTAAAACTAGAGGAAGAGATTGAGGGTACGAACTACTGGGACGCCTATGCATTAGACTTTAGAGCTTCATTTTTTGGAGATGAATGTAGACTTTATATCGAGGTTGAAAATGGTAAATCGGATCAGTATTGCTGGGAGATAGTTTTCTATCGGTGCTTTAAGGTAAACTATGAGACGGACGCGGGTTGGACATGTTGGGAAAGTGAGACTGACACAAGAAATTTCAATATGAAAGATATTCCATTTGACAATCTCATGTCTCACACTGTGCATGACATTAGACTTATCGAAGAGAAAAATAATATGATACAAGCTACAATTACTTTATCAAGTATGTTAATTGAGATTGTATGCCAAGATATTCAAGTCTCTAAGGTTTTAGTGAGTGAACAGAACTTCTTTTGGAAGGTTTAGATTTGATAATGATAAATGTTTAAACTAGAAAAACTCTAAGTTAAAAACTTTTTGCAGAAATCATTAAGACTGACCCTTCAGTCAAAATCGGTATATGAAGAAAACTGGATGAATAGAATTAAAATCGTTCAAGAAAATGGAGCTTATCATATGCATACAAGGGATGAAGAAATTTTTTATTGAGAAAGCTCGAATCCATTTCAAAAAAGAAAAGAGTTGTCGCAAAAGGACCATATCAGGACTCGATTTATGATGAAGAAGAAAGGTGTGACCATTTGTGGAAACCAACATATTGGCAGGGAATCTTTCAATACAATCGCAATAATTATGAAATGAAAACTATTGGCTCAGGTACTAAAGGAGATATCTCGCCAGTCACCAAAATGGATATCTGATTGCCGTCTATGCTGTAAGTAATTTCTCAGTATCAAGGAAGAGAAATTTTTCCCTCTGCACTTGAAATACTGAAAAAATTGATATTTTACTGCTCTTTTAAGCAATCTAGCTTATTAGTGGATTTGACTTTTTAGATATTGATTCCTTAGCTGCTTCTTTTACCCATTTAATAATCGTTCTTCAATAACGAAGAAGTATTTAGAAATGCTTCTAGAAAGTAGAAGATCATATCGTCTAAAAGCAATTATCTTGTATTTTTTATCAGCCCTTCTTAAAGCAATGTGTCATTGCGGTCTGTAGTTTTAGTTTTAGGAATAGGATCAGTGAATGCTATTGATAATATTCTAAAGAATTGGAAAGATTAGTAAGAATTAATACTGAGAAAAATACAAGAGTGATGATAAAATAATTTTACTTTTTCATTCCTTTTTGTTATAATAGACGACAAGAAAGAATATCTTATCAGTAAATCCCAAGCGAGCCTGTGATAGTGAGAGTCAGGTGATTGAGAGATGAGTGTGGCGCTTTTGGTAAATTTTAAAAAATAATGAAGTAATAAATTAGGGTGGAACCGCGTTTCTGACGCCCCTAGGTCACTTGACTTAGGAGCAAAGACACGGTTCTTTTTGTATTCTAGGTCATAAGAATTTATAATAAAGGAGTAAACAATGTCTAAGAAATTAACATTTCAAGAAATTATTTTGACTTTGCAACAATACTGGAATGATCAGGGTTGTATGCTCATGCAGGCTTATGATAATGAAAAGGGTGCGGGAACTATGAGCCCTTATACTTTCCTTCGTGCTATTGGTCCTGAGCCATGGAATGCAGCTTATGTAGAGCCATCACGTCGTCCAGCAGATGGTCGTTACGGGGAAAATCCAAACCGTCTTTACCAACACCATCAATTCCAAGTGGTTATGAAACCATCACCATCGAACATTCAAGAGCTCTATCTTGAGTCATTGGAAAAATTGGGAATCAATCCTTTGGAACATGATATTCGCTTCGTTGAAGATAACTGGGAAAACCCATCAACTGGATCAGCAGGTCTTGGTTGGGAAGTTTGGCTTGACGGTATGGAAATCACTCAATTCACTTACTTCCAACAAGTCGGTGGCTTGGCAACTGGTCCTGTTACAGCTGAGGTTACTTACGGATTGGAACGTTTGGCTTCTTACATCCAAGAAGTAGACTCAGTTTATGATATTGAGTGGGCTCCAGGTGTTAAATACGGAGAAATCTTCCTTCAACCAGAATATGAGCATTCAAAATACAGCTTCGAAGTTTCAGATCAAGACATGCTTCTTGAAAACTTCGAAAAATTTGAAAAAGAAGCTGGACGTGCATTAGAACTAGGTCTTGTGCATCCAGCCTATGACTACGTTTTGAAATGTTCACATACTTTCAACTTGCTTGATGCTCGTGGTGCTGTATCCGTTACAGAACGTGCTGGTTATATCGCTCGTATTCGTAACTTAGCCCGTGTCGTAGCTAAGACATTTGTAGCTGAACGCAAGAAACTCGGCTACCCACTTCTTGACGAAGCCACACGCGCTCAACTCCTAGCAGAAGAGGAATAATAAAAATAGTTACAAGAATAGAAAAAGGGCGAACAAAGTGAGCCCGTATGGCACCCAGAGGCAAGTCGAAGACTTGCTAAAGGGATAGACACCGCCGTACTGATATCTGGGGATTTTTGAAACTTTAGGTTCAAAAATCAGTTGGCTAAATCCACTTTGATGAGATTGTTGGAAATCTTTGTCAAGAAGATAGAAGATTTCCCCACAGACTCACAAAGTTAGTTAGCAACGTCTCCAGTACCTAAGGTGCCTATCAAAAAGAAGAAATTTTGTAAAGGAAAAAACATGGCAAAAAATTTATTAGTAGAACTAGGACTCGAAGAGTTACCAGCCTACGTTGTCACACCAAGTGAAAAACAACTAGGTGAAAAAATGGCAGCCTTCTTGGATAATAACCGCCTTTCATACGAAGGAATTCAAACTTTTTCAACTCCACGTCGTTTGGCTGTTCGCGTACTTGGCTTGGCAGACCAACAAACGGATTTGACTGAAGATTTTAAAGGACCTTCTAAAAAAATTGCTTTGGATGCAGAAGGAAACTTTTCTAAAGCAGCGCAAGGCTTTGTCCGTGGTAAAGGCTTGACGGTAGATGATATCGAATTCCGTGAAATCAAAGGTGAAGAATATGTCTACGTAACTAAGCATGAAGCTGGAAAACCAGCTGAGGAAGTTTTGACTGGAATTCCAGAAGTGTTGGCTAGTTTAAGCTTCCCAGTAAGTATGCACTGGGCAAACAATACCTTTGAATATATCCGTCCAGTCCATACGTTGACAGTTCTTTTGGATGATGTGGCACTTGATATGGATTTCCTAGATATTCATTCAGGAAGAGTTAGCCGTGGACATCGTTTCCTTGGTCACGAAGTAGAAATTCAGCATGCTGACAGCTATGAAGAAGACCTGCGTAAAGTTTATGTTATTGCAGATAGCACTGAACGCGAAAATATGATTCGTGAGCAAATTAAGGCTATCGAAGCTGCAGAAGGTGTTCAGGTACAAATTGATGAAGGACTCTTGAATGAAGTTCTGAATTTGGTTGAATACCCAACTGCCTTCATGGGGAATTTTGATCCTAAGTACCTAGAGGTTCCAGAAGAAGTTTTGGTCACTTCAATGGAAACTCACCAACGCTACTTTGTAGTACGTGACCTTGATGGAAATCTAAAACCAAACTTTATTTCTGTTCGTAACGGAAATGCAGAGTATTTGGATAATGTCATCCGAGGAAATGAGAAAGTCTTGGTGGCACGTCTTGAAGATGGTGAATTCTTCTGGCGTGAAGACCAAAAACTCAAGATTGAAGATCTTGTAGCTAAATTATCACACGTAACCTTCCATGAAAAGATTGGTTCACTTCGTGAGCACATGATTCGTACAGGGCAAATTGCTATCCTTTTGGCAGAAAAAGCAGGTTTATCGGTAGATGAAACTGTTGACCTTGCTCGTGCTGCAACCATTTATAAGTTTGACCTCTTGACTGGTATGGTTGGTGAATTTGATGAGCTTCAAGGGATCATGGGTGAGAAATATGCTCTTCTCGCTGGTGAGAATGCAGCAGTAGCACAAGCTATTCGTGAACATTACCTTCCAGATTCTGCAGATGGTGCTCTTCCTGAGTCTAAAGTCGGAGCTATCCTTGCACTAGCTGATAAATTGGATACTCTCTTGTCCTTCTTCTCTGTTGGCTTGATTCCATCTGGTTCAAATGACCCTTATGCTCTTCGTCGTGCAACACAAGGGATTGTCCGTATCTTGGAAGACTTTGGCTGGAATATTCCAATGGACGAATTGATTGCTAGCCTTTATGCTTTATCATTTGATAGCCTAACTTACGATAATCAAGAAGAAGTGCTTAACTTCATCAAAGCTCGTGTTGATAAGATGATGGGGTCTACTGCAAAAGATATTAAGGAAGCTGTTCTAGCAAGTTCAAACTTTGTTGTTTCTGATATGATTGAAGCAGCAGAAGCACTGAAAGAAGCATCTCTAAATAGTAACTACAAACCAGCTGTTGAATCCTTATCTCGTGCCTTTAACCTAGCGGAAAAAGCAGAAGGTTCAGTCAAAGTTGATACTAGTCTCTTTGAAAATGAACAGGAAAAAGAACTAGCTCAAGCAGTAGAAAATCTAGAATTGAAAGGTTCAGCTAGTGATAAATTAACGCAGTTATTTGCTCTTAGTCCTGTTATTGATGCATTCTTTGACAATACAATGGTTATGGCAGAGGATGTTGATGTTAAGAATAATCGCCTAGCTATTCTAACTGAACTTGTGAATAAAGCAAAAACTGTCGCTGCTTTTAATCTTCTTAATACAAAATAGAAATTAAAAAGTAGATTGGAGGTTCAAATATGACACCAGAAAAAATCGCTCGTATTAATGAGCTTGCGAAAAAGAAAAAAACTGAAGGCTTGACTGCAGAAGAAAAAGTAGAACAAGCTAAACTTCGTGAGGAATATATCGAAGGATATCGTCGTTCAGTTCGTCATCACATTGAAGGGATCAAAATCGTAGATGAAGATGGAAATGATGTGACTCCTGAAAAACTTCGTCAGGTACAACGTGAAAAAGGCTTGCATGGTCGTAGTCTTGACGATCCAAATTCATAATTTTGAGATATAGAAAACTCGGTTAGATTTTACTAACCGAGTTTTTGTTTTAAAAAAAGGAACCTAAAGAGGTTCCTTTAGTATTAAATTTTATACTCATCGAAAATCAAATTCAAACCACGTCAGCTTCACCTTGCCGTATATATGTTACTGACTTCGTCAGTTCTATCTACAACCTCAAAGCAGTGCTTTGAGCAACCTGCGGCTAGCTTCCTAGTTTGCTCTTTGATTTTCATTGAGTATTAGTTACTTGCACCAGAAGTAGCGTCCGCATCTCCATGGCCTCCGTCAGCTGAGTCAGAAGCACCAGAAGTAGCATCTGCGTCACCGTGGCCTCCAGCAGGAGCAAACGGACCGCTTCCTCCTACCAAACGTTGACCAGTTTCTTTCAAGTACCAGTCAAGCCATGGTTGGAAGTTAAAGACAATTTCATTGATACCAGCATATGAACCATCAGGATAGTACATTGCTTGGTAGTTGTGAGTATTGATAACACCAGCAGGTGAACCTGGGACAATTGTACGTACGTATTCTTGGTTACCGTTCCTAAGAGTTCCAATAACCCACTCAACATTTTTCATACGTGCTGGTGGAAGTGAACCGTGAACTGTTGACATACGGCTACCAGATTGAGATGGTACACGTTTAGCAAACATGGTATCTGGATCTTGGTGAGCGTTGTTGTAGTATAGGAATTGGTTGTTATCGTCAGCATATGTCAATTCAAATGGCATAGCTTTCAAGAACATATCAATTTGGTTAACTGTAAGGATACCATGGTCAAGTTTAACGTATGTATCCCCAGATACAGCACCTGTAATTTCTGCAACTTTTTCTACCCATTCTGGATCATCAGGGTCAACTTCTGTAATAGTTGTAGCGATTGGTTTTCCACAATCCAAGTCTTCTGGTTCAATTGGTTTTGGTTTTTTCAATTTAGAAACGACTCCTACGTATTTGACAAAGTTATCTAAGCAAGTTTCAAGGAATTTAACAGTTCCTTCGTTGATAATATTTCCGTTAGCATCAAAAGCTTCTTTAGCTTTTCCAAGAAGGAATTCATTACCTGGTAATGTGTAGGCATTCACCCCTGGTGCGTCAAGGATTTTACGAAGGTGAACTTGCGCACGAGAAGTTCCTTGGTCGTAGTAAGAAGCACCCACGATCATCACTGGTTTGTTTTCAAATGGATGTACTTCATATGAAAGCCATTCAAGAACTGACTTGAGTGAAGCAGAAATTGTATGGTTGTGCTCAGGAGTAGCAATAATCACACCATCAGCACGAGTAATTTTATTGTAAAGAAGGCGCAACTGGAAGCTTTCGTCCCATTTTTCGTCTTGGTTAAACATTGGGACTTCATCGATTTCAAGAACTTCTAATTCAAATTTTAGTTTGAAGTTACGACGGATGAATTCCAAGAGTTTGCGGTTATATGATTGGTCATAGTTTGATCCAACAAGTCCAACAAATTTCATTCTTTCGATCTCCTATCTTACAAATTTTCCCAGTCAAATTCTTCTGCATCTTTACGAAGAAGTTCTTGTGCATTACGCAATTTTTCAGTAATCTTGACAAAGATACGGAAGTCATCAAAGATGGCATCCAATTTCTTGATGACATCAAGATCTACCAAGTCACCATTCTTATCGAATGCTTGAAGAGAATGAGAGAGCAAGAACTCATCTGGAAGAACATTTGCTTTAATTTCTGGCGCATTCAAGATTTGACGGAGTTGCAATTGAGCACGTGAAGAACCGAGTGTACCGTATGAAGCGCCTGTGATCATCACTGGTTTGTTAAGGAGTGGAAATACTCCATAAGAAATCCAAGCAAGAGCGCTCATAAGAACGGCAGGAATTGAGTGATCATATTCAGGAGTACCGATAATCACACCATCAGCTGCTTCGATTTTTGCAGCGATTTCCAAGGCTTCTGCAGGAATAAGTTTATCTGCAGGTTTGTTGAAGACTGGTAGGTCTTTAATTTCTACCAATTCGATTTCTGCTTTATCAGCAAAGTGTTTTTGCATATATTGAAGCAGTTGGCGGTTTGTGGAACGTTTAGAGTTAGTTCCTACAATAGCAATAAGTTTTAGCATGAGCTTTCCTTTCTCTTTTTGCATTATTTATTATTTATCTTTAGATACCGGATGAACAAGCGATATGTCCATCTTTATCAATAAGGATGGCTTCGATTCCATCGATATTTTCGATTTGCCACATGATAGAAGCGCTACGTTGGCCAAACAATCGTGTGGTCCATATCTCACCATCAACTGAGCGGTCAGATATAATCGTTAAACTAGCCAAATCCGTTTCAATAGGATAGCCAGTTTCACTATCGAAAATGTGATGATAATCCTTTCCATCGATTTCAAGATGCCGTTCATAAATTCCAGAAGTAACAACAGATTTTCCAGTAATAGATAAGGTCATCAGGTGATTACCACGTGGATGATTAGGGTCTTGAATACCAATTTGCCAAGGTTGTCCATTTCTGGCTTGGTTATTACCAATGGTAAGGATATTTCCTCCAAGATTGATAAGAGCAGAAGTGACACCATTTTCTTTTAAGAAAGTAGCAACCTTATCTGCGCTATAGCCCTTTGCTAGACAACCTAAATCAATTTTCATTCCTTTCTTTTCTAAGAAAACAGTAGAGGAAATTGAATCAAGTTTGATAAAACGGGGATCTATCAATGGTAAAACCGAAGAAATTTCTTCAGGACTAGCAACTTTTGCATCGGAAAAACCAATACGCCAGGTTTGTACCAAAGGACCGATACTGATATTGAGATGACTTCCAGGCGCTAGACTATGGTCTAAACCTAAGGAAATCAGTTCAAATAAATCAGGGTGTACCTTGACTGGAGCAATTCCAGCTTGATGATTGATTTCCATCAATTCCGATTCAGAACTATTGGCATTGAAGCGAAATTCAAGCTCCTTAAGCAAATCAAAAGCTTGCCTGAGCAGACTATCAGCCTGATCATGTACTAAGGAAATGGTAATCGTAGTTCCCATTAGTCGTTCAGAAGATGAACTAAGAGACAAAAAACCAACTCCTTTCAAGTCACTTGGAAATAGTTGTAAATCTAGATATGAAAGCAATCTGAAGATTTAAATTTCATTTCCATATAAATAGAATATCATAAAGTCAGCGTTTTCACAAATTATTTTTTACAAAAAGTCAAGAAATATGCTCAAAAAAACTATATTTCCTTAAAATTTAATTTGAAAACACTGAAAATAAATTAATATATGTTTCTAGTGTTTTCGAAAATAAGGGAAAATAAGTAAAAAGCTTGTAAACGCTCACAGAAAATGATATACTAGAAAGGTAAATAAAAAATTAAAGGTAGGAATTATCTTATGAGTAAAATCGTAGTCGTGGGTGCTAACCACGCTGGAACAGCTTGTATCAACACTATGTTGGACAATTTTGGAAGTGAAAATGAAATCGTTGTTTTTGACCAAAACTCAAACATTTCATTCCTAGGATGTGGAATGGCTCTATGGATTGGTGAACAAATCGATGGTCCAGAAGGTCTCTTCTACTCAGATAAAGAAAAATTGGAAGCAAAGGGTGCTAAAGTTTACATGAACTCACCAGTTCTTTCAATCGACTATGACAACAAAGTTGTTACTGCAGAAGTTGACGGAAAAGAACACAAAGAATCATACGAAAAATTGATCTTTGCTACAGGTTCAACTCCAATCTTGCCACCAATCGAAGGTGTTGAAATTGTTAAAGGTAACCGCGAATTCAAAGCAACTCTTGAAAATGTTCAATTCGTTAAATTGTACCAAAATGCTGAAGAAGTGATCAACAAACTTGCTGACAAGAGCAAACATCTTGAACGTATCGCTGTTGTCGGTGGTGGATACATCGGTGTTGAGCTTGCTGAAGCATTCGAACGTCTTGGAAAAGAAGTTGTCCTTGTTGATATCGTAGACACAGTCTTAAACGGTTACTACGATAAAGACTTCACGCAATTGATGGCTAAGAACTTGGAAGACCACAACATCCGCTTGGCACTTGGACAAACTGTTAAAGCTATCAAAGGTGACGGTAAAGTTGAACGCTTGATCACTGACAAAGAAAGCTTTGACGTTGATATGGTTATCCTTGCAGTTGGTTTCCGTCCTAACACAGCTCTTGCTGATGGTAAGATTGAACTCTTCCGCAACGGTGCTTTCCTTGTTAACAAGAAACAAGAAACTTCACTTCCAGGTGTGTTCGCTGTGGGTGACTGTGCAACTGTTTATGACAACGCTCGTAAAGACACTAGCTACATCGCTCTTGCATCAAACGCTGTACGTACTGGTATCGTTGGTGCTTACAATGCTTGTGGACATGAGCTTGAAGGAATCGGTGTTCAAGGATCAAACGGTATCTCTATCTACGGTCTTCACATGGTTTCAACTGGTTTGACTCTTGAAAAAGCAAAAGCTGCAGGCTACAATGCAACTGAAACTGGCTTCAACGATCTTCAAAAACCAGAATTTATGAAACATGACAACCATGAAGTAGCTATCAAGATTGTCTTCGACAAAGATAGCCGTGAAATCCTTGGTGCTCAAATGGTATCACGTGATCCTGGAATTGCTATGGGAATTCACATGTTCTCACTTGCTATCCAAGAACATGTTACAATTGAAAAATTGGCATTGACAGACCTATTCTTCTTGCCACACTTCAACAAACCATACAACTACATCACAATGGCTGCACTTACAGCTGAAAAATAATGATTTGTAAAACGGAAGATTTGTTTCTTCCGTTTTTATCATCAAAAAAATAGTAACTTCAAATTCGAAGTTATAATAAACTGAAACAAGAACAGGACAAAAGAGCCTCGAAAAAAGTATTGCAACTTGGCAATACTTTTTTGAGATGCTTTTTAATATGAGCCCATTTCTTCTCAATAGGATTGTACTCAGGTGAGTAGGGAGGAAGTGGTAAAAGTTTATGCCCAAATTTTTCACATAAGAACTCTAGCTTCCCCATTCTATGGAATCTTGCATTATCCATAATAACTGATGGTGTGTTTAATGTTGGTAAGAGAAACTTCTGAAACCAAGCTTCAAAAAAGTCGCTCGTCATCGTCTCTTCGTAAGTCATTGGAGCGATTAACTCACCATTTGTTAGCCCTGCAACCAGTGAGATCCTCTGATATCTTCTTCCAGATATTTTACCTCTTATTAACTGACCTTTTAAAGAGCGACCATATTCTCGATAAAAATAAGTATCGAATCCTGTTTCATCAATATAAACAGGTGCTAGATGCTTTAAACTATTAAATTTTTTAAGAAATAAAGCTACTTTTTCTGGATCTTGTTCATAGTAGGTGTGATTCTTTTTTTCGAGTGTACCCCATAGCTTTGAGAGCATAGTGGATAGTAGTTGGATGATAGCCAAATTCAGAAGCTATTTCAGTCAAATAAGCGTCCGGATTGTCAGTAAGATAGTTTTTAAGTCTATCTCTATCAACTTTTCTTGGTTTTGTTCCTTTTACTTGATGGTTTAGCTCTCCTGTTTTCTCTTTTAGCTTTAACCAGCAATAAATGGTATTACGTGAGATTTGGAAAATGTGTGATGCTTCTGTTATACTACCTGTTCTCTCACAATAAGCGAGAACTTTTTTACGAAAATCTATTGAATATGCCATAAAAAGATTATACCACATTATGTACTATTTTTGTTGTCTATGTGTTATGAAGTTTCTTCTTTTACAAAGGTGAAGCCTTCTCCAAGAATTTCGTGAGCTTCAGTGATGGTAATAAAGGCCTTAGGATCAATCGTATGAATCAATTCTTTCATCTTAATCATTTCATTTCTTGCTACGATACAGTAGATAATTTTTAAATCTTTTTGACTGTAGTAACCTTGTCCAGATATGAAGGTGACACCTCGACCTAGCTCTTCATTGATTTTATCTGCCACTTCCATAGGCTTTTGAGTGATAATCATAAAACCTTTTCCAGCATATCCGCCTTCACCAATCAAGTCAATAACTCTTGAGACGATGAAGTCAAATAGAAGTGTATAAGTAACGAGACGAAGGTCTTGGAAGATAATTAAAATGAGCATTAAGATGAGGAAGTCTAGTGCAAAGAGTAATTTCCCTACGGAGATATTGGTGTACTTGTTCAGGATTCGAGCGACGATATCTGTTCCTCCAGTGGTACCACCAGCATTGAAGATAATACCTAGACCAAGTCCCAAAAGAACACCCGCAACTAAAGCAACGATGACAAGATCTCCTTCAAGATTAAAGTTGAGAGGAATCTTCTCAAAGATTGCTAGCCAAATGGATAAGGAAATAGTACCAAGCAGGCTGCTGTATAGGGTCTTTGCACCAAAAATTTTCCAGGCTAGAATGAATAATGGGATATTGATGATGAGGTTCATCACGGAGATAGGGATGTTAAAGAGATAATAGGTAATCAAGGTGATTCCCGTTGCTCCACCCTCGAATAAGTGGTGGGGCACAACAAAATACGTGAGTCCGAAGGCATAAATGGCTGCTCCGAATATTATGGTTAAAATAGATTTGATATGCCGTAGCATTGAACGCACCTCCCATTTTTATTTGAGTCTTTAGCAGTAACAGCCCCCAGTATACAAGACTTATTTGATTTTCATGGACTGAATTTTTTCAGGGTCGGGTGTAACACGGAGGGTCTTTTGCCCAGTATAGGTGACAAAACCAGGTTTTCCACCAGTTGGTTTGTTGAGTTTTTTAACTTCAATCATATCTACCTGAACGAGATTTGAGAGACGTCCCTTAGAGAAGTAGGCTGCAAGTTCTGCAGCGTCTGTTTTAACCTCATCAGTAGGATTGAGATTGCCTGAGATAACAACATGACTTCCAGGGATGTCCTTAGCGTGGAACCAGAGTTCTTCTTTACGGGACATTTTAAAGGTCAATTCCTCGTTTTGTAGGTTATTGCGCCCCACAAAGATGATCGTTTTTCCATCACTAGCTAGATACTGCTCAGGTTTCTGTCGTTTCTGGATTTTTTCCCTTTGTCTTCGTCGGATAAATCCTGTTTGGATCAATTCTTCACGAATTTCAGCAATTTCATCGAGTCCGGCTTGATTGAGGACAGTTTCGACACTTTCTAGATAGAGAATGGTTGCCTTGGTTTCTTCAATCAGATCAGTCAAGTATTTAACAGCTTCTTTTAATTTCTGATAGCGTTTGAAGTAGCGTTGAGCATTTTGGTTTGGAGTTAAAGCCTTATCAAGTGCAATCGTGATAGGCTGGTTGGTGTAGTAGTTTTCCAAAATGACCTGATCTTGGTCATTGGGAACTTGATGAAGGAAAGTGGTTAGTAACTCACCTTTTTGACGAAATTCTTCTGCATTTTCGGTAGCCAGAAGTTCTTGTTCCTGTTTCTTTAGTTTTTGACGATTCTTTTGTAGTTCGTTTTCGACGCGACGTATGAGTTCGCTAGCCTGCTGTTTCACACGGTCACGTTCGGCTTTATCCTTGTAATAGACATCAAGTAATTGTGAAAGACTGTCAAAATTCTCCGCTGTTTTACTAGAAAAAGGCACACAAGAAAAGGATTTATCTGTTAGGCAAGGTTTGGTTTCTTGTCCAAAGAAGTGCCGGAAAGTGGCTAGTTTATCATTAAGCAGTTGTCTTTCTAACTCGGTTGCTGTATCTCTTCCCAAACCTTGAAAGAGGATTTGAAGGTTTTTAGCAGTTAACTCTTGGGTTTGTAGAATCTCAAAGAGTTTTTCGTCCTTGACCATAAAAGGATTGAGAGCTTCTGTACTTGGAGGAGCGATATAAGTAGCACCTGGTAATAAGGTACGGTAGCTATTTTGAGAGAAACCGATATGCTTGATAACTTCAAGGATTTTGTGACTAGACTTATCTACAAGGAGAATATTGCTGTGTTTCCCCATAATTTCGATGATGAGTGTGGCCTGGATATGGTCTCCAATCTCGTTTTTATTGGAAACCGTGATTTCCACGATACGATCGTTTTCAATTTGCTCGATTGACTCGATAACTGCTCCTTGAAGATACTTTCTCAAAACCATGATAAAGGTGGAAGGTTGAGCTGGATTTTCAAAAGTCGTTTGGGTCAGCTGGATGCGTCCAAAAACTGGATGGGCAGACAGGAGCAAACGATGACTTTTACGATTGCTACGGATTTGCAGGACCAATTCTTGGTCAAAGGGTTGATTTATCTTTTGGATGCGACCATTTAGTAGTTCAGTTCGCAATTCCTCAACCATGTGGTGTAAAAAAAATCCATCAAATGACATGGTTCTCTCCTCGTGAATGTATTCCATAGTATTATATCAAAAAGGTAGAATAAAATCATAGAAATGTGATATAATAAAGCCAAGTAAAGAGAATCGAGAAGCACATGTATATTGAAATGGTAGATGAAACTGGACAAGTTTCAAAAGAAATTTTAGAACAAACACAGAAAATTTTAGAATTTGCTGCAAAAAAAATTGGAAAAGAAGACAAGGAAATGGCGGTCACATTTGTGACCAACGAACGAAGCCATGAACTCAATCTAGAGTTTCGTGATACCGATCGTCCGACAGATGTCATCAGTCTTGAATATAAGCCGGAGTTAGAGATTGCCTTTGATGAGGAAGATCTGGAAAATGATCCTGACTTGGCAGATATGATGTCAGAATTTGATGCCTATATCGGTGAACTTTTCATTTCCATTGATAAGGCACATGAGCAAGCTGAGGAGTACGGTCATAGTTTTGAGCGTGAAATGGGCTTCTTGGCAGTGCACGGCTTTTTACACATTAACGGCTATGATCACTACACTCCCGAGGAAGAAGCGGAGATGTTCGGTTTACAAGAAGAAATTTTGACAGCCTATGGACTCACAAGACAATAAACGAAAATGGAAAAATCGTGACCTAATCTCCAGTTTAGAATTTGCCATTACAGGAATTTTTACTGCGATTAAGGAAGAACGTAATATGAGAAAGCATGCAGTGACAGCTCTAATAGTTGTTCTTGCAGGTTTTGTTTTTCAGGTGTCACGAATCGAATGGTTATTTCTACTCTTGAGCATTTTCATGGTAGTAGCTTTTGAGATTATTAATTCAGCTATTGAAAATGTAGTAGATTTGGCTAGTCACTATCACTTTTCTATGTTGGCAAAAAAAGCTAAAGACATGGCGGCTGGTGCCGTGCTTGTGGTCTCACTTTTTGCCGCTTTGACAGGTGCACTTATCTTTCTCCCACGAATTTGGGATTTATTATTTTAAATAGTAAGAGGAAATTATGACATTTAAATCAGGCTTTGTAGCCATTTTAGGACGTCCAAATGTAGGGAAGTCAACTTTTTTGAATCACGTTATGGGGCAAAAAATCGCCATCATGAGTGATAAGGCACAGACAACGCGCAATAAAATCATGGGGATTTACACCACTGATAAGGAACAAATTGTCTTTATCGATACACCAGGTATTCACAAGCCTAAGACAGCACTCGGAGATTTTATGGTAGAGTCTGCCTATAGCACCCTTCGTGAAGTGGATACCGTACTTTTCATGGTGCCTGCAGATGAGGCGCGTGGTAAGGGCGATGATATGATTATCGAACGACTCAAGGCTGCTAAGGTTCCTGTAATTTTGGTGGTCAATAAGATTGACAAGGTTCACCCTGATCAACTCTTATCACAGATTGATGACTTCCGTAATCAGATGGATTTCAAGGAAATTGTTCCGATTTCAGCCCTTCAGGGGAATAATGTTTCACGTTTAGTCGATATTCTAAGTGAAAATCTTGAGGAAGGTTTCCAATATTTCCCTGCGGATCAAATCACAGACCATCCAGAGCGTTTCTTGGTTTCTGAGATGATTCGTGAAAAGGTCTTACACTTAACTCGTGAAGAAATTCCACACTCAGTTGCAGTAGTGGTAGATTCGATGAAGCGTGATGAGGAGACGGACAAGGTTCACATTCGAGCAACCATTATGGTTGAACGTGATAGCCAAAAAGGGATTGTCATCGGTAAAGGTGGTGCCATGCTCAAGAAAATTGGGACTATGGCCCGTCGTGATATCGAGCTTATGCTAGGGGACAAGGTCTTCCTAGAAACCTGGGTCAAGGTCAAGAAGAATTGGCGCGATAAAAAGCTAGATTTGGCTGACTTTGGCTATAATGAAAAAGAATATTAAGAAGAGGTGGGCAGTAGCCTGCTTCTTGTTTTTAGAGAAGGAGGAGTTATGCCTGAATTACCTGAAGTCGAAACGGTTCGACGAGGTCTTGAAAAACTGATTCTAGGGAAGAAGATTGCTAGTCTTGATATTCGTTATCCTAAGATGATTAAGACAGATTTGGATCAATTTCAAAAGGAAGTGCCTGGTCAAGAAATTCAATCGATGGGGCGCCGTGGCAAGTATTTACTTTTCTTCCTGACAGACAAGGTCTTGATTTCTCATCTAAGGATGGAAGGCAAGTATTTTTATTACCCAACCAATGTTCCTGAGCGTAAGCATGCCCATGTTTTCTTCCAGTTTGAAGACGGTGGAACTTTAGTTTATGAGGATGTACGCAAATTTGGGACTATGGAACTGTTGGCGCCTGAACTCTTAGATGCTTACTTTGTATCTAAAAAGCTTGGACCAGAACCTACTGAACAGGATTTTGACTTAGAGATTTTTATAGGTGCCTTGAAGAAATCTAAAAAACCTATCAAATCGCATCTTCTCGATCAGACTTTGGTTGCTGGATTGGGAAATATCTACGTGGATGAAGTTCTCTGGAGGGCAAAGGTTCATCCCTCTAGAACTTCTAAAAGTTTAAGCGCCCAAGAGGCTAGAAAAGTCCATGATCAAACCATTGAAGTTTTGGGGCAGGCTGTTGAGAAAGGCGGGTCCACTATCCGAACCTATACCAATGCTTTTGGCGAGAATGGGACCATGCAGGACTTTCATCAAGTCTATGATAAAGCTGAACAAGCTTGTTCACGTTGTGGATCCATTATCGAAAAAATTCAACTCGGTGGTCGTGGAACCCATTTTTGCCCAAAATGTCAAAGGAGAAAGTGATGGGAAAAATTATTGGAATCACTGGTGGTATTGCATCTGGTAAGTCCACTGTCACAGAATTTTTAAGACAAAAAGGGTTTCAAGTTGTGGATGCGGATGCGCTTGTCCACCAACTTCAAAAACCTGGTGGACGACTTTTTCAGATTTTAGTAGAGCATTTCGGTGAAAAAGTCCTTCTAGAAGATGGGGAGCTGGATCGTCCATTACTTGCCAGTCTGATCTTTTCTAACTCTGATGAGAGAGAATGGTCTAAACAGACTCAAGGACAAATCATCCGTGAAGAATTGATGGTTTTGAGAGACAAGTTAGCTCAAACTGAGGACCTATTTTTCATGGATATTCCATTGCTTTTTGAACAGGACTATGCTTCATGGTTCGATGAAACTTGGTTAGTCTATGTGTCACCAGATGTTCAAATAGAACGTTTGATGAACCGTGATCAGTTATCCAAAGAGTCAGCTAAAACTCGTTTAGCTTCACAGTGGCCTTTAGAAGAAAAGAAGAAATTTGCTACTTATATATTAGACAATAATGGCAGTCGAGAGCAGCTTTTGAGTCAAGTAGTGACCTTACTTGAAGGAGGCGATGCCCATGCAAGAGATTAGTTGGAAGGATAATCTTCGTATTGCTTGGTTTGGTTGTTTTTTAACAGGAGCCAGCATTTCTCTCGTTGTTCCTTTCATGCCTATTTTTGTCGAACAGTTAGGAATTGAAGGAGATCAAGTTGCCTTTTATTCAGGTTTAGCTATATCAGTCTCAGCCATTTCTGCAGCCTTTGTATCACCAATTTGGGGTATCTTAGCAGACAAGTATGGTCGAAAACCCATGATGATTCGTGCAGGGCTAGCCATGACTATTACTATGGGAGGTCTGGCATTTGTTCCAAATGTTTTCTGGCTCTTGTTCTTACGCTTTCTTAATGGTGTTTTTACAGGTTTCGTACCCAATGCGACAGCTTTGATTGCCAGTCAAGTCCCTAAAGACAAGTCGGGGTACGCCCTAGGGACTTTATCAACTGGAGTTGTCGCTGGAACTTTAACAGGTCCATTTGTAGGTGGTTTCATTGCCGAAATTTTTGGCATTCGGAATGTCTTTTTATTGGTTGGCGGTTTCTTGTTTTTGGCAGCTATCTTAACCATTCTTTTTATCAAAGAGGACTTTCAACCAGTGCCAAAAGAAAAAGCACTCCCTACAAGAGAGCTCTTTACATCTGTCAAATATCCTTTTCTCCTGATAAATCTATTTCTAACTAGCTTTGTGATTCAATTTGCTGCCCAATCTATCGGTCCCATCCTTGCCCTGTATGTACGAGACCTTGGACAGAAAGAGAATCTTCTCTTTGTCTCTGGCTTGATTGTATCCAGTATGGGATTTTCAAGTATGATGAGCGCAGGTATCATGGGTAAATTAGGTGATAAAGTGGGCAATCATCGACTCCTTGTCGTAGCTCAGGTATATTCAGTTTTCATATATCTATTATGTGCAAATGCGACTAGCCCATTCCAATTAGGCTTCTATCGTTTTCTATTTGGTCTGGGGACAGGAGCTCTGATCCCTGGTGTCAATGCTCTCCTAAGTAAAATGACTCCCAAAGTTGGCATTTCAAGGGTATTTGCCTTTAATCAAGTCTTCTTTTATCTAGGAGGAGTGATAGGTCCCTTAGCAGGATCAGCAGTAGCGGGACAATTTGGCTATCACTCAGTATTTTATGCAACAGCTCTTTGTGTAGCTCTCAGTTGTTTATTTAACCTTATCCAATTTAGAACATTATTAAAAGTGAAGGAAATCTAGTGCGAGTAAAAATCAATCTCAAATGCTCCTCTTGTGGCAGCATCAATTATCTAACCAGTAAGAACTCCAAAACCCATCCAGACAAGATTGAGGTCTTAAAGTATTGCCCTAAAGAAAGAAAAGTGACTCTACATCTTGAATCTAAGTAGAAATTATGGTAGAATAATAGGGATTTTAAGGAGTTTGATATGTATAACCTATTATTAACCATTCTATTAGTATTATCTGTTGTGATTGTGATTGCAATTTTCATGCAACCAACTAAAAACCAATCTAGCAATGTATTTGATGCCAGTGCAGGTGATTTGTTTGAACGTAGCAAAGCGCGCGGTTTTGAAGCTGTGATGCAACGTTTGACAGGAATTTTAGTCTTTTTCTGGCTAGCCATTGCCTTAGCATTGACGGTATTATCAAGTAGATAAGAAAATAATGGGCGGGACTAGGTCTTTGCCTATTTTTATTTTTAAAAGAAATAAGGTTTTACACCAAAAAGAAATTAATATAAATCTAGAAAGTAAACATGAAAGATAAAATAAAAGAATATTTACAAGAGAAGGGGAATGTCACAGTTAATGACTTGGCCAGTGCTCTCGGGAAGGATGGTTCAAAGGACTTCCGTGAGTTAATCAAAACTCTTTCCTTGATGGAACGTAAGCACCAGATTCGCTTTGAAGAAGATGGTAGTTTAACCCTAGACCAGAAGAAAAAACAAGAGATTACCCTAAAAGGAATTTTCCATGCCCATAAAAATGGGTTCGGTTTTGTAAGTCTTGAAGGCGAAGAAGACGATCTTTTTGTTGGAAAAAGTGATGTTAATTATGCCATTGATGGTGATACTGTTGAAGTTGTCATTAAGAAAGTTGCTGACCGTAACAAAGGAACTGCTGCAGAAGCAAAGATTATCGACATCCTAGAGCACAGTCTCACGACAGTTGTCGGGCAAATTATTCTCGATGAGGAAAAGCCTAAGTATGCAGGTTATATCCGTTCTAAAAACCAAAAAATAAGTCAACCGATTTATGTGAAAAAGCCATCTCTCAAACTAGAAGGGACAGAAGTACTCAAGGTCTTTATTGACAAGTACCCAAGTAAGAAACACGACTTCTTTGTGGCGAGTGTCCTAGATGTGGTTGGACATTCAACGGATGCAGGGATTGATGTCCTTGAAGTCCTAGAGTCTATGGATATTGTCTCAGAATTTCCAGAGGCTGTTATTAAAGAAGCAGAAAGTGTACCAGATGCTCCATCAGAGAAGGATATAGAAGGACGATTGGACCTAAGAGATGAAATTACCTTTACCATAGATGGAGCAGATGCTAAGGACTTGGACGACGCAGTTCACATCAAGCCATTGAAGAATGGAAATTTTGAACTTGGAGTTCATATCGCTGACGTCTCTTACTATGTGACAGAGGGGTCTGCTCTTGACAAAGAAGCCCTCAATCGTGCGACCTCTGTCTATGTGACAGATCGTGTAGTTCCAATGCTACCAGAACGCCTTTCAAATGGCATCTGTTCTCTTAATCCTCAAGTAGATCGTTTGACCCAATCAGCTATCATGGAAATTGATAAATATGGTCGGGTTCGTAATTACACCATTACGCAGACAGTTATCAAGACAAGTTTCCGTATGACCTATAGTGATGTCAATGACATCCTAGCAGGTGATGAAGAGAAGAGACAAGAGTATAAGAAAATTGTTCCTAGTATCGAACTTATGGCCAAGCTTCATGAAATTCTTGAAGGTATGCGGATTAAGCGTGGAGCTCTCAATTTTGATACCAATGAGGCTAAAATCTTGGTTGACAAGCAAGGGAAACCAGTAGATATTGTTCTTCGTCATCGCGGTACTGCAGAACGTATGATTGAGTCCTTTATGTTGATTGCTAACGAAACAGTTGCTGAGCATTTTAGCAAGCTTGATTTACCTTTTATCTATCGTATCCATGAGGAACCTAAGGCTGAAAAAGTTCAGAAGTTTATTGATTATGCTTCAAGTTTTGGCTTGAGAATTTATGGAACTGCCAGTGAGATTAGTCAAGAAGCACTTCAAGATATTATGCGTGCCGTTGAGGGCGAGCCTTATGCGGATGTGTTATCCATGATGCTTCTGCGTTCCATGCAGCAGGCTCGTTATTCTGAGCATAACCATGGGCACTATGGCCTAGCAGCGGAATATTATACCCACTTTACCAGTCCGATTCGCCGTTATCCGGACCTCTTGGTTCATCGAATGATTCGTGACTATGGACGTTCCAAGGAAAGAGCAGAACATTTTGAACAGGTCATTCCAGAGATTGCGACTCAGTCTTCCAACCGTGAGCGCCGGGCTATCGAAGCTGAACGTGAAGTTGAAGCCATGAAAAAAGCTGAATACATGGAAGAATTTGTGGGTGAAGAGTATGATGCTGTTGTTTCCAGTATTGTTAAATTCGGTCTTTTTGTTGAATTGCCAAATACAGTTGAGGGCTTGATTCACATTACTAATTTACCTGAATTTTATCATTTCAATGAGCGTGATTTGACCCTTCGTGGAGAAAAATCGGGTACAACCTTCCGTGTAGGTCAGCAGATTCGCATTCGGGTTGAAAGAGCGGACAAGATGACGGGCGAGATTGATTTCAGCTTTATTCCAAGCGAATTTGATGTCATTGAGAAGGGGTTGAAACCGTCTGGCCGCAAGGATAGAGGTCGTCGTTCGGATAAGAAAGAAGACAAGAGAAAAACTAGCCGCTCAAATGATAAGCGTAAGCATTCTTCGAAGGACAAAAAGAAAAAAAGCAAGAAACCTTTTTACAAAGAAGTAGCAAAGAAAGGAGCTAAGCATGGCAAAGGGCGAGGGAAAGGTCGTCGCGCAAAATAAAAAGGCGCACCACGACTATACAATTGTTGATACGCTAGAAGCAGGAATGGTGCTGACAGGAACAGAAATCAAGAGCGTTCGAGCAGCTCGTATCAATCTGAAGGATGGGTTTGCCCAAGTTAAAAATGGGGAAGTTTGGCTGAGCAATGTTCATATCGCTCCTTATGAGGAGGGCAATATCTGGAATCAGGAGCCAGAACGTCGTCGTAAACTTCTCCTTCATAAAAAACAAATCCAGAAATTGGAGCAAGAAACCAAAGGGACAGGGATGACTCTGGTTCCACTTAAAGTCTACATCAAAGACGGCTATGCCAAGCTTCTTTTAGGACTTGTTAAAGGAAAACATGACTACGATAAACGTGAGTCGATCAAACGTCGTGAGCAAGATCGCGATATCGCGCGTGTTATGAAAGCAGTTAACCATCGATAGAAAGAGTGAAGTAAATGGAAAAACTAGTTGCCTATAAACGCATGCCTGTCTGGAATAAAGACACCATGCCAGAAGCTGTTCAAAGAAAACACAATACCAAGGTCGGAACTTGGGGCAAGATTACCGTATTAAAAGGGGCTCTTAAGTTTATTGAATTGACTGAGGAGGGGGAAGTTATAGCTGAGCACCTCTTTGAAGCAGGTGCTGATAATCCTATGGCGCAACCTCAAGCTTGGCACAGAGTGGAAGCTGCCACAGATGATGTAGAATGGTATCTGGAATTTTATTGTAAACCAGAGGATTATTTCCCAAAGAAATACAATACCAATCCAGTCCATTCGGAGGTTTTAGAAGCTATGCAGACGGTCAAGCCATGTAAGGCACTAGACCTAGGATGTGGTCAAGGAAGAAACGCGCTCTTTCTTGCTCAACATGGATTTGATGTCACAGCAGTGGACCAAAATGAGCTATCCCTTGAAATTTTGCAAAGCATCGTTGAGCAAGAAGATTTAGAAATGCCTGTCGGTCTCTACGATATCAATTCAGCTAGCATTGGCCAAACCTACGATTTTATCGTATCGACAGTTGTGCTCATGTTTTTACAAGCAGATCGTATTCCAGCTATTATCCAAAACATGCAGGAACAAACCTCTATCGGTGGCTATAATCTTATCGTTTGTGCCATGGACACGGAGGATTATCCTTGCTCAGTGAACTTCCCATTCACCTTTAAAGAGGGAGAATTGGCCAATTACTACAAGGATTGGGAGTTAGTGAAGTACAATGAAAACCCTGGTCATTTACACCGTCGTGATGAAAATGGCAATCGTATCCAACTACGCTTTGCGACTATGCTAGCTAAAAAGATAAAATAAATGAATAAAAGGAATAGAGAGCAGTCGTTTTCTATTCCTTATTTGTTGCCCTAATAAGAAAGGGAGTTCTCAATTTATGCTATACTAGAAGTAGAAGAGGTCGATAAAATTAAACAGAATTGTGATGCTTTTAAAACGATTCTGATCGACCACTATTCTTTCAGACTTTTTTGTCTAGGAGGTCTTAAGATGACTAGTCTTTTAATTGAACTGTACGACCGTCATACCATTGAGAAAAATGTCTACCAGGCTTTTGTCAGTGATTGTGATGAGATTTTATATCTTTCTACAAGTAAAATTGCTAAGGAAGAAAAGCTATCCTTGAAGCATTTTCTAATGGAACAAGTATCACACTTAAAACAAGTACATTTTCGACAATTTAACCTAGAAAAAACCTGCCAGGAATTAGACGTATTTATCAATGATTTCGAGACAGTGACCATTGATGTTTTTGGAGGAGACTCTTTACTAGCTCTATCTCTTTATCAGTATGCTTTGGACAGAAAGATACAACTTCTTGCAATGGATGTTGACCATGGTCTACAGTATGATTGGAAGCTTGGAAAATTGGAGAAAAAGAACCTGGTGGTCCCAACTCTATCCATCCAGCAGTTGATTGCCCTGCGTGGGGGTAAACTACTAAAGTCCAAGCAACCTTTCCATGCGCCTAAACAGATTGCTGCTATCAAAAAATTGGCAAATAGCGCCCTTTCAAAACCAGAAGAATGGTTAAAAGTAACTCAATTTTTTGCTCTAGCAAAGACAAGTAATCTTCATTCTGAAACAGGAAAAGTGCTAGAGAATAATGGGAAACGTTATTATTACCCTAAATCAATCATTTCCTTATTAACAGATGCTGACTTGCTCCATATTGAAGAGGAAACTTCTAATCGCGTTAGTTATACTTTTTCTAGCCCCGAGGCCCAACTGCTTTGTCGGAGCAAAGGCCATATTTTAGAACTCTATCTTTACCTTCTAGCACTAGAGTCAGAGTATTTTGATGAATGTATGATTGGGGCTGAAATTGATTGGAATGGTATTTTCCCTGAGGCTGATAATGTACAAAATGAGATTGATGTTGTCCTTCGTAAAGGTAGGTCCATTGTTTTTATTTCCTGTAAAATGACAGACTTATCAGTAGAGGCTATAAATGAATTAGAACTTTATGCCACCCATTTTGCCGGGGAAAGTTGTCTAAAACTAATTGTTTGTTCTGGGAAAATAAATCCAGTATACATCAATCGTTGCCATGAATACGGAGTCTTGGTCATAAAAAATGATCAGATTTCTAACATCATTCCGATGTTGGAAAAGAAACTTAAAAGAAAAAGCAGATAAAAACTCTCTCTTAAGTCGTTAAATAATCTATGAAAAGGCTGTTTTTCTCAGCCTTTTTCTTATCCTTTTCGAATAAAGTAGAAAAGGAGGTTTTATGTTTTTAGCTAGAGATGAAAAAGGGAGCCTAGTCAATGCCTTGGAGGATGAACTAGTCAAACAAGTTTATTATTGTCCAGCTTGTGGAACAAGTGTTCGCATGAGAAAAGGAAAAAATGTGCGTGCACATTTTGCTCATGAAAGTCTCAAAAAATGTGATTTTTTTCATGAAAATGAAGGACCAGAACATCTGGAAAACAAGAAACGTTTATTTTATTGGGCTAAGGAGAATGATGAAGTTGAAATGGAATATCCCATACCTGAACTGAAGCAAATCGCAGATATCTTTATCAATAAGCAACTAGCTCTAGAAATCCAGTGCAGTCCCATTTCTTGTGACCTTTTGAGGGATAGGAGCAATGGTTATCGAAGGTTGGGACTTCAAGTTCTTTGGCTACTGGGAGAAAAGCTCTGGCTAAGAGAGCGTCTAACTAAACTTCAGAGAGATTTTCTTTACTTTAGTAATAATATGGGCTTTTATGTTTGGGAGTTAGACCATAAACAACAGGTTTTGAGACTCAAGTACCTACTCCACCAAGATTTGAAAGGGAAACTCCATTATCAAGTCAAGGAATTTTCTTATGACAAAGGAAATCTTCTAGAAATATTACGGACTCCTTATCAGCAACAAAATATTATCACTTTTTCGGTTGAACAAGATAAGAACATTTGTCGTTACATTCAAAAACAACTCTACTATCAAACTCCTTATTGGATGAAGCAACAAGCTCAGGCATACTTGAGAGGGGAGAACCTTTTGAATCTGAAGACTCAGGACTGGTATCCCCAATTAAGGCCGATAGAAAACGATTCTTTTTGTCAAATTAAACAGGATATTAGTGATTATTATCGCAACTTTAGAATTTATTATCAGAAAAATCCTCAAACAGAGTTACAAAAGCTCTATCCACCTGCCTTTTATCAGCAATATTTCTTAAAAAATGTGGTAAAATAGAAAGGATGGAGGAATCTTATGGTATTACAACGAAATGAAATAAATGAAAAAGACAAATGGGATCTATCAACGATCTTTGCTACTGATCAGGCTTGGGAAGATGCCCTCAACCAACTGTCAGAGGAAGTGGAAACAGTTGACCAATATGTAGGTCATCTTTTAGACAGTGCTCAGAGCTTGCTTGAAATCACTGAACGTTCTCTAGAGTTAGAACGCCAGTTGGAGAAGCTTTATGTCTATGCGCATATGAAAAATGACCAAGACACGCGCGAAGCTAAGTATCAAGAATACTATGCTAAGGCTATGACGCTTTATAGCCAGCTTGATCAGGTACTTTCTTTCTACGAGCCAGAGTTTATGGAGATTACTGAGGAACAAATGACTGCTTTTTTGGCTGCTGAACCTAAACTTGAGCTTTATAAACACTTTTTTGATCAGCTCTTACAAAAGAAAAATCATGTTCTTTCACAGCGTGAAGAAGAATTGCTTGCAGGAGCCAGTGAAATCTTTGGGTCGGCAAGTGAAACCTTTGCTATTCTAGACAATGCTGACCTTACTTTCCCTTACGTTTTGGATGACGAAGATAATGAAGTGCAGCTCTCTCACGGAACCTACGTACGTTTGATGGAATCAAAAAATCGTGAAGTACGTCGTTGTGCCTATGAAGCACTTTATGCTACTTACGAGCAGTTCCAGCACACCTATGCTAAGACTCTACAGACCAATGTCAAAGTCCAAAACTACCGTGCTAAAGTTCGCAATTATGAGAGTGCTCGTCAGGCTGCTCTTGCGGCTAACTTTGTACCAGAAAGTGTCTATGACAATTTAGTGTCAGCAGTTCGCAAACACTTGCCACTCTTACATCGTTATCTTGCACTACGTTCAAAAATCTTGGGTATTCCAGACCTCAAGATGTATGATGTCTATACACCACTGTCTTCAGTAGACTACAGCTTTACTTACGATGAAGCCTTGAAGAAGGCAGAAGAAGCTTTGGCAGTTCTTGGTGATGATTACTTGAGTCGAGTTAAACGTGCCTTTAGCGAACGTTGGATAGATGTGTATGAAAACCAAGGCAAGCGTTCAGGTGCATACTCTGGTGGTTCCTACGATACAAATGCCTTCATGCTTCTTAACTGGCAGGATAACTTAGACAATCTCTTTACTCTTGTACATGAGACTGGTCACAGTATGCACTCTAGCTATACTCGTGAAACCCAGCCATACGTTTATGGAGACTATTCAATTTTCTTAGCAGAAATTGCTTCAACAACTAATGAGAATATCCTAACAGAAAAACTGTTAGAAGAAGTTCAAGATGATGCAACTCGCTTTGCAATCTTAAACAACTTCCTAGATGGCTTCCGTGGTACAGTCTTCCGTCAAACTCAGTTTGCTGAATTTGAGCATGCCATCCACCAAGCTGACCAAAATGGAGAAGTTTTGACTAGTGAGTTCTTAAATGAGCTTTATGCTGACTTGAACGAAACTTACTATGGTTTGAGTAAAGAAGACAATCCTGAAATTCAATATGAATGGGCCCGTATTCCACATTTCTACTACAACTACTATGTGTATCAATATTCAACAGGTTTTGCAGCAGCTTCAGCCTTGGCTGAAAAGATTGTACATGGTAGCCAAGAAGATCGTGATCGCTATATCGATTACCTCAAAGCAGGGAAGTCAGACTATCCACTTAATGTCATGAGAAAAGCAGGCGTTGATATGGAGAAGGAAGACTACCTCAACGATGCCTTTGCTGTCTTTGAACGCCGTTTAGATGAGTTTGAAGCTCTTGTTGAAAAATTAGGATTGGCATAAGGCAGATGGTAAAGTCTTATAGCAAAAATGCCAATCACAATATGCGTCGTCCTGTTGTCAAGCATGAGATTGTTGAGTTTATGCGCCACAGACAAAAGCAGGTGACTGGCTCACTCAAGGAATTAGAGAAGTTCGCCCGCAAGGAAAATATTCCCATCATTCCTCATGAAACGGTTGCTTATTTCCGCTTTCTCATGGAAACCTTGCAACCGAAAAAAATCTTGGAGATTGGCACAGCAATTGGCTTTTCTGCTCTCCTTATGGCAGAGCATTCACCTAATTCAAAAATTACCACTATTGACCGAAATCCTGAGATGATTGGTTTTGCCAAGGAGAATTTTGCCAAATTTGATCAACGCAAACAAATCACTCTCTTAGAAGGTGATGCGGTAGATGTCCTGTCAACGTTAACTGAGACCTATGATTTTGTATTTATGGATTCTGCCAAGTCCAAATACATCATCTTTCTACCAGAAATCCTCAAACGTTTGGAAGTTGGGGGAGTGGTAGTCTTGGATGATATTTTCCAGGGTGGTGATGTGGCCAAGGATATCATGGAAGTACGTCGGGGTCAACGAACCATCTATCGTGGCTTGCAACGACTCTTTGATGCAACCTTAGATAATCCTGGCTTAACCGCTAGCTTGGTTCCACTTGGAGATGGGATTCTTATGCTAAGAAAGAATCAAGCAGAAGTAGAACTTCCTGATATTGATTGATTTCAGATATTTTTAAGACAATTTGGTAAAATAGATAAGGTAAACCTTTATTTAGTATACAAAAGGAGTAAACATGAAGAAAAAACTAATGGCAGGAGCCATCACATTGTTGTCAGTAGCTACTTTGGCTGCTTGTTCAAACAGTTCTGAAGGAACTGACTTGATTAGCATGAAAGGCGATGTTATTACTGAGCATCAATTCTTTGAAGAAGTCAAAAATAATGCGACTGCTCAACAAGTCTTGCTGAATATGACCATTCAAAAAGTTTTTGAAAAACAATATGGTTCAGAAGTAAGTGATAAAGAAGTAGATGATGCAGTTGCAGAAGAACAAAAGAAATACGGTGATAGCTATCAAACGATTCTCGCCCGTTCAGGTATGACTGCAGAAAGCCGTAAAGCTCAAATTCGTACAAGTAAATTAGTTGAGTATGCTGTTAAGAAAGCTGCTGAAGCTGAATTAACAGATGAAAACTATAAAAAAGCTTTTGAAGAGTATACTCCAGAAGTAACGGCTCAAATTATTAAACTTGACAGTGAAGATAAGGCTAAGGAAGTTCTTGCCAAAGCAAAAGAGTCTGGAGCTGACTTTGCACAACTTGCAAAAGACAATTCTACAGACGAAAAGACAAAAGAAAATGGTGGAGAAATCACCTTTGACTCTGCATCAACAGAATTACCAGACGTAGTTAAGAAAGCAGCTTTTGCGCTTGATGTCAACGGAATTTCAGATGTCATCACTGCTCCAGGAACTCAAGCTTATACAAGTAGTTTCTACATTGTTAAGTTGACGAAGAAGTCAGAAAAATCTTCAAACTTGGATGATTATAAAGAAAAACTTAAAACAATCATTTTGACTCAAAAACAAAATGATGCAACCTTTGTTCAAGGTGTTATTAGTAAAGAATTACAAGATGCCAACATTAAAGTTAAAGATCAGGCCTTCCAAAATATCTTTACACAATACATCAAAGGCGAAACAACTTCTGACAGCAGCAGTAGCGCCTCAAACTAATCATAACCACCCGTCAAACGGGTGGTTTGTACCAGGGCTATAAGCCCAAATTACCAGCCAGCGCCTAAAGACGCTGGCTTTCACGTTGTTCAAGCCTCATTGCTCTTGACTCGTCACTTGCCTCTTAAAGAGGCGTGAGTATTACTTGCCACTATCCCTAAAGGGATTCTCATATTCTTTTACACTTAATTTATCTAGTGCTATATCATGCTTTTCCTGATCTGGTATGTATTTCCTTATCGTGGCTTCATTAAGCCCTACTGTACTCACATAATAACCTTCTGCCCAGAAATGCCGATTCCCAAACTTGTACTTGAGGTTGGCGTGTTTGTCAAACATCATGAGTGCACTTTTACCTTTTAAATAACCCATAAAACTCGAAACACTTATCCTTGGTGGAATACTTACTAACATATGTACATGGTCTGGCATTAAGTGACCCTCGATAATTTCAACTCCTTTATAACTACACAAGCGATGAAATATTTCACCTAAACTACTCCGATATTGATTATAGATCACTTTTCGTCTATACTTAGGGGTGAACACAATGTGATACTTACAGTGCCACTTTGTGTGTGATAAACTATGAGACTTTTGTACCATGGTTTTCTCCTTTCGCTTTACAATTGGCTTGAACATCTTTATTGTATCGCGTTTGGAGTTTTTTTGGTATAACCTTCGACGCGCACCCGAATAGCGGGTGGTTTATTTGTCTCGCACCTCACGGAGCGAGACGGACTAATAGTCACATAATAAAAAAACTATCTATCTTTCTTTTTTAGAAAGTAGATAGTTTTTTTCTATTGGACTTCTTTCAGAATTAGCAGTAGTGCATCTAGTACACGAGATCTTTGTTCTGTAGGAAGAAGTTTCAATTCGTCAATCAGACGGGATATTTTGGGGTCTTCTTCTTTCAGTTGGATATCAAAGAAAGTGTCTAAATCTACTTCTAATGCTTCCATGACTTTTTCTAGAGTTTGAATCTTTAAGTTTGTTGATAGATTTTCTAATTTGTAAACATAATTTGTTCCTAAGTCAGCCATTTCCTCTAATTGTTCTTGGGTATATCCTCTTTCTATTCTGAGTAAACGGATGCGTTTAGAAATGTAGTCTTGCAAATTACTTTTATTTTTGACCATGTAGTACCTCGCTACTTACATGATACAGTCAAACGACTGCATTTTTTAGACTTTAAATAGTTACATTTTAATAAAATGACTTTAAAAAGTTGTACATTGTGGTATAATGAAGGTATAAAAAAATAAAAAGGGGAAACCTATGAAAAAAGAATTGATTGCTTTGACTGCCATAGCAGCAACGGGCCTTGCAACAACTGTAAGTGCAAATGAGGTAGCTGAACCCAATGTAGATAATGCAGGTGGTGTTCGTACTGCTCAAACTGAGCCAGCGTTTAACATTACTGATGCTAAAAACGAACCAGCTTTGGTTGAAAAAGAAACACCAAAACCAGTAGAAGTGAAAACTCCTACTAAGGAAGAAGTTGCTGAACTTGGTGCTACTGCTAAACAAACCCAAGAAGATGCCGATAAGGCTAAAGAGGTTTTGGATCGAGCTAATGAAACTTCTGACAAAGCAGAAAAGAAAGTCGCTGACTTGAAACAAGCTAAAGACGATGCTCAAAAAGAGGCTGACAAAGCAACTCCTGAAGCGATTCAAAATGCAGAGAAGAAAGTGGAAACTGCTAAAGCAAAAGTTCAAGTAAAAGAAGAGGCTTTAAATTCTGCCCAGTCTTTAAAAGCAGAATCTGATGAAGCTGTATCTAATCAAGAAAAAATAGTTGAAGGTAAGAAAGAAGAAATTGAAAAACTTCAATCAGCTGTTTTAGAAGCTAAAAATAATGTACAGCTGAAACAAAATATTTTAGATGGGACTAAAATATCTGAAGAGAAAAAATCAGCTGAGGAAGCTTTAGAACAAGAAACAGCTAATGTTAAAAGACTAAGTGATGAATTAGCAAAAGCAGAGATTGAAGATGAAAAACATAGTCAAAAGATAAAAAATGCTGAAAATGACTTAGCTGAAGCTATAACAAAAGTTTCAACATCTAATCAATCAATTTCTAGCGCGAGCGAAAAAGTAAAGCAAACTCAGTCTGAGCTAATCAAAGCGCAAGAAAATTTAGCAAACCAAAATCCTAAAAATACAATTAAGTTAACTGATAGTTTTGTTGAAGTTTGGAAGGAACTTGCTGATAAACATTACCCATACAATTACGAAACTCAAAAAGAACTATTTGAAAAATATAAAGCAGAGCAATCTGAAAAATTGAAAAAAATTGCTTCAGAAAGTGAAGCGTTGAATCAATATAAATCAAACGAGCAGGATAAAGATAGAGCAATAGACTTTGAAAAAACGACAAGAGAACAGAGGGAAGAGTTGTCACTTTTTGCTAATGATTTATATAATCAAGTTCGTAAACAAATTGGTGCATCTGAAGCAGTAGTGACGAAAGGTATGATTGATTTATCAGAAGGTTTTTCTGATTTTGGTAAGTATAGTGATTTTGTAATAAATTCTCAGAGTTTCGCATTTTATACAGTTAGCAATAAAACTAAAACCATATCAAATATGGATGAAGCTAAAAGACTTATATATGAAGGATTTAAACGTTTTTTATTTGATTATAATTATTATACTCCTTACTATGATTCGTCAACTCAATCCCAAGGGGTTGCATCTAATTATGTTCTTGGAGAAAAAAATAAAAAATTATATTTTGCTTTATGGCCCTATTTATATTCGGGTGAGATCGGTTTCGCTTGGAGCACATTGAGAGCTGATTTAGTAGAAGGTATACCAAATTTTGATAAAACTGTAATTAAACCTTCAAACTCAACTCAATCTAATACAGTAAGCAATGAATCTGCATTGACTGCGGTAAAGACCGCAGAAGCTAACTATACTAAAGCGAAGGTAGACTTGGAAAAAGCAGAATCAGAATATAAGGAACATTTATTGATTCAAAAAGATATTCAGAACAGGCTAGAACTTCTAAAGTCAACTCCATTTAAAGCATCTTTAGTAAAGGCTGAACTTGCTAAAGCTCAAAAACTTCAGATTGAAGCTCAAAAACGACTTGCATTGGCTCAAAAAGCACAAGATGAAGTTATGACTGATATTAAGTTTAAACAAGAGAATTTAGATAAAGCAAAACAAGAGCTAGTTGATAAAGAGAATGCATTAAAACTTGGGAAAGATAAGTTACAACAAGAAGAGGCTGAACTTACTAAGTTACAAGCTGATGTAAGTGCGAAAGCACAAGCGGTATCTACTGCTAAGAAAGCACTTCAAGATGCACAAGAAGAAGTTAAACTAGCCGAAAAAGAGCTTGCAGACCTTAACGGTGCGCACACTCGTTTGAAAGAAGCGCAAGCAGAGCTTGAAAAAGCCGAAGCAGAGCTTAAAGATGCTTACAAAGCACAAAACGAAGCTAAAGTAGACTACGAAGTTAAGAGCCTTGCAGCAGGTCAAGCTAAGACTACTTATGAAACTGCCAAAGCGAAGTTTGAAGAAGCAGAAGCCAAACGCTTGGCTGCACTCGCAGAAGAAAAACGTAAAGAGCTAGAAAAAGCAGGCTACCAACCAGTACCAGTTGTTGATGGTAAAGGGAATGTGGTTGATTACAAAGCAGAGAAAGTAACGGTAGGAACTAAAGACGATAAAACATATCAAGCTCCTGCAAAAGCTACAAATGCAAAAGCAGAGCCTAAGAAACAACTTCCAAATACTGGAACGAAAGAATCGAATCTCCTCGCATTGCTTGGAGCAAGTGTTGGACTACTTGCTTTAGCAGGAAAACGAAAATATAGATAAAATAGAAAGGGCGTTACTGCCCTTTTTATGCTATATTTGAGTAAAATTCGAATGTTTATACTGTAAGAGTTTTTTTCTAGGCTAAAAAATGGTATAATAGTATGTAAAACTAGAAATAATAAGGGAAAATAAAAATATTTTTCCGAAAGATAGGTGACATATGAAAATAAGTAAAAGGCACCTGCTGAATTATTCCATTTTGATTCCTTATTTACTGTTATCCGTTTTAGGATTGATAGTAGTTTATTCGACAACTAGTGCGACCCTTATTCAGGAAGGAAAGAGTGCATTATATCTAGTGCGAAATCAGGGGATTTTCTGGATAGCCAGTTTATTCTTAATAGCCTTAATCTATAAATTAAAATTAGGATTTCTCCGTAATGAGCGCTTGCTCTTTATCGTCATGTTTGTCGAGCTGATACTTCTAGCTCTGGCACGGTTAATAGGTAGTCCCATCAACGGTGCCTATGGCTGGATCAAGGTTGGTCCCATCACGATTCAACCAGCAGAGTATCTAAAGATTATTATCATTTGGTACTTGGCTCAGCGTTTTTCAAAACAACAAGATGAGATAGCAGTTTATGACTTCCAAGTTTTAACCCTCAATCAGTGGTTGCCAAGAGCCTTTAATGATTGGCGTTTTGTCCTCTTGGTCATGATTGGTAGTTTGGCAATCTTCCCTGACCTTGGAAATGCAACCATCTTGATTTTAGTATCCTTGCTCATGTATACCATCAGTGGAATAGCTTATCGGTGGTTCACAACTATTCTGGGCTTACTAGCTGGTGTTTCTATGATTTCCTTAACAGCCATTCGCTTTATCGGTGTTGAAAAATTCTCAAAGATTCCTGTCTTTGGTTATGTTGCCAAGCGTTTCAGTGCTTTTTTCAACCCCTTTAATGACCTAGCAGGATCTGGACATCAGTTAGCCAATTCTTATTATGCAATGGTTAACGGTGGCTGGTTTGGTCTTGGTTTAGGAAATTCCATTGAAAAACGAGGTTATCTACCAGAAGCCCATACAGACTTTGTCTTTTCGATTGTGATAGAGGAGTTTGGATTTGTAGGAGCTAGTCTTATTTTGGCTCTTCTATTCTTCTTGATTCTTCGTATTATTTTGGTTGGTATTCGAGCGAGAGATCCTTTCAACTCAATGGTGGCAATTGGTATTGGTGGAATGATTCTGATACAGGTATTTGTTAACATTGGCGGTATATCAGGCTTGATCCCTTCAACAGGGGTAACCTTCCCCTTCCTATCGCAAGGAGGAAACAGTCTCTTGGTCCTATCAGTAGCCATCGCTTTTGTGTTGAATATTGATGCCAGTGAAAAACGTGCCAAACTCTATCGCGAATTAGAAGCGCAACTCTAAGACATAATATAACAAGGAGAAAAAAATGTCTCTTCAAAAGTTAGAAAATTATAGTAACAAAACGGTCGTACAAGAAGAAGTTCAAATCTTGACAGATATGCTGGAAGATATCACAAAAAATATGCTTCCTGCTGAAACCTTTGATAAGATTATGCACTTGAAGGAACTTTCTTCAAAACTTGACTATCAAGGGCTAGATAAAGTAGTAACAGGTCTTTCAAATGATGAGATGGTCTACATTTCTAGATACTTCTCTATTTTGCCTCTTTTAATTAACATCTCAGAAGATGTTGACTTGGCTTATGAGATTAACCATCTAAATAATGTCGATCAAGACTATCTAGGTAAATTGTCAACAACTATTAAAATGGTGGCTGAAAAAGAAAACGCTGCTGAAATCCTTGAACACTTGAACGTGGTGCCAGTTTTGACAGCCCATCCTACTCAGGTACAACGTAAGAGTATGTTGGACTTGACCACTCACATCCATACTCTTTTGCGTAAATATCGTGATGTGAGAATGGGGCTCATTAACAAGGAAAAATGGCATAATGATCTTCGTCGCTATATTGAAATCATCATGCAGACAGATATGATTCGTGAGAAGAAACTAAAAGTAACCAACGAAATCACTAATGTGATGGAGTACTACAATAGTTCCTTCCTACAGGCTGTTCCTAACTTGATGCTAGAGTACAAACGTCTAGCGAAAGAGCAAGGAATTGATCTTAAACAAGCAAAACCTATTACTATGGGAATGTGGATTGGTGGAGACCGTGATGGAAATCCTTTTGTAACTGCTGAGACACTTCTGCGTTCTGCTACCATTCAAAGTGAAGTGATCTTGAACTACTATATTAGCAAGATTTCTAGTCTCTATCGTACCTTCTCTCTCTCGACTAATTTATCAAAAACTAGTAAAGCTGTTGAAGAAATGGCTGCTCAGTCTGGAGATACATCAGTCTTTCGTGAGAAAGAACCCTATCGCCGCGCCTTTCATTTGATTCAATCCAAATTGATTCAAACACTCTTGAATTTAAAAGAATGGTCTGTTGTTGGCTCGTCAGCTGATGAACGTCATCCTGTTGAACGTCTTCTAGGTACTCAAGGACATCAACAAGGAGTGATTACAGACTATATTAGTAATCGACTTTCAGGAGCTATTCAAGAGCTGGCTGAAGATCGTCCACCATTTTACGAAACAGTCGAAGAGTTTAAGCAAGATCTATACATTATTAAGGACTCATTACTTGAAAACAAGGCAGAGGCCTTACTCACAGGTGAATTTGCAGAACTTTTAGAAGCTGTAGAAGTCTTTGGTTTCTTCTTGGCTTCCATCGACATGCGTCAAGATTCAAGCGTCCACGAAGCCTGTGTAGCAGAATTGTTGGCATCTGCTGGAATCAATGACCACTATAGTGATTTATCAGAAGATGAAAAATGTGAATTGCTTTTGCATGAATTATTAGAAGATCCTCGAATCTTGTCTGCAACTCATGCTGAGAAGTCTGAACTTCTCGAAAAAGAATTAGCTATTTTCAAAACGGCACGTGAATTAAAAGACCGTTTAGGAGAAGATGTCATTCGTCAAACGATTATCTCTCATGCAACCAGCGTGTCAGATATGCTTGAGTTGGCTATCATGCTTAAAGAAGTTGGTCTGGTAGATGCTGAAAAAGCGCGTGTTCAGATTGTACCACTCTTTGAGACGATTGAGGACTTGGACCATTCTGAAGAAACAATGAGAAAGTATTTCTCTCTACCACTTGCTAAGAAATGGATTGCTTCTAAAAACAATTACCAAGAAATCATGCTTGGCTACTCTGATAGTAATAAGGATGGCGGTTATCTATCATCTTGTTGGACACTCTATAAGGCCCAACAACAATTGACTGCTATTGGTGATGAATTTGGAGTCAAAGTAACCTTCTTCCATGGTCGTGGTGGTACCGTTGGCCGTGGTGGTGGCCCTACTTATGATGCCATTGCTTCTCAACCACTCAAGTCTATCAAGGATCGTATCCGTTTGACAGAGCAAGGAGAAGTTATCGGAAACAAATACGGAAACAAGGATGCAGCTTACTATAACCTTGAAATGTTGGTTTCAGCAGCTATCAACCGTATGATCACCAAGAAGAAGAGTGATACCAATACGTCAAATCGTTATGAAGCAATCATGGATCAAGTAGTAGAACGTAGCTACGATATTTATCGTGAACTTGTATTTGGAAATGAACATTTCTATGATTATTTCTTTGAATCTAGTCCAATCAAGGCTATTTCAAGTTTCAATATTGGTTCTCGTCCAGCAGCTCGTAAAACAATTACCGAAATCGGTGGTCTACGTGCTATTCCTTGGGTATTCTCATGGTCACAAAGTCGTGTTATGTTCCCAGGTTGGTATGGAGTTGGTTCAAGCTTCAAGGAATTTATTGACCAAGATCCAAAAAATATTGAATTCCTTCGTGATATGTATCAAAATTGGCCATTCTTCCAGTCACTCCTATCTAATGTTGATATGGTCTTGTCCAAATCAAATATGAACATCGCCTTTGAGTACGCTAAACTGTGTGAAAGTGAAGAAGTACAAGCAATCTACTATACTATCTTGGATGAATGGCAGTTGACTAAGGACGTTATCTTGGCTATTGAAGGCCATGAGGAGCTGTTGGCAGAAAATACTTATTTGAAAGACAGTCTCAACTACCGCATGCCTTATTTCAATATCCTTAACTATATTCAGTTGGAATTGATTAAGCGTCAACGTCGTGGTGAGCTATCTTCAGATGAAGAACGATTGATCCATACAACTATCAACGGAATTGCTACAGGATTACGTAATTCAGGTTGATATAAGCTCCATTTTCCAAAAACCGTAGGAATTTTCGTAATTTTTTAAAATATTTTATGAAAACCCTTGACAAGTTTTAGTAAAATGATATAATTTAAGCATTCAGAAAGTAATCATTGAAATTTTTTAGAGAGTCTGTGGTTGGTGGAAACAGATAGGTGAAAGTGATGAAAATTGGGCTGAATGTTATTAAGAATTTGAAATCATAAGAATTCGGTGAGCACACCTTACAGTGCAACTCGTTTTAGCGAGTAAGAGCGATAGGACTAGTTCCTATAATTGAGGTGGCACCGCGCATCGACGTCCTCACACAAGTTTTTTGTGTGAGGACTTTTTCTATGGGGAGGAAAAAATTATGGAAATCAAACGATGGCGTCGCTTGAATAAGTGATTGAATAAAAAATAATAAGTTAAGAAGAAATAAGGAGAAAATTATGAAAAACAAACGTCTACTCGGTATTATCGTAGCATTAGCACTTGTAGTTGGAGGAAGCTTGGTATATTCTAGCTTAACGAAACAAGAAACTAAAACTGAGACAGCTAATAAAACAGCTAAGGTTGGTGTTCTTCAGTTTGTAAGCCACCCATCGCTTGACTTGATCTACCAAGGTATCCAAGATGGACTTGCTGAAGAAGGTTATAAAGGTGACCAAGTCAAAATCGACTTTATGAACTCAGAAGGTGACCAAAGTAAGGTTGCGACAATGAGTAAACAATTGGTGGCAAATGGAAATGATGTCGTTGTCGGTATTGCAACACCAGCAGCTCAAGGTCTTGCAAGTGCAACAAAAGACCTTCCTGTTATCATGGCAGCTATCACAGACCCAATTGGTGCTAACCTTGTACAAAACTTGGAAAAACCAGGTGGGAACATCACTGGGGTGTCTGACCACAACCCTGCTGAACAACAAGTTGAATTGATCAAAACATTGACTCCTGATGTCAAGACGGTTGGAGCGCTTTATTCAAGTAGCGAAGATAACTCAAAATCACAAGTTGAAGAATTCAAAGCCTACGCTGAAAAAGCTGGTTTGAAAGTAGAAACATTTGCAGTTCCATCAACTAACGAAATTGCTTCAACAGTGAACGTTATGACTGGTAAAGTAGATGCAATCTGGGTTCCAATCGATAACACAATCGCATCTGCATTCTCAACTGTAGTATCAAGTAACCAAACAGCTAAAAAACCAATCTACCCAAGTGCGACTGCCATGGTAGAAGCTGGAGGTTTGGCATCAGTCGTTGTTGACCAACACGATCTTGGTGTTGCTACTGGTAAAATGATTGCCAAAGTCTTGAAGGGTGAAAAACCTGCAGATACACCAGTCAATGTCTTCTCAACTGGTAAATCAGTGATCAACAAAAAAGTTGCTCAAGAACTTGGAATCACTATTCCTGAATCAGTTCTCAAAGAAGCTGGTCAAGTAATCGAATAAGAATAAAGGAGGAGTTGGAGACATCTCCTCCAATTTTTAGAATAAAGGAAACGAATCAAACATGCTAATATCTATTATTTCACAGGGATTGGTCTGGGCTATCCTAGGTTTAGGAATCTTTATGACCTTTCGTATCCTGAACTTTCCAGATATGACAACGGAGGGCTCTTTCCCCTTGGGAGGAGCTGTAGCAGTTACTCTAATTACCCAAGGAGTTAATCCTTTTCTTGCGACTTTAGCGGCTGTAGGAGCAGGGTGTCTTGCTGGTTTAGCAGCGGGGTTATTATATACCAAAGGGAAAATTCCAACTCTTCTATCAGGAATTTTAGTCATGACTTCTTGTCATTCTATCATGCTTATGATTATGGGACGGGCTAACCTTGGGCTCTTAGGAACAAAACAAATCCAGGATGTTCTTCCATTCTCATCAGAGGTTAATCAATTACTGACAGGTTTAATCTTTGTGACTTTGGTTATCCTTCTCATGCTTTTCTTCCTAGATACCAAACTTGGACAGGCCTATATCGCTACAGGGGATAATCCAGACATGGCTCGTAGTTTTGGTATCAATACAGGACGTATGGAGCTTATGGGCTTGGTCTTGTCAAATGGTGTAATCGCACTTGCTGGCGCACTTATCGCTCAACAAGAAGGTTATGCGGATGTCTCTCGTGGTATCGGTGTTATCGTTGTTGGTCTTGCCAGCTTGATTATCGGTGAGGTTCTCTTTAAGAGTCTTACTCTAGCAGAACGCTTGGTTACTATTGTAGTTGGTTCCATCAGTTATCAATTCTTGGTATGGGGAGTCATTGCTCTCGGCTTTAATACTAGCTACCTCCGTCTATACAGTGCCCTTATCCTAGCAACTTGTCTAGTCATTCCAACTCTTAAGGATAAATACTTGAAAGGAGTCAAGTTAAGCAAATGACAGCAATTGTAGAATTAAAAAATGCCACAAAAATTGTGACAAATGGCTTTGACGAAGAAAAGATTATTCTAAACGATGTTTCACTTGATATTTATGAACATGACTTCATTACAATCTTGGGTGGAAATGGTGCAGGCAAGTCAACCCTATTTAATAGTATTGCGGGAACTTTACCTTTAACCAGCGGTAGTATCCGCATCATGGGTGAGGATGTGACTCATTTCAGCCCAGAAAAGCGTGCCAAATACCTTTCTCGTGTCTTCCAAGATCCAAAAATGGGAACAGCCCCTCGTATGACCGTTGCAGAAAATCTCTTGATTGCTAAGTTTCGTGGAGAAAAACGTGGTCTCTTTCCAAGAAAACTCTCCGCTTACAAGGAAGAATTTCAAGCAACTATTGAGAAGGTTGGAAATGGACTAGAGAAACACTTGGATACACCGATTGAATTCTTGTCAGGTGGACAAAGACAGGCCTTGAGTCTCTTAATGGCAACATTAAAACGTCCAGAACTCCTTTTGTTGGATGAACATACAGCAGCCCTTGACCCTAAAACAAGTGTGGCCTTGATGGAATTGACAGATGACTTCGTCAGCAAGGACCATCTGACTGCTCTGATGATTACCCACCATATGGAAGATGCTCTCAAGTATGGAAATCGCTTGATTGTTATGAAAGATGGACAAATCATCCAAGATTTGAATAAGGATGAAAAAGCCAAGATGAAGATTTCTGATTACTATCAACTTTTTGAGTAGATAATTTTTAAATCAAGTATCCTTAAAAACTTAGAAGTAGGCTTTTGCTTCTAAGTTTTTTGTATTAAAAGGAGATTATCTAAAAATGGTCTGGATTCCACCGTCTAAGATTTTATAGTATAATGATTATAAGGAAAATGTTGCTAAAGATAAAAAACTTATAAAAAAGTGTTTTGCGTCTAAATTTTATCTTGTCTCTAAAATAAGGTATTTAAAATGTATTTTTACTTTGTAAAGTATATAAGTTCTAGGTAAGGAAAAAGTCATGAAAAAAATTTTAAAAATTGTACTCATAATTGTAGTAGGTTTTCTAACTTTGTTCGGTCTATATCGTGTCTATCAAAAGAATTATTATAAGGGAGTGTATGAATCTTTAAGTAATGTCTTTTTAGAAATGAACTATGCAGAGATAAATAGTGGTGTTTTACCTGGACTTGCTGATTTTAGTAAAGCCGTTGACGGGAGTCAATCGTTTAGAGATCCAGACTGGATAATTTCCATAGGACTTGATGCAGGCTTGTCTGAAAATGAAAGTTTAAAAGTGATTGTAGGTTTTGAAGAAACTTTTATTATTGAATACCAGCAACTATTATCTGATGGGAGATATCTATTTATTAGATACAATTATAAGAATAAAAATCTTAACCCAACTATCGAAATTTCGGATTCTAAAAGTTCACTGGCATACTACTTAGCTGGGTATAATATAAGAAATAAGGATAGCGGGGAGATAAATTTGGAGTCGTATTTTAAGAGAGCGGGCACTGTGGAAAAACCAAATTTTTACTTAACTAATCCCAACGAAGCACTAGAGTATTTAAAGCCTTATGGGATTGATGAAGCTTGGATTAAAGAAAAATCCCACTTCATGCTCTATGATGTCGTTCTAGAACGCTGGTTCAAAAATGGTAGTCAACGCTACTCAGTTGATAATCTTGGGGATGTAGAGATTGTGTCTCTAAGTTTTTCTGAATAGGATGATACCCAAGCAATGGAGATGTAAAAAGAGAAGAATAATGTTGTTTATCAGTTTCTCCAAGATTTAAGTAAGGAAAAAGGTAGATGAAAAAAATTTTAAAAATCGTACTCATAACTGTAGTAGGTTTTCTAACTTTGTTTAGTCTAGATCGTGTCTATCAAAAGAATTATTATAAGGGAGTGTATGAATCTTTAAGTAATGTCTTTTTAGAAATGAACTATGCAGAGATAAATAGTGGTATTTTACCTGGTCTCGCTGATTTTAGTAAAGCTGTTGACGGAAGTCAGTCGTTTAGAGATCCAGATTGGATAATTCCCATAGGACTTGATGCAGGCTTGTCTGAAAATGAAAGTTTAAAAGTGATTGTAGGTTTTGAAGAAACTTTTATTATTGAATACCAGCAACTATTATCTGATGGGAGATATCTTT